>DASQZT010000141.1:0-25266 GCA_035638575.1 Bryobacteraceae bacterium
TCCAATCAGCCGGAACGGGGGCCTATGTCCATTGTTTGGCACGTGGAGTCTGGCTGAACGTGTCTAATTTGGACACCAGTGGTTGTCAACCTGCGGCGGGTTGTCAACCCGCCCGGCGAGCGAAGCTCGCCTGTTCGCGCCGTCGAGCCACGTTTCTGGCGCCCGAGACGTTCCCGCAGGGACCGTCCTCTGCTCGTGTCTGCCGATCGACATTCGTGTCGATGCTCGGCGCCGCGAAATCCCGAGAGCCCACAGGAGCGCCACGTCCGCCTGCTCATCGAATGAGGGCAATTAGACGTGGATTCCGCACTGCAACGCGCTATGGTCGCCGCGCTTCGCGCCGCAGGCCTTCGTGCACCAGCATCTTCAAAAGCGTTTGGTAACCGATCCCCTTGCGGCCGGCGATCTCTCGGGCTTTGGCGACATCCGGCGCGGGCAGGCGCAGTGCGATCTGCACGCTGCTTGTCCGGCCCTAGACTTTTGCTCTTTTCTAACCCCTCCATACAACGCTGGGATATAGTACGCCTCACTGTTTCATGGCCTTAGGCGGCATTCCGAGATGCCTTGGACGCATTCGCGGAGGGTTTCGACCCGTTTCAGCTACTCTACAAGCGGGTTCCAACTCTCCGTTATTTGGGACCCCAAACTCCGTAGTCCCGCACTCGACCGTTAGCCTCCCGATTCCAGTCACCGACTTTCCACATTTTTATTTCCCCTCATTTCACCAACTTGAAGATCCCATCCCCCGAACTCCGCTTGCCGCCGTGGTAAGCGTGGAATTGAGAGTGACCTTATGAGTCGGCCCATCGCATCACAAATCCCGCCGCCACCGCCCGTTCTTCGCCCGCCGCCCGATTCGTCTCTCCGCCCCGAAATCCGGGAGCCGCGCCTGTCAAAAACTCTCCACATGCGTCACCCGTTTTCGGCCTTTCCCCGCAACCCACGGAAACAGGGGAGCTTAGCCGTGCACGAGTTGTTGCACCACGTTTGGACAGATTCGTCTCCCGATGCGCCTCCCGCCTCCCTGCCGCCGTCCTCCCGCCCCGCCGCTCGAAATCCTGCTAAAACAGATCTGATGGAGCCACAATTCACCGGTCGCCGCAGCTTCCTCAGGAGTGCCGGAGCCGCCGCGCTCACTTCCTCTCTCTTCACCGGCAACATTCGCGGCGCCAACGACAAGGTCAACATCGCGTTCATCGGCATCGGAAGGATGGGCTCCGGAAACATGGGCTACTCCGCCAAGGTCCCCGGCTTCCGGATCGTCTCCGTCTGCGATGTCTATCAGGCCGCCCTCGAACGCGCCCAGGCCCGGGCCAAAAAGCTGGGATTCGGCAGCGTGAAGGCCGTCCGCGATTTCCGCGAAATCCTGGCCGACAAGTCCGTCGACGCCGTCTCCATCGCCACCCCCGACCACTGGCACGCCTACATCGCCATTGAAGCCTGCAAGGCCGGCAAAGACGTCTGGGTCGAAAAGGCCGCCTGCGTCTACGTCGACGAGGGCCCGAAAATGGTCGAGGCCGCCCGCAAATACAACCGCGTCGTCCAGGGCGGCACCATGCAGCGTTCCGGCGGCTTCTTCCGGAAGGCGCGCGCCATCGTCAAAAGCGGCGCCCTCGGCGACATCGCCTTCTGCCGCGCGTTCCAGGCCGGCGCCACCAAAAAGGAGGGCTTCGGCAATCCGCCCGATTCCGATCCTCCCCCCGGCCTCGATTGGGACCTGTGGCTCGGACCCGCCCCCGCGCGTCCCTTCAACGCCAACCGCTGGGGCGTGGGCGACCGCTGGTCTACCTTCCGCTACTTCTGGGAATATGCCGGCGGCGCCATGACCGATTGGGGCGTCCACCTCCTCGATATCGTCCAGTTCGCCTTCGATGAAGCCATGCCCGTTTCCATCTCCGCGCAGGGCGGACGCCTCTACGTCGCCGACAACACCGAGACGCCCGACACCATGATCGCCACCTGCCGCTATCCCGGCTTTGTCGGGTCCTATGAAAGCCGCACCGCCAACCCCTACCCGATGTTCGACGATTCTTATGGCACCGCGTTCCACGGCGCCGAGGCGACCCTGGTGGTCAACCGCAACAGTTGCGTCGTCTTCCCCACCGCCAGGAAAGCCGAGCCTGTGGTCGAAAAGAACCCGGCGCTCGCCGCCATGAACGTCCCCCACTGGCGGAATTTCCTGGAGTGCATCCGCTCGCGCCGGAAGCCTGTCTCCGATATCGAAACCTGCGTGCGCAGCAGCGTCACCTGCATCCTGGCCAACCTGGCGCTGCGCCACGGCGTCACGCTCGATTGGAACGGCCGGACGTTCACCGTGGCCCAGGAAGCAGTCCAGCCGTTCTTGAAAGCGAATTACCGTTCCCCATGGAAACTGGAGGTCTGACCTTTATGAGAAAGCACGTGCCACAGGCATTCCTGCTCGTTTTTCTTCTTTGCTCCGCCGCCGTCGCCCAGTCGGTCACCGGCCGCTGGGTGGCCAAATTCTCTTCCGATGACGAAGCGCGCGAGATCGTCGTCGCGCTCAACGCGTCCGGTGGCACTCTCACCGGTTACATCCTCGCGCCGCAGTTCGAGGACCGCATCGTGGCGGGCAAAGTCGATGGCGCCAACGTCGCCTTCACCGCCGAGCGCGACGCCAACAACAACCAGGTGCAGCGCCGCGATTACACCGCCGTGCTCGAAGGCGGCAAGCTGAAGCTCACCGCGCCCGCCCAGGGAAACCGCCCGGGGCAAGTCTACGAATTGACACGCGCCTCCTCCGACCCTCCCGCGCCCCTGCCGCCCAAGCCGCCCAAAATCTCCCTGCCCGAGCCCGCCGCCGTGCGCTCCAACGGCCTCGCCAAAACGCCCCCCATGGGCTGGAACAGTTGGAACAAGTTCCGCGGCAAGGTCAACGACCAGGTGGTGCGCGAGATCGCCGACGCCATGGTGAAGTCCGGCATGAAAGCCGCCGGCTACCTCTACGTGAACATCGACGACACCTGGGAAGGCACGCGCGACGCCAGGGGCAACATCACTACCAATTCGAAGTTCCCCAATATGAAGGCGCTCTCCGACTACGTCCACAGCAAGGGCCTGAAGCTCGGCATCTATTCCTCGCCGGGGCCCAAGACCTGCGCCGGCTACGAAGGCAGCTTCCAGCACGAAGACCAGGACGCCAAAACCTGGGCCGCGTGGGGCATCGATTACCTGAAGTACGATTGGTGCAGCGCCGCGCGCGTCTATGACACCCAGCAGTCCACCATGATCGCCGCCTACGCCAAGATGGGCGAAGCGCTGCTGAAATCCGGCCGCCCCATCGTCTACAGCCTCTGCCAGTACGGCATGCTCGACGTCGGCGAGTGGGGCGCGAAGGTGGACGGCAACCTTTGGCGCACCACCGGCGACATCAGCGACCGCTGGCAGTCCATGAACAACATCGGCTTCGACCGCCAGCCCGGCCGCGAAAAATACGCCGGCCCCGGCCACTGGAACGATCCCGACATGCTCGAAATCGGCAACGGCGGCATGACCGACACCGAGTACCGCACGCACATGAGCCTGTGGTGCCTGCTCGCCGCGCCGCTGCTCTCCGGCAACGATATCCGCGACATGCAGCCGTCCGTCCTCGAGATCCTCACCAACCGCGATGTAATCGCCGTCGATCAGGACAAGCTCGGCAAGCAGGGTGTCCGCGTGGCCAAGGACGGCGACCTGGAAGTCTGGGCCAAGCCCCTGGCCGATGGCGGTTACGCCGCCGGCCTCTTCAACCGCGGCGCAGCCGATGCCAAGGTCACGGCTAAGTGGAGCGACATCGGAGTGACCGGCTCCCACAAGGTCCGCGACCTCTGGAAACATGAAGAGCTCGGCAGCATCGCCGACGAGTACTCCGCCAACGTGCCCTCGCACGGCGTGGTGATGATCAGGATCGCCAAGTGAACGCCGAATGGGTTCGCCGTTTCTGTCTCTCGCTTCCCCATACCACCGAGAGCAGCCCGTGGGACCCGGACGATTTGGTCTTCAAAGTTGGCGGCAAGATGTATGCCGCCGTCGTTCTGGTGCCGGCGAAGGTTTGTCTCTCGTTCAAGTGCACGCTTGAGGAGTTCGCCGGGCTCACCGAGCTCCCGGGCATCATTCCCGCGCCGTATTCGGCCCGCTACTACTGGGTGGCGCTGGAGCGCGAAGACGCGCTGCCGCCCGCCGAAATCAAGCGACTGCTTCGGAAATCGTACGACCTGGTTTTCGAAAAGCTTCCGAAAAAGACCCGAACAGCGCTGGCGCCCCCGTAACAGCTCCGCCGCGTCAGCGAAAGTTTTCGAGCAGCATCAGGTTGGTGTTGCTGCTGTCGGCCTGCACCCACACCAGGTTGCGGCCGTCCGGGGAGAGATCCATGAGTCGCGTGGTCGTCGAAAACAAGCGGTTGATCGCTGCGACTGCCGTGACCCGCCTCGTCGCCAGGTCGAGATAGCGGATTTGCCGGTGCTGATCGGTGGGATCCCCGAAGTAGATCCCGCCCGTGCCCACCACCCAGGCACGGCCGCGCAGGTCCGGCAGCAGCATCTCCTCCCGGCCGTCCGGACCGCGGCGGAGCAGGCCCGGCAGGTCGCGCCCCCTGCTGAAGTAGAGATACTTGCCGTCGGCCGGTTCCTGGCTGTCAAAGCCGCCGTTCTGGGTCACTTGTTCGGACTGGCCCCCCGAAGACGGAATGCGCCACAACTGCTGGCTCCCGGAACGGTTGGAGCAGAAGTAGATCCAGCGGCCGTCGTGCGACCAGTTAGGCACGATGTCCTCCGCCGGGTCGTCCGTGAGCCGTTGGGCGGCGCCGCCGCTCGCGTTCATGACGAAGATGTCGGCGTTCCCTTTCACGCGGCTGTCGAACGCAATTCGGGTCCCGTCCGGGGACCATTCGGGCGAGCCGTAGGCAGGGGTGTTGGTGGTGAGCTGCTGTTGATTCTTGCCGTCGGCGTCGGCCAGCCACAGTTCCGTGCGTCCCGTCCGGTTGGAGAGGAACAGGATGTGCCGGCCGTCGGGAGAGTATCGGGGATCGAACTCCGCCCGCGTGGACCCGATCCACATTTCCTGCTTGCCGGCGCGCGTGGGAGTCTCCAGCGGGAGATGCCAGATGTTGGTGTCCGACACGCTCTGCGAGTACACCACGCGGCGGGCCGTCGGGTGAAGGACTCGGGGAACGTACGCCGACGACCGCGGCGGCAATGCTGGCGGGCTTCCCGGTATCCAGCGGCAGGCGGTAGAGTCGTGTTGAGAATGGCGAATTGAAGCCCATCGCCAGAAGCAGGCTCTTCCCGTCCGGCATCCACGCTTGGGTCACGATTCCTTCGTCGCCCCGCAGCGTGCGGATCGAATTGTCGGTCATCGAGAGCAGGCCGAGCGCGGAAGTCGCCGTGGTTCTGAAGCGAAGGAACGACAGGGTCTTGCCGTCCGGTGAAAAGGCCGGGTTTGTATCCTGGAGAAAGCCGGCCACGGTGGTCAGGCGGCGCTGCTGGCCGGAATCCAGGTCGCGGAGAAAGATGCCCTGGGCTTCGCCGGGAGCGTAGAAGCTGAATGCCACTGCCGTTCCGCCGGGGTGCCAGGCGACACTGCAGGAGAATACGATAGAGCCCGCAAGAGCCTTCGCCTGATCCACGAGTTTAGGTTCCGCACCCCCGATCGCCGGGACGGTGAAGATTTGGATCCGGTCTCCGGCGAAGCGCTGAAAGGCGACGAAGCGGCCGTCGGGAGACCACGCCGGGCAGTAATCCGCCGCGGGGTCGGTGGTCAGCCGCAGGGGATTGCCCGCATCGAGGAGCTTGACGTAGATGTCCCGGTTGGAACCGTCCTCGCCGGTCCAGGAGAACGCGATGGTCTTGCCGTCTGGAGAGAAGGCGGGGGTCGACTCGTTGGTGGGCGACGAAAGAAACGGCCGGACGTTGATTTCAGCCGGCGGCCGGGGAGCCGAGGCCGCCTGCTGCCCGGATTCCGAGTCGCGCTTCAGGCGTTGCAGATCGGCTCGCAGGTCCGCAGCCGTCTGGTAGCGCAGCGCCGGGTCCTTCTCCAGCGAGCGCAGAATGATGCGCTCCAGGTCGGGCGGGATTTTGGGGTTGAGCCGCACCGGCGCGGCAGCCGCCTGGTGCAGGATCGCGTCGGTGATTTCGGGCGTGGTGTTGCCCCCGGAACGGCGCCGTTCCGGGGGCCATCTGGTAGAGCACCATGCCGAACGAAAACAGGTCGGAGCGCAGCGCCTGCTCCGGGCTCATGTACCGCGGCGTCCCCATCACCACTCCCGGATTGGTGAGCGCCTGCGTGCGCGTTTCGCTCGAGGCGCCGTCCGCCGCCGCCTTCGCATCGATCCGCGCCAGCCCGAAGTCCAGCACCTCGGGCTTGATGTCGCGGTGGAGGATGCCCATGGAGTGCGCTTCCGCCGGCGCGTCGGCGGCCTGCACCGCCAGGTCCACGAGTTCCCCGATGGGCAACGGGCCGGCCGCGAGCCGCGCGCCCAAGGTCGGCCCTTCCACGTACTCGATCGCCAGGTAGTAAGTGCCGTTCACCTCGCCGATCTCGTACACGTGGCCGATGTTGGGATGCTTCAGGGACGAAGTGACCTTGGCCTCTTGCAGGAAGCGCTTCAGGCGCTGCTCATCGGCGGCGAATGCCTCGGGAAGCACCTTGAGTGCGACCAGCCGGTCGAGACGGGTGTCTCGCGCGAGATAGACTTCCCCCATTCCGCCGGCGCCCAGGCGCGACTCGATGTGGTAGTGCCCGAAGGTCTGCCCGATCATATCTTCAGGAACAGTTTCCGCCGGTACATCCAGAAGAGCATGAGCCAGTAGGTCAGCAAAACCGCCCCGCCCATGAGCAGGTGCTCGGGTCCGAGCCCGAACACCTGAAACACGCGGCGGCCCAGGTGGATGCGCAGCGACGAAACGATGAACCGCTCGAACAGGTGGGCCATCAGGTATGCCGCGATGGAGTTCATCCCGATCACCACCAGCGGGAAGGCCCACTTGCGGTAGCCCTTCATCTCGATGATCCAGCAGAACGCCGCCAGGAACAGGAAGCACAGGCCGCCGCTGAACAGCGTCCAGCTCGGCGTCCAGATGCGCTTCACGATGGGGCAGATGCCGGCGAAGTGCAGCAGCAGCCCGCTGGCGATGCCGATCGCGCCGGCCGCCGCGAGGCGCTTCAGCGGAATCCGCGGCGCCTCCGCCCGCAGCCATCGGCCCGCGGCCAGCCCCAGGATCATGGTGCCCAGCGTGGGAATGAAGCTCAGCGTCAGGTACCCGCCGCTGTTCGCCACAAACGGACGGGCGTGCGGCAGCAGGTTGAGGAACCACACGTCGAACGCCTGTCCCAGGTTGCTGTTCTTGTTCCAGTGCGCGGCGAATCCGGTGTAGTGGTGCGACCAGTTGGCGGGCACTCCCACCGCCTGGTAATCGAATCCCGGTCCCGGCGCGGGATACAGCGCCCACGCCAGCCAATAGCCGGTCAGGACCGCGGCCAGCGCCGCCCATTGCCAGCGCGCGGGCCGGAAGCCCAGCAGGAACAGGAGCGGATATCCCAGCCCGATCTGCGTGAGGGTGTCTTCAAAGGTGAAGTACGTCTGGGTGTGATCCATCGACCGCAGGAAGATGCCCAGCGCCACCAGCAGCAGGGAGCGCCACAGCGCGTGCAGGAACATCCCCTTGAACGCCCCGCCCCGCGCCAGCCGGGAAGCAATAGAATAAGGTAGCGCGACCCCCACCAGGAAGGAGAACCCCGGCTGGATGGTGTCGTGAAGCGAACAGCCGGCCCAGTCGGTGTGCGTCTGGTGATACGCCAGAAACCACCAGAACTTATTTCCGGGGAACGCTCGCGCGACGGCGGACAACTGGAGCACCTCCGCCATCATGAGCAGCATGACGAGTCCGCGGTACGAATCCACCGCGATGTTCCGCACTGCGCCCAGCGGAGACTGCCTGGCCGGCGGCACCTCTGGTAAAGCCTGAACGGACGCCTGCACGGATTCACCCTATCACAAGTCAGGGCACGATGACAGCGGCGCCGTCGATGGCATCGCGCTTCACCGCCAGGAGCGCCTCGTTGGCCTGGTCGAGCGGGAACGCCGTGACCTTCGGCTTCAGGCCGATGGCGGCCGCGATGTCCAGAAAATCGCGGGCATCGGCGCGGGTCATGTTGGCCACGCTGCGAAGCTGGCGCTCGCCCCACAGCAGCCGGTCGTAATCGAACTCGGGCATGCGGTCCAGGTGGATTGCGTTGATCGCCACTACGCCGCCCTTGCGCAAGCTGGCGAGCGCGGCGACCACCACGTCGCCCGAGGGCGCGAAGGTGATGGCGCGGTCGAGCTCCACCGGCGGCTTGTCCTTTTCGGCGCCCACCCACGCGGCTCCGAGGGACTGCGCGAGGCGGCGGTGCGAATCCCCGCGAGTCGAGACATACACCGCGCAGTTCCAGGAGTGCAGCACCGCAATCGCAAGGTGGGCCGACGCGCCGAAGCCGAACAGGCCCACGCGGTCGCCCGGTTCGACGCCCGCCACCCGCAGGCTGCGGAATCCGATGATGCCGGCGCACAACAGCGGAGCGGCGTCGAGATCGTCGAGCTTCGGGGGCAGGGGGAACACGAAATCGGCGCGCGCGGAGGCATACCCGGCGTATCCGCCATTCACGGTGTACCCGGTAAACGTGGGCGCGTCGCACAGGTTCTCGAGCCCGCGCCGGCAGTACGGGCAGGTTCCATCGGTTCCGCCCATCCACGAAACGCCCACGCGCGCGCCCACGGGAAGCTCCGCCGTAGCGCCGCCCACCACCTCGCCAACGATCTGATGACCGGGAATCAGCGTCTCGCGGCGGCGCGGCAACTCGCCCTCGACGATATGGAGATCGGTCCGGCAGACGCCGCAGGCGCGCACGCGCAGCAGCACGTGTCCGGGTTCGGCCTCCGGCTCAGGCGCCTCGCCGATTTCGAGCGGGCGTCCCGCAATGTCACCCGGCGAAGTCAGAATCGCGGCTCTCATAGGCAAACGCTCAGGGGCACTGCGGACTTCATCCACGCATAATCATACCGCCGATTCTCATGGACGGACGCGGAAGGTGCGAATGCCGGGCCGCCATTCCGCGATATCCTCGGAGAATGCGCCGTTCCCTTCCGGTGCCCCTGCCGCTCGAAGCCGCACTGCTCGTGATCGACCTTCAAAAGGCAATCGATCATCCCGATTGGGGCCAACGAAACAATCCCGACGCAGAGCGAAATATTGCGGCGCTGTTACGGGAATGGCGAACCGGCAACCGGCCCGTCTACCACATCCGCCACGACTCGATGGAACCTGCATCTCACTACCGCCCTGGCCAGCCGGGACACGATTTCAAACCGGAAGCACAGCCCCTACCCGGCGAGCGAATCATTGCGAAGCGAACGAATAGCGCTTTCATCGGCACCGATCTGGAATCAAGGCTGCGCAAGAGCAATCAGAACATCCTGATCGTGACCGGTGTCATCACCAACAATTCCGTCGAAGCGACCGTGAGGATGGCCGGAAATCTCGGGTTCGACACTTATCTTGTGGAGGATGCCACGTTCACTTTTGGGCGCAAGGATTGGTGCGGAGTGTTTCGAACAGCGGCAGAGGTTCACGCAATGAGCCTGGCAAATCTCGACGCCGAGTACTGCACCGTTGTCCGCACGGCACACGTCCTCAAAGCGGCCGGTGGCGCCGAAGGCTGAGCCGTCCCCGACAGCGAATCATCCCGCACGGCCGCCACCTCTCCCGGCACGGCGGTGCCATCGGGCAACGCGATCTTCACGACGTGCCCGACGACCTGGGGCGAAATGCTCGTTTCAGCGCACCTCAAGTTGTCCGGCGGCGATGGCCGCGGGGACGATCACCCTCCGCGCGAGCGGCGCCCGACTGGCGCCGCCGCACCAACCCGCTCCTTATTATAAGGTCGCGATGCGCGAACGGTCCCATTTCGCGACCCGAATTGGGATATTCTGTTTCCTAATGCAGATCTCCCGACGTTGCCTCGCTTTCGCCGCCTGTTTGTGCCTGACCGCCGGTTTCACTGCCGCCGACGAAAAGACGCTGAATCCGCAGGTCCAGAAGATAGTGGACGAAGTCTCGGAGGCCCGCATCCGGGCGATCCTGGAGAAGCTGGTGAGCTTCGGCACCCGCAACACCATGTCCAACCAGGACGATCCCGCGCGCGGAATCGGGGCGGCCCGACAGTGGATTCTCAACGAGTTCAAGAGCTACAGCCCGCGCCTCGAAGTGCGCTTCGACAAGTACCGCGTCAAGAAGCAGGGGCGCATCTTCAAGGATGTCGATCTCTACAACGTGATCGCGGTGCTGCCGGGGAAGAAGTTGCCCGAGACGCAGATCTTCGTCAGCGGCCATTACGACTCCTTGAACCTGGGCAACCGTCCCGCCGGCGGGGCTCCGGCTGGACCGGGCACGGACGCCCCGGCCGCGGCTCCCGGAGCGGGGAACGGGCCGCCCACGCTCAGCCTGGAGCAGCAGGAGAAGAACGCGGAACTGCCCGCCCCCGGCGCTTGCGACGACGGCAGCGGCACCGCCGCCGTGATGGAACTGGCGCGCGTGATGAGCGAGTACGAATTCGACAAGACGCTGGTCTTCGTGGCTTTCGCCGGCGAAGAGCAGGGACTGATCGGCGCCACCTTGCTGGCCGCCAAGGCCCACAAGGAGAACCAGGTGATCGAAGCGGTGCTGAACAACGACATCATCGGCACCGAAGTGGCGGGGAACGGCCGCACGGGCAACAGCACGGTCAGCGTCTACAGCGACGAATCGATGGATTCGCCCTCGCAGCAACTGTCGCGATACGTGCGGGAAATCGGCGAGCGCTACATGCCCTCCATGAAAGTGGACACGGTCTTCATGCAAGATCGGCTGGGCCGGGGCGGCGATCATTCTCCGTTCCAGATGGAGGGCTACGCCGCGGTGCGCCTTTCGACCCCGAACGAGATCTACGCCAACCAGCACCACGCCACCGACTTGCTGGAGAACATGTCGGTGCCGTACACGACCAAGGTGGCGAAGATCAACGCCGCGGCTGCGGCCAGCCTGGCAATGGCCCCGAAGCCGCCGGTGATCCTGCGGCAACCGGGCGCGGGAAGAGCCGGCGCGAACACCGGAACGGCCACGGGCGCCGGGCGGCGGCCCACGCCGATGATCTCGCGCGGTTCCGGCTACGACGCCGCGCTGCAATGGCGCGCCGCGGGTCCGGATGACGGCATCAAGGGTTACGCCGTGGTGATGCGCTCCACCACGGCGCCTTATTGGGAGCGCGAAATCTACGCGGGCAAAACGACGCAGCTCACCCTGAAGGACGTTTCCATCGACGACGCCAAGTTCGGGGTGAAAGCCATCGGCCTGGACGGCAGCGAAAGCCTGGTGACACCGTACGCATATCCGCCGCGGCAGAAAACCGAAATCGAAACCGTGCAGTAGGGCCATGCGACTTCTCGCCACGCTGGCCCTCTCACTGGCCCTCGAAGCGAGCGGCCAGCAGCCTTCGTTCACGCTGGACCAGGTCCTCGCGTTTTCATTTCCCAGCGATCTGACCGCCGCGCCCGCAGGCGCCAAGGTGGCGTGGTTCTCCAACACGCGCGGCGTGCGCAACATCATGGTTGCCGAGCCGCCACGGTACGAAGCGCGGAAGGTGACCAACTACACCGAAGACGACGGCCAGGAACTGCAGCACCCAGGCTGGCTTCCCGACGCCTCCGCCATCGTCTACACTCGCGGCGGCACCGCGAACCCCGCGTCCGATCCGCGCGGCGTGTCCGAAGACATCTGGATGGTCGGCCTGGATGGCTCGGCGCCGCGCAGGATCGCGGCGGGCTCCGGGCCCGTGGTATCGCCGCGCGGCGACCGGATCGCCTTCCTTCGCGCGGGCCAGATCTGGTGGGCATCGACCGATGGCAAGACGCCCGCCGCACAGGCCTTCGATGCCCGCGGCACGTGCGAAGGACCGGAGTGGTCCCCCGATGGGGACCGCATCGCATTCACCACCAATCGAGGCGACCACAGCCTCATCGGCGTGTACCAGGTCAGCGCGGGAACGCTGCGCTATCTGGATCCCTCCACGGATTTCGACGGCGCGCCCGCGTGGTCGCCGGACGGCCGCAGTGTCGCCTTCATCCGGATTCCATCGAGCGGCCTGCGTCCGGTGAGAGAAGCCCGCAGAGCGAGGGAGCCGTGGTCGATCCGCATGGCCAGCGTCGAGACCGGAGCAGGCAGGGAAATCTGGCGCGCCGCGGAAGGGCGGGGCAGCGTGTTCCGCGAAGTGAGCGGCGCGAACCAGTTGCTGTGGGCCGATGGCAAGCGCATCGTTTTTCCGTGGGAAGCCGACGGCTGGACGCATCTCTATTCGATCGCGGCGGAAGGCGGGCGCGCCACGCTGCTGACGCCCGGAGAGTTCGAAGTGGAGGACGCCGCGCCGGCGCGCAGCCGCGGTGAAGTGGTGTTCTCGTCCAACCAAGGCGATATCGACCGCCGCCACCTGTGGCGAGTCTCCGCCGCCGGGGGCACGCCCGCCGCACTGACCACGGGCACGGGCATCGAGGTGGCGCCCGCGCCGACCACCGACGGCAACGCGGTGGCTTTCCTGCGCTCCGACGCGCAGCACCCTTTGCGCGCCGCCATCCGGATCGGCTCCGAGATCCGCGACTTGGAATCCGCGGGCGATTTCCCCGCGCAGCAGATGGCGACGCCGCAGCAGGTGATCTTCCCCGCCGCCGACGGGCTACAGATCCACGGGCAGTTGTTCCTTTCACCGGGCCGCGCGGCGGCGCGATCGCCCGCCATCGTATTCCTGCACGGCGGGCCGCGGAGGCAGATGCTGACCGGGTGGCACTACATGTACTACTACGCCAACGCTTACGCGCTCAACCAATATTTGGCAGCGAGCGGGTACGTGGTGCTGTCGGTGAATTTCCGCAGCGGGATCGGGTACGGGCTGGATTTCCGAGAGGCCCCACAGTACGGCGCGTCGGGGGGCAGCGACTACAACGACGTTCGCGGCGCCGCGGTGTGGCTGGGTGCACGGCCGGATGTGGACCGCGCGCGAATCGGCGTGTGGGGCGGCTCTTACGGCGGCTATCTGACTGCGATGGCGCTGGCGCGCGCGTCGGACCTGTTCAAGGCCGGGGTCGATTTCCACGGCGTGCACAACTGGGCCACGGAGCTGAGTATTCCGCCCACCGAGCCGGACTACAAGATCGCGTTCGAATCGTCGCCGCTGAATTTCGTGCAGGGCTGGCGCTCGCCGGTGCTGCTGATCCAAGGGGACGACGACCGCGACGTGCAGTTCAACCAGACCGTGCGGCTGGCGTACGCGCTGCGCCGGCAGAAGGTGGATGTGGAGGAGCTGATCTTCCCGGACGAGATCCACGACTTTCTGCTCGGCCGAACGTGGCGCGAGGCGTACGCGGCGGCGGTGGCGTTTTTCAAGCGCAAGCTGTAGCGAGGTGTCGGGCGATGCGCCTGATGCCGTGCGTCTCAACGATCGGTTTGCCGTAATCGGAGACGCACAAGCCGGATGGCCAAAAGCCCGACGCGCAACAGGCGTCCGCTGAACTGGCGTTTGCTCGAATGAGAACTCTCGCGGGAAACTGGAAAGGCCAGGCAGCGATGGGGCCGCAGCCCGGAATGCACGCCCCGGTGCGCGGTCGTTGCGCGTCACTTCCGGCGGCGCCGCGCTCATGCACGAGATGGTGCCGGAAGGGAGATCCGATGACCCGACCCGTGGTGACGACGATCCAATCACGATGCTCTACATCGATGGCGATCGCCTGATCCTTACGCATTATTGCGACAGCGGGAAGAACCGGCCTCGGATGGCAGGCAGGTTGTCGCCAGACGGCAAGGCAGTGGAATTCGACTTTCTCGACGTCTCCGGCGGCACAGCGTACGGACATGTGCACCATGCAGTATTCACATGAGAACTTCCCGATAACGACGTCGCTCCAATGCAGTGCGCAGGCCAGCAGTGCGCAAGTTGCATTTGTCATTGACACGTTTTGGGCCCCCGCCGTATAATCATTGGCGGCTTTTAAGTTCAGTGTGATTTTCATTACATGCTGGCAGGTCAGCGCTTTCGCTTAGGGGGCAACGATGAATACGTGGAAAGTCCTGGGAATCGGCGCGCTGTCGCTGATTCTCCTGGCGCCGTTCGGCGCCTTTGCTCAATCCGACGTGGCCGCGATTTCGGGCTTTGTGAGAGACTCCTCGAGCGCCGTGGTGCCCGGCGTCAAGGTGGTGATCAAGAACGAAGCTGTGGAGTTCGAGCGAACGGCGACCACCAACAACGAAGGATATTATGTGGTCAGCGCCCTGCCGCCCGGCTTCTATACGGTGAAGGTGGAGCACCCCGGGTTTCAGACCTTTGAAGTGCTGCATAAGAAACTCGACCCCAGTATTCCCGTGTCGGTGGATGTGGTCCTGACTGTCGGATTGGCCAGCCAGGCGATTGACGTCGTGGCGCAGACCACAGCCGTTCAATCGGAAAGCGCCACGCTTGGCCTGCTGGTCGAACATGCGACGGTCGAGTTGAGTGAATTGAACGGACGCAACCCGATCTTCCTGGCCGGCTTGATGCCGGGAGTCATCGGCGGCACCCTGGCGACGAATAGTTTCAGCTATTCAACCGGCTCCTTCAATATTAACGGCAGCCGCAACGAAAACAATATTATCTATTTCGATGGCGCCGTGGGCATCCGTACCCGCGCCAACAGCAGCCGCAGCATCGGAGCCGCCGATCTGGACGCCACCGAAGAGGTGCAGGTTCTGACCTCCAACTACAGCGCCGAATACGGACGCCAATCCGGTGGTGAGATTCGCGTGGTGACCAAGAGCGGCACCAACGTATTCCACGGCGCGGCTTACGAGTACTTCCGCAACCCGATCCTCGAAGCGGACACCTGGAGCCGCAACCAGACGGGCTACACGGTGCCGTCCCCCTTCCATTACAATCAGTTCGGCTTTTATCTCAGCGGTCCG
Organism: Bryobacteraceae bacterium; assembly: GCA_035638575.1. Classification (GTDB taxonomy): domain Bacteria; phylum Acidobacteriota; class Terriglobia; order Bryobacterales; family Bryobacteraceae; genus DASQZT01. The sequence goes on from DASQZT010000141.1 coordinate 14,991, forward strand.
GTCTACATCCCCAGGATCTTCAACACCAAGAAGAACCGGATCTTCTTCACCTGGGGCGAGGAATTCGTCAGGCAGCTCACGGATTCGTTAAACCTGGCCGTCGTGCCCACCGCTCTCATGCGCCAGGGCAATTTCAGCGAACTCCTGGCGCCCAACAACATCTTCTACAACAAGGCCGAAATTCTCAAAGACGGCAATGGCAATCCGTACCCGGGCAACATTATCCCGGCCGCCAACCTAAGCCCGAATGGCATGGCGATCATCAACGCCATTCCACAACCGACCCCCGGCTTCCTCAACTCCAGCAATCAGAACTGGTATTACGACTATCCCAGCGTCTATACCCACCAGAACAAGCACTCGCCCGGGTTCGACTGGAACATCAACGAAAAAATGCAGCTTCGTTTCCGCGGGCAGTTATTCGTCAACAATAACATCGGAATCTCGTCGACTTATGCCAACACGATTCAGAATAATCCCAACAAGCGGGCTTCGCTGAATTACGTTTACACGATCTCGCCGAGCTGGGTGAACGAGGCGCTGCTGGCCGGCAGCGCGGATCACGTCACGACCGGGCTGTGGGTGGGTCCGGAGGGTCCATACGCCAGGAGCGCCTATGGATTCAACTATCCTTACCTGTTCCCCAACGGAAAGGACATTCCGGACAAGATACCCAGCACCACCTGGCCGAATTCCCCGTTCCTTGCCTTGAACGGCTCGCCTTACCCGTCCCATTCCGCCGGTCCGATCGAGCAGTTTTCGGACAACGTGACCCACATCTGGCGCCAGCACACTTTGAAGTTCGGTTACTATTTCGAAGAATCGGGTGAGAACGACGACGATCAGATCGTGATCGGCAGTACGCCGGGGGGCACCAACAATCAGGCGGGGCAGTTCTCCTTTTCCGACTCGACTCCGGGCGGCACCGGCCTGGCTTTTGCCAACGCGGCCATCGGCAAGTTCGCGACCTACGCCGAAGTAGGTCCACGCTCCTTCACTCCGTATCGCAACCACGATAACGAGATCTGGGGCCAGGATTCCTGGAAGGTAACGGCCAGACTGCGCCTCGACATCGGTCTGCGCTGGAGCGCCACCTCGCCCTACTCGAGTTTGTGGGGCAACATCGCGTACTTCGACCCATCGGTGTACAATCCGGCCAATGCCGTTACCATCAACCCCGCCACCGGCAATTTGAGCGGCAGCCCGACGCTCCCCCAGATCTATAACGGGATGGTCATTCCGGGCACGGGCTGGCCCAAAGCGGCGGGGAATCGCCCCGCAGCGGAGGTCGCCGGGATCTACAACTTCCTCTTTAACGGCAAGTCAAACACCTACACGAACCCGCACTATAGAGACTTCTCTCCGCGCTTCGGTATTGCCTACGCGCTCAACAGCAAGAGTGTTTTCCGCGGCGGGTTCGGCCGGTTCTACGACCATACGGGTGTGAGCGACGGCCTGTTCCCGGGTGGAAACTCTCCCATCCAGCAGCAGGCGTCGGTCGCCAACGGAAACGTGGACAACCCCGGCGGCACCACGGCCACGTTGTTTCCCTTGTACATTCTCAGCTATCAGAAGTACAACCCTGCGCCCAATTCGCTGCAATGGAACGCCACGTTCCAGCGGGAGATTGGGTTTGGGACCATGGTTTCGGTGGGGTATGTTGGCCGCAAGGGCGTCAACCTGCCCTATGAACAGAACATCAATCAGCTACCGATCGGTACGTGTCCGCAGGGCGTATGCCCGGGCGGCGTGAGCCCGAATTCGCTGGTGCCATTCAAGGGGTATAGCACGATTCTGCAAAATGCCAATCTCGGCACCTCCATGTACCACAGCGCGCAATTCCAGGCCACCCGCCGTTTCAGCAAGGGTCTTAGTTTCACCCTGGCCTACACCTACGGCAAGTCCCTGGACAACGGCACGAGTTACCAGACTTTCCAGCCGAACGCTTACGACAACTCCTTTATGTGGGGACCGTCCACCTTCGACCGCCGGCACGTATGGCAGGCCACCTCGGTTTACGCCTTGCCCTTCTTCAAGCAGGGCAATAAGTTCCTGGCCTCGACGGTGGGCGGGTGGACGCTCAGCGGCGTTTTCGTCTACCAGAGCGGAACTCCATTCGCCATCGGCACCACCACCGATTATGCGGGTGTCAACTCCACCGGCGTGACCCAGTACTGGGTGCAAAACGCGCCGATTCAGATCACCGACCAATACTCGCAAGGCAGCAACGCCTCCACCGACAGCAATTACTATTTCCAGCCCAAGACCGCCTCCGGCGGGCCGGTATGGAGTCCTCCGGCCAATGGGACGTTCAACACGCAGTTAGTGCGCGACGCCTACTACGGCCCCGGCAGTTGGAATTTCAACTCGGCGATCTTCAAGGATTTCGTAATTCGTGACAGGGTGAGGTTCCAGTTGCGTTGGGAGCAATACGACGTTCTCAACCACCCCAACTGGAACGGACCCAACACCAGCCCGACCTCGTCGGCATTCGGTAAAATTACCGGCAAGAGCGGAAACCGTGACATGCAGATCGCCGGGAGGTTTTCCTTCTGAGGCGGTAAAGTAAGGGGCGTCTGGCGCGGGAGCGGGCGGTGGCGTCCGCTCCCGCGCATTTGGGGTAAGCTAATCGCGTGGACGCTGATGCCTGACGTTGACGCTGCTCCTGACCGAATCCCAGAGGGGCATCGGCTCGAGAACAAGCCTCTGGTTGAAGCAATCTTCGAATTGCGGTGGGCGCTGCAAGGTCAGCAGCCGGGAATCGCGCCATCAATCAGGCTCCCTGACGGCTGATCGGCCCGCGAGAAGAGAATGTCAATTCACTATCATCGATGCCGATCATCACACCGAGGACTGGACTTATATGCCGACGGCGAATAAGCCTGGCCAAGCGCACATCGACCTCGTGCGCGCAAAGTGAGGACCCGTTAAAACTCGCGTCGATCAGCCGGAGAAAGAGACGTGCTTGGAGGTCTCCTACTTCCTAAACCGGTCGAAACGGTACGCCAGCTCCGGGCCCCCTTCTCCCTCGTACGCCAGTTGCGCGACGAGCAGCGCGAACGGCTCGGTGTACCGGGCGACCTGCAGGGGACCGGCGTCCACCGGATCGAAACCCGCGTCGCGGATCAGCTCAGCGGACACAGCTTTGGCGCCCTTATCGCCGCCGCAGTACACCAGGCTCGGCCGCCCGGCCTTGCGCCGGGCTTCGTACACGCCGAAAAGCACTTCGCTGGGTACGGTGTTAAATGCGCAGACGACCCGAGCCTGTGGAATCATCCTGGCAAGCTCCTCCGCGCCCGAGGAGGTGTGGGCGATCACGAGGCCGGTGTTACCGGCATTCATCGGGAGCGAGCAAGTGACGACGACCTTGCCCGACAAGCCGCCTGCCTGTTTCAAAACATCGGCAATTCGGGACCAGTGGACGGCGAGCAAGAGGGCGTCAGCTTCGCGCGCGGCCTCGTCCGGCGCGCCAGCTCGCGCGTTGGGCCCCGCATCGCGCGCAAGGTGCTCGAGCTTGGTCCTGCTGCGCGCATAGCTGAATACCACGTCGTGCCCGGCACGCGCGAAGATCGTTCCGAGCTTGCCGCCCATCAGCCCCGAACCCAGAATGCCAACTCGCATGTTATTCTTCGTCCTATTCGGATTTGAGAGAAGCCATATCAATCGAGAAGCGGTACTTCACATCGGACCTGAGCAGTCTCCCGTAGGCTTCGTTGACCTTCCGGATGGGGATGACTTCGACATCGGCGGCGATGTGATGCGCCCCGCAAAAATCGAGCATCTCCTGAGTCTCGGGGATGCCGCCGATGGGCGATCCGGAGAGGCTGCGGCGTCCCATGATGAGGCCGAATGCGGAGACGGCCATGGGCTTCTCAGGCGCGCCGACGAGGGTGATGTTACCGTCGCGCCGCAGGAGTTGGATGTAGGCGTCGATGTCGTGATCGGCGGAGACGGCGTCGAGGATGAAGTCGAAGCTGCCGGCGTGCTTTTTCATCTCGCCGGCATTGCGGGAGACGACAACCTCATCGGCCCCGAGGCGGAGCGCGTCCTCTTTCTTCCCGGGTGAGGTCGTGAAGACAACCACGTGAGCTCCGAGCGCATGAGCAAACTTCACGCCCATGTGGCCCAGTCCGCCGAGACCCACCACGCCGGCTTTCTTGCCTTTGGCGACGCCCCAGTGGCGCATGGGTGAGTATGTCGTGATTCCGGCGCAGAGGAGAGGCGCGGCTCCGGCGAGATCCAGGTTGGAAGGGACATGCAGGACAAAGCGCTCATCGACGACTACGCTGTCGGAGTAGCCACCATAGGTGACGCCTCCGAGGTGCTTATCGGGGAAGTTGTAGGTGAGGGTCAGGTTCGGGCAGAACTGCTCGAGGCCAGCCTGGCACTCGGGGCAGGTGCGGTCGGAATCGACCATGCAGCCGACCGCGGCCAGGTCGCCTGGCTTGAACTTTGCGACTGCGGAGCCAACCCTGGTCACGCGGCCGACGATCTCATGGCCTGGGACGCAGGGGTAGACCGTCGGCATGACGCCGCTCCATTCGTTGCGTACCTGGTGCAGATCCGAGTGGCAGATACCACAGAACAGGATCTCGATCTGTATGTCATGTTCGGTCAGATCTCGACGCGTGACCGTCGTGGAGGCAAGCGGCGATGTCGCACTTGCGGCGGAGTAAGCTTTGGCTTTGTACATGGACTGATGCTCCTATCGATTGCTTGTCGGCCCTTGATCAGGCCTTGTATTGTTCGTCGGTGACCTGTTCCATCCAGTCGACGACCTTGCCGTCGAGCTTCTCCTGAATGGCGATGTGGGTCATGGCGGTAGTTGGTGTGGCGCCGTGCCAGTGCTTCTCACCGGGCGGGAACCAGACCACGTCACCCGGGCGGATGTCCTCGATTGGTCCGCCCCAACGCTGTGCCCAGCCACAGCCTGCCGTGACGACGAGGGTCTGACCGAGCGGATGCGTATGCCATGCAGTCCGCGCACGCGGCTCGAAAGTGACGCTGGCACCTTGAACCAGTGCCGGATCGGGCGCCTGAAAGAGCGGATCGATACGTACCGTGCCAGTGAACCACTCCGATGGTCCCTTGACGGAAGGTTGCGAGCCGATTCTTTTGATGTCCATTTCAGAAGTCCTTCGCGTGGCCGCTCAGCGGCCGGTCATCTGCTCCAGCTTTTCGGGGTACCTAGCGCCTTCGACCGTGATCTTCGAGGCGGCGTTTTCGATGTCACGGAGATCGCCGGGCGTGAGTTCGACCGAGACCGCCCCGATGTTTTCGTCCAGGCGATGCAGCTTGGTGGTGCCTGGGATCGGTACCATCCACGGCTTCCGAGCGAGGAGCCAGGCGAGTGCGATCTGAGCGGGCGCCGCCTTCTTCCGTTCCCCGATGCCGGCGAGCAGATTAATCAGGGCCTGATTCGCCTTGAGAGCCTCGGGCGTGAAGCGAGGCAGGGTGCTGCGGAAGTCGGAGCTGTCGAACTTCGCATTTTCGCCGATCTTGCCGGTGAGGAAGCCCTTGCCCAGGGGGCTGTACGGGACAAGGCCGATTCCGAGTTCCTCAAGGGTGGGTATGACTTCCTTCTCCGGAGTCCTGGTCCACAGCGAATATTCGCTCTGGAGAGCAGTGACCGGCTGGACCCGGTGTGCGCGACGGATGGTTTGCACTCCTGCTTCGGAAAGGCCGAAGTGCTTGACCTTGCCTTCCTGAATCAGGTCCTTCACCGCTCCAGCTACATCTTCTATAGGCACGTTGGGGTCAACCCGATGCTGATAGAGCAAGTCGATGACGTCAACCTGGAGCCGTTTGAGCGAGCCTTCGACGGCTTGCCTGATATGGTCAGGCCTACTGTTCAGGCCCGGCGCGCCCTTCATCCCGCGGGGATCGAAATCAGGACTGAGGTCGAACCCGAATTTGGTGGCGATCACGACCCGGCCGCGGAAGGGAGCGAGAGCTTGGCCGACGAGCTCTTCGTTCAAGAACGGGCCGTAGACCTCGGCGGTGTCGAAGAATGTGATGCCGCGTTCCACGGCTGCGCGGAGAAGAGATGTCATCTCCCGCTTGTCTTTGGGCGGACCGTAAGAAAAGCTCATTCCCATGCAGCCGAGCCCGAGAGCCGATACTTCCAGGCCGCTTTTTCCAAGTTTGCGCTTCTGCATTGTTTCTCCTTCGGAATCGTTTCTCTTTTTCCAGGTTAGAGTCGAGTGCCATGGAAGCGGTATCCCGATCCTTCCGATTTCTTGCCTATTCCTCTTGGGCTGTTGATTTACGCACATCGCCAGCGGTTATCCTGGAGGTAGAGGAGAGCGAAACCGCGATCATGAGGAACCGCAGTGGAGAGGCGTCTCTGTTACGTGATCGAGCGCACGAATTGCGGGCGGAGCTGGCCCGGAAGATTGCCTTGTTCATTGGCTCCGCAGAGAACCGGGCAACGGATATTCCCGGGCTGACGCTCCACCGGCGGACCGCCCCGACCGCCCGGTGCTCCATGACCTACGAGCCGAGCGTGACCGTGATCGCCCAGGGGCGGAAGCGCGTGGAACTCGGCCGAAACGTTTTCATCTACGACGCGTCGCGATTCCTGCTGACGTCGGTCGATTTGCCGGTCGTCAGCCGGGTGATCGAGGCAAGTGAAGGGGCGCCCTGCCTGGCGTTGTCGCTCAAACTCGAAATGCCCGTGGTCCGGGAGCTTCTCAGCCGGGAGGAGATTCAGGTGGCCGAGGCGCCGTTCGACAGTCCCGGCATGGCGACCGGTGAAACCACGGTGGAATTCCTCACAGCATGCTGCCGGCTCGTGGACCTGCTGGACACGCCGCAGGACATTCCCTTTCTCAGCGGCCTGATTCAACGCGAGATCATCTACCGAATCCTTCGCAGTGCGGAGGGAGCACGCCTTCAAGCGATTGCAACGCTAGGGGAGCAGAGCCACCGAACGGCAAAAGCGATCGCCTGGATCAGGGCGAACTATGCGAAGCCGCTCCGGGTGGAAGATCTCGCAGAAATCGCGGGCATGGGCGTGTCCACGCTGCACCATCATTTCCGGGTGTTGACCGCCATGAGTCCTCTTCAGTATCAGAAACAGCTTCGGTTGCAGGCAGCGCGGGGACGCATGCTCATGGATGGCCTGGACGCCGCCAGCGCGGCCTTCGAGGTGGGATACGAAAGCGCCAGCCAATTCAGCCGCGAATACAGCCGTTTCTTCGGCCAGCCACCGATGCGCGATATTCGGACCCTTCGCTTGCCAAGCGCTCCGCCATTGGAGTCGGTCAGTAATGGGTAAAAACGCGACAGCGCAGGTCAGGCGGCGCCGGGCCTCAAATTATGTCCGCGCCGCGCTCCGCTAGAAGATCCCGTAACAAGGACCGGTGGCAGCGGCTCTCGTCCCGGCACTAGCAGCCCAGCGCCAGATTGGTGTGATGCGACAGCGCCGCCAATACGTCCAGTTCGCGGCTCCGATCGGGCGCCCTCATCTCCCGCCTGAACTTGCGGCTGAATGCGGCCCACGCGCGCTCGCCGGCCGCTCCGAGAGCTTGCCGCACAAGTTCGGCGCTGGGCGACAGATTCGGGAACCAGACGTCATAGTAGTCGAGCCGGGCGAAGTCAGACTTGGGAACGCCGCGCGGAGGCCGCCGCACCGTTCCGAGCCGCAAACCTTCGCCGGGCTTGCGAGGTGTGCCGAGTTGGACGATGAAGATGGACACAAGTTACCTTAACTTCAGTGTGCCAGGTTTGGCAGATCAGCACCTCCTGGTATGCTCATGGAATAGTGGGCAAGAGGATCGACATGGACATTGTCACGCGACGCGAAGCAGCGAGAGATCACACGCTGAAGTACCTCGAGCTGAGCGACCAGCAACTGGCCCGGAGTTACGGACCGGGCAAGTGGCCGGTGAGGTTCATTTTGCATCACCTTGCCGATGCCGGGCCTTCGATCAGAATTCGTGGGCAAGGGGCCTCGACTATTCGGCGCTGAGAGGTTCGTAGCCCAGGCGGCCGCGCGGTTGACCGCGACGTGCAGTTCAACCAGACCGTGCGGCTGGCTTACGCGGCGGCGGCGACGTCTTTCAAGCGCAAGCTGTAGCGACGATGGCCGCGAGGTTCCACGCCACGCACGCGCCGAACAACACGTTCATCTTGCGCAGAAGGCCGGTGCGTCCGGAGCGCCAGGCGAACACGCCCAACGCCAAGGCGAGAACCTTGGCGGCGACCAATGCCAGCGCGGGTTGAGCGGCGCCCAGCGCCAGGCGGATCAGCGGATTTCCCTCGAGCAGGCCGAACCGCAGGAACACCATGGTGGTGAGGGCATCCATAATTTGAAGGCAGACAAACGCTAGCAGGAGCACGAAGGTAAGGTAAGCTTTCGGGTGCACCGGCGGCAATGGTACTGGTTCCAGTACCGGGGCGGGGTGCGGGCACGACGAACACTTGAGCGAAGCAAACTCCCATTGATATAATTCCTTGACCGTCGCAACCGGAAAGGAGCAAAGCATGGAACTCGGCGCGTTCTCGATCAGCCTGGCCGTCAAGGATCTCGAGGCTTCGAGGAGTTTCTACGAAAAGTTCGGTTTCCAGGCCTTCGCCGGGAATGCATCGCAGAACTGGCTGATCCTGAAGAACGGCGATCACGTGATCGGGCTTTTTCAAGGAATGTTCGAGAAGAACATTCTCACCTTCAACCCCGGGTGGGACAGCAACGCCCAGAAGCTTGCCTCTTTCACCGACGTTCGCGATCTGCAGCGCCAGTTGAAGGCACAAGGGGTGCAGATGCTACAACAGGCGGACGAGAGCACAACGGGACCGGCCAGCTTCATCGCTCTCGACCCCGATGGAAACCCGATCCTCGTGGATCAGCACGTGTGAGCAGGACGGCTCCGCCGCGACTCGAAACCGGCTTGCTCTTACTTGCCGATCATCAGAATTGTAAACGAACCCGGCACCGGTGTGCCCTGGGGCGCGCGGCCTCCGCCAGGGGGTGGCGGCGGCGCCGGACCACGCTCCTGGCTCATGGTGAAGATGTGGTTCGTCTTGCTGTCGAAGGTGATCGTTCGGGCGCCATTCATGGTATCGAGATTCTGCTCGACCTCGAAACTCGTAGGGCTCTTCTCCTTGACGACAGTCAACGTGCCGTTGCCGTGCGTGCTGAAGGCTTCCATCGTGGAGGGGTTGAAAACGGCGCCGTCAGACCCACCGGCGAGCGGCAGGTTGGCGAGGATCTTGCCGTCCTTGGCGCTCAGAATCACCATCATGGGTTTTGCCGGCTGGGCAGGCGGATTCCCGGAGCTGGCGCACGCCGCGAACAGCACATGATGCTTCGCGTCCAACGCCAGACCGTTGCACCTGCCCTTGTCCCCGAAGGGGTAGTGGGCGACCGCCTTCATGGTCTTGACATCGACGGCCGTAACACTGCCCTGCGCATCCTGCATGACGACATAGAGCATGCCCTTGCCGTCGCCCACGCCCTGCTCCGGCACGCCGCCCAGATCGATCTTGCCGAGCACGGCGCCGTCTTTGGCGTCGATAACCGTCGCGTCCTTCGTGGGGTGGCTGAAGACGTAGACCCTTTGGTTGAAGGCATCGAAGTAGATGCCGTCCGGCTGTGCGGCGCCCGGATCGATGGTCTTGATGAGCGTCATGGTTTTGGTGTCAAACATCGAGACGGGCTTGCTGCTGGTGAAGCCATGGCCCGACTTCGGGTCGACCGCGGCGCCATTGCCTCCGACACCGGCAATCTCGCCGGCCGGCTCGAGCGTGTCGAGATTGAAGATGGTCAAGCGTGTCTGGACGGCCCCCGCCGCGGCCTGTCCTCCGCGGCGCGGGATGTACAGCCGGCGTCCGGCGGCGTCGGCATAGATGTAGTCCCAGCCACCTTCTCCGCCGACCTTAGCCCTCTTGAGCACCTGGTACGGGCCGCCTGGTTGAGTCAACCCGATGGGCGCGAACGTCGCGACTGCCACTGCAAGAGCCAAGCAAAATTGTCGCATTAGAGTTCTTCCGGAACGAGTATAGCAGCATAGTCCAGGCGAGGCCGATCGGATGACTTCGCCAATGGAGGGTGAAAAAGAAGAGCGGAGGGCGATCCCTGTGGGATCGTCTCTGGCGGCAGAAACGAGCGATGCGAGGCGAACAGGCGAGCATGGCTCGCCGGGCGGGTTGACAACCACTCCTGTCCAAGACGATTTTGTAGCACTGGCGGAAATCCTGTTAAGTTCAGATCTGGGTTTGCCTAGAACCGATCTTAGCCCAAAGGACTTCCGCCATGAATCGAGTATGCAGCATT
>DASQZT010000142.1:0-67276 GCA_035638575.1 Bryobacteraceae bacterium
CGGAGGCGCAGTGGCCTTGGCGACGGCCGTTTGCGGCGCCGGCGCGGTGGCAGGCTGCGGCGGGTTCATCACCACCATGCCGGTGTAGACGGGGACGGGATACGCCACGGGCGCCGCGGGCTGCTGCGGCTCGGGGGGCGGCTCGGTAATCACCACCACGGGCGGAGGAGGCGGCGGATTCACCACCATGATCGTGGGCCCGGGACTGCTTTGGAACGCGGCTTCTTCGACCACGGGCGCCACGCGGGTCCGGGTGACGAGCAGCGGGCGCGTGGCGTCCAACCGGGCGGCGACGAATGCCGGAGAGGGCAGCGCGAGTGCGAACGATGCCACCACCAGGGGTTCGTCGGGCCGCGCGGTGAAGCCCGCGGGATCGATCACGGCGGCGTCCTGCCAGAACGCGGCGAAGGTGGTGTAGACGTTCAGGAACTGCCGCGGCGCATCGCTGCCGGGGCCCTTCCACGTTTCGCCGGGCGCGAGCGGCCCCCAGCCCACGAGGCGGGTTCCGCGCAACCAGTAGACCTCTCCGGGCTTGAAGATGGCGTTTTTGGCGGGCGCCCACACCCAGCCGAGGTCCTCGCGGTGGGCCCAACGGCCGTAGTGGTAGGGCAGCCAGCCCCACGGGTCGGCGCTGATCCAGGTGTAGCCGACGGCGTCGTACCATCGCCAGCGGCCGTTCTGGAACGGGAGCCAGCCATCCGCGACCTCAGGCTTCCACACTGCGCCGAGGTCGGCGGTCTGGATCCATTTGCCGGCGGTATCGAGGTCGGCGAGGCCGTAACGCTCGATGACGTGCGCGGCCGAGGGAGTGGAGGCGAGCGTCTTGTCGCGGACTTCGCTCCAGCGGTCCAGATCGAGGGAAGCGATCTCGCGGTTGAGGAAGAAGCGCGCGGGGTTGGCGGGCTCGACGCGCGTGGTCTGGCCTTCGCGCAGATCGATTTCGGCGGCGGGGGAAGAGAAGCGCACGACGCCTTCGAGGACCGAGATGCGGCTCCAGCTCTCCTGCACTTCGAGGCGCAGCCTGGCGCGCTGGGAGACGGTGATCTGCGCGCCGGGGACGGCAAGGGTGAGCGCGTCCTTGCCCTCGGGCTGCCCGGTGAAGTAGGCCAGTCCGCGATCGAGCGTGAGCAATGTCACGCGCTGGCCGGTGGAGAGCCGCGAGTAGTCGGAGACTTCGGCTTGCGAGCCGGGGCCGAGACGCCAGGCGCTGCCTTCGTCCAGCTCGATCTCGACGCGCGAGGATTCGCCGGTGCGCAGCCAGGCGGATTCGGGCAGGGGAAGATTGCGCTCGGCGGCCATCCAGTCGGAAGCGGCGGTGAGCTGAACCTCGGCCTGGCCTTCGAACTGGCCCAGGCGGGCGTAGCGGGCCTCGGCCGCGAAGAGCGCGGCGGGAAGAAGCAGGATGAGGATGCGCCTCATAGATCTGGTATACCACCTGAGTGACGAGGCGACGGCGCGAAACGTTGAAGGTAAGATCGGAGTATGACGGAAGCGGGCCTTTTGGAACATATCGCGCGCCTGCCGCACGCGCGGGCAGGCTTCAAACAACTGGTGCGCGAGCTGGGGATGAAGGGCGAAGACCGGACCGTGCTGGAGACGGCGCTGGCGCGGCTGACGGCGCGCGGGGACCTGATCGAATTGCGATCGGGGCACTACGCCGTCACGGCGCGCAGCCGCGAGTTCGCCGTGGGACGCCTGCAAATGCACCGCGACGGATACGGCTTCCTGATCTCGGACCAGCCGGTGGAAGGGGTCACCGGCGACATCTTCATCCCGCCCGAATCGGCGGAGAAGGCCATGCACGGGGACCGCGTGGTGGTGCGGATCGGGCGGATCGAAGCGGGAGGGCGGGCCGATGGCGAGATCGTCAAGGTGCTGAAGCGCGCGCATCCGACGGTGGTGGGCGAGTTTCGCATCGGGCGGCGCGGGCAGTACGTGGTGCCGCACGACGAGCGCATCCACCAGTGGATCGAGATCCCGGAGGGGATGGAGATTCCCGCGGGGGGCCCGGTGATCGACCGGATCGGAGTGGAGGCGCCGACGGTCTCGGCTGTGGGGGACCTCGTAGGCATGGTGGTGAACGTCGAGCTGCTGGAGTATCCGGAGAAGGGCGAAAATCCGGTGGGCCGCGTGATCGAGATCCTGGGGCGGCCGGACGATTTCGGCGTGGACGTGGAGATCGTGATCCGCAAGCATCACCTGCCGCACCAGTTTCCACCGGAGGTGGTGGAGCAGGCGCAGCGGATGGACGGCGCGATTTCGGCGGGCGAACTGGAAGGGCGGCGCGATTTCCGGGGCATGGACATCGTGACGATCGACGGCGAGACGGCGCGCGATTTCGACGATGCCGTATGGGTGGAGCGGCTCGAGAACGGCAACTTCGCGCTTCAGGTACATATCGCCGACGTGAGCCACTACGTGCGGCCGGGGACGCCGATCGACCTGGAGGCCAGGCTGCGCGGGACCAGCGTTTACTTTCCGGACCGGGCGGTTCCCATGCTGCCGTTCGAGCTATCGACCAACATCTGCTCGCTGATTCCGCGGGAGGACCGGCTGGTGCTGTCGGCGCTGATGGAGATCGATCACCAGGGCGAGGTCGTGGCGCAGGAGTTCACGCCGGGCGTGATCCGCAGCGTGGAGCGCATGACGTACACCAATGTCCACGGGCTGCTGGAAGGCGACGCCGGCTTGCGGGAGCGGTACGGTCCGCTGGTGGAACGATTCGAGCTGATGCGCGAGCTGGCGCTGGTGCTCAATCGCAAGCGGGTGCGGCGCGGATCGATCGATTTCGACCTGCCGGAGCCGCTGATCGAATTCGACGAATGGGGCGAGATGACGGGGGTGACGCGGGCGCCGCGGAACATCGCGCATCGGCTCATCGAGGAGTTCATGCTGGCGGCCAACGAGGCGGTGGCGGCGCACCTGCGGGACACCGTGGAGACTTCGATCTATCGCATCCACGAGAAGCCCGATCCCAAGCGCGTGATGGAGTTCGAAGAAGTGGCGGCGCACTTCGGATACTCGCTGGGAGTGGGCGCGATTCCGGTTCAGAAGTTCCGCTACACGGACAAGCATCGGGACGGCAGCAAGCACGGGCGGGAGATCGTGCTGCCCGACGGCGGGCTGCGGATTTCGTCGCGGCACTATCAGCGGCTGGTGGCCAAGATCGAGGGCAAGCCGGAGGAACGGATCCTCAGCTACCTGATGCTGCGCTCACTGAAACAGGCGCGATACAGCACCGAGAATGTCGGCCACTTCGCGCTGGCCGCGGAGGCGTATACGCATTTCACGTCGCCCATCCGCCGGTATCCGGACCTGGTGGTGCACCGGCTGATGCGGCTGTGGCAGGGGACGGACCTGGCGCGCATCGCCGACGACTGCTCGCAGACGGAGAGAGCCGCGGCGGACGCGGAGCGGGAACTGGTGGAGTGGAAGAAAGTGAAGTTCATGGCCGAGCGGGTGGGCCAGGATTTCGAAGGGCTGATCATCAGCACGGCCAAGTACGGGCTCTTCGTGGAGCTGGCGGAGCTGTTCATCGAAGGGCTGGTGCCTATCGACACGCTGCCCGGCGATCAGTACACTTATCAGGAGAACGTCCGCAAGGTGGTGGGAAAGCGCACGCGCCGCGAGTTTTCGATCGGCGACCGGGTGCGGGTGCTGCTGGACCGGGTGGACGACAACGAACGAAAGCTGCAGTTTTCCTTATTGGAAGATGACCCCAAACGACCTGGTGCTCATTCCCGGCGGCGAGTTTCTCATGGGCCAGGAAAACGGCCGCGATGAGGAGCAGCCGGTTCACCGTGTGGCGGTTGCGCCATTCCGGCTGTGCCGCTTCCAGGTGACCAACCGGGAGTTCGCGGCGTTCCGGAAGTTCGCGTTCGAATGCGCCACGCTGCCGGCGACCTCGGTGAACTGGTTCGACGCGGTGGAATACTGCCGGTGGCTCTCGGCCGAATGGGGGAGGGAAGTGCGGCTGCCGACGGAGGCGGAGTGGGAGTTCGCGGCGCGCGGCGGCCTGGAGCAGAAGCTGTATCCGTGGGGCGATGAGCCGGTGACGTCGCGGGCGGGTTATGCGGAGCGATGGATCGACGGGCCGGAGCCGGTGGGGAAGTCGGAGCCGAACGGGTACGGGCTGTTCGACATGTGCGAGAACGTGCACGAGTGGTGCTCGGACTGGTACGACCCGCGATACTACGACGTGTCGCCCGTGGAAAATCCGCGAGGGCCGGAGAGCGGCACGCGGCGGGCGTCGCGCGGCGGGGCGTGGCGGCACCACATCAAGATCGCACGGTGCGCGGCGAGGAGCAGCATACCGCCGGAATTCCGGTATGCGGATTACGGGCTCCGGGTGGCGGCGGGGGCGTAGACTCCAACAAACCGTAAGCATGCATACGGATTTTCGGAGTGCTCTTCGTGAAGAATGAATGAGTTATGAATTTTGGGCCGTAAGCATGCATACGGTTCCGCGTGTTTTCCGCAACTATGTGGACGTTTTTCGGCGGAAGAGACGGAGAGGGCGCGATGGCGGACGTGCCATTTTGTCGCCGATACGATGTTTGGGTCTCCGATCAAGCCTTTCAACACGCCGTAAAGCCTTTCTCAATTCGACTGTAGCAGCAGGTTGGTGACCCACGGGCCCTGTAAACGCATAAGGCGTTTCGAATCATGCCGAAAAAAATCTGTTTCGTTTGTGACCGGCGGTGGCGGGGTTTGCGCGTTCGGGATCGAGGCTTTACAAACTGTTGAATCTCCAAGAGTTACCGGGGGCGACTTTTGGTGGGGACCGGGAGACGGCCAAAATTCGAGGGGCGGTTAGACCGCGTCGCAGCCCAGAGAAAAACGCAGGGCTCCGCACACCTCCTTCATTCGCAGTGGAGGGAGGTGAGCGACACGCCTACCCAAGCGTTGCTGCGACACGGTTACTGTGTTGTGAAGATTCACCGCGCAGGGGCGCTTCATACCATCTTCTTCGTCCAACCTCACTTCGGAGGGAACCCCTCGGATACTGGACGTGATCGGCGCGACCGTCGCTGTGGACAAATATCCAAGGGCACTGTCGCGCGTCAGCACTACGACTGGCCTCGCCTTGTCCGGATGAGCAAAACGGTAGAGCCGAATGTCGCCCCTGGCTATTCCACGGGCCAAATCGCCTCCGCTTCCCATCCGGACAGGTCCCCCGGGTCCGTTGGGCCGCCTTCATAGCCTTTGCGGTCGCGCAGTTCCCGTTCCCTGGTCTCGAGGTTCTTCAGGTGCGCCCGGATGGCCTCACGAATCAGAGCGGAGCGATTCAACTTCGTTCGCCGCGCCGCCACTTCCGTGGCGCGCAATAGTTTCGAATCGAGGACAACCTGGATGGTTTCCATATGTGGATTCTACTCCTCAGTATACTCCACACTGGAATCATCCGGGCTGGTTCTCCTCCCTTGCAGTTTCTCCTGGAGCACTCCGGGAAAACGGCGACGGACCTCCAGTCCGTTTTTGGACGGCGCAGTCATGTGCATGAGGCCCTCACCGGAAAGCGAAACATCAGCGCGCCGCAAGCGCGAAAACTCGGCCGACTCTTTCGCGTCAGCCCCAGCTCGCGCTCGGTGCTGTCAACTCCAAGGCTCAGGTTTCATTCCCGGTTTGCTACAAAGGGCATTACGTGGGCGAATATGCGGCCGATCTGGCTCTGCTCATCAATTTCCAAAGGCCCAGGGTGGAATGGAAACGCATCCTCCAGGATCAGTAGCTTCGGTATCCAGAGGCGCAGGCTAATCCTGTCCAGTTATCTCGTGGACACCACACTAGCTTGGGTGACGCGCGCCGGCGGTGCGAGCTGCCGGCCGGCTGGCTCATGGCTGAGGAGTGACGCGCAGATTCGCGAAGTAGCCGTCTGTGCCCGGGCCCGTCCAGAGTCCGATCGCGCCTTTCGAGGGAGGCAGTTTCAGATCGTTGACAATCAGGCACGGCTGCTGGGCATCGTGAACGTAGAGCCGGACCTTGGCGCCGGCCACGACGATTTTCACCTTGGTCCACACGCCCGGCTCGAGATCCACGTAGGATTCATACAGTCCAGGCGTCTCCTGCCGCGTGCGCTGCCAGGGCCAGTCCGGGAACGAGACGTATTGCGTGGAATGGTTGCGGCGAAGCTGGTCCTCCGCGCGGCCGTTGGTCGGGCGCAGATACAGCAACTCGTACTTCGCGGCATCGGGTTGGACGCGGAATGCCACGCCGATGAAGCCGCGCGCATCGCCGAAGGCGCCGGGCGCCGGAGCGCCGGCCAGGTCCACTTCAATCACGCCATCCTGCAGCCCGGATCCGCCGACGATGGCCAGCGTGTCCTCCCCTTGCGCGCCGGGGATTTGCGTGATGTGGATCGCCTTGGTACCGCGGTACTCGGCCGCCTCGGCCCGCACCTTGCGGAGCTGGAGCTTGTCGAGCGCCTGGCCGGAGGCCGAAGACGGGCCCACCAGAAGTGTGAGAATCGCCGCCCCTGCGAAGAGCGTCAGGTTTACCATGTCGAGGATATACGGACCGCAAGACGTGGAAGTTCCCCGAAGTACACAAGGGAAAGAGGACCCTTGCAAACGCTCGAAGGAAAGGGCATTCTGGAACTCTGACCCTGGCAGGACGACGTGAGGTCGAGATCGAGGCTGCCGGTGCAGAAGAGGAGAAATCAATGTCTCTGGGGAAAAGAGCTGGCGCCGAGTTCCTCGGCACATTTTGGCTGGTTTTCGGGGGATGCGGCAGCGCCGTCCTGTCCGCCGCGTTTCCAAACCTCGGTATTGGCTTTCTGGGCGTGGCCCTGGCGTTCGGGTTGACGGTTTTGACTATGGCGTTCGCCATCGGCCACATTTCGGGCTGTCACCTGAACCCCGCGGTGTCCGTAGGATTGGCCGTGGGCAAGCGGTTTCCCGCGTCGGAACTGCTCGCTTACATCGCGGCGCAGGTGATCGGCGGCATCGTGGCGGCTGGTGTTTTGTATGTAATTGCGAGCGGCAAGCCCGGTTTCGATTTGAGCGGCGGTTTCGCATCCAACGGATACGGCGCACATTCGCCGGGCGGGTATCCGCTGGTCTCGTGCCTGACGGCGGAAGTCGTGCTGACCTTCATGTTCCTCATGATCATTCTCGGGTCGACCGACAGGCGCGCTCCGCAAGGGTTCGCGCCGATTGCCATCGGCTTGGGGTTGACGCTGATTCACCTGATCGGCATTCCGGTCACGAACTTATCCGTCAATCCCGCGCGCAGCACCGGGCCCGCGGTGTTCGTCGGCGGATGGGCCCTGGAGCAGCTCTGGCTATTCTGGCTGGCGCCGATTGTGGGGGCGGCGATCGCGGGGCTGGTGTACCCCACGCTCTGGGGTGAAGCGGCTAGCGCCGGAAAGTAGACGGCCGCCGCTCACGACATCGGAAAGGGAGGAACGATCATATGATACACATGCTCTTGCACGCCCTCTTCGGACTGGTCATTGGTTTGGTGGCTCGCGCGGTGATGCCAGGCGGGCAGCACATGGGCCTGATCCTGACGATGGTTCTGGGCCTGGTCGGCGCGTGGCTGGGAGGCCTGATCGGCCGGATGACCGGCATGTACCGGGAAGGCCACCCGGCGGGCTTCTTCATGGCGCTCATCGGAGCGCTGATCGTGTTGTTTGTTTACTCGCGCATGGTATAGGAGCGCGCAGGCCATCTGCGAAACCGGGTCGTAGAGCGGGACGGTGACAAGGCCGGCGCGCTTGCGGGCGCGGGAGATTCGTTGGCTAGTCCGGAGCGCGCTTCAACCCGACGCACTGTTCCTCATAAGGAATCTTCGGCGATACCCACTCCCGCCACTGTTTGCCGCTCATGTTCGAGACGAGCTTGGAACAGATCAAGCCGGCCCACCGGTCGGGCCCGGGCCACACCAGGATTTTCGAAGTGTCCGCGGTCACGAAGAAGCTCCCATCGGGCGCCATTGCCACGGACCGGATTTCCGCGTCATGCCCAAGGAAGCCCGAACCGATCAGGACGTGCTCTACCCCATCCCATAACTGAACCTGCCCGTCTGCCCCTCCCGTGACGATCCACGCTCCGTCCGCGCTGACATCCATGGATCTCAGCGGCTTGAGGTTCCGAAACCCCATCCGGTATTTGAATTCATCCAGTTTCTTCAGGCTTTCCGCCGGAGGCCGGCTCAGCGTGGATTGCTCCCATTCGAGGACGCTGCCATCCTGCCCAGCCGAGAGCAGCCACTTGTCCGCAGCGCGGGAAAACGCCCTGACCGAGTAGATGTGGCCCGTCAATACGCGTTCGGCTTCGTCTTTTTCGAGATCGCGAATCAGAACGCTATCGGAGTGAGAGTCTCCCACAGCCAGGTGCTTCCCGTCGGCGCTGAAGCCGACCGCATAGAGTTGGTATTCCTGCGACGTTTCCTTGCGTTTCTCGAGCCTTTGCTTCCGTGCGCCACTGGCGGCGTCCCAAAGGCGGACGGTGCCGTCGCTGCTTCCAGCGGCGAGCGTCTTCCCGTCGGGTGACAGCGCGATCGAACGAATCGGCCCGGCGTCATCAACCATTTCCGGAGCGATAAGGCTGCCATTAGCGACATCCCACCTTTTCAGACTGCCGTCGGCGCCGCCGGAGACCAGTACGATCCGGTCTCCCATCCGAATGCATGCCAGCGCGCCGACGGCGCCAGTGTGCGCCTTCCAGCTCGCAGTGGCGTAGAGCATCAAAGGCTCCGTGTTTTCCGCCGGCCGATCCCACACATGGATAAAGCCGGAGTCGTCACCGGCGGCGACCGTTCGTCCGTCGGGACTGACCGCCACCTTGGTCACGCCGGTGAAGGCCGAAGCAGGTTTCGCATTGGTTCCCAAGAGCAGCTGCGCCAGCGAAAAGCTGCTGGTTGCAGGGCCCCAGATGCGAATGGATCCGTCCTGCCCGGTGGAAGCCAGGCGGGTCCCCGCGCCGTTCCACGCGACGGCCAGAACCAATCCTCCGTGCCCCGCCAAGATGCCATCGTTGACCACGTCGAACTCCGGCTCGCCGGCAATCTTCGACGCCCGAGCCGCCTTCTGCGGGACGCATGGCAGGTCTCCCGTCGAAATGGGGAACAATCGCACATTTCCATCCGCGCCCGCCGCGGCTACCAACGCCCCATTCGGGCGGATGGCAATCCCGTAAATCCTGTTTTTCTGCTCCTTGCTCTCTTGCACGCGGCACCCGCGTTCGACGTTCCACACCATGATGCGCCCGTCATCGCCGGCCGAAACCAGCTTGGACGGGTCGACACGGGAAAACTCGATCTGCTGGATGGTTGCCTGGTGCCCTGGCAGCTCGCGCCGCGGCTTCGGATCAGGACTGCCGAGGTCGTCAAGGTTCCAGATGCGGATCATCTTGTCCGCGCCTCCGGAAGCCGCCGTGCGGCCGTCGGCACTCACCGCGACTGCAACCACTTCCGCTTGTTGCGCGGGACTCTCGCGGGCCTCCCCGGTCTCGACGTCCAACACACGCAGGATCCCATCGCTTCCGCCGGAGACGACGAATTCTTTTCCGGCCTTGACGCCATAGGCCACGCTATAGATGCTTGCCGGCTTATGCCAAAGCTGCGCCGCGGACCAACTCTTCAGGATCCGGCGTTTGTCTATATCGAAGACACAGACCAAGCCGCTGCTTTTCGCACTCTCGCCATTCCAGATATACCCGGCCGCCAGCCGCTTACCGTCGCGGCCGAAGGAGAGCGACCACACGGACTCATGGGGCGGCGGGTGACAGTCGAGTTTGTCCAGTTCCCGGTAAGTCTCGCCGTCCAACAGGCGGACCTGGCCGTCCTCTCCGCCCACTGCCAGAATCTTTCCGTCGGGACTGTAACTCAAAGCCGGAGTGGGCATGAGGCTGTCAATGGTGACGGCTTTGCGAAGATGGCCAAAGCTCTCCAGCACCCAATGCAAAGCAGTCAGGCTGGCCGCCCGGGCCTGCGACATTCCCTTTTCGGTCAAACGATACGCGGCGAGCCCCCGATACATGGTCTGCTCCAAAGGCTCCCGGCCCACTCCCAACGCCAGCATCCCCTCGGCCAGGCGCGCGGTGTCCACACTCACCGCCCCTTTGAGCTTCACCAGTTCTTTGGCTCTCCGCTCGCTCCATCCCCATAGCAGCACCATGCAACTTGCGACCGCGGCGGCTATGGCGATGTTGCGGTTGCGCGTGGCAGCCTTAAGACTGCGGCGCAATTCTTCACTGCGGGCCCGCTCCTTGTCCCGCTCGGTTTCCGCCTCGGTAGCCTTGCGCTCCTGCTCCTCCTGGCGTTCCCGGATCATCCGTTGGTCGCGAGCCTTCGAAATCACCGGCACCAGCCGGTCGTGAATCAATTCGATGCGCGCCGTATCGGCATGGGGAACAATTCGGAGCAGCCGCAGCCTGTCGGTCAATGCCGCCAGTTGCTTTTCGGTCAGTTTGTTATTATCCAGCGCCTCCTGCCTAGGATAGTCGCCACGAAAGCCGCCCTGGACCAGTTTGTCCTCAATGAAGAGCGCCACTTCGGGCGGCCCTTTCACCTCCGGATCCTCCAGCGCGCCGCGATAGAACTTCTCCAGAATGCCCTCACCGGCGCCCTCCAGCAGCGCCTTGTCGATCCTGGCCCCGGGCGCCCGCCCCAAATTCAATTGAGTGCAACACAGGCTCAGGAGCACGGGCTCGATGGCCATCCCGGACGTTCCATCCGCCGCCGCCGGATGGTCCGATTTCCCTACGAAATCGACGATTTGCGCCGCAACGCCGTCGTCGAGCACGGCCTTTCCGGCCTCCTCCACCGCCTGGATGGCGCACGAGCGGGACATCGGTTCCAGCCGCCAGTAGCTCCGCAGCAGGGAGGGAACCTGTTTTTCCCACGCACGCATCTCGGGAAGGAAATCCTCGCGGAACGAAAGGATGATTCGAAAGGGCTGCGAGAACAGGTCGAATCGCGACCGCCTCTCGCCCGCCGTTTCCTCGGCCAGTTCGGCTGGAATACGGTTCTCGATCAGGTCAGCCAGGTCGTCGAAGACTTGCCGGATCAGCTCGAGGTTGCCGCCGCTTCGAGAAAACAGCTCCTCGAACTGGTCGAACACCAATACCGGAGTCAGTGGATAGTTGTCCGTGCTCCAGATCTCCAGGTCCTTGCGGTGCAGGTACTCCCATAAGGATTCGTCGGGGGCGGGCTCGGGAAATTCAGCCTTTGCCTCGGCGAGCGCGTCTTTCAGGCGCCGCAATACCTGCTTGAGCGGCGGTTCCCTCACCCTGCCGGAGAAATCCAGGCGCAAATACACCGGCAAATAGTGCTCGGCCCGGAACAGCGGGAACAAACCGGCCTGCAACAGCGAAGTCTTGCCCAGCCCCGACTTGCCATACACCACCGTCAGCGCCGACAGCCGGATCAGGCGCATCAACTCGGCGGCTTCCTCGTGGCGGCCTTTGAAGAAATCCCTCGAGTCCTCCCCGTAGGCATCCAGGCCGGGCCATGGGTTTTCGGCGTCCAGTTTCGCGCGGTTCCCCGCAACAGGTTCTTCAGGAGCCTCGGTTGCGCCGGCCACGCGATTGCGGATGGGAGTCACGCCGCGCTTCCCCGGCGCGCGTCGCGCACGAGATTCCTGAGCTTGTCCACTAATTGGTTGTCCGGGTCTCCTTGGGACGCGTGCCCGAAGTGCAGGCTCTGCTGCCTCCACTCCCATACCGGACGGCTCTGGTACTTCTCGGGTTCGTACTCGACGTCGACGATGATCGGCAAGAGGAACTCGCGGTTCATTCCCCGCTTACGCTCACTCGCTTCGCGCCACTCGGTGAAGACGAAGCCCTCCTCCCGGCTGTCGGCGGCCCGCGAAAGCAGCGGCAGGAAGTAGCGGCAGCCGTGGATGCCTTCGATGATCCGGCGCTTAAAATCCTCACCCGGCTCAACCGAGTTGCGATCGAACCACACCTCGCTCTCCGTGACACCCAGCCCCAGCAGCGCCTGGAACAATTCCTGGGCCCGGGCCTGGTCCGTGCCCCGCGAATAGCTGATAAAGAACATGGCTCCCCGTGGAATAACCTCTTCCCCCTGGCGGCCAGCGCTTCCTAACCCGGCGCCATGCTCCGCCATCCAACGCTGGTGCAATTCGGCGACAAACTCCACCGGCGGGGTCTGCGACAGAATCTCGGTCTCCTTGCTGTAGCTGCGGAGGAAGCAAGTGAGACTTTCCTCCGGCAGCAGCGGCTCGATCACCCACGATCGATTGGCCTTCTCCGAGAGCCGTTTGCGATTTGTCGCACGCAGGAAAAACCGGGTGAGCCAATCCGGGAAGTTGCACCCCACCAGGAGCAGATTGCGCTGCTGCAATTCATCGAGGAAGCCGGTGGGCACCTGGCTGCCGCGAGTGATCACATTGTGGGCGTACTCCAGCACGTCCTCGTCGTGGATGGCGAACATCGGCGCCGAGCGCGCCTTGCCAAACAGGTACAGCACATACGCTTCGCCGGGCCTCTCTTTCCAGTCGCGGGGCAAGTCCCTCCCCTCACTGGTCGGCAGACTTGGCGAGTGAACGACTTCCTGCACGGTGCAACGCCGCCTCAGACTGCGGGCCAGCAGGTCATCCGGCGTCAGCGTCACGAACAGCCGAAAATCGGCGATTTCCGACAACTGACGGATGGGTGCGGGAATTTCGAACTTCGCGCTCGAGGTCGCTTCGCGGATGGCTTCGTGCACATAGTCGTAAAGGTCCTGCGGGTCGACAATCCCCCGCAACCGCGCAACCAACTCGTTCAGTTCCCGAAACGGCGGGAGCGGGGCCGCCCCAATGTTCCTGCCGGAGGCCTCGAGTTCGTTGCGGCTACGATCGAGCACGCTTTGGGCAATCTGCGCCTCGAGAGAACTCTGTCCGTCGGCGCCCACCAGCAGACGCGGTCCAAGGATGGGGACGACGTTGCTCTCGTGGATCTTTTCGATCAGCCGCTTCCAAGCCGAATCGTTCATGCCCCAGCCCTCAGGAGCCCAAGGATTTCGATTCAATTCTAATCGAGAATTAGTGAAACACAACCTTTTTTTTGTGTTTAATGTTTTGAGCGATCTTCGGCGAGCGCCGGGGTTCCGGCCGGCCTACGCGCGCGAATTACCTGAGAGAGGCACTGATCCTGGCGCGATATTCGGCGGCCATCCGGAGGATCTGCGGCTCGTTCAGCGTGAGGATCCTGGCGTCGCGGACCACTGGTTTGCCGTTGACCATGACGTCGCGGACATCTTCGGCCTTGAGCGCGTAGACCATCTGCGAAATCGGGTCGTAGAGCGGGACGGCGTTGGGCCGGTCGAGGCGGACGGTGATGAGGTCGGCGCGCTTGCCGGGCTCGAGCGATCCGATTTCCCGATCGAGTCCCAGGGCGCGGGCGCCGCGGATGGTGGCCATTTCGAGAGCGGTGGCAGCGGGCAGGGCTTGGGGATCGAAGGTGGTCACCTTCTGGAGCTTGGCGGCGAGGTCCATCTCTTCGAAGAGATTGAAATCGTTGTTGCTGCCGGCGGGGCCGTCGGGGCCGAGTCCGACGGCGAGGCCGAGCGCCAGCATGCGCACGACCGGCGCGACGCCGCTCGCGAGTTTCATGTTGCTCGAAGGGCAGTGCGCCACGCCGACGCCGCGCGCCTTCAGGATGGCCATGTCGGCATCGTTCACCCAGACGCAATGCGCGGCGACGGTGCGTCCGGTCAGCACGCCCAGGGAGTCGAGCACCTGGGTGGGAGTCATGTGGCGCTGGGCGAGCGTGTCGTCGTTCTCCTTTTTGGTTTCGGAGAGGTGGATGACGAGCGGCGCGTTGAATTTGTCGGCGAGGGCGCGCGAGGCTTTGAGGGTCTCGTCGGAATTGGTGTAGAGCGCGTGGGGAGCGACGGCGGCGACGACCAGCGGGTCGCCGCGGAAGCGCGCGAGATATTTTTCGGTGAAGCGCAGTGCGTCGGCGGGGGTCTTGTTGTCGGCCACGGGGAAGCCGATGATGGTTTCGCCCAGGACGCCGCGCATGCCGGCCTCTTTGGCGACTTCGGCCACCACGTCTTCGAAGTAATACATGTCGGTGAAGGTGGTGGTGCCGCCGAGGAGCATCTCGAGGCAGCCGAGGCGCGTGCCCCAGCGCACGAAGTCGGGGGAGACATTTTTGGCTTCGGCGGGGAAGATGTAGTTTTCGAGCCACTGCTGGAGGTTGAGGTCGTCGGCAATGCCGCGGAAGAGCGACATGGCGGCGTGGGTGTGGGTGTTGACGAGGCCGGGGGCGAGGATGGCATCGGGGCGGTCGAGGCGGCGGGCGGTTTGGAAGCGCGCGTCGATTTCGGTTTTGCGGCCCACGCCCACGATGCGATCGCCGCGGATGGCCACGGCGCCGTTTTCGATGACGCGATGCTGGGCGTCCTCGGTGATGACGTAGCGGGCGCTCCAGATCCAGTCGGCCGGCTCGGCGGAGAGGGTGGCGGCGAAGAGGAGGGAGAGGAGGACCGCTTGCTTACGCCCGCGGCTCGGAAGGGCGCCCGCGTTACGTCGAGACGAGCGGCGGACGGTCCGTTTGGGAACGTCTCTGGCGAGCAGGCGAGCTTCGCTCGCCGGGCGGGTTGACAACCCGCCGCAGGTTGACAACCTGCCCCACAAGAGCTTAGAGATAGGAGACATCGAATGGCCTGGGGAATAGATCCTGCAAGTGGAGGGTTTCGGTTTTGCCGCGCGGGTTCACCAGGACGATTTCGATGTTGCCGCAGAACTCCCAGAGGATCTGGCGGCAGGCGCCGCAGGGGGGCGTGAGCGAATCGGTATCGGCGGCGATGGCGATGCGGCGGAATTTGCGGACGCCTTCGGAGAGGGCTTTGAAGACGGCGACGCGCTCGGCGCAGATGGTGAGGCCGTAGGTGGCGTTTTCGATGTTGCAGCCGGTGTGGATACGGCCGCCGTCGTCTTCGAGGGCGGCGCCGACCTGGAATTTGGAATACGGCGCGAACGCGTTCTGGCGGGCCGCCAGCGCGGCGGCGAGGAGCGGGTGGCTCATGCCGCCTCGGCGAGCCTGGGCAACAGGGCTTTCAGATAGCGGACGAGGGTGTCGCGCACCATCAGGCCGGTTTCGAGCACTTCCTCGTGATGGATTTTTTGCGGCAGGATGCCGGCGGCCATGTTGGTGACGCAGGAGATGCCCAGCACCCGCATGCCCATGTGGTTGGCCGCGATGGCTTCGAGCACGGTGGACATGCCCACCACGTCGGCCCCGATGGCGCGCAGGTAGCGGATTTCGGCGGGGGTTTCGTAGGACGGACCGAGCATGGCGGCATAGACGCCTTCGGCGATGGGGATGCATTGCTCGGCGGCCACCAGCTTGGCGATCTCGCGGAAGGCGCGCGAATAGGCGTCGGACATGTCGGGGAAACGGGGGCCGAGGCGGTCGTCATTGGGGCCGACGAGGGGGCTGGTTCCCTGGAGGTTGATGTGATCGGAGATGAGCACCAGGCCGCCGCGCTCGAGCGCCAGGTTGATGCCGCCGGCGGCGTTGGTGAAGACGATCGACTTCACGCCCAGAGAGTGCAAGACGCGGACGCCGAGGACCACCTGCGCGGCGGTGTTTCCTTCGTACAAGTGAGCGCGGCCCGACATGACGGCGACGGCGGCCGGTCCCAGGCTGCCAACGATGAGCTTGCCGGCGTGGCCGACGGCAGTGGAGGGCGGCCAGCCGGGAATTTCGGAATAGGGGATTTCGACGCTCCCGGTGAGTTCTTCGGCGAAGGCGCCGAGTCCGCTGCCCAGGACCACGCCGATTTCGGGCCGGCGTGCAATGCGATTTTGGATGTAATCGCCGGCTTTGTCGATCACAAGAACATCCCTGCGATGCAGGCCGACATGAAGTTGGCCATGGAGCCTGCCGCTACGGCGCGCAAGCCGAGGCGCGCCAGGTCGGATTTGCGGTTGGGGGCCAGGGCGCCGATGCCGCCGATCTGGATGGCGATGGAACTCAGGTTGGCAAACCCGCACAAGGCGAACGTGGCGATGGTGAAGGACCGCGGCGCCAGGGTGTCCTTCAAGGGCCCGAGCTGCTGAAACGCCACCATTTCATTGGTGACCAAACGGGTGCCCAGCAAGCTGCCGATGGTCCCCGCGTCCTGCCACGGCACGCCCAGCACCCAGGCGACAGGAGCGAAGATCCAGCCGAAGAGCTTCTGCAGCGATTCGGGAAACCAGCCGGCATGCACGTGGGCCCAGCCCATGATGCCGTTCATCAGGGCGATCAGCGCCAGGAACGCGATGAGCATGGCGCCGATATTCAACACCAGGCGCAGGCCGTCGCCGGCGCCCTGCGCGGCGGCATCGATCACGTTGACCGCGGTCTTCTCGACGCTGATTTCCACTTTGCCGGCGGTGGCCGGCTTTTCGGTCTCGGGCACGAAGATCTTGGCCAGCATGATGGTGGCCGGCGCGGTCATGATCACGGCGGTCAGCAGGTGGCGGATCTCCACGTGGCCGACCCCCACGTAGGCGGCCATCACCGCGCCCGAAACGTGGGCCATGCCGCAGGTCATGATGGTGAACAACTCGGACTCGGTCATGCCCGCGAGGAAGGGCTTGATGGTGAGCGGCGCTTCGGTCTGGCCCATGAAAATGCTGGCCGCCACGTTGAGCGACTCGGCGCCGGAGACGCCCATCACTTTCTGCATGGCGATGGCCATGACTTTGACCACGCGCTGCATGATGCCCAGGTGGTACAGGATGGCGAAGAACGAGGCAATGAAGATGATGATGGGCAGCACCTGAAAAGCGAACACGAAACCGATCGGGGGATTGGCCGCGCCCAATTGCCCGAATACGAAAGTGCTGCCGGCTTCGGCGTATCCGAACATGGCGGCGACGCCGTTGCTGACGGCCCGCAGGACCTCGCTGGCGGGCGTCTTCAACACGATGACGGCGAAGGCAAACTGCAGGCCGAGTCCCCAGGCGATGAGGCGGTACTTGATGGCGCGCTTGTGGGAGGAGAACAGCCAGGCGACGGCGAGGATGACGACAAGGCCGAGCAGGCCGGTGAAGCGGCCCATTTCAGCCAACGACTTCCAGGATCAGTTCCCGCTCGTCGGGCTTCTGGCCGGAGATGCGGAAGGCGTCTTCGACCATGTCGGCGGCATCGTCGACGCGGTCTTCCTTGGTGTAATAGAGGCGGCAGAGCACGGAGCCGGCATCGACCTTCTCGCCGGCCTTGACTTCGAGGATGATGCCCACGGCGGGATCGATGGCATCCTCCTTCTTGTCGCGGCCGGCTCCGATCATGTTGGAGGCGACGCCGATATCTTGAGCGTCGATGGAGGTGACGTAGCCGCCGCGGGGCGAAGTGATTTCGCGCATTCCGGTGGCGTTGGGCAAGAGCTCGAATTTGTCGAGGGCCTGGGCGTTGCCTTCCTGAGCGGCCACGGCCTGCTTGAACTTCTTGTAGCCCGAGCCATCGACCAGATGCTGTTCGGCGAGGCGGCGGGCGTCTTCGAGGGTGGGCGTCTTCTTGCCGAGGAAGATCATGCGCGCGGCCAGCTCGATGGAGAGCTTGGTGAGGTCGGCGGGGCCCGCGTTCTGGAGGGTCTGCGAGGCTTCCATGACCTCGAGTGCGTTGCCGATGGCGTAGCCCAGGGGCTGGCTCATGTCGGTGATGAGGGCTTGCACCTTTTTGTCCATGCGGCGGCCGATGCCGACCATGGTCTGGGCGAGGCGGCGCGCGTCGACCTGCTTCTTCATGAAAGCGCCGCTGCCCACCTTGACGTCGAGCACCAGCGCGTCGACGCCTTCGGCCAGCTTCTTGGACATGATGGAGGAGGAGATGAGCGGAATGGACTCCACGGTGGCGGTGACGTCGCGGAGGGCGTAGAGCTTGCGGTCGGCGGGAGCGAGGCGATCGGTCTGGCCGATGAAGCAGAGGCCGATTTCGGAGAGCTGTTTCTGGAACTGCTCGGCGCTGAGGTTGGTGCGGAGTCCGGGGATGGATTCGAGCTTGTCCAGGGTGCCGCCGGTGTGTCCCAAGGCGCGGCCGGACATCATGGGCACGACGACACCCGCTGCGGCTGCCAGGGGGGCCACGATGAGGCTGGTTTTGTCGCCCACGCCGCCGGTGGAGTGCTTGTCCACCTTGATGCCGGGGATGCCCGAGAGGTCCACGGTGTCGCCGGACCGGAGCATGCATTCGGTGAGCCGGCTGACCTCGCGGTCGGTCATGCCAGAGAAGAAGACGGCCATCAAGAAGGCCGACATCTGATAATCTGGAATATCGCCGTTGGTGTAGCCTTCCACCAGGAATTCAATTTCTTCGGGGGCAAGCTCGCCACCGTCGCGCTTGCGCTGAATCAAGTCAACTGTACGCATTATGAGACACTTAGGCTAGCATTCCAGGGGGTCGAAAGTAAAGGAAGGATTTTGCGCCGATCCCTGGCAGGATTCTGAAAAAGGCCTGCCGGCCACCGCTCCCGTTTCGAGCCGCGCGCGACAACAACCCATGAAACATTTCATAACCGTAAAGGTGGTGGTGTGTGCGATCAGCGCGCTCTGGTTCGCCGGAGCGCGGCTCAAGGCACAGGACTGGGACGTCGGCTCGCGCCTGGCGGAATACATCGATACCGAAACCGAAGGGAAGCTGAAGCTGGGAGTCGAGCAGCGGGTCCGGTTCGAATCCAGGACGGGGACCAATTTCGGAAAGGACCCGGATATCGAGACGGCCCTGGTGCGCACCCGTATTTCGCTTACCTATCAACCTTTCAAGTGGCTGAAATTTTCGGGGATGGCACAGGACTCGCGCGCGCCCTGGTACGGGGCGAACGCGCCCAATACGATCCGTGACCCGATCGATCTGCAGGAGGGCTACATCGAGGTGCTTCCGGAGGGCAAGACCGGCTTCGGCATGACGGCCGGACGCATGATGCTGAACTACGGCGAAGGGCGGCTGATCGGCACGCCGCAGTGGAGCAACCTCTCCCGCACCTACGATAACGGGCGGGCTTACTACACGACGCCGCGGGCGCGGTTTGAAGTGCTGATGGTGTCACCGGTGAAGGTGATCATCGGCGAGTTCAACCACCCGGACCTGGGGGATCGCGTGTGGGGCACCTACGACACGTTTGCCGATGTCCTGGGGAAGAACTCGGTGGATGTATACCTGCTGCGGCACGACCAGAACCGGCCGGGCGGGTTCACCGGCGGCAGCAAGGCGGCGGGAACCGACAGGCTGGGCGTCAACACGCTCGGCTTTCGCCTGGCGGGTCCGCTGGTGGAGGGCGTCAAGTACAGCGTGGAAGGGGCCGCGCAAAACGGGACGGTGGGGCCGGCGCAGCACCGTGCGGAAGCCTGGTTTTCCAGTTTCAGCCGGCGGTGGACGGCGGTGGGGAAGCCGCTGGATGTTTCGGGAGAGTACAAGTTCGCCTCGGGAGCGCGAAATCCGCAGGACACTTCGCTGAGCCGCACATTCGACCAGCTCTACGCCGCCAACCACGACAAGTTCGGACACGAGGACCTGTTCGGCTGGCGAAACATCCACAACCTGAGGTCGGTCGCGACTTACGGCCTAACCAAGAGTTTTGCCGTGAATTTCATGTACAACAACTTCTGGCTGGCGAGCGCGCGGGACTCCTTGTACAACGGCTCGGGGAAGTCCATCGCGACCTCGGCGAACGGGTCGGCGGGGCGCCACGTGGGACAGGAGACGGACGTGTTTGTCACCTTCAAGTGGCGCCACTTTCAAACGGGAGCCGGCTACGGCTACGTGTATCCGGGAACTTTTCTTTTGAAAACGACTCCCGGTGTGGCTCCCACCTACGTTTACATCTTCCACACGTATTCGCTGTAGGAGGGGCCGGCCGGCAGCCGCGAAGAACAAGTCGCCGCGCATTCCCCTGTTACGATAGAAACCATGACCCCCAACCAGCCGGGCCAAATGCCCAAGATGCCGATTGCCGGTGTGAAGAGCCTGATCGCGGTCGGCTCCGGAAAAGGAGGTGTGGGCAAGACCACGGTGGCGGTGAACCTGGCGGTCGGGCTGGCTTCCCTGGGATACAGGGCCGGCCTGATGGATGCCGATGTGTACGGTCCCAACGTGCCGCTGATGATGGGGATCAACCGGACGCCGATGGCCTACGGCGAGCGCATCCAGCCGCTGGACCAGTTTGGCGTCAAGCTGATGTCAATGGGGTTCCTGAATCCCGGCGACAAGCCGCTGGTGTGGCGCGGGCCGATGCTGCACAGCGTCATCCAGCAGTTTCTGCGCGGGGTGGACTGGGGCGATCTGGATTTTCTGGTGATCGACCTGCCGCCGGGCACGGGCGATGTGCAGCTTTCGCTGATCCAGACCGCGCCGATCACCGGGGCGATCGTGGTCACCACGCCTTCCGACGTGTCGCTGGAAGATGCGCGCAAGGCGATCGCGATGTTCCACCAGGTGAAGGTGCCGATTCTGGGGGTGGTCGAGAACATGAGTTACCTGGTCTGCCCGCACTGCCAGGAACGCATCGACGTGTTCAGCCACGGCGGGGGCCGGCGGACGGCGGCCGAGATGAAGGTGCACTTTCTCGCGGAGCTGCCGCTCGATCCGCAAGTGAGGATCGGCGGCGACACCGGCAAGCCGGTGGTGCTGCTGGAGGGCCAGGGCGAGCCGTACCTGGAGATGGCGCGCAACGCGGCGCAGCGGATCCTGGAAGTGGGGCAGCAGGGGCCGAGCTTCGAAATCAGCGAGTAGGCCCCGTTGTGCTACAATGTAGCACATGAAGAAGGCCTCGATCCGCGATCTTCACATCCGGACGTCGGAGTTGGTGCGGGAGGCGGCCGGCGGAACGGTAATCGTGATCCAACGCCGTGGCGAGCCGGTCGCCGAGTTGCGCTCCCTGAGCAAACGGCGCACGCGTCCCAAGTTGCCCGACATGACGCGGTTCTGGAAGGGATTCCCGAAAGTGCCGGGAGACAGCGGAAGGTTCCTGGAACAAGACCGCTGACTTATGTACCTCGATTCGGCGTACATCGCAAAGTTCTACGTGAACGAGCATGATTCGCCGGCTGTGCGGAAGCTGATTCGGAAAGCCGATGCCTTGGTTTCATCCGCATGGGCTCAGGGTGAGGTGGCGTGCGCGTTCCACCGCCACATGCGGGACGGATCTCT
The DNA here is from genome assembly GCA_035638575.1 of Bryobacteraceae bacterium. GTDB lineage: Bacteria > Acidobacteriota > Terriglobia > Bryobacterales > Bryobacteraceae > DASQZT01. Next base: position 21,090 of record DASQZT010000142.1, read on the forward strand.
CGATCAGGGTCAGTTTCACGAATTGCTGCGCGCCTTCTCCGAACACGTGGAAGCCGGCCTTTGGTGTCTGATTCCGGTGACCGACGGTTTGTTGCGGCGAACGGTGGCCCTGGTGAGCTCGGCGCCCGCCGGAGTTTATCTCCGCGCCGGGGATGCCGTTCACCTTGCCACAGCGCTGGATGCCGACGCGCGCGAGGTTTGGACCAGCGATCGGCATATGCTGGCGGCGGCGCCGCACTTCGGGCTTACCGGGCGGACCGTGTAGCGCGGCAGGTGCGCGTGTGGCAGGCTCCCACCACCTGGATTCCGCCTACTTGCTGGACGCCGGAGCCGCGTTTGGCGTGCTCTTCGGATCCAGCGCGGACGAACGAAGAACATTGACCGACGGTAAGGTCGAGGCGTCCCAACCGCCGCCGAGGGCCTTGATGAGATCCACCGCCGCACTCATGCGCCGCTGCAGGATGGTGATGGCGGTCTGCTCGTCGCCTAACAGGATGATCTGGGTGGTGATGACGTTCAGATAGGAATCCGTTCCCGCCCGATACCGGTCCATCTCGAGACCCAGCGCCTCCTGGGCGGCTACCACGGCTTCCTGCTCCCGCACCGCCTCTTCGGCAAGATAGCGCAAGTCCGCAAGATCGTCCTCGACTTCCTGAAAGGCGGAAAGAACCGTCTGGCGGTAAGAGGCAACGGTTGCGTCGTATGCGGCCTGGGCGCCCTCCACCGCGGCGCCACGGCGGCCAAAATCAAACAGCGTCTGAGAGAGCGAAGGGCCCGCGGACCAGCTGCGGCTCGCGTAGGTGAACAGATTCACCAGGCTCGATGAAATAAAACCCGGGCTTGCGGAGAGAGTCAATGTGGGATAGTAAGCGGTCTCGGCAAGACCGATGTTCGAGTTGGCGGTGGCCACCTGGCGCTCACTGGCCGCGATGTCGGGACGCCGCTCGAGAAGCTGTGAGGGAACACCCACCGGAATGGGCGGAGGCGGGCCGCCGATCGTGCTGACGCCAATCTCGAGGGAGGCCGGCTGCTGGCCGGTCAGCATGGCGATCGCGTGCTCGTCCTGCGCCCGCGCGATGCGCATCTCCGCACTCTGGGCCTTCGCAGCCGCAAGCTGGGTCTGGGCCAGGGTGATATCGGACCTCGAAGCAACTCCGCCGGCGTGACGGTTGACGGTAAGCTGCAGGTTTTTTTCGTAGGTTTCGATCGTGCCACTGAGCACCTTTAGCTGCATGTCCTGCGCCGCCAGCAAAAAATAATCGGTGGCCAGCAGCGCCTGCTGGCTCAGCCGGATATTTTCGAGATCGGCCGCGCTCACCTGCGCGCTGCTCACCGCGCTCTGGACCGTCGTACGAACCCGGCCCCACAGATCCGGCTCCCAAGTCGCGACCGCGGGTAACGAGAAGCTGTGGTTGGCCTTTTTTTCAACGTAGCTTTGGGAGATCGACGGGTTCGATCCGATGGTGGGATAGTAGTTTGCGTGATTGGCCAAAACCGTTGCGCGCGCCTGCCGGAACTGGGCTTCCGCCACTTTTACGTTCTGGTTATTGATGTTGACCAACTCTTCCAGCCGGTTCAGCTCCGGATCGCCAAAAATCTCCCACCACTTGCCCTTGGGCAGGCTGTCGCCCGGAGCCGCCATCTTCCACTGGTCGTTGCCGGCCATTTCCTTGAGGGCCGCCGGCGTCTGTGCCACGGGCCGCTGGTATCGCGGGCCGATGGTACAACCCGAGCAGAGGAGAGAAACAAGAACCGGGATTTTCCAAAGTCGCGTCATCAATCGCCGCTCTCCGGGACTCCGCCGGGAATCAGAAAACCGGGACGATGCCGGTAACCCGGCTGGCGCCGGGTGAAACGCTTGCGAAGCCGGTCAAAATAAAGATAAATCACGGGCGTGGTGAACAGAGTCAACATCTGGCTGACCACCAGGCCGCCTACGATAGCAATTCCAAGAGGCTTGCGCAACTCCGCTCCGGCGCCCCATCCGAGCGCCAACGGCATGCCACCCAGCAGCGCGCACATGGTCGTCATCATGATGGGCCGGAACCTCAGCAGGCAGGCCTGGTGGATGGCATCCCGCGAATTCATCCCTTCGTTCCGTTCGGCCGCCAGCGCGAAATCGATCATCATGATAGCGTTCTTCTTCACGATGCCGATCAGCAGGATGATTCCGATCATGCCCATGAGGTCCAGATTGCTCTTGAACAGGACCATGGCCACCAGCGCACCGACGCCGGCCGACGGCAGCGTGGAGATGATGGTCAGAGGGTGAATGAGGCTCTCGTACAGCATTCCCAGCACGATATAAACGGCGAGCAGCGCCGTGGCGATCAGGATGGGCTGATTCTGAAGCGCTTCCTGATACGCCCGCGCCGTGCCGGCGAAACTGCCGGTGATGTCGGCAGGCAGGCCCATCTCCACTTCGGCCCGCTTGATGGCCGCCACGGCGTCGCTCAGCGCGACATTTTCCGCGAGGTTGAACGAAAGCGTGGTTGCCGGGAACTGCCCCTGGTGCGGCAGCGAAATGGGCGTGATCCCCTGCGTGAAGTGGGTGAAGGTCGACAAAGGAACGTCGGTGCCTCTGGGCGTCTGCACGTAGATGGTTTTCAGGAAGTCCGGGCTTTCCCACCATTGCTGCTGCAGGGCCAGAACAACTTGGTACTGATTAATCGACTTGTACATCACCGAGACCTGGCGCTGGCCGAAAGCGTCGTACAGCGCGGAGTCCACGGCTTGCGCCGTGAGACCGAGGCGCGATGCGGTATCGCGGTCGATGACCACATTGGACGACAAGCCGGAATTCTGCTGGTCGGAGCTGACGTCGGCAATCTCGGGAAGAGTCGAAAGCCGGTCCAGAAGTTTCGGCCCCCATATCGCCAGCGAGTCGAAACTGGGCCCCTGCAGCGTGTACTGGTATTGCGCGTTGCTTTGCCGGCCGCCGATGCGCACGTCCTGGGAGTTCTGCAGGAACATGGTGGCCCCAGGCACGCCCGAAGTCTGGCGGCGCAGACGGGCGATCACCTGGTCGGAGGTGGACTGGCGAACCCCCACCGGTTTCAGTTGAACGTTGATCATGGCGGAGTTCGCGCCGCCGAATCCGCCTCCGCTGGAGCCCGCCACCATGGTGACGGTTTCGACATCCGGGTCCACCCGGACCTTCTCCTCGAACCATTTCGCCTTCTCCACCAGCGCCTGGTAGGAGATGTGCTGCTCGCCCTGGACGGCGCCCTGCAGGCGCCCGGTATCCTGCTGGGGGAAAAATCCCTTGGGGATCCTGGCGTAGAGGTAGACGTTGATGCCCATCGTAAGAATCAGGGTGAGCAGGATGGTCCCAGGATGATCCAGCACGACGTCGAGCGCCGACCCATAAGTGGAGATGATCCACCGGTAGAATTTTTCGCTCTGGTTGTAGACGAATCCGTGGCCGCGGTCTTCCTTGAGAAGCCACGCGCACATCATGGGGACAACCGTCAGGGCGACCACCATGGAGATGGCGATGGAGACCGAAAGAACCACGGCGAATTCACGGAACAGGCGCCCCACCACGCCGCTCATCATCAGGATGGGAATGAAGACGGCAATGAGCGAGATGCTCATCGACAGGACGGTGAAACCAATCTCTTCGGCGCCTTTCAGGGCGGCCTCCATCGGTTTCATGCCGTTTTCGATGTGGCGCGTAATGTTTTCGATCACGACAATCGCATCGTCGACCACGAATCCCGTGGCAATGGTCAGCGCCATCAGCGACAGATTGTCCAGGGTGTACCCTATCAGATACATCGCGCCGAACGTGGCGATGATGGACACGGGCACCGATACGCTCGGAATAAACGTCGACCAGGCGCTGCGGAGGAAGACGAACACCACCAAAACCACGAGCGCAATGGAGACCATCACGTTGCGCTGCGCATCCCTCAGGGAATCGTGGGTGGTGATGGTGCGGTCGCTGGCGATCTTGAAACGGACGGTTGGCGGAAGCTGGGCCTGAAACTGCGGCATCAGAGCTTTAATCCGCGCGACCGTGTCGATGATATTGGCGTTCGGCTGGCGGCTGATCTGGATCTGAACCATCGGATTGCCGTTTACAATGCCGAGGTTCCGGACATCCTCGTTGGCATCGATAACGCGGCCGAGGTCCGAGAGGCGGACGGGCGCGCCGTTGCGGTAGACCACCACGAGATCCTTGTAGTCTTTCGCCAGGAAAAGCTGGTCGCTGGCATAAATCGGAACCTCCTGCCTGGAGTTCGCGAGCGAGCCTTTCGGTTTATTCGCATTGGCGCTTTGCAGGAACGTGCCGATCTGATCGAGACCCACGTTGTAGCGGGAGAGCGGCTGCGGATTCACTTCGACGCGAACCGCGGGAAGCGAGCTTCCCCCCACCTGGACCTGGCCGACGCCACTGACTTGCGCCAGCTTCTGCGCAAACACCGAGGAGGCCACGTCGTACAACTGCGGCCTCGGCACTACATCCGACTCGAGTGTCATCAGCAGAATGGGCTGGTCGGCGGGATTGATCTTCCGGTATCTGGGGAGGGAGGGAAGGTTCGCGGGGAGAAACCCCGCCGCGGAGTTAATGGCCGCCTGCACTTCGCGCGCCGCCCCATTGATGTCGCGGCTGAGATCGAATTGGAGCGTCACCATGGCGGATCCAACCGAGCTTCGGGACGTCATTTCCGTGACACCCGCGATGCGCGTGAACTGCTTCTCGAGCGGAGTCGCGACCGACGCCGCCATCACATCGGGGCTCGCTCCCGGCAGGCTGGCGCTGACCATGATGGTGGGGAAGTCAACCTCCGGCAATGCGGAGACCGGCAACAGCGTATAGCCGATCCCACCGGCCAGCGTCACCGCCGCCAGGAGCAGCGTGGTGGCCACCGGTCTCTGAATGAATGGCGTGGAAATGCTCATATGCGCCAGTCTTAAGTCAATATGGGCCCGGAAAGAGGCTCCTCACGCTCGGCGGAACCACGGAGCCGGGCGACCCAGGCCGCGATCCGTCCAAAATACAAATAGATGACCGGCGTGGTGAACAGCGTCAGCACCTGGCTGACCAGCAGTCCACCGATGATGCAGATGCCCAGCGGTTTTCGCAATTCGGAACCCACGCCGCTGCCGAAGGCGAGCGGAACGGCGCCGAGCAGCGCGGCCATGGTGGTCATCATGATCGGACGGAAGCGCAGGAGGCACGCCTGGTAGATCGCTTCCTCGGGCGATTTACCTTCCCCGCGCTCCGCTTGCAGGGCAAAGTCGATCATCATGATGGCGTTCTTTTTCACAATGCCGATCAGAAGAATCAGGCCGATCAGCGCAATGACATCCAGATCTTTCTTGAACACGATCAGGGCCAGGAGCGCGCCGACTCCGGCCGACGGCAGCGTGGACAGAATGGTAATGGGATGGATAAAGCTCTCATAGAGCACGCCCAGAACGAGGTACACCGTGACCATGGCCGCCAGGATCAGGATCAACTCGTTGGCCAGCGACGATTCAAACGCGTGGGCCGTTCCCTGGAAGCTGGGTTCGATGCTGGCCGGCATGCCCAGTCCCTGGGTGACCTGCTTGATATGATCGACCGCCGCGCCGAGCGACGCTCCCGGAGCCAGGTTAAACGAAAGAGTAACCACGGGGAACTGGCTCTGGTGGTTAATCGTAATGGGAGACGGAACCGAAGTTGCCCTGGTCAGCGTCCGGAGCGGAGCCGGCGCCAGCGCCGCCGCGCCCGTGAGAGCGCTATTGGTCCCCGCCAGTGCGATCGTGGTTGCCAGGTTGGCCGACGCCGATCCGATGGGCACATACATGTCTCCCAAGGCCGCCGCATCCTGCTGATAGCGGGGCGCAACTTCGAGAATCACATGGAACTGATTGGTCTGCGTATAAATCGTCGATACCTGCCTCTGGCCGAAGGAGTCGTAAAGGGCGTCGTCGATGTTCTGGGGGGTGATGCCCAGCCTGCCGGCTGTGTCGCGATCGATATTGACGAGCAGTCCGAGGCCGTTGTTCTGCTGATCGCTGGCCACGTCCCGCAGTTCGGGCAGCTGTTTCATCCGGTCCACCAGGCGCGGAACCCACAGATCCAGCAGCGCCTTGTCGGGCGCATCGAGCGAGTACTGGTATTGAGTCCGGCTGATGCGGTCTTCCACGGTCAGATCCTGCACGGGCTGCATGAAAAGCTCGATCCCCGTCACCTGTTGCAGCTTCGGCGCCAGCCGCCGGATCACATCCACCGCGGAAACATCGGAGCGGTTTTCGAGCGGTTTCAGGGTGATCTGGATCCGGCCGCTATTCATGGTGGTGTTCACGCCATCGGCGCCGATGAACGAGGTGAGATTCTCAACCGCCGGGTCCTGGCGGATGACCTGGACCAGTTTCTGCTGCAGCCGGGACATGGCGGGAAACGATACCGTCTCGGGCGCCTGCGAAATGCCCAGGATGGCGCCGGTATCCTGCACGGGAAAGAACCCCTTGGGGACGATGATGTAGAGGTAAACGGTGAGGGCGAGCGTGCCCGCGGCCACGAGCAGCGTCAGGGGCTGATGGCGCAGCACCACCCGAACCATCCTGCCGTATCCTTCGATGGTCTTGACGAAGCACCATTCCGACCAGCGGTACACCGCGCCCTGCTCGGCTTCCGGATGATGCCTCAGAATTCGAGCCGACATCATGGGCGTCAGGGTCAGGGAGACAAACGCGGAAAACATGATGGTGACCGCCAGAGTCACCGCGAATTCGCGGAACAGGCGGCCTACAATATCCGCCATGAACAGCAGGGGAATCAGCACGGCGATCAGCGAGACGGTCAGCGACACGATGGTGAATCCGATCTCCGCCGACCCTTTGAGCGCGGATTGCATAGCGGACTCGCCCTTCTCGATATAGCGCGAGATGTTTTCGATCATCACGATCGCGTCATCCACCACAAACCCGGTGGAAATGGTGAGCGCCATGAGCGAAAGGTTGTCCAGGCTGTACCCCAGCAGGTACATGACGGCGAACGTGCCGATCAGCGAAAGAGGCACGGCAATGCCCGGGATGATGGTGGCCGAAGCGCTCCGCAGGAAAAGAAAGATGACCATCACGACCAGCACGGTGGTGAGCATCAGCTCGTATTCGACGTCCCTCACCGACGCCCGGATGGTGGTGGTGCGGTCGGTAATGACCTGCACGCGGATCCCCTCGGGCAGAGACGCTTCGATTTGGGGAAGGAGCCCCTGAACCGTATCGACGACGCTGATGATGTTGGTCCCGGGCTGCCGCTGAATATTCAGAACGATGGCCGGGCTGGCGTTCACCCAGGCGGCGAGCTTGGTGTTCTCCGCGCCGTCGATGACGGTGGCGACATCGCGAATGCGCACCGGCGCCCCATTGCGGTAAGCGATGATGATCGGCCCGTACTGCGCGCCGGCCTGAAGCTGGTCGTTGTCGTTGATCGTCCAGGCCTGATCCGGCCCATCGAAATTACCTTTGGCCTGGTTCACGTTGGCGCTGCTCAGCGCCGTTCGCAGAGCCTCGAGACTCAGTCCATAGGATGCCAGCGCAGTGGGATTCGCCTGCACCCGGACGGCCGGACGCTGCCCTCCGCTGATGCTCACCAGGCCCACGCCTTTGAGCTGGGAAATTCTCTGCGCCATGCGCGTTTCAGCCAGCTCTTCGACTTTGGGCAGCGGCACCGTCGTAGAGGTAATGGCCAGCGTCAGAATGGGCGCGTCGGCGGGATTCGTCTTGCTGTAAATGGGAGGGACCGGGAGATCCTTGGGAAGAAAAGTCGTGGCCGAATTGATGGCGGCCTGCACCTCCTGCTCGGCCACGTCGATGCTGAGATCGAGCGAAAACTGCAGCGTGATCAGCGAACTGCTGAAAGAGCTGATCGACGTCATCTGGGTCAGTCCGGGCACCTGGCCGAACTGTTTCTCGAGCGGCGCGGTGATGGAAGACGTCACTACTTCCGGGCTCGAACCCGGGTAAAACGTCTGGATTTGAATGGTCGGGTAATCCACCTGGGGCAGCGCCGAGACTGGCAGTTGCCGGAAAGCCGTAACACCGACGAGCACCACGCCAGCCATCATCAGCGAGGTTGCCACGGGCCTGAGGATGAAGATTCGGGACGGGCTCACCGATCGGCGCCTCCGCCCTGACCCTTCTTGAAGTCGCCGCCGCCTTGCTTGGACTTTCCGTCGCCCTTCCGTCCGCCCCTTCCGCCCCGTCCGCCCCGTCCGCCTCCGCCGCCGCCGCTGTCGTAACCCGGCGGGTTGTCCATATCGCCGGCTTTCCGCACCCGGACCACGGCGCCTTCAATCAGCCTGTCGGTGCCATCGACGACTACCCGGTCCCCGTCCGAGATGCCGCCGAGAATGTCGGCCGAGGCCGCGGTGGTTATTCCCACCTGAACCGGTACCAGGTGCACTTTGGAATCCTCATCGACAACATAGACGAAGGTGCCCTGCTGGCCATTCTGAACCGCCACGTTGGGGACGACGAGTTGATTGGCCAGGGTGTCCACCAGCAGGCGTATGTTGACGAACTGTTGAGGGAAAAGCGTATTGTCCTTGTTGTCGAAAATCGCCTTCAGCTTGGAGGTGCCGGTGGTACTGTCGATCTGGTTATCGAGGGTCACCAGCATCCCGTTTGCCAGCTTCTTGGAATTGTCCCGGTTATACGCTTCCACGGGCAGATGCGCACCCGCCCGCAGCTTCTGCGTGACCTGCGGAAGGTTGTCCTCGGGGATGGTAAACAGCACGGATATCGGCTGGAGCTGGGTGATCGTGATCATGCCGTTGGCGTCGGAGGCGTGGACGATGTTGCCGGGATCCACAAGACGCAGACCCAGCACACCGGTAATCGGAGCCGTGATTTTGGAATACGTCAATTGCAGCCTGGCGTTTTCGATGTTCGCCTGATCCAGCTTGATGGTGGCTTCGTACTGCGCAACCAGCGCCGTCTGCGTATCCAATTGCTGACTCGGAATGGCGTCCGTCTTCACCAATAGCTTGTAACGCTCGAGATCCACCTTCGCGTTGGCCAGCATAGCCTGGTCGTGCGCCAGAGTGGCTTGAGCCAGATCCAGTTGAACCTGATAAGGCCGTGGGTCTATCTCGATCAGGACCTGGCCCTGCTGGACCAAATCACCTTCGTTGAAATGCACGTTCATCAACTGGCCGTCGACCCGCGACTTGACCGTTACCGTGAAGTAAGCGGTCACGTTGCCCAGCCCGTTCAGGTAGACCGGGATGCTGGAGCGTGCGACCTTCGTCACCACCACCGGCACCGGCCCCAGAATCGCGCCCCGTCCGCCGCCTCCGCCAAAGCCTCCCCCGCCGCCTCCGCCCGCGCCTCTAGCGGCGGTGGCCGGCTGGCCGGCGCGCCACACCGCATACCCCGCGACGCCCGCGATGATCAACAGGAACACAGCCCAGATCAGTCCGCGTTTCTTTGGTTTGCCGGAGCTGGGCGGCGTTGGTCCATGTTGGCCGGGCGGCGGATGCACTTCCGGCAGGGATTCAGCGGTTTTGGTGTTTGTCGTCATTCAAACGGCCCTATTGAAAAGCGGCAGACTACCTCATTATGACTGATTCGAGAGCCTCAAGGTAACACCTCCGCTCCGGGGGAATCTTGCGGGATGGCCGTTGCCTCCCCAGCGCACGTTGGCGTCTTGGGGCTGGTAACCCCTTGAAAACATGGGGCCCAGGCGGATCCAGTTCGAGGACTTCCGCCGCCCGGCGATCGCCGGTTATGGAGCCTTCGCCCGAGCGGCGTCCCGGCATCGGTCGTTGTTGGTGAAGATGTCCCGCATGGAACTCTGGGTGAGCCTTACTTGTTTACCGTCCGCTCGAATGATCCAGGCGGCGGTTGCCTTCAGATGCGCCCAGAGACCCCTTACTTGCTTACCTTCCGCTCGAGGGACCCAGATGTGCTTGTCATCATAAGTGATCGGCACGGTCTGGCCGGGCGCGGTCCAGGCCGCCCATCCGCCGTGGACCTTCTTTAAGTAATTCTTCGATTTGTCCTCCCAGTTCATGACCCGAGTCCTTTGATAACCTATCAGGATCTTATTATCTGTTGCCAGGCAGTAATAGTAGTCACTCGCTCCTAACAAGCAATTCTGGCAAAGAAACTCAGCGTGATCGAGCAACTGCGCTCGAGCCTGTTGCCGGCCGGCTGCCGCTCCGAAAGAGACTGGCGCGGCCAGCGAGGCGGCCACACAAACCGACGTCCGGATAACAGAGCGGATAAAAGAGTACGAATTCATCGTCCAATATTAACCCGTGGCCGCGCGCCGCGGCAACACCGCGGTTCAACGCGGCTTCCACGCCTGGCGGACGCGGGCGACGCTTCCGGGCCGCGCGCCGGCAAGCGGGCGGAGGCTAGAGTTTGGGTTTGGGCGGAGGTAATTCCCGGGCGACGGCGGTGTGAGTGAAGCCGACCCGGTTGTGGCTGCCGTCGCAGAAAGGCTTGTTTTCCGAGTGGCCGCAACGGCAGAGCGAGATCGCGGTGCGGCCAGCCAACCCGAAGGCCGCGCCGGCGGGGTCGATAATCTCGAATTCGCCTTCGATACGAAGGGGACCGTTGCTCAAGGGCGTAATTTTGGCGGACATGCTATTTCGGGTGGGCTCCTTCTCAAAAACTGTCCTCATGCACCAGCGTATACTGACAGTAGTGTACTTGCAATATCGGACGATTGCAGGAGAGCCTGCTATGTGCAGACCCCCACCACTCATTCCCGGCTTTATGGCGAACTTGGCTCAACGACTCGGCTAAGAGGAGAGCATGGAACCGAATATCAATCAAGAACGCCGGGAGGCCCACGCGTTGCTGGATATGCTGCCGGCCGAGAAAAACGCCGTGCGAGTCTGCTCGGAGTGATGGTGGAACCGCTGGCCCGCTCGCTGGCCCTGGCTCCGGTGGACGAGGAAGAGATTACACCCGAGACGGCCGCGGCTCTGGACCGCGCCAGCGGTTCGCTCGCCCGCAGTGAGGGGATCCCGCACGAAGAGATCCGTCGCGAGTTCGGGTTGGCCCCTTGAGCGAGGAAGCCGCCCCCAAGCGGATTGCGGTCGTCTGGGCGCCGGAAGCGCGCGCCGATCTCCGGGCGATCGAGCGCGAGACTGCCATGCAGATACTTTACTCGGTGGATCGCTACGTGACCGACCGCACCGGTGACGTGAAAAAGCTCAAGCCGCCGTTCACCGGTTTCAGTCTCCGCTGAGGCGACTACCGCGTGTTCTTCGACCACAAGGAGGAGAACATTCTCGAGATCACCGGCGTCCGGAACCGCCGGGAGGCGTACCGCTAGCAATGACCCCTACTTCTTCTTGGCCGGCGTGGGCGGCGCGGCCTTGTCGTCCACCACCTCGCCGTACTTGATGGTCGACTTTCCTTCGTAGCGTTTGTAATCCTGGTATTTGACGGTCATGCGGATGCGCTGCGGGCCGTTCTTGAAGTGCAGCGTGTCGTCGGCGTGGGTGTAGGTCGGGAACCAGTATTTGCCGTCGATCTGCTCGCGGTAGGTTTCGAACTTGGGGAACTGGTTGTCGCTGCTTTTCTTGATGACGCCGACACCCTTGCCGTAGGTCTTCACGATCTGCAGGTCGCGGTCGTCCACCCAGATCTGCCCTTCGAAATAGCGCTTGCCCTGCACCAGCTTTTTGGGCTTCACCGAGAAGACGTAGCAGCCGATTTCGTCCACCTTCTCGCGGCCCAGGAAGTTGATGTCGTACTCCGGGATCTCGGCGGTGGTAAGGACGAACGGCTGCACGTTGCGCAGGTCCTGCTCGTCCTCGGGCGTGAGCAGGATGTTGCGCAGGGTCTGAACGGGGGCGTACACCACCTTCTCCATGCGCTTGCCCTCGGGGGTGAAGATGACGTCCTCAACCAGCTCCCACTGGCCGCCGGTGGGATTGCCGCCGGCGTCCAGTTCCTGCAGCTTCACGCTTTGGCGATAGGTGTAATTGTTGCGGGCCTGCTGGAACTCACCCTCTTTCGCGGCGAACTTCTGGATGGTCTCCTGCGCGTTGATGGTGTCCTTGTTATCGTCGGCCCACAACGGTAACGAAAGAGCCGCTAACGCGGCCGAGAGAACGATTTGACGCATGACTCCCTCATTCGTGAGACGAACTCACTTGCCCAACAGTTTCTTGGCGATGGTCACCAATTGGATGTTGCTGGTGCCTTCGTAGATCCTCCCGATTTTAGCATCACGGTAGAGCTTCTCTACCGGGTAGTCCTTGGTAATTCCCACGCCGCCATGGACCTCGACGGCTTTGGAGGCGGCCTTTTCAGCGATTTCGGAGCTGTAGTATTTGGCCATGGCGGCTTCGGTAAGGAACGGCAGGCCGGCGTCGCGCAAGCGTGCGGCATTGTACACCAGCAGGCGCGCGGCCTCGATTTCGGTGGCCATTTTGGCCAGTTCGAACTGCACTCCCTGGAACTCGGCGATGGGCTTGCCGAACTGCTTCCGCTCGCGGGCGAAGGCGACGGAGTGCTCGAGAGCGGCGCGCGCCAGGCCGATCATCTGCGCGCCGATGGCGATGCGGCCTTCGTTGAGCGTCTCGATGGCGATTTTATAGCCTTTGCCGACTTCGCCCAAGACGTTTTCGCGCGGCACGCGGCAGTTGTCCAGGATCAGTTCGCAGGTGGAAGAGGCGCGCATCCCCAGCTTGTCCTCCTTTTTGCCGACCTGGAAACCCGGAAAGCCGCGTTCGATCAGAAAGGCCGTGACGCCCTTGTAGCCGGCTTCGGGTTTGGCGTTGGCGAACAGCAGGAAAAAGCCGGCCTCCGCGGCGTTGGTGATCCACAGCTTGCGGCCGTCGAGCAGGAAATGGTCCCCGCGATCCTCGGCGCGCGTGGCCATGGCGAAGGCATCGGAGCCGGAGCCCGCCTCCGAGAGCGCGTACGACGCCACGGTATCGGCGGCGAGGCGCGGCAGGTATTTGGCTTTCTGCCCGGCAGTGGCCCAACGCAGCAGCGCGTTGTTGCAGATGGTGTTCTGCACGTCCACGATCACGCCGGCGGAAGGGTCCACGGCCGAGAGTTCCTCCACGGCCAGGACCGCCTGGAAGAAAGTGCCGCCCTGTCCGCCGTACTCTTCGGGGATCTCGATCCCCATCAGGCCGATTTCGAAGAACTGTTTGATGATGTCTTTGCGGAAGACCCCGGCCTCGTCCATTTCGCGCACATGGGGCCGGATTTCGTCGCGCGCAAACTTGCGCACGGTGGTCTGGAAAAACTTTTCCTCTTCGCCGAGGGCGGTCAGCGGCCGGGGCGCCGCGTCCATCCGTTCTGCTAATGGCATGAGTGCAGCTTACTCCACCCGTGCCAGCGAGCGCCACTGCCGTCCCTGGGACTGGGCGACGCCGCTGTGGGTCACATAGCCGTTATAGGTATTGACGCCTTCGCGCAGGGCGGGGAAGCGCTCGCAGGCGGTTTCGAGCCCCAGGTTGGCCAGCTCCAGCAAATAGGGGAACGTGGCGTTGGTGAGCGCGAAGGTCGAGGTGTGGGGCACCGCGGCCGGCATGTTCGAAACGCAGTAGTGCAGAACACCGTCGACGAAGTAGATCGGCTCGGTGTGGGTGGTGGCGTGCGAAGTTTCGAAGCAGCCGCCCTGGTCGATCGCCACATCCACCACGACGGCGCCACGCTTCATGGTGGCGATCATTTCGCGCCGCACGAGTTTCGGAGCGGAAGCGCCGGGGATCAGCACCGCGCCCACGACGAGGTCGGCGGTCTTGAGGTTTTCGCCGATCGTCCAGGAGTTGGAAGCCAGCGTGACCACCTGGCCGTTGAAGATATCGTCGAGAGCCCGGAGGCGGTCGAGGCTCCGGTCGATGATGGTGACGTGCGCGCCCAGGCCCAGCGCCATTTTGGCCGAGTTGGTTCCCACGATGCCGCCGCCGATGATCACCACGTTGGCCGGGGCCACTCCGGGGACGCCGCCGAGCAGAATGCCGCGGCCGCCGTAGGGACGCTCGAGGTACTGCGCGCCCACCTGCACGGCCATGCGGCCCGCCACCTCGCTCATGGGAGTGAGCAGCGGCAGGGAGCCGTCGGACTCCCGGATGGTCTCATAGGCCACGCCGTTCACCTTGGCATCCAGCAGGCGGTCGGTGAGTTCGGGCAGCGGCGCCAGGTGCAGGTAGGTGAACAGGATCAGGCCTGGGCGAAAGTAGCCGTACTCCGCGGGCTGCGGCTCCTTCACCTTGACGATCAGGCCGGCCTTGCTCCAGACTTCGGCGGCGCTGTCCAGAATGTGCGCGCCCGCCTGCATGTACTCGCGATCCGTGAGCAGGCTTCCTTCGCCGGCGTGCGATTCCACGAGGACCTCGTGCCCCGCCTCGCGCAGCGCGGTGACGCCGTGGGGCACCAGTCCCACGCGCGTCTCGTGATCTTTGACTTCCCGGGGAACACCTATGATCATGAAACAGTCTCTCCGCAGATAGATTAACACCACGCGGGTGTGGGGAGGAGCCTGCGCCACGTTTGCACTCACTCCGGATTGGCGAGCCAGATGTCACAAGTGTTTGGGCGACGGGCTGTCTCCTGGCGGGTTGCTGCCACGGCCGGCCACACCGCTGTGGTATCCGCTATAGTGCCAGGTCCAGCGCAGTCGGCGTGCCCGCATCTTTACTCGGCGCGAGGCTTTTTCCTATCCAACTACTGGAGGTGCTCTGGCTTGCCCTGATCGTCGTGCCGGGTTCGGTGCTCCTGTTGAGGGGCCATTCGTCTTCGTTCGGAAATGCGGTCGTGTGGTACGTGATCAGTTACGCCGCAGCACGGTTCGTATTTGAGCTCGCTCGTGCAGATGCCGGTCGGCTGTACTTTCGCGGAGTTTCGGAGCCGCAGTGGACTGCGCTCGGTCTGAGTTTCGTGACGGTGACGACGATACTTGGCGGAGTTTTGCAAACGGCTCGGTGGATCGAGTGGAGTGCGGTCGTGACCGCTGGTATTCTCCTGATAGTCACTATTGCGCTCACTCGCCGCAAACCACTAGACAGGGATTTGTTGAGCGGTTGGCACATACAGCAGGTAGCCGATGCAGTCAAATGGGTGTCCCTGCAGTCCTCTCAAGTGCTTCTATCTGGGTCAGCGATGCCATCGATGCAGCACGCCGGCCGCACCTCACTTGGATTTCGGATTGTGACTGAACACGCCGATCGCCATCGGGTGGGCTATGCGCGGTACACGCTTTCTCACATCGGTGCGCCGATTACGCTACGGAACGGCCGTGCTTTGGCCGCATTGGTGTGCGCATTGACCGCCCCAAATTCGCATTACGAGCTCGTGCGGGGGCGCGATGGCGAATATGACTTAGTGATCCCGTGCGAGAAGTCAAAGAAGCTCTGCCAATTCTCCGTGATGCCGCGCGACCGACCCTAAAATATTGACTGTCCGATTGGACTGTCGGCGTTCCGTCTCGGTCATCGCCGAACCCGGGCGGAACGGGATCACGACGGCCAGCGTCGCGAAGACAAGGCATCGTCGCATGAGTATCAGACGTTCCCGACGTTCGGTCTCTATCTAGTGCACATTCGGAACCGGCACGCAACACATGCATCGTCGCCGTCACTTCGCTTTTAGGAACCTGTTGATGCGGTCCACGGCTGCCTGGGCTTCTCGCCGGAAGCAAGCCTGACCGGCAGGCTAACCAAGCCAAGTATGGGATGAAGATCTTTGCGAGCTGGCGCCACAGGACCCGATCCGATCCGCGGAAAAGTTGTGGCTTATTCTTCTCGTCTCGGCGGGACGAGCATGGTGGCCGACGGCGATGAGTGGACGCGAAGGAGCGCCAATACATCGTCGCTGTCCTTCGAACTCCAAGCTTTGGCGGTGTCCGATGCTTGTGTGCGAATGTCTCTGATCTGCGTATTCGTTAGAATCCTTGCGGTCTTCAAAGCGCTTTCGATCGCGTTGATTTCAAGCCGCTGGGAAAGAAGGAGCGTCAGGAGGTGTCTCCACTCCACGGTGGTCACGTTATCCATTCTCTTACCGCATGGCGTACGAGCTGAGCACCTTCATGTAATTGGCGCGCTCGAAGGCCGAGGGCTGCGGGACGGCGTTACGGCTCATGCTGCCCTGCATCTGCCGGATGGAGTCGTATTCGTGCTCGCCCATCCAGATGAGCAGCTCGGTCGAGATGGTGTCGAGATAGCTGATGCCGCGCTTCAGGAGAGCCGAGGTCATCATGGCGACGCGGGCGCCGGCCATCATGGCTTTCACCACGTCGGTGGCGCTGTGCACGCCGCCGGTCAGCGCCAGGTCCGCGCGGACCTGGCCGTAGATCACCGCGATCCAGTGCAGCCGCAGCAGCAGCTCGTGCGAGTTGCTCAGGATCAGGTTAGGCACCACTTCGAGCGCTTCGAGATCGTAGTCGGGCTGGTAGAAGCGGTTGAAGAGCACCAGCGCATCCGCGCCCGCGGCGTCCAGTTTCTTGGACATGTTGGACAGAGAGCTGAAGTACGGCCCGAGCTTCACGGCCACGGGGATTTTGACTTCGGCCTTGACGGCCTTCACCAGGTCGATGTAGCGCTGCTCCACCTGGTCGCCGCTCATGTCCGGATCCACGGGCACGTAGTAGATGTTCAGCTCCAGGGCGTCGGCCCCGGCCTGCTCCATCTGCCTGGCGTAGCCCAGCCAGCCGCCCCGGGTGGTGCCGTTGAGGCTGGCGATCACCGGAATTTTCACCGCCTGCTTGCACTTGACGATGTGCGCCAGGTAGGCGTCGGGGCCCATCACGCGGTGAAGCATTTCCGGGAAATGCGTGACCGATTCGGCTGAAAGCTCCGAGCCTTCGGTGATGAAGCGGTCCAGCTCGTCGCTTTCCTGTTCGATCTGCTCCTCGAACAGCGAGTGCAGCACGATGGCGGCGGCGCCCGAGTCCTCCAGGCGCCGCACGTTGGCCACGTCCGCGCACATGGGCGAGGCCGAGGCCACCAGCGGATTCTTGAGCTTCAAACCGAGATACGTGGTCGAGAGATCGATGGTCTTGGACAGGTCGATCATTTCTTCACCTCCTCGCCCACAGGGGTGCCATTGGTGGGCTGGTGCGACATGTGTTCGTAGAGTTTCCAGCGCATCCCGACGTCCTGCTGCGCGAGGTCGAACAGCTTCTTGGCTTCCTCGGGATTGCTCTTGACCAGCATGGTGTAACGGGTCTCGTTGTAGATGTACTCTTTGAGCCCGATGCTGGGCGCGCGCGAATCGAGCTGGAACGGGTTCTTGTTCTGCGCCGCCAGCTCGGGGTTGTAGCGGAACAGCGGCCAGTAGCCGGAGTTGACCGCGGCCTTCTGCTGATCCATGCCGTGAACCATGTCGTACCCGTGCGCGATGCAGTGGCTGTAGGCGATGATGAGCGACGGCCCGTCGAAGGCTTCGGCTTCGAGGAAGGCCTTCACGGTGTGCATGTCGCCCGCGCCCATCGCGACTTTCGCCACGTAGACGCTGCCGTAGCTCATGGCCATGAGCGCCAGGTCCTTCTTGCCGACCGGCTTGCCTCCCGCGGCGAACTTGGCCACCGCGCCGCGCGGCGTGGCCTTCGACGCCTGGCCGCCGGTATTGGAGTATACCTCGGTATCGAGCACCAGGATGTTGACGTTGCGGCCCGACGCGATCACGTGATCGAGCCCGCCGTAGCCGATGTCATAGGCCCAGCCGTCGCCGCCGACGATCCACACGCTCTTCTTCACCAGAGCGTCGGCCAGGGTCAGGAGGTCGCGCGCTTCGGGGGTGTCGACCGCGGCGAGCTTCTCCTTCAGGAGCTTCACGCGCTGGCGCTGGGCGAAGATGCCCTGCTCGGTCTTCTGGTCGGCATTCAGGATGGCTTGCGCCAGCTCTTCGCCGATCGCGAATCCCAGGCGCCAGACCAGCTCGCGCGCGTATTCGTTTTGCTTGTCGATGGCCAGCCGCATGCCCAGGCCGAACTCCGCGTTGTCTTCAAACAGCGAGTTATTCCAGGACGGGCCGCGGCCGTCTTCGTTGGTGCAGTAAGGCGTGGTCGGCAGGTTGCCGCCGTAGATCGAGGAGCAGCCCGTGGCGTTGGCCACGAGCATGCGGTCGCCGAAGAGCTGGGTCATCAGCTTGACGTAAGGAGTCTCGCCGCAGCCGGAGCAGGCGCCGGAGAACTCGAACAGCGGCTGGAGCAGCTGCACGTCTTTCACCTGGCTCATGGAGAGCACCTTGCGGTCGGTGTCGGGAATCTTCAGGAAGAAGTCCCAATTGGCCGCTTCGGACTCGCGCAGCGGCGGCTGCGCCACCATGTTGATAGCCCGGTGCTTCACTTCGCTCTTGCTCTTGGCGGGGCAGATCTCCACGCACAGCCCGCAACCGGTGCAGTCTTCGGGCGCGACCTGCAGGGTGTACTTGCGGTCCTTCATGTCCTTCCAGCGCGCGGCCACGGCTTTGAACGTGGCGGGCGCGCCGCCCAGATGCTGCCCGTCGTACACCTTGGCGCGGATCACGCTGTGCGGGCACACCAGCACGCACTTGCCGCACTGGATGCATAGCACGTCGTCCCACTCGGGAATTTCGAGCGCGATGTTGCGCTTTTCCCACTGCGCGGTGGCGCTGGGGAAGGTGCCGTCGATGGGCATGGCGCTCACCGGCAGGTCGTCGCCTTCGCCGGCTATGATCTTGGCGGTCACGGTCTGCACGAAATAGGGCGCGGCAGCCGGAACCGGCGGGCGGATATCGAACAACGACGTGACCGTGCCCGGGACTTTCAGCTCGTGGAGGTGGCTCAGGGCCGCGTCCACCGCCGCGAAATTCTTCTGCACCACGCTTTCGCCGCGCTTGCCGTAGGTCTTCTTGATGGCGTGCTTGATGGCTTCGATGGCCTCTTCGCGCGGCAGCACGCCGCTGATGGCGAAGAAGCACGTCTGCATGATGGTGTTGACGCGGCCGCCCATCCCGGTCTGCTTGGCGACTTCATAGCCGTCGATCACGTAGACCTTCAGGTGCTTGCCGATGATCTGCCGCTGCACCGTGCGCGGCAGCTTGTCCCACACTTCGTCCGGTCCGAACGGGCTGTTGAGCAGGAAGGTGGCGCCCGGCTCGGCCGCCTTCAGCATGTCGAGGCGCTCGAGGAAGGAGAACTGGTGGCAGGCCACGAAATTGGCCTTGGTAATGAGATAGCTGGAACGCAGCGGCTTGGGGCCGAAGCGCAGGTGCGAGGTGGTGATGGCGCCCGACTTCTTGGAGTCGTAGACGAAGTAGCCCTGGGCGAAGTTGTCGGTCTCCTCGCCGATGATCTTGATGGAGTTCTTGTTGGCGCCCACGGTGCCATCGGCGCCCAGGCCGAAGAACAGCGCGCGCACCGTGCCGGGGACCTCGGTGGAGAACTCCGGATCGAAGCTCAAGCTGGTGTGCGTGACATCGTCGTGGATCCCCACGGTGAAGTGGTTCTTGGGCGACGGCTTCGCCAGTTCGTCGAACACCGCCTTCACCATGGCGGGAGTGAATTCCTTGGAGGCCAGGCCGTAACGGCCGCCGATGACCTTCCTGCTGACGCCCATTTCGGACAGCGCGGTGATCACATCGCAATAGAGCGGCTCGCCCGTGGCGCCCGGTTCCTTGGTGCGATCCAGCACGGCGATGGACTTGGCGCCGGCGGGCAGCGCCGCGACGAAGGTTTCCACGGCGAACGGCCGGTACAGCCGCACTTTCAGCAGCCCGACTTTTTCGCCCGCGGCGTTCAGCGCATCCACGGTTTCGTGCGCCACCTCCGCGCCCGAGCCCATCATCACGATGACGCGCTCGGCATCCGGCGCGCCCACGTAATCAAATAGATGATATTGCCGCCCTACGATTCTGGCGAACTTGTCCATGGCGTTCTGCACGATGGTGGGCGCCGCCAGATAGTAGGAGTTGCAGGCTTCCCGCGCCTGGAAGTAGACGTCCGGGTTCTGCGCGGTGCCGCGGATGATGGGCTTATCGGGGTTCATGGCGCGCGCGCGGTGGGCGCGCACCAGGTCCTCGTCGATCATGGCGCGCAGGTCGCCGGTCGAGAGCTGCTCCACCTTGGTGACTTCGTGCGAGGTGCGGAAACCGTCGAAGAAGTGCAGCATGGGAATGCGCGATTCCAGGCTGGCGGCCTGCGCGATCAGCGCGTTGTCCATGGTTTCCTGCACCGAGCCGGAGGCCAGCATGCCAAATCCGGTGGAACGGGCGGCCATAACGTCGCTGTGGTCTCCGAAGATGGAAAGCGCGTGGGTGCTCAACGCGCGCGCCGCGATATGAAAGACGGTGGACGTCAGCTCGCCGGCGATCTTGAACATGTTGGGGATCATCAGCAGGAGGCCCTGCGATGCCGTGAACGTGGTGGAAAGCGAGCCGGCCTGCAGGGCGCCGTGAAGGGCTCCCGCGGCCCCGCCCTCGCTTTGCATCTCGATCACCGTCGGCACGGTGCCCCAGATGTTGGGCTTCTGTTCGGAAGACCACTGGTCGGCCCACTCCCCCATGTTGGAGGATGGCGTAATCGGATAAATGGCGATGACTTCGTTGATCTGGTGCGCTACGTATGCAGCGGCCTCGTTGCCGTCGATCGTGACTTTCGGACGAGTGGTGGCGGATGAGTTGGTCAACTCTCCCCTCCTTGTTATGAGAATAGGATTCACTTGCTGTAATCCTTATTATAAGACCTCTTTGTCGTAAAAATCTACATGGTTTTGAAGGTGGGGCGTTCGCAAAGGGGGGTTTGACGCTACCGCAAATGCGGGGAAGGGTCCCGGAACACGCCATGCTGCCACAAGATTGTGCGGGCGCGCGGTGGGTTGTGAGATCCGAGTCCAGAAAACGTCTCGACCCTCAACCCGGAACCACCAAAACGTATACGCCGGACGAGCAAGGGCGGTTTGGCACGGATCATCGCTGCAACAAAGGCACGGTGGGCGAGGGTCACAGCAGCGAAGGACTCCTGGAGCCGTAAGTCGTTCTGCGATAATGCACCCAGGTCACCCCCCTATTGCCCACATGCCCAAGAAGAAGAAAGCCAGGGGCCCTTCCCAAAGGAAGGATACAGTCCAGCGCGCGACCGCGTTGCCAACCACGACGTTGGGTACAGCGACACAACCACTACCCAAGCCAAGCTCGGAATCGTCTACGTCGAACGGCCGGGAAAGGTCCGGCATCTCAACATTGGGTGCGCGAATTCGAGTTTCGGTAACGCACACTTTCGCGTACGTTGCTGGATTGGCAAGCATGCTCGCGCTGCTATCCCAGATGTCGGTCATTCCAGTATCGCAATTGGAGGAAAGCAACGCTTTGTCCACTCCCTTCGTGCTGTCAAACGAATCATACCTACCCATCTACGTCGCTTCCCTCACGTGTCGGTTCGAGGATTTTGAATGGACCGATGGCGCCAACCTCAAGGGCAACAAGAGCCTCCATAAAATCGGCCGGTCTCTTTCAGGGCAAGAGAAAATGACCGTGCCCTGCTACGAGAGCCTCGGAATCTTTTCGCAATATCCTCTTCGACAAGGGACCATAATGGTCGAAGTCGGCTATCGACCATTCATTTGGCCATTTTGGACCCGTACGGCTACGCGGAAGTTCACGGCTGTGACGACCTCAACGGGTTCCGTCGCGTGGTTGCCGGTAATATGAATCCGGTTGACTCCGCCGTGGAGCCGCCGGGCTGTTCACATTGCGATCCACAGGGCACCGCGGATGCCTGACGGTCACGGCTCAGTTCCCGATTCCGAGCCGCGACCGCAGGGAGCGGTGTGACGCGGAAATTCTATTCGGACGGTTCGAGCACCTGGAATCCTTCACCGCTCGACAGCCACACGCGATCCAGCCGATACGTGTCGCCGCGGCGGCTCAGGGTCACGCCGGCGTCCGCGCCGGGATGCTCATCGTTGGGGTCGAGCCGGGCGACAGTTGCGGTGGTCTGCACATGCTGTTCGCACCGAATGAGCAGGATCACGTTGTCGCTGCTGGCGGGGTCCAGCCGGCCGATGGTGCAGTCCCCGGCGGGCAGCACGGTTTCTCCCACCGTCACCGGATTATCGAAATGAACCTTCACTGTGTGGCCGAACGATTGCGCGCCGGCGATTCCGCAAACCGCCAACACCGCGGCAGATAGCATCGTAAGTGTTCTCATTGTGTTTGTCTCTCCTGACCGTAAAGACGAGCAGTGTTGCGCGGTGGGCACAGGCGCACGCGGGCTTTAACAAAACTTTACTTAGCGGCCGAAACGGGCGCGAGCGAATCCGGTAACTCGCCGAAATCGTAGAACTGGTGCGTCACCACCCCGTTTGCCACGGTCACGATGCGGATGCCGGATTTCGCGCTTCCGAGCGGCATGCCCACGGGACCTGTCGTCACCATGTCGAGATCGCCGTCGCGCCCTTCCGCGTTTTGGTGGTAGTGTCCTGCGAAGACCGCGCGCACGCCGTATTCGTGCAGCAGCGCGAGGTACCGGCGGCGTGCTTCGCGCGGGATGTTGAAGTATTGATCCTCCTCTTCGGCGTCGTGCAAGAAGAAGGGAATGTGCTGGAACAGGATGATGTGGCTCGCGCCTTCGGCCTTGGCCTTCGCCAGCTCGGCGCGGAGCCACGCCTCCATCTTCGCGGCCTCTTCGGGGACGTTCTGGAGTGGCTTCTCCAGGTTCGAGTCGAGCACGATGCCGGCGATGCCGCCCACGCGAAACGAGTAGTAGTCGGGCCCGAACCGCTCGCGGTACCGCGCCAGCGATTCCCTGGTCGGCTCGTTCTCCACGTCGTGATTGCCGGCCACGTTGAAGAGGCGGATCCGCGGATCGAGCTTCGCCGCGATGCGGTGATACTCCGCCGCCTGCGCCGCGTTGCCGGACTCGTTGACCAGGTCGCCGGTTACCACCACGAACGCCGGCTTCAGACGGTTGGCTGTGGCGATGGCGAATTCGAAGTTGGCCGTTTCATGGTCGAAGCTTCTGTCCTTCGCGTACATGCCGAACTGCGGGTCCGACATCTGGATGAAAGTCTGCGCGGCAAGCGCGCCCGCCAGCAGCAGGCCGGCCGCGATTCGTCGGAGGATCATCATGGCTTCAGTTGATAGTCCCTTCCCAGCGCTCCAGCCCCCGCCAGGTACGTGCTCGCGCGCACCAGCTCGGCGATCTGGCGGATGTGTCCCAGGTCGTGCATCGCCCACTCGTGCAGCATTTGGGCCAGCGTGATTTCTCCCGCCTCGCGATGCAGCGCGACGCGGGCGCCCGCGCCCTCGGGCAAGTCGCGCAGGTACTCCACGTTGCTGTCGCGCTGGTCTTCGAAATGGTCGAAGGCGTTTTCGGGATCGGCGTCGCGGTAGAGGTCCAGGTGGAACTTCGCGTCGTCGGGTTCGAACTCCGGCCGCTCCTCGCTCATGAAGCGGTCCAGGCGCGCGCGGTAGCAGTGCCCCTCGGAGTGCGAAAGATGCGCCAGCACCTCGGCGATCGAAAAGCGGCCGGGCGCCGGCTTCCAGCGCGCCTCTTCGCCGGAGACCTCGCACATCAGCCCGCGCAGGATGCCGGGCGTGGCGCGGAGCAGGTCCAGGCAGGGTAGGCCGTTTTCGCTCATGAGATCATCCTACGACGTTCTCGCCGCCGTCCACGTGAATGGTGTTGCCGGTGAGCCAGTAGGTGGCCGGGTGGCATAGCGCGGCGATGCAGCGGGCCACGTCCTCGGGCACCGTCAGCCGATGGTGCGGGTTGCGCTGCCTGGCGATCTCCATGAGCTTTTCGTGGCCCGGAATCAGGCGCAGCGCGGGCGTGTCCGTCACCCCGGCCAGGATGGCGTTGGCGGTGATGCCGGCCGGCGCCAGCTCCACCGCGAGCTGCCGGATGTGCGCTTCGAGAATGGCCTTTGCCGCGCTCACCGGGCCGTAATTCGGAATGGCTCTGGTGCCGCCGCTCGAGGTCATGGCGAAGATGCGCCCGCCCCAATCGAAGAGGCCCGCGCGCAGGCAGTCCTGCACCCAATACACCAGCGAGTGGCCCATGGTATCGGCGGTGATCTCGAGCTGCTTCCTGGAGACCACCTGTTCGGCGCCGGCCAGCGGCTTCAGCGCGCCAAAGGCGAGGGAATGCAACAGCACCCGCAGCACGCCCGGCGGATCGGCCAGCCGCCTCCCGATCTGCTCCACGGTCTGCTGCCGCATCTCGTCGTCCGAGGCGTTGCAGTTGAAAAACTCCGTCTCGCGTCCCATGGCGCGGATCTTGTCCTGGATCCCGGCCACGTGCGGCAGCTTCTCGCGCCGGTCCAGGTGCACGCCCAGGATGTTCATGCCGGTGCGCGCCAGTTCCAGCGCGGTAGCCTCGCCGAAGCCGCTCGACGCGCCCAGGATCAGGGCCCAAGGTTGTTTGCTCATTTCAGTGTGGTGACTTCAATTTCCCTTTCGTCGTCTTTCGCGCGGAGCCGGATTTCGGTCCGCTCCGGCGGGAGGATCTGCGGAAACCGCTCGCCCCATTCGATCAGCACCAGCGCGTCGCGGTCGAAGAGGTCCTCGAGCCCCAGGGTCGCCGCCTCCCTGGCCTCTTCCAAACGGTACAGATCGATATGGTACACCCCGCCGTTTCCGTATTCGTGAATCAGGGTGAAGGTGGGGCTGGTCACTTCTTCCGGGGGCGCGGCGCCCAGGCCGCTGACGATGCCCTTGGCCAGCGTGGTCTTGCCCGCGCCCAGGTTGCCGATCAGCAGCACCACGCCGCGCGGCGGCAACTCGCGCGCGAGGCGCTCTCCCAGGGCAATGGTCTCCGCCTCGGAGCGGGTCCGGTACAGCGTCACACTCGGCATGCTTCGTCGATGGCTTGCGGAAGATGCTTCAGGATGTCGGTGGCGATCAGGCATTTCTCGCCCAGCGCGCGGGCTCCCACCTGGCCCGCCAGTCCGTGCAGGTAAACCGCGGCCGCCACAGCTTCGTCGGGCCGCTGCGGGAACTGCGCGAGGAAGCCGGCGATCATGCCGGTGAGCACGTCGCCGCTGCCTCCCGTGCCCAGTGCGGGCGTGCCGGTGGGGTTGATCCACACGCGACCGTCGGGGAATGCCAGGACGGTGCGCTGGCCTTTGAGCACGAGCGTGACTCCGCGCCCGGTGGCGAAGCCGCGCGCGGCGCCAATGCGGTCTTTCTGAATTTCGGAGGTGGCCGCGCCGGTGAGACGCGACATCTCGCCGGGATGCGGCGTAAGGATGCGGGTGTGGCCGGCGGGACCGGGCGGGAACGCTTCGGAGGAAAGGGCGTCCGCGTCCAAAACCACCGGCAGTTCGAGCTTCAGTGCGCGCCTCACCAACTCCGCCGTCTCAGCGGTGTGCCCCAACCCCGGGCCTATCGCGACGACCGTCTTGCCTTCAGCCAGTTTCTCCAGCGGAGTTTCCTCCAGGTCTTCGGTCATGAGTTCCGGCGCAATTTGCTGGATCTGCCTGGCTCGCGATGCCACCGTCACCAGGCCGGCGCCCGCGCGCAGCGCGCCAATGCCGGACATCGCGGCCGCGCCGGTCTTTCCCGGCGAGCCCGCCACCACCAGCACGTGCCCGAACGTTCCTTTGTGCCCGCCGGGGGGGCGCGGCGCGAGCAGATCGCGGAACATCCCGGGCTCCACGAGCGACAGCCGGATATCGTGGAACAGCGCGGCCGGGCTGCCGATCGCGCCGGCCACCAGCTCGCCCACGTGATCGCAATTGGGCGGCATCACCTGCGCGATCTTGAGAGCGGAAAACGTGACGGTCGCGTCGGCGCGCGCGAACTCGCCCACCGGCTCCCCGGTGTCGCTGGGCATGCCCGACGGAATATCCACGGCCACCACGCGGGCGAGCGGAAAGCCGCTGTTGATCTCGCGAATGCCCTCCAGCATCCGGCCCGTGGCCGGTCCCGCGATCCCCGTTCCCAACAGCGCGTCCACGACCAGCGTGGCGTTGCGCGCACCAGCCGGAATCTCGCGCCGCACGGGACAGCCGCAGGCGTCGAGCATCCGGTAATTCGCCGCGGCGTCCCCCTTCAGCTCTCCCGGGTCGGCCAGCAGCACCACGTCGAGCGCGCGCGGCTGGAAGCGCGTGAAAAGCTGGCGCGCCACCACCAGGCCGTCGCCGCCGTTGTTCCCTTTCCCGCACAGCACCGCGATGCGCTGGGCGGCCAGCGGCGCGAAACGCTTCTCCAGGAACTCCACCACGCGGTGCCCGGCATTCTCCATCAGGACGATGCCGGGGATTCCCATCTCCATGGTGCGCCGGTCGGCCTCGCGCATCTCCGCCGCGGTCAGGACTTTCATATGCGCCGCGCCACCACCATGGTCATATCGTCCTGCAATTCGGTCGAGCCGGTCCATTGGTTAACGGCCTCCATGGTGCGCGCGATCAGCTCCGAGGAATCGGCCTTGGTGTATTTCACCAGCAGGTCCTGCAAACGCTCCTCGCCGAACATTTCGCCGTACGCGTTCTCCGGCTCTACGATTCCGTCGGTGTAGGCTACCAGGAGGTCGCCGTGCTCCAGCGCCACCGTTTTCTCGCCGAAGCGGGCGAAGGGAAACGCGCCCACCACGGTGCCCGTGGAGCCCATCAACTGCACGCTGTTGCCGCGCATCAGGATGGGCGCCAGGTGTCCCGCATTGGTGTAGGTCAGGGTGTGCGTGGTCTCCTCGTAGAGGGCGAAGTAAAAGGTGGCGTACTTCTCGGGCGTCGTCGTCGCGTAAAGCTGCTGATTCAGGACCGACACCAGGCGCGCCGTGGAGAGGTGGTGCTTCCCGGTGCCGTTGGTGCTCAACTGCGTGCGCATGGTGGATTGAATGGTCGCCATCAGCAGCGCCGCCGAGATGCCCTTGCCCGCCACATCTCCGATGGCGAACGCCAGCGACGTGTCGGAGATCGCCAGGAAATCGTAGTAGTCGCCCGACACCATCCGCGCGGGATGGCACACGCCCTTCAGCTCCAGCGTCTTGGTGAACGGCACGTCCTTGGGGAAAAGCTGGTTCTGCACTTCGCGCGCGATGGCCAGCTCCGATTCCAGGCGCTCCTTTTCTTTGGCCACCACGATCAGCCGCCCCAGGTTTCCCGTCATGGTGTTGAACGACATGGTCAGTTCGGCGAGCTGGTCGTTGCCCTTCACCGGCACGCGCCAGGAGAAATCGCCTTCCTTGACGTGCTGCGTGCCCTCATACAGTTCGTGCACCGCGCCGGTGATGGTGCGGGAAAGTTGGATGCCGACCACCAGGGACACCAGCTCCACGATCAGAAACAGGACGGCGATCACGACAAACAGCTCCAGCACTTGCTCCGCCCATTCCAGTTTCTGGAAGACACGAGCCAGAACCGCCGAGGCGCGCGTGTTTACCACCAGCACGGGTCTCGACAGCAGCTCGGGCGAGTCCAAATGGGGCACGTAGATCGGATAGATGCCCTTGGCCGGGAAATCGAAGAAGTTGGCCGCCGGCGGAACGCGCGAGTCGCGGGTAGGCCCCATCAAGGGCAGAAAGTAAACCTCGCCCAGGTCCGGGACCAGCTTTGCCAGCACATCGGGGGTGACCGGCGCCAGCACCGTGACCTGTTCGCTGCCGGCGATCACGTGGGCCCAGGCATACAGGCGATCCTGCTTCCCCTCGGTTCGGATGACGAGGCCGGATGCGCGCTTCCACTCCGGCGGCGGCGGCTGGATGGCGGCGCCCTCCGGGTAGCGCAGCTCGCGTTCGGGGCTCTTCACCAGCAGCTCGAACTCCGGGAAAGCGTTGCGGGTCATCATGGCGAAGCGGTTGAAAGTGCGCTCCGGATCGGACACGGGAACGCGCGCCAGCGCCTCGGCCTGCCGAAAGAGCGTGGCCTCGCGGTGGCTCAGTTCGGTATTCAGCAGGTACACGGCCATCTGGCCGACGACGGCCCACCCGGCGAGCCCCACCAGCGTGAGGATGAGAACGATGGGCACCACGGCGATGAACAGGTAAGCGACGATCAGCCGGTTGCGCAACCGCCAGATGGCTTTCCGCATGGCCCGCACCGCCAGGCCGAAGAGGGCCAACAACCCGGCCACGAATGCCGCCAGCGCCACGATCGCCAGCCACGTGGAAGAGATTCTCGAGACGTACAGGACGGCGAACAGCGCCACGAGCAACAGAAAGGCTTTGTCGGCGCGCCTCAGGCTGCGCCAGTAGAATGCCACGCCTTTCCGCATAAGCTCCAGACTAGCGTAGTTCGAGGGGCACGGGCACTCTTTTCGCGCGGCCGCCCGGCGTTACGAGAATGCTGCGAGTGCCCCGGCCAGATCGTCCGCGCCACGCGCCTTCAGGCTGCGTCGCGAACTTCTACGGTGATCTGCTTGCCCAGAACTGCCAGTGCAGCCTGGATTTTTTCTGCCTTCGAGGCATGCTCGGGATCGAGCATACGGCGGACCACTCGCTCGTGGACCCCGAGGCGGCGGGCCAACTCGGAGTTGTTGACTTGCTGGTCGCGCATCGCCAGGCAGAGCGCCAGTTTCGGCGCGAGCCAAAGCGGAACCGGCACCAGGCGCTGGCCACGCTTCGCGGCCGAGGGCGGTGGGATCTCTTCGCGGCGGGACAAGCGGATGGAGAGATCCGATCCGAGGGCATCCATGGCTTCTTCCATTGCCTCGCTATCGTCTTTGCCATCCGTGGCGACACGCGGAAGATCGACGAACTCGACCAGGATGCGGCCGCCGCTGCCGGCCGTGAATCTTGCGGGATACGCGAAGGCGGACATTGGGTCACCTCTCACAGGTCATGCGGATCGATTTTCAGATCCCGGCACATCTTCGCCACCAGGTCGTGGCCCACCTCTTTCTTCCGATCCTTCAGGGTGGTGAATTCTCCGCCGAAGTACAAGCGGCCATGGCTGCCTTTTCCTTTGTCGGCCACAAATTGGCAAGCGACCTTCTTGCGCCGCGCCAACTTCTGCACGCGGCGCTCGAATTCCGCGCCCTTCATACTTCTATTCTCGGACAGATCTGTCCGGGCGTCAAGCGTGTGGCACAGCGGGAATTGTGGCTTCGCAGATCGCGCGTTTGGCCGCACACGGCGTCCGCCAGGCCGATCTGCGCGCATTTGCGAATTCGGGGACTTCTCCGGTCTTGGGCTGCCTCCGCGCGGCCTGGCGGCCGGCAGCTTCATCGCTTATTTCGCGAAGCGGCGCCTGGCACGCGCGCTGATCCGCTGCGCACCGGCCGCGGCACTGGGCATTTCCGCGGTGGTCCCGACGTGGTCCAGCAAGGTCTGGCGCGGCCAGTGAGATCGACGGGGTTGGGCGGCTGCTATCGCACCTTCATCAGGACGAACGTGAGGTCGTCGTACTGCGCGGCATCCTGAATCCAGTTCTCGAGTTCCTGCGAAATCCGCGAGACCATCTCTTCCACCGGCAGCGAGACCACTTGGCGCAGTACGCACTTCAGTCTTTCCTCGCCGAATTCCTCCTCGTGCGGATTCAGGGCTTCCGGCACGCCGTCGGTGAACACCATGAGCACGTCGCCCGGCCGCAGATCGACGCTTCCCTCCTCGTACCGCGCCTGCGGGAACATCCCGATCACGGTGCCTCCGACCGACAGTTCCTCGATCGCCATCGAAGCGCCATCCACCCGCAGCACATATGGTGGATTGTGGCCGGCGTTCACATAGCGCAGGTTGCGCCCCCGCTGGTCTATCTGCGCGTAGAAGAACGTCGCATAACTGCTCGACCCGGTGGAACCGTACAGGAAATGATTCATTTTCGACACCAGGAGCGAGAGCGGGATCGCCGGTTCGGCCGAAAGCACACGCAGCGTGGCCTGCACCCCGGACATGATCAGCGCCGCCGGAACGCCTTTGCCCGCGACGTCCGCCAGCGCGATCCCGGTGCGGTCGCCGCCGAGCTCCAGCAGGTCGTAATAATCCCCGCCCACGCTGCGCGCCGGAATGCTGAGAGCGGCCAGCGAGAGCGCCGCGTTTTCCAGGGACTGCCGCGCCAGCAGACGCCGCTGCACCTCCGCCGCAAGCGCCAGATCGCGGCGCAGCTTCTCCTGCTCCAGCACGCGCTCTGTCAGCCGCGCATTTTCCAGCAGCAACGCGAACTGGTCCGCCGAGACGCGCAGCATCCGTTTTTCGGACTGGCCATATTGCCCGCCCCTGGCCGGCGCTCCCAGGAGAAGCACGCCGAGCACTTCCTTATTCGTGCGCAGCGGGACCGCCAGACGGGCTCCGGCTTTTTGTAACATCTCGATCTCCGGCACGTGCCGCGGTTCGAACTCGCTGGCCCACCGATGCCACGCATCCAGATCTTCGCTCGAGATCGGTAGCGGCGCGCCATAGGGCTCCAGGCGGTTCAACAGCAGTCCCCGGCGGGGGAGCGAACACGCCGAGCCGGGCTCCGGAACAGCCGCGGCCGTCCGAAAGTCTCCACCGGAAGTGCTCTCCAGCAACGTCGCCGATTGCGCTCCCATGCTGCCGCGGAGAGCTTCCGCGGCAGCCGCGAGCGCTTCCCGATAGGAGGCCGCGCGGCGGGACGCTTCGATCAACTCGGTAACGATGCCGGCGTCGGCCGCTATGGCGGCTTCCGTCCGCGAAGGCGCCCGGAGAGGGGACCAGGTCCTTGCTCCGCGCGCGCCCGGCTCGTCGCGGATCGCGACCATGGGCGAGAGCAGCGTGGCCCACCACGCGGGGAAGAACGAGGAGCCCATCGCCACCACTCCCACCAGCGCGGCGGAGACCACGAACGGAAGAGCGCCTGGATTTTCGAGGCGGCCCGTTCCGCCGTTCCCCACATGGATTTCAAAATTCCGCACCAGCAGCCAGGTGGCCGCGATCGCCGCAACGCCGCCGATCGCGATCCCCTGGGCCGCCATCTTCATCCCGGAGCCCACCACCAGGCGCAGCAGGTCACTGGGAAGCGCGCCCAGCGCCATGCGCGTCCCCATGTCGACGGTCCGCTGACGCACGGAATACGAGACTACGCCGTATGCGCCGATGGCCGCCATCAGCAGCGCGGCCAGGGCGAAAAATGTCATCACGTACGAGGCGGCCCGCTTGAGCGACACCGAGTCCCGGACGATGTCGCTCATCATGCGGATTTCGTGGATGGGTTGCGCGGGATTCACGTTGTGAATGGCGCGTTGCACTTCGGAAACCAGCGTTTTTGCGGGCAGCGGCGAGCGCACCACGAACTTCATCGGATTCACGCTCACCACAGCCGCGGAAAGATAGATCTCCGGCACGGTATCGTTGTCGAGGCCGTTATTCTTCACGTCGCCGACGACGCCCAAGACCTGAAAGGGATCGCCATGCGGGTTGCCGAAATGTCCGATGAGCCCCACCGGATCGCGGTTTGGCCAAGAGCGCTGGGCCGTCGCCTGGTCGATGACCGCCGCCAGCGGTTTTTCGCCTGTGTCGCGGTCTTCCAGAAAACGGCCGCGTCGCAGGGGGATCCGCATGGCGCCAAAATATCCTGGACTGACCGGGAGAAAACTGACGTGATCGGGCGGGCGCGTAGAGGGCGCGGCTTCCTCCGGATAGATGGCCGCGATGTAGCAGCAGCCGACCAGGGGCAACTGGTTCACGAACCCTGCACCCGTCACGCCGGGAATCGCCTCGAGGGCGCGCACCAGCCTGTCCTGGTATGCCACGCGGCCCGGTTTGCCGGGGATCGTCTCGCGGGCTACGGTGAGGTTGAAAGTCAGCAAGTGATCGGGGTCGAATCCGGGAAGGACGCGCATCAGGCGATAGAGTTCGGCAACCAGCACCGTGCTCAGCGACAGCAGCACGAACGCCAGCGCGATTTCGCTCACCACCAGCGATCGCGAAAGCCGCCGGCTGCGCGCTCCCGCCGACGCGCGAACGCCATCGCTCAGAACTTCGTTGGGCTGTATGCGCGCCGCCTGCCACAGGGGCGCCATGCTGGCGACCACGCCCGCCAAAAGGGCCGTGCCGAGCGCGAACCCGAAGACGCGCCAGTCCATGGATATGTCATTGACGCGCGAGGTCTGCTCCCTGCCGAATGCAATGAGGATGCGAACCACTACGAAACCGACCAGGAGGCCTCCGGCGGCTCCCAGGGCCGCGACGAACAGGCCTTCGAGCAGATACTGGGTTGCCAGTCGCCGCAGCCCGGCGCCGAGAGCCACTCGCACCGCCGTCTCCCGGGCGCGCGCCAGGGACCGGGCTACCAGCAATCCTCCAACGTTGGCGCAGGTGATGAGCAGCAGCAAGCCGGAGGCGCCGAGAAGCAGCAGCAGGATCGGCCTGATCTCTCTCGTGCTCACCTGGTGCAGGTTATCCACGCGGGCGGTGTATGCGGAATGCGATGCCGGCTCCCGCCTGGCAATGTCCGCGGCCACGCGCTTCACTTCCGCCGATGCCTCGGCCAGCGTCACGCCCGGCCGCAGCCTGGCGTAGCAGAACGTATTTCCCTGGTCTTCCCGGCGCGGGTCGAGCGGCAGCCAGATGTCCATCTGGCCCTCGCTGTACAGACCGGCCAGGGGCAGATTGAACCCGGGGGGCATGACTCCGGTGACGGTGTAAACGCGGCCGTTGAGCGATACGGTCTTGCCGACGATGGCGGCGTCGCCTCCCAATCGCATCCAAAGCTGGTGAGACAAGACCGCCGCCGGTTCGGTGGCGTCGCGGAACCAGTGCCCCAATATCGGGTTCACCCCCAGGCCGTTTACGAGGGGCGGCGTGACCTCGATCCCGTCCAGGTGCTGCGGCTGGCCGGGAGCGGTCAGGTTGTAGTTGGCGAACACGAACCAGCCGAACAGGTCGAAGCTGCGGGTCCGTTCCCGATACTCCAGCGCATCTTTCAAAGTCACCGACGACATCCCGTTGGGGTCGTCGAAACTCGCGCCCAGGACCGACACGAACCGCTCGCCGCGCTCGAAAGGAATCGGCTTTAACAGCAGGGCGTTGATGACGCTATAGATCGCGGTGGCCGATCCGACGCCGATCGCCAAGGCCAGCACCACCAGGAAGGCGACCCCTTTGGCGCTCTTCCACGACTGCCAGGGCCGAGAGAGGAACGGAACCATGAAGACCAATCGTACACCCGGTGTGCGGCGGTGCGGGCGCAACACGGCTGCCGGGCCCCGCCTGAGGCCAAGCCGAATCGCTCCTCGCGGCGAGGGATGGCGCGGGCGTCATTTGTGATATTCAGCCGTTGTGCGAAATATCTGTTGACAAATATTAAGCCTCATGGCTTAATATTCCGGTATGGCGGGCCGGGATCCGAGGGCGCGGGTCGACGCATATGAATCGGTGTTTGCCGCGTTGGCGCACGCCGCCAGGCGGCGCGTGCTGCTGACCATTTATTTCAACGGCGGCTCCATGACGGCCGGCGAAATCGCCGCCATCTTCGAGCACGCCTGGCAAACCACCACGCGGCACCTCCAGGTCCTCGAGGCGGCGGGCCTGCTCACTCACGAGAGGCAGGGCCGGATGCGGATTTACCGGATTCAGCGAAAACGGCTCGAACTGGTGAGAGACTGGCTCGCTCACTTTTCCCGAAACGGCAAGCACTGAGGTGAAATAACCATGTCAGCGAAACGAAACGATAAAGAGAATAAGCCGAAGGCGGCGCGGCGCACCGCACCGGACGACGTTCCGCAATTCTTCAGGCTCAACATCGAAGTCGGCGATCTCCAGTCGGCGATCTCGTTCTATACGAAGCTGCTCGGCGTCGAGGGACGCAAGCAGGCCGGTTCGCGGTGTTACTTCGAGTGTGGCCCCGTGACCCTGCAAGTGCTCGACGTGTCGGCGGCGGGTCAGCCCCACCCCGCGGCAAAGGCGCTTTACTTCACGGTAAACGACCTGGAGGCGATCTACGAGAGAGCCAGGGATCTCGAGTGTTTCTCGCGGGAGGAAGTCCATGGCGCTCCGGGCGGCGGCATCGAGGTTCGCCCCTGGGGCGAGCGGTCCTTCTATGCGGAGGACCCGTGGAAGAACCCGCTGTGCTTTGTCGAGGAAGGAACAGTTTATACGGGTTGACCAGGCCGGCCGGGCCTACGCGAACTCGATCCGCGCGATCACCATCTGCGGCATCGCCTGGTTCCAGCTCTCCGGAACGCTGTCGAACGCCAGCCGGAAGGTCTTCGTCTCGCCGGGCGCCAGCTTGCCCATCTTCTTGTTCACGATCGCCACGCGCTCGCGCAGCACGAGTTGGCCGTAGGGATCGTAGAACACGCAGTTGATCTCCACCACGTCCAGCACCCGGTCACCCGTATTCCGGATGTTGCCGGTGATCTCCACCACCGATTGCTTCAGATAGCTTTCGTGCGCCTCCATCTTCGGGCTCTCGGGGGTCTGGCCGTCCGCGGCGACGAACTTCAGAAACTTCGCGTATTCCTTGGCCGCCCCGGTCAACGGCGGAAGCGGCGCGGGCGGCCTCTTGGAAGCGAGTTCCAGGTACAGGAAAGCGGCCAGGCCAGCCATCACCGCGACTCCGATCACCAACGCGACCGGCGGTATGGAGACCTGCTTCTTCGTGGGCGTTGCCCTGTCATTTGCCACCAACGGTCATCTCTCCGATCTTCAACGTGGGGGCCGCCACCGACCCGCGGAATTCCAGGTCCGAGCCGATGGTCTCCAGGCCCAGCAGCATGTCTTTCAAATTGCCGGCAATCGTCACTTCGGAAACCGCGAATGCCAACTCACCATTGCGAATCCAGAGCCCGGCCGCTCCGCGCGAGTAGTCGCCCGTCACCACGTTGACGCCAAAGCCCAGCAATTCGGTTACATAAAACCCGTTGGGAATGGCCGCGATTATCTGCTCCGCCGTTTGGACGCCTTTTTCGACGTAAAAGTTCCCGTGCCCGATTCCCGCGTTGCCCGTGAGGCCGCGCGAAGCGTTGCCCGTGGTCTTCATTCCCAGCTTGCGCGCCGCGTAGGTATTTAACAGGTAGCTCTTCAGAACCCCGTGGTCGATCACCACGGTTCGCCGCGAAGCCACGCCCTCGTCGTCGAAAGGGGAAGTGCCGAACAGGCCCGGGATGGTGCCGTCGTCGACCAGGGTGAGGTCGTCGCTCGCGACCTTTTCGCCCAGCTTGCCGGCCAGGAAAGACTCGTGCCGATAGACGGACATGCCGTGTACGGCCTCGAAGATGCTCTCCAGCAGCGTGCGCGCCGTTCGCGGCTCGAACACCACCGGCGCCTTCTGGGTGTTCGCCTTCACCGCGTTCAGGCGCCGCAGGGCGCGGCCCGCCGCCGTCCGGCCCACGTCTTCCGGCGATTCCAGCCCGCCGAAGCCACGCGCCATGGTGTACCAGTAGTCGCGCTCCATCGATTCGCCGTCGCGCGCCACCGGCACCGTGCTCAGCGAGCAATAGCTCGATCGGTACTCGCCCGAGAATCCGCGCGAGTTGGCGAAAATGTGCCGGCCCACGTGGTTGTCGAAGGAGGCGCCTTCGGAGTTGGTAATGCGCGGATCGGCCGAAAACGCAGCCGCTTCGGCGCGCTTGGCCAGGTCGATCTTGAAGGGCGTCTCCAGCGCCTCGACATCCGCCGAGTACAGCCCGAGGTCGCCCGTGAGGCTGCCGAATTCGCCCTCCTCGGGCAGGCCCGCATGCGGGTCTTCGGTCGTAATATCGGCCAGCTCGATGGCGGCCTTGACCAGTTGCTCGATGCCTTCCCGCGAAAGATCCGAAGTGTAGGACGCGCCGGTGTTCTTCCCGATCAGGATGCGCAGTCCGGCCGCCCGCGAGCCGGCCTCTTTCAGTTGTTCGATCTCGCGCATCCGCACGTTGGCGGTGAACTCGTCGCCCTCGGCGATGGTGCACTCGGCGTCGCTGGCGCCGCCCGCCAGCGCGCGCGCTACGACGTCCTGCGCGAGTTCCGGCAAATGGTTCTGGCTCAAGCCGTTCCTCCCACGGTCATGCGGTCGATTTTGAGGGTTGGAATCCCCACCCCTACCGGCACGCTCTGCCCTTCCTTGCCGCACACGCCGATGCCTTCGTCCAGGCGCAGGTCGTTCCCCACCATGCTGACGTACTTCAGCGCCTCGGGCCCGTTGCCGATCAGGGTGGCGTTGCGCACCGGCCGCGTCAGCTTGCCGTCCTCGATCAGGTAACTCTCCGACGCGGAAAACACGAAGTTGCCGCTGGTGATGTCCACCTGCCCGCCGCCGAAATTCACGCAGTACAAACCCTTCGGCACCGACCGGATAATGTCCTCCGGCTGGCTCTCTCCCGCCAGCATGAAGGTGTTGGTCATGCGCGGCATGGGGATGTGGGCGTAGCTTTCCCGCCGTCCGCTGCCGGTCGATTCCGACCCCAGCAGCGTGCTGGAAAGCTTGTCCTGCAGGTAGCCCCGCAGCACGCCGTTTTCGATCAGCACGTTGCGCTGGGTGGCGTGGCCCTCGTCGTCCACGTTCAGGGATCCGCGGCGGCTGCTGAGGGTGCCGTCGTCGATCACCGTGCACAGCTCGCTCGCCACCTTCTGGCCCATGCGGCCGCTGAACGCCGAAACGCCCTTGCGGTTGAAATCCGCTTCCAGCCCGTGGCCCACGGCCTCGTGCAGCAGGATGCCCGGCCACCCCGGCCCCAGCACCACCGTCATTTCGCCCGCCGGAGCGTCCACCGCGTCGAGCATGGTCACCGCCTCGCGCGCCGCCTCGCGCGCGAAGTGCTCGGGCGTCTTCTCTTTCAGGAAATAGTCCAGTTCCACCCGCCCGCCGCCTCCGGCGTGCCCGCGCTGCGGAATGCCGCCGTCCTCGCGGGCCAGCGCCGAGACGCTCAGCCGCGCCAGCGGCTGCCGGTCGAGCGTGAGCACCCCTTCGCTGGTGGCCACCAGCACGTGGCGCAGGTTGTCGGCATAGGTCGCCTGCACCTGGAACACGCGCTGGTCGAAGCCTCGGGCCGCCCGGTCGGCGCGCTTCACCAGTTCCACGCGCTCGGAAAAAGCCGTCTCGGTGGGCGCCGTCAGCACCGGGTAGAGGTTGTGGCGCGCGCCTTCGTTCAGGTCGAACCGGTCCACTTTGCTGGGTCCCGCGGCAATGTGGGCCGCGACCCGCGCCGCCTTGCGGATCTTTTCCGGCGAAAGGTCGTCGCTGTAGGCGTATCCGGTCCGCTCGCCCGCGATCACCCGCACGCCCACTCCCATCGAGACGCCCTGCGCGGCGCTCTTGACCATGCTCTCGTCGATGCTGATGGAACTGGTGAGCAGGTATTCGAAATAGAGGTCCGCGTAGTCCCCTCCCTGCGCAAGCGCCTCCGCGAGGTAGTTTTCCAGGTCCAGCCGCGAAATGTTGAACCGTGTGGCAAAGATCGACTCTGAGAACTGCATGATTTCAGGCTAACATGCGCCATTCCGGCGCATCCGCTACGAGCTGGTGTGATCCTGCTCCGCGGTCAGCACGCCGTACAACCACGCCTTGGCCCTTTTCCAATCGCGCTTGACCCGCACGGGCGTGATTGCCAGGACCTCGGCCGTTTCTTCAAGCCGCTGGTGCCTAGCGGGGATACGATCCGATACGGTCCGAATTGCCGCCGTCTCCGTGGCCGCCGTGTAACGCATCGCGGGCGTCTCGAGGAAACTCCCGGCTTCGGAATGCCTGCCGCTCCTCCGGCTCACGCTCCAGAGCCCCCGCAGCATCGTCGCCATATCCATGGAAAGTATGGAACTCGGCGCGCCGCCAAAGCTATCCTGCCAAGCGGATGACCATCTTCCTCAGCCTCGTGGTTGCCGTCTACATTCATTTCAGCCTCCACTTCCTGAATCGGGCGGCCGATGCGGCCGGCTTCCCGAAGCCATCCTTTGTTGCCCTCCAGGGGCTCCTGGCGATCGCCATCCTGGCGCTTGTGACGTCGCACGAGGCCGGACACTGGATTGCCGGCCGCGCCGTGGGCTGGCGCTGCCTTCGCCTCCGGATGGGGCCGCTGGCGCTGGTTCGGTCCGGCCACGGCTGGAAGCTCCGATGGACCCGGTGGGAGGTCGCCGGCGCGGTGGCGTTCTCTCCCTCCGGCCTGGAAGGATACCGCAAGGCGGACGCCATCTTCACCGCGGGCGGACCGCTGGCGTCGATCGTGTTCCCGCTGCTCTGCGCCGGAATCGCCTGGCAGGCCAGAAGCGCGGCGATGTTCTGGCTGTTTGGGACCCTGGCGCAGTGGTCGGTGATGGGAGCGCTCTCGCTGGTCCCCATGGGGAAAGGCCTGCTGAGGAGCGACGGCTATTGGTTGTGGGGCTTGATGCGCGGCGGGTATGAGGCCGACCGCCGGCTGCGCTACATGCTCGTCAACATGTCCCACGGCACTCCCCTGCGCCCGCGAGACTGGCCGTGGGAGGCCATGCGCCCGGTGATCGACGCCGGCTCCTCCTGCCGCGACCGCCACGAATGTTATCTGGCGTATAAGTACCTTCTGGACTCGGGTCAAACGGAAGCGGCGCTTCCCTGGCTGGCCCGGCTGCTCGAAAAATGGCGCAAGGCCGATCCGCCCGAATACGCCCTCGAAGCCGCCTTCTACCTGAGCGTCCACGCCCCCGACCCGGATCTGGCCGCGAAATGGCTGGCCGC
The DNA here is from genome assembly GCA_035638575.1 of Bryobacteraceae bacterium. GTDB lineage: Bacteria > Acidobacteriota > Terriglobia > Bryobacterales > Bryobacteraceae > DASQZT01. The sequence continues at coordinate 59,483 of DASQZT010000142.1, forward strand.
CGCCGGCAAGGACACCGAGCCCTGGGTCCGCCTTCGCGCGCAGTCGGCCGTGGCATGGGCCTCGGGCCGCCAGGACGAAGCGCGGCATCTGGCTGACCGCGCTTTGGCCCAACTTCGCCGGGCGGCGCCCTGCGGGGCCGTCGAATACGAAAAGGCCCGCCTCGACGGAGTGGAAGCAGCCCGCCGTCAGGCTTCCCCGCCGGAGGTCTCCTGCCTGCCGGTTGGCGCCGGATTGTAGCCGTTTTCGGGCACTCGCCGCGTAACCGTAGTTAAATCCATCGCTGCCCCGATAACCCCCTGTCCGCAGGGCCCCCTTTTGCGTTTCCTTGCAAAGCTTTGTAACCTGTCTACGTGGCGGTACGCCTATCCATTCGAAGTCGTAGGGTCTTTCGGGTGCCGTCACCTCTGGGGCGGCATGCTTGTTGATTTTCAGTTGATTGAGCGCGCGCAGAAGGGCGATAGCGCGGCTTTCAACGAGATCGTGCTGGTTTACCGAAAGAGAATCCTGGGGACGATCACCCGTTTGATCGCCCGTCCGGAGGATGTCGAGGATGTCGCACAGGAGGTTTTCGTGCGACTGTATTTTTCGCTCGACCAGCTCAGGGCGGCGGAGGTCTTTGAACCTTGGCTGCATCGCCTGACGACCAACGCGGCTTATGATTATCTTCGTAAGCAGCGGAGGCGCCAGGAATTCCGCATGTCCGACCTGTCCGAACAGCAGGTAGTGATGGCCGATGCCATGGCGGGCGGCAAGGTGGAACACGATCAGCTGCATAACAAGAAGATCCGGGAAGCTGTGGATTCGCTCCTCGGAGCGGTCTCCGAGGCCGATCGGGTCCTGTTGCTGCAAAAAGAAGTGGAAGGGCTTTCGCTGAAAGAGCTTGAAAAGATTTACAAGGTAAACGAAAATGCTCTTAAGGTCCGCTTATTCAGGGCACGACAGCGAGTATTGAAGGCTTTTGGGGAAAGAGAGAAAAGGGAGGGACCCGGGTAATTCTGGGTAGTAGAGGAGTTATGAATTCGAACCGTGGCAATGGTGAAGAGAGGCTGGACGCGCTGTTCCGGGCATACCGAGATGCTTGCCCGGACCCGGAGCCCAGCGCCAATTTCATGCCGAATGTCTGGGCGCGAATCGAATCGCGCCAGAACTTTACCTTTTCCTTCCGGCGCATGGCCAACGCCCTGGTGACGGCGGCTGTGGCCCTCTCCATCGCCCTGAGCGTTTACATGGCGATCCCTCACTCCAACCCCAACTACTACTCGCAGAGTTACATCGAAGCTCTGGCGGAGGCCAATCCACTCGAGGCTCCGGATTCCGTTGGCCCGGTGCACCTGGAACTGACCGACCCGGGCCGGTGACCGACCCATGCTGAAGTCCAAACTGTCCGCATTCCTATCGCTGCTACTGGTGTTTTTCAGTGGCGCGGTGCTGGGGGCGTTCACCCACCGGTTGTACATGGTGAAAGTGGTGTCGAGCAATAGTGGCGGCCCTACCACGGCCAGGGGACGGCCGGATCCCGAGGAGATTCGCAAGCATGTCGTCGAGGAGATGCGCGGCATCGCCAAACTCGACGACCAGCAGGTGGTCAAGCTGAACCAGATCTACGATCACACCCGGGAGCAGTCCGACCAGGTGCGGAAGCAGGCCAATGCCGGAATGCGGGCGGTCTGGGATAATCAGACCGAGCAAATCCGGGCCATCCTGCGTCCCGATCAGCTCGCGCTCTTCAATGCGTGGCATGAGAGGCGCGAGCAGGAACGCAAGATGCACCGCAAGGAAGGCCCGCCACCTCCTGGCGAACATCGGCCGCCGGACGAGCACCGATAGGCCGATTCGGCGGTAGCCCTGCACGGCGCGCCTCCGCGCCTTGTTTTCAGTTGTTTAGGATACTCTCTGGGGCAATCCTGCCCAAAACCTACGCCACCGGCTGTTTCTTCGCCTCGCCGCGCGTCGCCTTGTATTTCTTCTCGAACTTGTCGATGCGGCCGGCGGTGTCCATCAGCTTCTGACGGCCGGTGAAGAACGGGTGGCAAGAGGAGCAGATTTCCACGCGGATATCGCCCTTGTGGGTGGAGCGAGTCTTGAAGGTGTGGCCGCAAGCGCAGGTAACGTTGACTTCGTTGTAAGCGGGGTGAATTCCTGCCTTCATTGCTGTGGGGATTCCTTTCGAGATTTCCAGTATATCAAAAATACGAACCCCCGTGAATTCCCAGGAATCCACGGGGGCGGTAGCCTAAGAATGAAACCTGAGGCTTAGCTGACGCTCGAGGCAGCCGGTCCACAGGAACGTGAGCCCGGTACTGGACGGGCTCGACTACATTAGAGGCTCAACTTCAACAGTCGGCCACCTCTCGCGGTCGTTTGCTACTTTCCATGTTGCTGGACCACCTCCTTTTCCAGTGATGTTTCGATCCTCTCACGAAGGGGGCGGATTTGTCAATACGGAATTTCACAAGCAACCACAATGTATTGTTCTAGTTACAGGTTCCTCGCCGCAAACCGGGACATCGCCAGGCCGTCCATCAGGTTGAACGGAAACTGGCCCGTGGTGTAGTGGCCGCAGGGCAGGGTGAAGACTTCGTGCGGCAAGTGCAGCTCGCGGAAGGTCTCGAGCACCTGCTGTGAATAGACCGGCAGGAAGCTGGTGTCGTGCCGCGCCCAGATCAGCAGGTTGCTCATCTCCCGGCCCCGCAAGCGCTGGAGGTAGCTGGCCGGGCTGATCACCGACCAGAACCGGCGCAGGTCATCCTGCCCCACCTCCTCGCCGAACCCGCGCCGGACGTGCTGCGTCGAAAGACCGGTCCAGACCACGTCCGAAAAGTACATGGAAACGTGGTTGAAGATGCCGGTCCGCACGCGCGGGTCGTGCGCCGCGGCGATGAAGGCTACGCAAGAACCCAGGCTGGTGCCCAGGATCCCGATGCGGTCATAGCCCTGTCGCTGGAGCCAGTCCAGGCAGGCGCGCGTGTCGATCACCGACTGCCGCGACGCGTGGATGGTCCGGCCGATATTGCTAGAGACATGGTAGTCGGCGCGCTGCAACTCCGGCGGCATGCGCTCGGCGTGGTACGCCATCGTCATCCGCAGCGCGCTGATTCCGAAGCGGTTGAGTAGTTTGGCCAAGCCCACGTGGCCGTCCGGCCCGGAATTCCACTGGGGCAGCACGACCAGGGCGCGCCCGCGGTCGTTGGCCGCCGGTAGCCACAGTGCGTGGACCGTATCGTTTTCCGGGTGCAGGGATCGGACCGGGCTGGTAAACGTCAGATGGTCCCCGTCGAGGCGGTAGTCGCTGGCGGGGAGATAAGCGAAGAACCGCTTCGAGTCGGACAGCGCCTCGTCCACGAACCGGGACACGGCCTCCCGGGCGTCGCCGTTGGCCCGCGCCGGGCAAGCCGGAAAGCCGATACTGTCGAGCCACCCGGTTCCCCACTCAAAGGGCCGCACGACGCGATTGGTATCCCGGGTGGCGAGTTTCCGTTCCCATCGGTTGATCCAACGGGCGTAGTACGACCGGCCTCCCGGCCGGTTCGGCTGATTTGCTTGCAAGTTGTTAGTTTATCAGACAAAAATAGGCCCCACCCGGCAGATGGACCAAGTGGGGCTCGGAAACGCCCAGAAGGAGGCAACGCACCAAAGCGGTAAAAGCCCCTAACAGAACCCGCGGGTAACACCGTGCAAGCCGCGTACCAAGGGCAAATTGTTGATTTATAAGATGGGAGATGTCCGCGGCTCCAGAATTCGGTAGGCTCTCGCTACCGTTTTCCACAGAAAAGCGAATCTGCGGAGGTACAATCGACGGAGTGGACGCCGCGCCGACCAATCCTGGAACCCCTCCATACCGGGGTGGGAAGGCCTTGGCGGGCTTCCTCCTTTCCGGGTTCCTGCTGGCATTGCTCGGCGTGATCCTGCCGGCTTGGGGCTACCATCGCGACCCGCCGGATTTCACCGCGGTCGGCAACTACTTCCTCGCGCTGGCGTTCGGGATTGTGGGCGCGGGAGCGTTGGCGCGGCGCTTGATGGCCCGGCGCGGGCTCACTTTCCTGTTGGTCTTCGCCTGCGTGCTCGCCTGCCTGGATCTGGTTTACCTCGCGGCGGTTTCGCCTCCCGCATCCTCCTGGTGGCGCGTCGCCGGCCTGCTGGTTCTCGGCATCGCCGCCGGGCTTCTCAACATGGCCCTGTTTCATGCCATCTCGCCCAGCTACCAGTCCGGCGCCGCCGCCACGGTCAACGAAGGCGGCATCTTTTACGGCCTGGGATGCCTGGCTGCCACACTTCTGGTGGCGGGGACTTTCTACGCTTATAGCGTGCCCGCTATCCTGGTCTTCATGGCCGTGGTGCCGGCGATTTTCGCCGTGATCTACGTTCGAAGCTCCTACACGGCTGCGCCCGAGGGCACGCAGCCCTCGTTGCGGGTCGTCTTGCGGGATTTCCGAAGCCTCGGCGCGATCCTGTTTGCGCTGCTGCTTTTTCTGCAGTTCGGCAACGAGTGGTCGCTGGCCGGCTGGCTTCCGTTGATGCTGATTCGCCGCGTGGGGCTGAGCCCCATAACATCCCTGCTGATCCTGGCGCTGTATTGGTCGTGCCTGATGCTGGGACGCCTGGGCGCGGTGGCCGTGCTGCCCCGGGTCCGGCACGGCCACCTGCTCCTGGGAAGTGTGCTGGCGGCGCTGTTCGGATGCCTGATCCTGTATTCCACCAACAACGGCTTCGGCGCCGCCACCGGCGCATTCTTCGTAGGCGCCGGCTACGCCAGTATCTTCCCGCTGGTGGCCGAGGCCATCGGCCGGCGCTTTCCCTACTACCACCCCGGCTTCTTCAACGGAATCTTTTCCCTGGCGCTGGTGGGCGGCCTGGTGGCGCCGGCCACGCTCGGGTACCTGGCTACGGCCCTGGGCGTGGGCGTGGTGATCGGGATTCCACTGGTTGGCACGATCATGGTAGTCACGTTGCTATCATTGATCTGGCTGGAGTCGAAGGTGACAGGAAGATGAGAGGCCGGGCGAGCGTTCTTGGCATGGCGGCGGCATGCTGCCTGCACGCGGCCTCCCTTGCCGAGCGCATCGACCATCTGCTGGAGACGACTCCCGCGGCGAGTGCCGTCTTTTGGGGAATCCAGGTCGTCGACCTGGCGACCGGCAAGACGCTGTACGAGCAGAATTCCCGGCGCTTCTTTGTTCCGGCATCCAATACCAAGCTGTTGACCACGGCCATGGCGCTGACGCGCCTGGGCCCCGATTACACCTTTGTGACCCGTGTGATGGCCGACGGCCCGCCGGACCGAGAAGGACGCATCGCCGGCCCGCTGCGGCTGGCCGGCGGCGGCGATCCCAATCTTTCGGCGCGCGCCGTTCCCTACCAGACAGGCGCCATCCACGGCAATCCGCTGGCGGCGATCGAAGAGCTGGCCGGCCAGGTGGCGGCTCGTGGGGTCAAGCGCATCGCGGGCGACATCGTGGGCGACGACACCTGGTATCTCTGGCAGCCTTACGCCGCCGGTTGGGGAATCGAAGACCCCGAATCCGACGACGGCCCGGCCGTCTCGGCCCTGACCATCGCCGACAACGCACTGACTCTCAACGTGCGGCCCGCGACCCGCGAGGGCGACCTGGCGGTGCTGGCGTTGAACCCGCCGCTCGAATACTATCGCCTGGACAATCGCATCCGCACCGTGGCGGCGGGCGGCGAGCGCCGGATTCACTTCGACCGCGTCCCCGGCAGCCTCGATGCGCGCTTGTGGGGCACCATCCCGCTGCGCGACCGCGGCCAGGACCTGCTCCTGGGCATCGAGGATCCCGCCCGATATGCCGCGGAGGCGTTGCGGCAGGCGCTGGAAGACCTGGGCGTCACGGTGGAGGGCTCCGCCGTGGCGCTGCACCAATGGCCTGACCAGGCGCCGGACTTGTTGCAGGCCCCGGCGGGAGCGCCGCCGGCGGGAGTGGAGCTGGCGCGCCGGGTTTCAGCCCCGCTCCTGGAAGACCTGCGCATCACGGTCAAAGCCAGCCAGAACCTCCACGCCGAGCTGGACCTGCGCGCGGTAGGCCGGGCGCGCCGCAACATGGGCAGTTTCGAAGCCGGACTGGAGGAGCTGAAGACGTTTCTGGGCGAAGCCGGAATAGAGCCCGAAGCGTACAACATCCGCGACGGCTCGGGGCTGGCACGCCTGAATCTCGTCACCCCGGCGGCCATGGTGAAGCTGCTGCGTTTCCTGTACGCTTCTCCGGCGCGCGACAACTGGATTTCCCTGTTGCCCGTGGGCGGCCGCGACGGCACGCTGAGCACGCGTTTCGGCGATACGCCGGCTGCCGGGCGGGTCCACGCCAAGACCGGCTCGCTTTCGCACGTGAGCGCGCTCTCGGGCTACATCCAGCGGCTCAATGGCGACTGGGTGGCGTTTTCCATCCTGGCGAACAACTACAACGGCGGGACGGCCGACATCCGTGGCGTGATGGACCGGATTTGTAATCTAATAGTAGAGTAATGCCCATCTACGAATATCGTTGCGAAGATTGCGGGAACAAGTTCGAAAAACTGGTTCGAAGAGTGGCGGACGTGCCGCAAATCGAGTGCCCTTCCTGCGGCCGGAAGCACCTGAAGCAGGAGCTGTCCACGTTTGCCGCGCACGTCAACGGCGGCTCGAAGACCGCCGATGCGCCCCTGTGTCCCAGCGGCGGCCGATGCCCCACTCCGGGCATGTGCGGGCTGAATTAACTCCTACGTCCGCTGGAGGCCAGGACCGGAGCGGAGAAGGCGGTCCGCATCTCGGCGCCGTACAAATTCGTCAGCCGCGAGGTGTTCCAGGTGTAGATAACCTTGGCCTTGGCAGCCCCTACTCGACGCCGCCCTTGAGGATGTTCTCCACGAAGCTGCGTTCAATCGGCCAATACCCGACTACCCGCGCGCCCTCGGTCTTGAACGAGCCGGAGGTCAGGACGCCGCTGAGGTCGGCGGGGTTCGGTTTCTGGTGCTCGCGTTCGATCATCTCCCGCAGCCGCGCGGTCGTGCTCGAAAGCTGCGACGCGATCTCGGCCGCATCGTGCTCGTCGGCGCAACGCACGTCGAGATGCGCCGCCCAACGGGCCCCATCGGCCGAAAAGCTCAGCTTGATGCTCTGGGCCAGATCCAGGCCTCGCGCGAACATGCGGGTGCCGGAGGGCAGGTTTTCTGCGGAGCGCAGCTTGGAGTTGGCAACGGAGAGCCAGATCGGATCGCTCGGTATTTCGGGATTGGGGCCCGCGGGCGATTCCCCGAGGCGCCGCGCCGCATAGTCGTCGGGGCCCACCGCCAGGCCCATGAGGCCGGATTGCACCCGGAAGAACGAGATCTGGCGCTCCGGAGCGCTGCCCTGCATCCGGCAGAACGCGTTGATGCAGTTGCCGCCCTCCTCCCGGGCGTAGCCGTGCAAGGCCTTCCAGTCGAATCGCCCTTTGAGCAGCATGTACTTGCCGGCCGGCGCGAAGGAAACCAGGGCGGAGTCCAGGTCCCGGCGGTAATCGAAATTGGTCTTGTGAACGAAACGCTGGTAGTCGGCATCTTCGACGACTTTCGACGCCTCCAGCATTTGCAGGATGCCGCCGCGGCGCAGCGCCTCGAAATCGACGTACAGGATCACCGCGTCCCTGGTGGGCAGACGCTTCATCAAGGCGGCCGTGGGAATCGGCAGCGACTGGACCCCGACCACTACGCCCACCGCTACCACGATCACGGCGGCTGCCGCGGCGACCAGCAGCCACGCGCGCTTCCGAGGACTCACCAGAGCAGTATCACACAAGCGGCGGGCTGCGTGATACTGCTCT
>DASQZT010000143.1:0-25038 GCA_035638575.1 Bryobacteraceae bacterium
GTAGATGTCCGAGTTGACGCCATCGATTGCCGGGGTTCCACCGGGCAGCGGCGAGAGGCGATGGTCCATGGGCTGAGCGATCAGCAACCGGCCCGCCGCCGGTGAGAGCATGGCCGGGTTATTGTCGAGCAATCCGTCGGAATCGGCGAACACCCCGGGACCGTGCCACTCGGAGCCATCGAAGTAGACCATCTGCTCCGACCAGATGGAGCCCACGGTTGCGTCGGTCGCCTGGCTCGTGGAATCGCCCAGGCCGTTGAACACACGGTATGCCAGGTAGACCGTGCCGCCATCGGTTGTCAGCCGTGGGAAACTGTTCGCCAGTCCTCCGCCGTGGAGTATATTTCCGCCGGCCGCGCGACCCGTCGCGATCGTAGGATCGGGTTGCGTGAGCGTCGTGGTATTGGGAGCGGGAGGCAGCATCTGGGCGGCGGGCGGACCCGGCAAAACGCGCTTTACGTCGTCCGAGGGCGCGAAGACATTGTTCCCCACCAGGAAGCGTGTCTCGATGGTGTGGTTCTGATAGAGCGGGATGCCGGTGGTGTCGTAGGCGCCGTAGTCCTTTCCCCATAGCGGGCCGGAGAGTTCATATGCGACCCAGAGCACACTCGAAGCATTGTAGGCGATGGAAGCGCGCGCCTCGAAATTCGCCGACGTTGCAACCGGAATGGGAGGGTCCATGGTGATCCCCGTGCCGAAATGAACGCGGCGAACGTAGACGTCGTAGTCGCCCTTGTCGTAGGTGTCCCAGGCGATCGCCACTTCGCCGTTGGGGGCGGCGGCGATGGCCGGGTCCCAATCGCTGGCCGGCGAGAAGGAAACCACGGCCTCCGGTGTAAAAGAACTGCCCTGCTGCGCGGCTGCCAGAATTTCGAGGTTATTGTTGCGGAAGCCCTGCCATGCCACCCACACACGCCCGCTGGTGGGGTCGGTAGCCGCCACCGGCCACAGGTCGGGACCCGCGTCGGTGGTCAGCCGCAGCTCCGCGGAAGTGGCTCCGCTCGCCGTGACCGACCTGGCGTAGAGGTCGAAATTGCCTGAGCGCTGGGTCGAATAGAACACCCATGCCAGGCCCGTTCCATCCACGGCCACCGCGGTTCGCATCGCGTCTTCGCCGGGGGAGGTGATGGGAAAGGGGCCGGTCCAGACGCGCTTCGACTTCGAGTAATGCAGCATCAGGACCTGGTCCCCGCCCGCGGGGCGGCCCAGAATGCTGAAATCCGGCGCGGGGCAGGGGGGCGGGGAGAGAGCCGCGCAAAGGTCCGTCGCCAGCTTGATATGGAGAGGCTGAGCCTCGATGCGCGGTGTTCCATGCACGAACTGGGTGTAGGCGAGATACACGTCGTCGCCCGATTGCGCGATCGACGGATAGTCGTCCTCCTCCATGGAATTGGTCAATTGCACCGGAGAAGGCACCTGGTAGACCAGAATCCGCCCGCCGAGAGAACTTAGCGGGGTTCCGAAGGGAACCTGCTGCGGGGTGAATGAGAAAGTTCCCGGCGAGTTGCACGGCGAGGCCGGCGACGCAACCGCGCAGTAGTTGACCGTGAAGGTGGCGGGAGATCCGTTGTCGGTGGCAGTTACGATGACGCCGTTTTCCTCGAGATAGCTCGAAGCGCTGGAACCGGACGACGAGGCCAGGCGCGTGTAGAATTGAAACGATGTGCCGGTGATCGCGTCCGGCGTGGTGAAACGCCAACCTTGAAGGTTGAGGATGTTGGCGCCGGTTGCGGCGACGCCTCCACTCCAGTAGAAACCGCCGGTGTCGCCAATTCCGAACAGGACAGCGAACGACTGCGCCGCCGGAGACCGGATCGGCGAGGATGCGAGCGACTGGATCCGCGCCGCCGGCGAGGGCGCTGCCGCCCGGCGATACAGGAACAGAACCAATCCCAGACACGCAAGCCCGATTGCCGCAAGGGCCACCCACTTCAGACGCATCACACCTCCATGTTTCGAAAACAATACAACCAATTCCTGGGTGGGGTCAAGAACTCTTTGCAAGGACGCCGGGGCTAAATGTTTTCGGGATTCCCGGAACCAGGGCCTTCACCGAAGCGTGATATTCTGATCGGCGTCCGCATGAAGATCGTCGGCGTCAAATCGCACCTTCTTTCCTACCCCTTCGCGGAGCCCATCCGCCTGCCGTTCTTCGGCGGCGAGCGCACCATCGTGAAGCGCGACGCCATGTTGATTCGCGTGGAAGCGGACAACGGGCTGGTGGGATATGCGCCGGGACCGGGCAGCGAGCGGGCGCAAAGGGACATCGAGCGGATCGTCGGGCCGTTTCTGCAGGATCGCGCGCTGGTGGATCCCGACGCCCTGCGCGTGCAGTTCCTGGAGGGTCCGGGCGCCGATCCCGCGCTGGCCAGGACCTACTGCTGCCTGGAGATCGCGCTCTACGACCTGGCGGGACAGGCCCGCGGGCTGCCGGTTTCGGAGTTGATCGGCGGGCGCGTGCGGGATCGCATCCGGCTCTACGGAAGCGCGGGCATGTACATGGCGCCGGAGGCGTATGCCGCCGAAACCGCGGCCATCGCCGGCATGGGGTTCACCGGATACAAGATGCGGCCCGCGGCGGGACCCGAGCAGGATCTGGAGGCGGTCAGGTTGATGCGCCAGGCGGCCGGGCCGGACTTCGACCTGATGGTGGATGCCCACACGTGGTGGCGGATGGGCGGCCGCAGTTACCGCCCGGAAACCGTCGAAAACCTCGCGGGCGCGATGGCCGAATACGATATCGCGTGGCTGGAAGAGCCCATCCCGCCGGAGGATCACGCCGCCTACCTGCGGTTGAAGGAGAAGGACCTGGTTCCGCTGGCCAGCGGCGAGCACGAGCCCGGCGAGGATGGCTACCTCGATCTCATCCTGACTCACGCGGTGGACTACGTTCAAATGGATGTCTGCTGCCAGGGTGGCTATGCGCTCGGACGGCGCCTGCTTGCCGAAACCGCGCGGCAGGGCTTGCGCTTCGCTTTCCACAGTTGGGGAACGGCCCTTGAGGTGATTGCCGCCGCGCACCTGGGCGTCTGCTGGCCGGAGCCGGTGGTCGAATGGCTGGAGTATCCATGCTATTCGGGTCCCGGCCGGGCGGGCATGTACCCGTTCCCGCCGGCGGAGGAGATCCTCGCGGAACCGCTCGAACTGGATCGCGGCGACCTGGTGGTTTCGCGAAAGCCCGGGCTGGGCGTGAGGGTGGATGAAACGGTGGTGGAGCGTTATCCCTGGATACCGGGGCCGTGGTCGTACTTCCGCACGGATTCCCCGGCGGAGACGCGCGCGCTCCTGTCGGACCACAGCGTGAAGTGGCAGTAGCTTTACAATGGAAGGCATGCACTTGAAAATCGCCGATCGCGAATTCCACTCGCGGCTCATCGTCGGCACTGGGAAATATCGTAGTTTTCAGGAGATGCAGCGGTGCCACGAGGCCTCCGGCGCCGACATGGTGACGGTTGCCGTGCGCCGCGTGAACCTGACCGATCGCTCCAAAGAGTCCTTGCTCGATTACATCGACCGTTCGAAGATCTTCATTCTTCCCAATACCGCCGGCTGTTATACGTCCGACGACGCCGTGCGGACGGCCATGCTCGCCCGCGAGGTCGGGCTTTCCAACTGGATCAAGCTGGAAGTGATCGGTGACGAAAAAACGCTGTTTCCGGACAATGCCGGGCTGCTCGAAGCCACGCGCATCCTGGTAAAGGAAGGATTCGTGGTGCTGCCGTACACCAATGACGACGTGGTGAACGCGCGGAAGCTGATCGATGCCGGCGCCGCCGCGGTGATGCCGCTGGCCGCTCCGATCGGTTCCGGAATGGGCGTGCAGAACCCGGCCAACCTCCGGATCATGCGGGAGATGATTACGGAAGTGCCGATGATCGTGGACGCCGGCGTGGGCACGGCCTCCGATGCGGCGGTCGCCATGGAACTGGGGGCCGACGGCGTCCTGATGAACACCGCCATCGCCTCCGCGACCGAGTCCGGGAAGATGGCGCTGGCCATGAAGCTGGCGGTGGAAGCCGGGCGGCTGGCTTTCGAGGCCGGGCGGATGCCGATGAAGCTTTATGCCACGGCGAGCAGCCCGCTCACGGGTGTGGTGGGGCGCTAATCGCGGAAGATTTCGTCCACGGGCAGGGGACCGGCGCCGAATGCGGCCAGGGGAATCTCCGAACCAGGGCCGTAGGCCGTCGTGGAACCATCGCGGTGCGTCACCGCGACCGATTTCCTCTGCGGGTCCACAATCCAGCACTCCAGCGCGCCGGTGGTCAGGCAGAGGGTCACCAGTTCCCGCAATTGTGCTTTCGTGTTGGAGGGGGACCTCACCTCCACGACCAATTCCGGCGAGCCGCGGAGATCGTCGTCGGGATCGACCGCCTTCCATCGTTTGCCAGAGATTGCGGCGACGTCGGCGACGCGGTATTCGAATTCCGGCAGAGCCCGGTACGGGCATTCCACCCTAACGATGAAACTCCGCACTCGATCCTCGATTAGCCGCGCGAGGCGAGCTTGGACATCGACGTGCCTCTTCCTGGGTCTTGTCATCGCAACCACCTCGCCCCAATGAAGTTCATAATAGGTATCACTAGGTTCCGGCAGTGCCTCGAGTTGCGCCACGGTGATGATGTCCGGAAGGGCAGCCATATCCTGATTTTAGCTCACGACGCTCCATGCCGCCCCCGAAGATGTTACTATTCCGTTTTAATAAAGGAAGCCATCCGTGAAAGTCTACGAAAGCAAGGACATTCGGAACGTCGGTGTGGTGGGCCACGGCGATTCCGGCAAGACGACGCTCACCGCCGGCATGCTGTTCACCACCGGGGCCAGCAATCGCCTGCTCCGCGTGGATGAAGGCAACACGATCACCGATTTTGACGAGGAGGAGATCCAGCGCAAAATCACGGTCTCCACTGCCATCGCCGTGGCGGAATGGAAAAGAGCCAAGATCAATATCCTGGATACCCCGGGCTACAACATCTTTATCAACGACACCCGCGCGTCCCTGGTGGCTGCCGATGCCGCCTTGGTGCTGGTGGACGGAGTGGCCGGCGTGGAAGTCCAGACGGAAAAGGTGTGGGATTTCGCCAGCGAGTTCAAGCTCCCTCGCGCCGTCATTATCAATAAGTTGGACCGCGAACGCGCCGATTTCGAGCGCGCGCTGGCCAGCGTGCAGGAAAACTTCGGCCGCGCCGCGGTGCCCATCCAGATCCCCATCGGCTCGGAGCGCGATTTCTCGGGCGTCGTCGACCTGATCCGCATGAAGGCTTACACCTACACCACCGATGGCGACGGCAAGGGCAAGGAAGGCGACATCCCCGCTAATCTGTCGGACGCCGCACAGAAGGCTCAGGAGGCCCTGATCGAAATGGTCGCCGAGGGCAACGACGCCCTCCTGGAAGAGTTTTTTGACAAAGGCACCCTGTCACCCGAGCAGATCGCGAAGGGACTCCAGCAGGGCATTCGCGAAATGCGCATCTTCCCCGTAATGTGCGCTTCGGCCCTGCACAACATCGGTACCGACCTCATCCTGAATTTCATCGTCGAAAATCTGCCCGCGCCCACCGAGCGCGAGGGCGTTCCCGCCACGGTCAACGGAGCCGAATCCACACGCAAGATCAGCGAGAGCGACCAGCCGTCGCTGTACGTTTTCAAAACCACCGCCGATCCCTTCGCCGGGCGAATTTCCTTCTTCAAGGTCTACAGCGGCGTGGTGAAGAACGACGCCAACCTGCACAACCTCACGCGGAGCGCCGCCGAGCGGCTGGCGCATATCGGCAGCCCGCAGGGCAAGACGCTTCAGCCGGTCACCGAGCTGCACGCCGGCGATATCGGCGCCGTGGCCAAGCTCAAGGAGACCCTGACCGGCGACACTCTCGCCGATAAGGGCGCCAACTTTGCCTACCCCCCGGTGAAGCTGCCCGAGCCGTCCATCGCCTTCGCCATCGAGGCCAAGTCGCGGAATGACGAGGACCGGATGGGCAACGCGGTCCACAGGATCCTCGAAGAGGACCAGTCGCTGCGCTTCTACCGCGATCCGCAAACCCGCGAGTTTCTGCTGGCGGGAGCCGGCCAGCAGCATGTGGAAATCGTCGTCAGCCGGCTGAAGAAGCGGTACGGGGTGGACGTCGCCCTGAAGGCCCCCAAGATCCCCTACCGGGAGACCATCCGAGGCACGGCCGACGTGCAGGGGCGGCACAAGAAACAGACCGGCGGACACGGCCAGTTCGGCGACTGCTGGATCAAGATGGAACCCCTGGCGCGCGGCGAGAAGTTCAAATTCGAGAACGAGATCTTCGGCGGGTCCATCCCCAAGAACTACATTCCCGCGGTGGAGAAAGGCATCGTGGAGGCCGCCGAGAACGGCTTCCTGGCCGGCTATCCCATGGTGGACTTCAAGGTCATCCTCTACGACGGCTCTTACCATGACGTGGATTCGTCCGAACTGGCCTTCAAGCTGGCCGCGCGCAAGGCTTTCAAGGCGGCCATGCAGCATGCCAAGCCGGCCCTCCTGGAGCCCATCATGAACGTCGAAATCCAGGCGCCGGTGGAGTATGCCGGCGACCTCATGGGCGACCTCAACGGGCGCCGCGGCCGCATCGCCGGCATGGATACCAAGGGCAGCTCCCAGTTCCTCAAGGCCCAGGTTCCCATGGCGGAGATGCTCAACTATCAGAATGACTTGACCGCCATGACGCAGGGGCGCGCCTCCTTCACCATGGAGTTCGACCACTACGATTTCGTGCCGCAGTTGCAGGCCGAAAAGATCATCGCGGCTGCCAAGGCCGCCAAGACAGGCGAAGAGGAAGAAGAGGAATAGCGCCGGAAAGGGCGGGCCTCGCCACGGCTTTGGTCCTGAAAGACACAGGGCCGTCCAGGAACGCTACACTGAACGGTTTGTTTCACACTTGCAATACACACGTCCGATGGTGTACAGTTTTAAAGTCTCCCCCGGGAGCCGTTCGGCAGAAGTACTTTATTTTCTTCGTTCGAGGCTCTTTGATGAACGATCGAACCAGGATGTTCGCATCTGGTTTCTTACTCGCCGCAGTTCTCCTGCTAGCCGCTTGTGGCTATAATCAGCAGTCCAGATTCCAAATGTCGTTCCTTCCGCCGGCCCCTCATTCGGCAACCCCGGCCAACGGCACCTCCGAGCTTACCCCACCCCCTGTGATCCCTCCGAACCCCTACCTGCAACAGATGCCGGCCGTTCTCCTGACCAATCCGCAGCCTCCCAAGCACAAACTGCTGGGCGACGCCAAGGTTCAAAGGGCCGACCAGGCGATGGTTCGCGGCAGCAGGGCATACAAGTCGAACAATACCGACACCGCGCGGCGGGAGTTCGACACCGCGATCGACCTGATGCTGGATGCCTGCGACCAGAATCCCCTGGACCGCGAGGAGTACGAAGCCCACCTGGACGAGATGGTGGATGCCATCCACCGGCTCGATTTGTCGGGCCTGGGTGCGTCGGCCGATGTGGAGCCGGACAAGTTCGAAAAGGCGCCCCTGGAAGACATTCTCCAGATGACCTTTCCGGTGGACCCGAAGCTGAAGGACCGCGTTCGGGAGCAGGTCGCGGCCACCGTGTCGCAGTTGCCGCTGTCGGTAAACGATACCGTTCTGGGGTACATCAATTACTTCTCCAACCGCGGCCACAAAACCATCCTCGCCGCTACCGAGCGTTCGGGCCGCTACCGGCCGATGATCCAGAGGGTTTTGGACGAAGTGGGCGTTCCGCAGGAGCTGATCCACCTGGCGCAGGCGGAATCGGGCTTCATTCCGCGCGCCGTTTCGCGGAAGGCGGCCGGCGGCATGTGGCAATTCCTCGCGTGGCGCGGGCAGCAGTACGGTTTGATGCAGACGCGCTACACCGACGACCGCATGGATCCCGAAAAGGCCACGCGAGCCGCGGCGCATCACCTGCACGACCTGTATTCCGAATTCGGCGACTGGTACCTGGCGATTGCCGCATACAACTGCGGCCCGGGAGTGGTGGAGAAAGCCGTCGAGCGGACCGGCTATGCCGATTTCTGGGAACTGCGGAGCCGGGGCGTTCTGCCGGCGGAGACCACCAACTACGTCCCGATCATTCTGGCCATGACCATCATGGAAAAGAACGCCGCGGAGTACGGGTTGGACCACCTGCAGCTGGATCAGCCCCTGGAGTACGACACGGTGGAGATTTCCGCGAACACGAGCATGACGCTGGTCGCGGACATCACCGATGCCCCGCCCGCGGAACTGGCGGCCATGAATCCCGCGATTCTGAAGGGCATGGTTCCGCAGAGCTACTCGCTGCACGTGCCGAAGGGCACCGGAAACCAGGTGGTCGCCGCGCTGCAACTGGTGCCGGCGGAGCACCGCGATTCCTGGCGGATGCACCGCGTGGGAACGGGCGACACGCTGGCCAACATCGGCAAACGCTACGGGGCCCAGCCGAATGCCATCATCGCGGCCAACAACCTCCGAACTCCCGAAGCGGTGGAAGGCGACCGTCTGCTGATCCCTGCCGTTTTGCGTGGGCAGGCTCCCGCCGCCAGGCGAGACCCTTCGCGGACGCCCGCGCGCCACTCCGCAACCGTGCGTCGAACGGCGGGCCAGACCACCGCGCCGGCGAATTCCTCCCATGCTCCCCACAAAGCGACCGTGACCGTGGCCAGCGCGAGCCGGTAACGCAAGGCACGCGGTCCTCACAATCCAGGCAATAACGCCTGTCTCGCATTTTTCGCTATTGACACTTCTCAAAAAGGAGTATTCTATGGGTGATTGTGCCCGGAATACAGGAGGCTTGCTGAATGTTCGAGAGCCCTAAGTTCTCACCGAAGGACGAAGAAGAGATGGAAGACTTCCACGATTACGACGACGAAGAGCACACCGAGGTAGGCTCCAAGCTCGACGAATACGACGAAGACGAGGAAGAAGAGGAGGAAGAACTGGAGGAGGTGATTGTGGCCGTGACCCTCGAACCGGCCCCTGCCCCCGCGCCCGCCGCCCCGGCGCCCGCCGAGCCCCAACCGGAGCCGGCAGCCCCTCCCAAGAAGCCCGTCAAGAAGGCTTCCACTTCAAAGAAGCCTCCAGCCAAGGAAGCACCCGCTCCGAAGGCGCCTGCCAAAAAGGTAGCGGCCAGGGAAGCTCCCGCTCCGAAAGCGCCTGCCAAAAAGGTAGAAGCCAAGAAGGCGCCGGCGAAGAAAGCCCCGGCCAAGAAGGCTGCCGCAAAAGCGCCCGCTAAGAAGGCTGCCCAGAAGGCCCCAGCCAAGAAAGCGCCGGCAAAGAAGGCCGCGGCCATGAAGGTCCCGGCCAAGAAGGTCCCGGCCAAGAAGGCCCCGGCCAAGAAGGCCCCGGCCAAGAAGGCTGCCAAAAAAGCTCCCGCCAGGAAGGGCGGCAAGAAGCGCTGAATTCGCGAGCAGGCGGGCGGAAGCAAAGGACTTACAGGCAACGTGGCAAGTTCACAAAGGCCTCTGTCCCGTCTGTTTCAAAGGTCTTTGTTGACCACGCGGCGGCAGCGCTCGTAAAGCTCCAGGAGCGCGTCGGCGTGCTCCTCCGGCGATCGGGTGGCCGGTTTGGCTGAAAATCCCGCGGAAGATTGCGGCGATTTTCCGTAACCCGTCGCGACGGCTATGAACCTCATCAGCTCCAGCGCCACGTCGTCTTTGCCGCGCACCCCGGAGGGCGTTGCCGGTGTCTCGGGATTATTGGGGGTCTCTGCTCCTGATTCCATCTCTGATCGGCTCCTCGTGATAAAACTCTAGTGTACTGAAACGCGGGCACATCGAATGCCGCTCACCGCCGTCCGGCATGTCCGGAAAATGAGAGGGGGCGCCCAGTCCCACCTGCTGGAAGCCGACGACGGGAATTGGTACGTCGTCAAGTTCCGCAACAATCCCCAGCATCGCCGCGTCCTGGTGAACGAGTTGCTCGCCGCCGAGTTCCTGGACTACCTCGAGATCGCCGCGCCCGAAGCGGCGGTCATCCACATCGGTTCCGGCTTCCTCGCCGCCAATCCCGACGTGCACCTGAGCCTCGGGACGAAACGCGTGGAGGTCGAGCCCGGGTGGCACTTCGGATCGCGGTATCCCGGAGATCCCGGACGGACGGCCGTCTACGATTTCCTGCCGGATTCGCTGCTCCCCGGCGTGGCGAACCTGGAGGATTTTCGCGCCGTTCTGGTCTTCGACAAGTGGGTGGCCAATGCCGATGGGCGGCAAAGCGTCTTCTACCGCGCCCGGGTGCGGCGCGGCGGCGAGGGCGTTTCCACCAGCCGGCCCGGCTTCATCGCCTGGATGATCGATCACGGCTACGCCTTCGACGGGCCGCACTGGGACTTTTCCGATCTGCCCTTGCAGGGCCTCTACGCGCGGCGGATGGTGTACGGAGAGGTCTCGTCGTTGAACGACTTCGAGCCGTGGCTCGAGCAGGTGGTGAACTTTCCCGAAGAGGTCATCGACCGCGCCTGGAAGCGCATTCCCCCCGACTGGCTCGACGGCGAAGAGGACGCCCTGGACCGCCTCCTGGAGCGGCTCTTCGAACGGCGCAAGCGGGTTCCCGACCTGGTCTCGGCCTGCCGCCAGTCGCGGACCAACCCGTTTCCGAACTGGAGGTGATGGCACAAAAACGGGTCGGCCCGCTCGTCACCGGTTTCTCGGCGAGCGGTTCTTCCGGCGCACGCCCCCGGCGGGCTGTGCGCCCATCGCCACAATCCGCTATTTTCCGCGGAGGTTTATCCCGAGGATTTGCCCGCATTGCCGAAGCAACTCCAGCCGCTGGCAACGCATCGGATAGAATTGAGGGGGTCCGACATATGGG
This sequence comes from Bryobacteraceae bacterium, assembly GCA_035638575.1. Lineage (GTDB taxonomy): Bacteria > Acidobacteriota > Terriglobia > Bryobacterales > Bryobacteraceae > DASQZT01. The sequence goes on from DASQZT010000143.1 coordinate 10,798, forward strand.
TGAAACTCGAGTAAAGCTCTCCGGCGAAGACCTGCGGCGGGAAGCCGCGCGAATTCCGGACTGGCACGAGCGCGACGGACGCCGCCTCCGGAAAACCTTCCTGTTCCCGGACTTCGCGGCGGCCCTGGCGTTCGTCAACCGGGTGGGAGAAGCGGCGGAGGCGCAGGGACATCATCCGGACCTGCACCTGGCCTGGGGCCGCGTCGACGTGGAGACGTGGACCCACGACGTCGGCGGGCTGACCGAGAGCGATCTTCAATTGGCGGAGGAGATCGACCGGCAGTTCTTCAAGCGGCCATGATTTACCGGCGGAGGCGCATTCTTCTTTCGGAGATCGGGCGGCAATGCCGCTTTGCGCTGATGGCCTATGACGACGCCATCTCGGCTCTCCGGCGGCGCGATGCGGAACGCGTGTGGTACGCGCTGCAGGGGCTGCTGACCGCGTCCGCGCATCTCCGGCGGCTGCTGGCGCGGGCGGCGGATCTGCGGACGGCCGTCGGCTTGCCGGATGATTCTCCGCTGAACGAGCGCACCCTCGAGTCGATGGCGGACCTGGTTCCGGCCTGGGAATCCTGGAATTCGCTTCAGGCGAGCGAGCCCTCCAGGCTCTCCAGCATCGGCCACGAGCCGAGGGCCGAGGCGGCGCCGGAAGGAGCCACCGGTTGCCCGGTGCGCTGCTTCGACCCCGAAACCGGCACCCTGACCCTGTTCGGAAAAGTTCTCGAGCTCTCGCCGTTGCTGGCCGCCATCGCCGCGATCGCCCACCGCGCGGAAACCGCGCTCGAACACCGGCGCCAGTTGGTTTGACGGTAAAATAGTCAAGTGCTCCACCGCCATATTCTTCACAACGATACCTTGCGCGAGGCCTCCGCGCCGGCGCTTTCCGTGGGCCAGGTAGGCCTGCTCTCCGGTTGGGGCGTGTTCAGCACCCTGCGCGTGGCCGACGGCGTCCTGTTCGCCTGGGATCGTCATTGGGCGCGCATCACCCGCGACGCCGCGGCTTTTCACATCCCGCTGCCCTCGGATCCCGAGAAGGTGCGGACCAGGCTGTTGGAGTTGGTGGAGGCCAATCGGGCGTACAACTCCACGCTCCGGCTGGTGATCGTGCGGAACGGCGGCGGCATGTGGGCCAGTCCCTCGCCGGAACGGCCCAGCGACGTGATCGCGCTCACCGCGGACTCGAAGAACTGGGGCGTGGGCGTCAAGCTGGCGCTTCAGGCGAACGCAAGGCACGCCGCGAGTCCTTTCGCCGGGACCAAGATTCTGTCCTGGTCGATGAACCTGACCTGGCTGGAAACGGCGCAGAACCGCGGCTTCGACGAAGTGATCCTGCTGAACGAACGCGGCGAGGTGGCGGAGTGCACCTCGGCCAATATTTTTGCGGCGAACGGAAGCCGCGTCTGGACCCCGCCGCTCAGCTCGGGGTGCCTGCCGGGAATCACGCGGGAGTTGTTGCTCGGCGAGGTTCACGCGCCCGGAATCCGCATTGAGGAGAAGGTCCTCATGCCGGCCGATCTGGAATCGGCGGACGAGGTGTTCATCACGTCGACCACGCGCGATCTGCTGCCGGTGTTGCAGATCGAGGACAAAAAGATCGGGCCGAAGCGGGGGGACGGGTCGGACGCCGTTGCGAAGGCGCTCGGGCAGGCGTTTTCCAAGTGTGTGAGGAGCTACGTCGCGGAGCACAAGGCGGCGCCGGCGGGGCGGGGCTGAGGAACGCCTCAGGGAGCCGCGCGTGTTAGCCCCGGGCTGATGTCGGACAGATTTGGTAAAATGTCAGACGAGTATGTATGAAAGACCGTCGAATCACCGTGCGATTATCCTCCGAGACGCGCCGCCGGCTTAAGGCCGCTGCTCGCCGTGGCGGAACGCGCGAGTCCGACCTCGTTCGCGACGCCGTGGAACGGCAACTCGCAGCGGAGGAGGGCTCCCTCACCGCGTACGAACTTGCGAAAAAGGCTGGATTGATCGGGGTGGTGAAGGGGACAGTTCGGGACCTCAGCACGAACCCGAAGTACTTTGACGGATTCGGTGCTTCTTGACCGGCCATGTGCTGGTAGATACCGGCCCGATCGTGGCCATCCTGTTAAAGTCCGACGAACACCACGAAACGTGTGTCGGGCAACTTCATCAGATCAGGGGTCCACTGCTGACTTGTTGGCCCGTGATTACCGAGGCGGCATGGCTCCTGCGTGCATACCCCCAGGCGATCCGGAAACTCCTGTCGTCTTTCCACGGCCGCCCCTTCGAGATTGTTCCTCTGGGCGAGACGGATCTTCCCGCCATTGCCGCGATCCTCGCCAAGTACCAACGCTTGCGAATACAGCTTGCCGATGCATCCCTGGTACACCTGGCCAACCGTGAAGGGATTGACTCGATGTTCACCCTGGACCGGCGGGACTTTGGCGTACTCCGTCTGGCCCACGGAAAAAGGCTGCGCCTGGTTCCCTGAAGGGGCCGTACGACTGTATAGGTTCAGCTCAGGCCGATGCAGGTTCCAATCGCATTGACACTTCCGCCAAAAGGGCGTTTAGACTACCAAGTGGCAGGCAAGACAGTTTCCAGTAATCCCACGACCACAATGCAGAATCCGCTGCTCGTTTGCCCCTTAGTCATTCTGTTTCAAACGAGGCGCGCGGTATTCCTGATTGTCTGATGATGCTGTGTAGCGTGCCTTTTCTCAGTTCATCGTGAAGGGGAACCGGCACGGTGACACTTCCTTGCTAGGTGTGCTTCTGCATCGCCGCATGGCTGCCTCGCTGGCGCACGCGCTGGAAGCCATGATGCTCGAGAATGCGACACACTGCTTCACCCGAAAGCGGGCGGAGCTTAGGCAACCTTTACCTCAACCTGCGTGACGAGGACTTCCGGGTGGAAACGCCGCTCCAGTTCGTCCGCCTCGGCGCACTCGAAGAACAGCGTCAGGGCTTCGATCAGGTTGTCGCGTGCTTCCTCAATGCTCCCTGCCTGGCTGGCGATGTCGTACTCCGGGCACAGGGCAACGTAGCCGCCGTCCTCTCGTTCAATGATCGCAGTCAGACGCCGGGAATCAGCCATTTCTCGATTGTACCCTTGATGGGGGCCGAAAAAGTGGAACGCCGCGGTCCGCATGTACCGTCAATGTCATGAAACCCCGCATACCATTCCTAAGCTAAGCCGAGGCTGGCATCGCTTGCGCATCGATGCTCAAGGGCGCGATAAGATTTCGTGACGGACGTTGCCGGTAAGGTGGCTCAACGAATCGAGACAGAATCATTCATGGTTGCACTGTCAAGTACACACCAGTTGCACTCTGAACTGTGCCGAGATCGATCCTGATCGGCTGATCTCCAGCAGGCATGTCGGGCGGTAGCGTTACGCGAACCTGGTAGAGTCCGGGAGCCGTCAGCGCGGCGAAGGAGGGCACAATTCTGGATGAGCCGAGCACTACCGTGAACGGCGACGCGACCGCGTACGAGCCGCTGAAAAAGGTATCGGTCGGAAATGCTGGAACCGTCGGACCAAGTCCGATTGCGTAAAGGTCGATCGTGTCCCCCGGCTTGGCTGCCCGCGCCACTCGCGAGTCCACCACCGGATTGCCCACGAGTTCGCCGGTGGCGGGATCGACTGCGGTAACGTAATAATGCGGCGGGACCGCCGTTACCCCGACGCTGTAAATGGCAGGGAGATACTGGCTGCTGGTCACGACGAGTGGCGCGCTGCGAGCGCCATTGGAAGTCACTACTACCGAAACCTGTCCGGTACTCACGCCCGCCGGGACCAGCGCATTAATCAACGTAGGGCTGACATACGCAAGGGGCGCTGCGATGCCATTGAACCCAACCACCACTGCGCCGAGCGTGAGCGGCAGCTTCGCGTCCTGCTGAGGCTGCCATTGCTGCGTGGTGGGCGCGAGATTCGAGCCGTAAATCGAAACCCAAGCTCCTGGCGCAATCCCCTTCGTGCCGTTCCATGGATCGCCGATGCCGTCGATAGCAGGCGCCGTAGTTCCCAACTCCGAGATCGCAATCCGCAGCGCGGCCACAAAGATCACGTCGGAACGGGTATCGGGCGACGTGTTCGCATCGAGGGTATAGCTCAGCGTGTTGGAACCGGCTCCCGCGAACGCGCTGAGGTGAATCCATGCGGCGCTGGTCGTCGCATACCACGAGCATTGGGGCGTGGTCGTGACCCCCACCCTCCCGGTACCCCCAGCAGCCGGAGCGACAAAAGCACTGGTAACCGAATATTGGCAGGCGCTGTCGCCGAGCGTCAGGATCGCTCTCGGAACTGTGGTATCGGCAAATCGGGGCAGGGTGAGAGAGGCCGAGGCCTCGATGGCATCGACAACTGAAGTATAGGTCGGTGCGAACCCCGTGCTCACGTTCGCGGTGCCCATGCCTCCGGAGGCGCCCGCGTTGTAGCCGGCCCACACACCGAAATTGAACTTCTCGATGACGGCGGGATCCGCGTTCACCACCTCCCAAACTGCCGTTGCCGAGCCGTTCACAACCGGCAGTTCGGCCAGTGCGGTGATGCCGCCGTTTACGGTCGTCGTAGGGCTCATCGCGGGCAGGCGGCCGTTCTCGTAAAGATCCGCCTCCCCCGTGACCAAGACTGCAACGGACTCGGTGATGCCTGTTGTCGGCTGCGACGGGAACAGCGTCGGGGAAGCAGTGCTGTCGGCAAGGTTCGTCACCGACACAAACAGCCTGACACCCGGAGGAATGTTACGGAAAACTGCTTTCAGCCGCGTCCCGTAATCTGCCAGCCCGGGATACTTCCCGTTGAAACTGCCTTGCCCCGTGAATACGAATCCCGACTCCGTTTCGTAGCCGGCGCCGGGAACGTTTTGATCGGCGCCCGGCACGATCCGGGCCTTGAAGGCGTCCTTAAAATTCTCGCTATATTGCAACAGCGCGATCGGCGGCGGAGACTGGCCGAACGAGGCAAGAAATGGGCTGAGGAACGCTCCCGCGGTGGCGCTGAGCGGTCCGGCGCCGTCGGCGGTCAGCACGGCGCTGGACATTCCACTCTGGAAGAAGCCCGCAATCTGGACCGGCTGGTTGATCGGTACCGAGACGCTTCCGTTGACCGTAATTGCAGTCAGTACTTGTGTGGTGCCCGCGAGACCGCCGCCTCCCAATCCCGCGATGTTGGCCCGCAGGTTCGTGAACCGGAACACGCGCGTGGCCCCGGCTGTGATGGGCGCCAAAACAGGGATGCCGTGGAACACCACCTGATTCGCAGCCACGGCCCCGAAGAAGGCATTCGCGGGCGGAGTCAGCGCGTTCGGCGAGCTGCTGGCGACGGGCACTCCGTTGGACGACGGGAACGCGAACTGAACGCAGCCGCCCGAACCGGCGCCAAGCAGGTAATTGCTACATGCAAGCTGCGCCGCGGGCCGCGGTTCGTCGATCAGCAGCATCGCTTCCGAAATGTCGGGACTCACTAGAATGCGGCTGGTGGCGTTGACCGCCATACTGATCGTGAAGTCGACCGTCGGAATCGGCGCCCCGGGCGGTATGGCCTGTCCGCCGGTGCAGGTCAGGACCACATCCCCGATACGCTCCGTCATGGCTTCCGCGCGGACTGTTGGCGGCGTTGAGAGGGAAGCTGTACAAGCCAACGGGCCTGGGGCGCTACCGGTTGTAACGGCCACCTGGGCTGTAGCCGGAATCGCAAGGAAAGTAAAGATAGACGAGAGGACGATCTTACTGAGCAGCGCCATAGTTTCTCTCCACGGAAGTGCTGGACGCGGCTCCCAACTGATCTTAACACCTTCAACGGTTGAAAGACGTTAGATTCTTACGCCGTTAATCGTAAACAGAAATACTTCAACAATTCCGAGGTCTTAACATGTTAAGACTTGCCCGTAAACTGTTGGGATTTCAAGGGCGAAGCCCTTGGCTAGTACTCTATCGGAAACGCCCGGACGGGAAACTCCGGACCTTTGTCGATCAATTAAGCGTTTTCGATAGAGCCGTTTGAAGGGAGCCGCTATCGCTTGCGGCGGACGCGGCACGTATGGGAATTGAATGGTGTTTTGGTACCTTCGTACCATACAAAGTGGGGTTTTCGGGGCGCCCAACGTACGTTGAGGTGATCAAGTAGTTTTCCGCCACACGCCCGCTGAAAACGACACGCTGTTGCGCATCCACACGGACATCTTGCACGCTACTGCTTGGTTCCCCTATATAAGTTCCCCAGGTTACTGCCGAGCCGCTGTTGTTTACCTTCAGCAGGAATGCCGTACCACTGCATTTGCAGCCTGTATAACGGATGGCTGATAGGATCCTAGGGTCGTCGGCAGGCCGGAAGGCGCATTCCCGCCCACGATCACATTGCCCTCCGAATCGAGTGTAATGGACGTGACGGTCACCCCATACGGGAGGCCCGACCCATTCATGTATGTGGACCATTGAAGCTGCCGAGCAGCACCGGGCTGAAGCTTCGCGAGGAATCCTGAATAGACCACGGGATAACTGAATGGATAACCGCAGTTGCATGCGGAGGCGAGCGCGCCCGGAGTCGTTGGCAAGCCGCTTGCGGTCGTGCTCCCGGCTATATACACAGCGCCGGAGGCACCTACTGCTATGGTGGTGCCGAAAGTCACTCCAAACTTGCCAATACAATGACTGCCGCCGCTGCATGCCGCGCCGTCGCTTCCGAAATAGGTCGAGTACAGCAATTGGTCGCCACCGGACGAAATCTCGGTCACGAACGCGTACACGGCGGTCCCGAAGTTATCGCCACCCGGAGGCTTCGTCTGGTATGCTCCTGCCGTTACAGGAAAGCTGGCCGACGAAGTGCTCCCCGTGACATAAATGTTCCCGGCTGCATCCACAGCTACCGAACCGATCTGCCCTGGCATCGACTTCGTGAAGAGCACATTTTGAAGCTGTGGATCGAGCTTCAAGATTACCCCCTGCCCCGACATGTCCGACCCGACCACAATCAGTTCGCCTTGCATGTCCGTAGCCGCGGCTTTCTGGAAAAAGTTGGGCAGATCCATGCTGGCCAATCTGGACCCTAGGAGGTCCAACTCCACCACTCGCGATGTCTGTACTTCCGACGTGGGAGTAGGTTCCGCAACAACGAAGACATGGCCCCGGTTGTCGGCAGCGATCACCTGAGGCGAACCCTCGTCAGGATCGAGATTGCGAAGGAGAATCTGGTTTCCTGCTGCTGCGGTATGGGTGCTCGTGTGCGCCAGCAGGAGCGTCCAAGCCAAAATGGTCTTCATCAATGTTTTTAGCCGTTGGCGCGGACACCCTCATTGTAGAATGTGGCGCAGCCATTTCAAAGACCCCGGCAAATGGAATTCAACTACACCCCGCAGAAGTTCCGCACGGCACAGGAGTTCCTCTGACATCCCGTTTGCGGTTGAAAGACGGCGTTTGTTTCCACTGGCAAGCCGGTAGGGGGCGCTGCGAGTACCCTGGGCGCCCCAAACACCGACGAACCAGCTCGATGATCCGAATCTCATGCGGCTCTTCCCCGCCGCACGCGCACCCTCACCTCGATTCGGGATCCGAGGCGGTTGAGAATCGCCATGAGGCGGTCCACAGTGAATCGGCCAAGGTCGGCGTTGCGGATGCGGGAGAAGTCGGCGGCAGCAATCCCGGTTCGGACATTCGCCTGCCGCACAGTCAGGTGCTCGCGGTCGAGACACTTGATGATTTCGGTGGCGAGGATGGCCTTGAATTGGTCCGCGTCCGGATTCTTGCTCCCAAGATCACGAAACACATTGCCGCTACCTCGGACGACGTCCATGGGTTCTTCGCGCTTCACTTCAACATCTCCTTCAGGCGCTTCAGCCGGTCTTTCACAAGTTCAATCTCGCGCTTGGGTGTCTTCATTCCCTTGGTGGACTTCTTTTGGAAAGCATGGATCACCCAGACATCCTCGCCGATCTGCAGTGCATACACCACGCGGAACGCATCGCTTTTGAATGGAAGGGCGATTTCCACAACCCCCGAACCGATGCCCTGCAACGGCTTAGCGATGTCAGCCTTTCCGCCTTCAGCGGCAATGGTGAGCGCCGTGAGACACACCATTCTCGCGCCTTCGGGAAACTTCTCGAACTCATGCTGCGCGGCCTTCAGCCACGATATGGGCCGCGTTTTGAGAGTTTCCGCCATCCTGGCTCCAGCACCTTTGGTTATGTTGTCATATTTGACAACAAATCGTCAAGCGCAGCGTGCACTACTGCAGGTCGGTTCTTGATTCCGGTTGGTAAACGTCAGATCTCTATCGGAAACGCCCGGACGGGAGACTCCGGACCTTGTCGATCAATTAAGCGTTTTCGATAGAGCCGTTTGAAGGGAGCCGCTGTCGCTTGCGGCGGACGCGGCACGTATGGGAATTGAATGGTGTTTTGGTACCTTCGTGCCACACAAAGTGGGGTTTTCCGGGAGCAGCGGGCTGGAGTGATCTGCGGTCCACGGAACGATACTACACCGACGCCTTCCGCGAAACAAGAAGGTTGAGGTAACAATGGAGGCCCACCTTTTGCCCACGCGTAGCATCCGCCGCGATAGCGGCTACGTTCAAACGGGGTTACCGGAAACTGGCGGGGCTACTTGGCTGGTTTGCCAGACCGGACTTTGATGCCGCCCAACATTGTCGGCTCGCCTCATGGCAGGCCGCTCCATGCTGGCCAAAAGTCCTCAGGTTGCAGCCCGGTCTTTTTGGCGATCTGCGCGAGAAGCCCGGGCCCGGCTTGCCACGCGACCTCCTATCCTAGCCGCAGCGAGGCAGCCAATCGCCTTGACCGGTCGCCAGTGGCTCATGCCACCGAAAAGACCTTCGTGAAGGGCTCGGGAATCTCCTCACCGTGATCAATGCAATCGGCGGCGACGCGCAACGCAAGCGCTCTTACGGCCGCAATCGCCGGCTCGCGAGTCTCCCCGTACGCCATCACTCCCGGCATAGATTCGATGTCGGCCCACCAGCGGCCGTCCTCCTCGCGCCCGACCAGGATCGGAATCGATTCTAAGGTGACTATCACCATCGATCTCTCTTCTACAGGATAGTGCCGGAGTCTTCACCGGCTCTGCCCCTTTGACTTGGATCATCATACCGGCATTTCGTTCCGCGATGTCCCCTACCCGGCCCACTTACTCCAAACCCCCCTATTGCAATTTGCCATTCACAAATTTTCAAAAAAATTCGCCGCTGAGACCAAAGCACTTACACCCCGCCCCCCTCAAACCCCTTGGTCCTGCCTGTTATCCTGAAGCCGGAATTAGGCTTGCGCGCCATTTCGCAAGCCGCAACCAGTTTTCTTCCTGCGCAGGAAGCGTTGTAACTAAGGTGGTACTGAACTCCCGGAGGCCGTCAAACGCCTTGCGGTGTCAAGCCGTGCTTCGCGCATTGCTTGGAAAACATCGACGGGAGATTTTGGCTTCGAAGCCAGTCGGTGAATCTGTTACCTCTTCACCGTTCTCAGAGGATCGCATTGAAATGACAGGTTAGTCCGCCATCCAGCGGGCCTCAATGGTCATAGATGCGGTTCAAATCATTGGGCGGCCGACACGCACGGCGATAAGTCCGGGAGCTTGCTCCAGGCCCGGCCGCCCGCAACGCAGTAGTTCGGCATCTTTCATGCGCCATACGTGTCTCTGCGCTTCACTGCACCACCATCGCCGTGCGGGGGAACGCAAATTTGCGGCCGATCTCGTCGATGACGTTGATCTGGCAGGTGTAGCGGCCCGGCGCCAGTCCGTTCAGCGGCACCTGGAGTTGCACCGGGACGGCGTTGGGACGGGTGGCGGCCAGTTCGGTGGCGCGCAGCGGGCCGGCTTCGAAGGCCTTGGCGCCTTTCTGGTTGAACAGGCTCATGCTCACCGCGATGCGCCGCGAACGGAGATCGGCGGGATCGGGCAAGGCGTCGTAAACGTCGAACGAAATGTACAGATTCTGGTTGCGGCGGAATACCTTGGTGATGTTGGGCACCACCTTTTCGGCGCCGATGATCAGCGGGTTGGACCGGACCGCTTTTCTCGACGTCCTTTCCGCTTCTCCCACCGCGGCGGCGAGCGGCTCGCGCTGGCTGCTCCACACTACCGAGCTGGTCTTCAGCATGATCGAATCGGAGGCCAGGTCGGGGACCACGAAGCGCGTGTCGAAAGTGCCCATCTTGCCGCTCTGGCTTTCGCGCACCAGGAACTTCATGCGGTAGCGGCCCGGCGCCAGCGTGAAGCCCGCGTCGTAGTGGATGTTGCGGCGGCTCAGCTTTTCGGCTTCGCCCGCTTCCAGCTTGACCTTGATGAAATCGCGCACGTTGCCCACTACGCTGCGGCGCTCGTCCTGAATCTGCCCGAGGAAGTCGAATTCGGTCTGGCCCCCGCCCCGTTTCTGGGCGAGCGCGAGGACCGAGCCGGGAATCCTCACCGACACCGGGACGAAATAGGCGGTGGGGGAAATGCGGAAATAGTCGATCTCCAGCGCCAGCGGCAAATCGGTCTGCGGATCGCCCGCGGAGAGCGCTTCCTGCAACTGCTGTTCCTTGTCCTGGCCGTTGAACTTGCCCCACACTTTCTGGGCGTAGTATCCCTGGCGGTGCTCCAGCTTGGCGGTCGTGTTGCCGATGAGCTTCACGGTGATGCGCCGGTACTTGCCGTCCTGCTTCTCGTTGTTGGTGTAGTAGCCGAGGATGTAGTAGCTGCGAATCTCCGTCTGTGCCTGCACGATGCCGAGCGAGAGATCGTTGCTGTCGAGGAAAGCCTTGCCGCCCGTGTCCGCCGCCAGGGTCGCCAGCGTCTCCTGCGAGTTGTTGATGGAGGCCCGCTGCGAATTGACCAGCGAGCCGTCGAAGAGCCCGGATCCGCGCGAGCTGGCTTTGCTCGCCGCCCCGCCCGGAGGATCGGCCATCAGGCCGCGCGCATCGATCGGATAAATGAAGACATTGGCTTTGACCGCGGCATTGATGGAGGCCTCCAGTTGCGCCTGGTTTTCTATGCCGGTCTTGCTGACGCCGCTCGAAAAGTAAATCAGAGCCTTCTTCTCGGGAAGCGCCGAGAGCTTGCGCACAGCGTCTTCGATGGCGGCGAGCTTGCGGTCCGTGTTGAAGATGTTGAATTCGGTTTCGTCCGCTACGAACGCCGCGCCGGTATCTTCGCCGTTATCGTCGCCCGTATCGGCGTCGCCGGCCAGCTCGGCCATTTCCCCGATCGGCAAATTGTCGATGATCTCCTTGAGCATCTGGCGGTTGTCGGTGAAATCGGTCTTCACCTGGATGGCGCTGGTGAACAGCATGATGGCCATCATGTCGGACGGGGTCATCTGCTTGTCGAGAAACGTGAGCACCGCTTCCTGGGCGCGCAGTTGCTCCGGCATGGCCATGGATGAGAAATCGAAGAACATGACCAGCAGGCGCTTGTCGTGGTACTGCACTTTTCCGGGGGTCTGCGTGGTGATGGTGGTCTTGGGATCCTCGGGCAGCTCCAACTGGTTGTCCAGCGTGGGCGGCGGCTCGGGAGGCGCCGGCTGCATGCTGAGCTTTTGCACCTCGAACACCTCGACCTTCTGCGGCTTGCCGTCCTCGAGCACGGTGAAGTTCTCTTTCTTGAGGTTGTCGATGGGCGCGCCGGCCTTGTCCTTGACGGTGACATCCACGACCACCAGGTTGGTGTTCGCCGAGAACTTGACGCCCGTGGCGGGCGCACCCGGCGGGTTCGCGGCCGGCTGGGGCGGCTGCTGCTGGCCCGCCGCGGCCAGCACCAGGAACGCGAGAATGGCGGGGTTTCGCATGGTCAGAAGTTGATCCGCAGGGTCAGGGTGACGGTCCGGGTGCCGGAAGCCGCGGTGGGCAATCCGTAATTGGCGGCGTTGACGGTGGTCCCGATATTGGTAATCACCACGTGATTGAGCGCGTTGTTCGCGGCCAGCCGCAACTGGAGCTGGCGGCGCGTTTCGCCGAGGCGGAACGCCCGGTTGAGCGAAGCGTTCAGGCTCGTCTGGAACAGGCCGGGAATGGTGTTGCGGCCGGCGTCACCGTACTGGCCGGCGGGCGGAAGCGTGAATGCCAGAAGGTTGAAGTAGGGATAGCCGCCGGCGTTGAGATCGGCGCCGCTGGCCTCGGCGCGGCCCGTGCCGAAGGCCGCCGTGCCGCCCGTGTTGGAGAGGTTGCCCTGCACCCTGGCGGTGAGCGGCGTTCCGGAGGTGGCGTTGAAGCCGCCGCTGAGCATCCAGCCGGTGAACGCCTTGGTCTTCCATCCGCCGTTGCGCCACAGGCCATGCACGCCGACGGGCGACGAGAGGGTGTACTGCACCTGCAGTCGATGGCGCTGGTCGAAAGTCGACAGACCGCGTTCCAGGCTCAGGTTTTGGGGGAACTGGGCGATCTGGCCGCCGCCCCCGCCGAAGCTGGAAGCATTGTCGATGGATTTCGAGAAGGTGTACAGTGTCATCGCCGACATGCCGCGGGTGAAGCGCCGGGTGAGGCGCACCTGGCCGGCGTGGAAGATCGAGTCGCCCTGCGAGGTGTCGTAGGTGAAGCCGGTGGCGTTGCCGATCTGCAACCGCTGGGCCGCGGTCAGCGGCGACCCTGGCGGAGCGCGGTTCGGCTGCAAGCTGATGTCGAGACCGGTGCCTTTGGTGCCGAGATATTCCAGCTCGGCCAGCAGGTTGTGCGGAAGGGTCTGCTGCAGCGCGACCGTCCAGGTCTGGGCGTACGCCAGCCTGTAGTTCTTGTCGATGGCGTAGGTGTTGGTGACCGTGGTGGACGGCGACGCGGGGAACCCGTTCTGGAGCGTGAGCGGATTGTCCGTGCTGGTGGTGAGCGACGCGGTGGTGGCAAACGGCGGTTGGGCGGCCATTTTGGCGGCGAACTGGCCGTAGGATGCGCCGTTGAAGAAGATGCTGTATCCGCCGCGGATCAAGCGGCTTCGTTTCTGCGAAGGGCGCCAGGAGAATCCGAACCGGGGCGAAAGATTGTTCTTATCCCCGTTGATCAGGCTGGCTGGAAATTGTCCGGAATAGGGACCCACGCCGCCGGCGGTCACCACGGCCACGGCGTCCTCTTTCGGGCTGATGTCCAGGTTCGCCAGGTGGCCCTGCAGCTCGGTGTAGGGCGAGAAGTACTCGTAACGCAGCCCGATGTTGAAGCTGAGGGTGGTGCGCACGCGCCAGTCGTCCTGCGCGAATCCGTTGGCGGCCCAGCCGCGGAAATAGTTGTTCGAGTTGCCGATGCGCAGGGAGCTGGATTGCGGCAGGCCGAGCAGGAAGTCGGCGAAATCGAAGCCGGTGCCGGCCAGCGGCTGTCCGCTGGCGTCGAACCCGCTGGTCAGGAGGCCGCTGAAACTGAAAGCGCCGCGGGAGTTGGCATACGAAAGCGCGTTCTGTTGCATGCGCCGGTAGCCGCCGCCGAATTGCAGGTTGTGTTTCTTGTGGACGTACGTGACCGTTTCGGTGACGTTGCTGGTCTGGTTGCGGTTTACCGAAGCCGAGCCGTCCGAGAGGCCGCCGAAATTGGTGAAGGAGAGGTTGGGCGGCCCGTAGTCGATGGGATCCTGCGCGGTGCCGGTGATGCCCAGCTGCCCCGCCACGTTTTGCGTGTACGCAAAATACGGGGCCGCCTTGCTGATGCTCCGGCTGAAGGAGTAGTTCAGGCTGCTGTTGAAGCGCGGCTTGAAACTGTGGCTCCAGCCGGCCGACGCGCTCAGGCCGTAGCCGCTGGAGGTGTCGCGAAAGCCGAATAGCTGCTCGCTTCCGGCGTCGTTGCGGCTGTATTGCTCGTTGAAGTTGAGGCGGTCCTTGCGGCTGAGCGGAAGGTTCAAACGCACGCCAAGGCTGTCGCTGCTCCGCGGGGTGGAGGTGACCAACTGGTAGTTCTGAACGATGCCGCTGAAGACCGGCGAGGGGAAGTACTTCAGCAGGCCGGCGGCCGCCGGGTTGATTCGCGCCGCCGGGATGATGTTGCCGGGAAACGGCTGGGCAGTGAGTGGATCGAAGATCTGAACCGGGTTGGTTCCGACAGTGACCCCGGAGAAATCGCCACCGCGCTCGGCGAGCGTGGGGAGGGTCGAGACCTGGCTGTAGGGGTTGCGGCTGCGGGAGCCCTGGTAGGTCAGGTAGACCAGGTAGCGGTCGGAAGTGACCAGCTTGGGAATCCGCAACGGCCCGCCGACATTCAGGCCGAAGGTGCTCTGCGCATACGAGGGCTTCACCACGGTCTGGCCGTTGAGCGAATAGGGCGCCGCGTTGAATACGGAGTTGTTCAGGTTCATGAAAGCGGAGCCGGTATAGGCGGGTTGC
>DASQZT010000144.1:0-78053 GCA_035638575.1 Bryobacteraceae bacterium
ATACTCTCCCTGGGCTCTTCGGCGGTGGGCCGGACAATCGGTTTCATCCAACCATACGGTAGCCTAAACCGCATCATTTGTCCAGCGAAATCTTTCAGGCGGGCGATTTCAGAGGTCTCTCAGGCTGGTAAACAAATACAACTGTTCTTGCTTTCGGTTGGACGGGTCTTCGTGTTGAAGATGGCAGATAATGAGACGTTGCGAAAGATCGCTGTCCAGGGTGAGGTCGTTGCCGTTTAGTACCCAAACTGTGTTGACGGGCACATCGACAACCTTGGACAGTCCCTTGATCCTGACCGTCCGCTTTGCCGATGTTAGGACGCTGGCAAAGTCGTCGCTGGCGAAAGAACCAACGATGTTGTCGATGACTGCGAATGGTGCGCCCCGGAGAAGAATACTGTCTAGTTTGGACGCCCATTCCTCCCGGCTTTTCGGGGCGCTGTTGGTAGCTATGTCATCTCCGTATGCGATCAGCGACAACATTGTGGAAAGCAGCCCCTTCCCAACGGATTGCCCGTTTCCATCGATGGCAAGACAGGGCACAACGCCCCGAATGGCGCTTCTGAGAAAAAGTGTGAGCAGGGTCGCAAGGTAACTGTAGCGCTCATTTTCGTTTCTAAACGGAAAATCGGTCAGAAGCTCAAAAACCAAATCCAGCGACGCCTTTGCGCTCGTTTTTGAGGCATCAGTTTCAAACGAGAAAGTCCGCAGCGATGGATCAGGCGAGTAGTACAGGCCGGATTCCAAATCGAAGCCCGGTACGGTAATGAGGGAAAAGTCATATCGACAAGTAGGGGTCGTAACAAGACCACGGATGCGCTCTAGCGGCAACTCAGGGTTGTGCAGGATGTCTTCTGCGATGGCCTTGATGGTGCCTTCGGGATTGCCAGGGAACACCCGGCGCACGTACCACTTCAGATCAGGTTCGGTGATCGTTCTGAGGCGTCCAGTTCCAGAGTCGGGGTCGGTCACCGGATCGACAATCGTGGTGCCATAGGTGTAAAAGTGGCTTTCGGCAGAGGTGATTCCTTGAATGAACATGTCCGCAAGTTCCGAGATGGAGGCGTTATTTCGACTTTCGGTTTTCATGAATTTTCTGCCGCCTCATCATGTAATGTTCTTGTGCCGACATGCTTTGCTTTTTGGGTGTGTAAACGGCCTTGGTCCTGGTTATGGCCGCATCGAGCGTTCGTTTTCGATACTTCTGATCCGCCCATTTCGGGGTTCGCCACACCGTAGGCTGTTGAATCGTACCTCGGATGAGGATTCTTGAGAGCGGACTCTCCAAAAACATGGATTCCATCATCTGACGATCTTTACCGCTGTAGAATGCAAATTTCATCAGCAGGGCCAAGTCTGCATCGGAAGGGCTTTCGTAGTGCCCTTGCCAATTTCCGGCGTAAATGTCTGCCCACTTCCGTCCGTCCTTTTCCCAGAAAAGTTTTGAAAGAATCTGCTCTTCAGAAAGCTGGCTGGTTAGGTGGGGCTGTTGTGGCGGCGATGGCAACCACGCATTCGGGAAGCGATCCTTGTGAAGAGTGAGGTACTTCTGCGTGCGTAGTTGAGGATCTTTAGGTGATTCCCAATTTACCAGAACGACTCGGTTGCCGGTGATCGGAATTGATCGGGACTGCCAATAAAATTCCATGTCCCAACTACGATCTTTGTGCCCGTCTGGTGGGACGGCATCGAGCCAACACAGGATGTGGATTCCATCGGACACAGAATACTCGGCATATGTGTCCATGTAGTAGACGAGCTTTTGAGTGCGTGGCGATATGGAACCATCCGGCGCAATACAATGATCGCAGTCGATGAGGCTGAGATATTTTGGGGAGCCTTCTGGGTGGCGGTAGTTCAAAACCGTGTTATCACCGAGATGCTGTACG
This sequence comes from Bryobacteraceae bacterium, assembly GCA_035638575.1. Taxonomy (GTDB): domain Bacteria; phylum Acidobacteriota; class Terriglobia; order Bryobacterales; family Bryobacteraceae; genus DASQZT01. The sequence continues at coordinate 1,890 of DASQZT010000144.1, forward strand.
GCGACGGCAAACGGTACGCCCATGTCATCACAATTGGCGGTCAATCCTGTTTTGAGGTCGATGGGGGTTTTGGAATACTTCTGCTTTTCTTCGGACCATGCCAGTTCCATCACTGACCATTGGTCGTTGCATGTTACGGACGGTGGGTAATGCCCGGTGGTGTTAGGGTGATAAATATGTTTAGATTCCAATTGTCCTTCCAGCCGCCACGGAACCTTCAGATTTCGTTGGCGGCACTTCTTTTTAATTTGTGATCAAGAACGATTCAACCGCAGCGGGATGAATCCGAACTCGATTGCCAGCCCGGACTGCGGCCAGCTTCTTCTTCCGAATCCAGATGTAGACAGTCCTACGGGTTACTTGCAGGAGGTTAGCGACTTGTAACGGTGTATAGAGTGATTCGATAAGGATTTTGTGACTCATAAGTGTCTCTCAGGGTATTTATACGAACGAGTGATTTTAGGTGGTCGTCTGTAAGATCCCTGCGCTATTGTTATCGTCTCATGGTTCTCCAGGCTGTCAAGTCGGCGGGTTTCTAGCCGGTTTCTGGTGGAGCGTTTCGAGAAACCCGCCTCCGTAACTTGTTGATTCTGGGGCGGCGTGCGGGGTTTGCGGGGTTTGGCGGGTTTTTTTCGGGGGGCGGTGAGGATGTGGGTATCAGAGTGGTGAGCACAAGAAGAATGATGCAGGATTTAAAAAATAATAACACTTTCCCCAAAAAAACCCGCCAAACCCGCCAACCTCTGCAACTGCTTGAAAACATGAAGATTCGATAGGCGGGTTTCTCCAGACAGAAACCCGCAAAAACCCGCAGAAACCCGCCGATCTTTCTTCTCTGTGGTCTTCATCTTCGGAAACCCTCGGCGCATTCCGTGTCCAGGAACCGCTCTCGCATCGTATAGATACTGTATCAGCCATTCCAGTGATGCCGCCGGGTAATGGCTAGACTACGATGAGAAAAAACACCAGCTTTCCCTGCTGCATGACCCTGCGGCTCTCCACGAACATGGAATCCGAACTCGCAGACCTCGCCTACGACCTGCGCCTCTCCAGGGCCGGGACAATCCGCCGCATCCTGGGCCGTGCCATCGCAGATGTCACGAAAAAAGAAATTCGGATTGGCAACGGCCAGCGCCAGGGCGGTGCTCTATGATCGACTCGCCAGGGCATCCAACCGCCCCGGCGTTTCTCTTCGGTATTGCGAACGTTTCCACATGAAGGCGAAAGATCCCCCACGGCAGACCCAAATTTGCCCACGCTGCCGCCGCCAATTCCCTGTTGGTCAGCAAAACCGAAACGCAACACAGCCAAAAAAGAAAACCCGGCAAGGCAGAAAAGGATGGCGGCGATTCCTCAAACCCCTAGCGGCCCTGGGGAGAGCGGCCCACCAGTGACGTGGATGGACGGACACGGTTTGAGTTTCCATCCGTCCTTGGAAGTGGCAGTCCTCCAGTAATGTGACCAGACCGCACGGGCACGAACGGGCACAGGGTGATCGTCCATCCGTCCCGATTTGCCGATCCTGGTCTTGGGTCGCTGGCGTGATCGTCACTATTACGCCACGCCACGCCACGCCCGCCGAAACCAACCGCAGTCTCAAGCTCTCCGCTCCACATTAGGACGACACCTTGGCGTTAATGGGCCGTTGATACTCAGAGGCAAAAGTGTAAACTATCGACAACGTTTTCCATAAACTATTTACCACGTTTCGGACATAACACATAGCTGGTATATTCAAGGTGCTGAGACAGTTGCGCTGGGCAAAACTCACACAACACAGAGGAATCTTCCGTACATCTGACGGCACGGACTTACAACGCCGGAATCCGAGTCACCTCCGGCTTCTGGGTGTTGCGCTCGAAGTGTGTTTGGATGCGGAGGGAAAAGGAAATATCATATGCAGCAACGTAGCACGAAGAAGCCATCATATAAAGTACCGGGCCAACCACGGGTCCGTCCCTGTGCTGACTGCGGCGAAGAACGCATGATCGTGGCACGGGGCCTGTGCGACAGGTGCCGTCAGAAAGAAACACGTAACGAAGTTGGAATGAACCTTCCGGCGTTGGGCAACAGGCAGAAAAAGGAAAGCGGGATGAAGCTATTGGCCCAACTCTTGGTACTGATGGGCAAGGCCAAGCTACTGAGAGCGAATCGGGAACGGGTATTGCAGGAGTTCGTGCCGTTTTTGGGATTCACCCCGGAAGCACAAAGAATGTTGATCCGGGAGATGACGGGACCGGACCTCAAAGATACAGATTCCTCGCTCACTAAGGTTCATTCTGGCTCAAACCTGCCACCGGATGCGGAGGATGATTACGGTGTGCGACAGCCAATGTAGGATGGCCGGATTTCCGCCGCCCAACAGATTTATATGAGCAGGAACATGCTATGGCAACTGATTACGTAATCGTACTACTGAAGAATCTGTCAGAACGGAAAAGAGTCGCAGGGCTACGGAAAGCCGAGAAAGAGGCGATGAAGGCCCGTCGCTACCTTGCAGGACTGGCGACGAGCAAAAGAGAGGTTTCGGAGTTTGAAGAGTGGGGCAAGCGGAATTGCGCTTCGATAGCCGCCGCTCTTGAGGCTTTTGAGTGCGATGAGTGGAATTGAGGGATGCACGTAGAATTTTGTTGAGCAGGATGCTGGCATCTGGATCGCCCAGGACCGTCAGCAGCGCCGTGAATATCAACCAGTCGCTCAACCCGGCCAAACGGCGGCAGGACGATGAAACCCCTGAATAGCGGGAAAAAAGGAAAAATCTTATGTTGCGAAAAAGATATGCAATTCTGCGCCGTGATCTTTCGGGATACCCAGTAACCAAACTACATGGAATAGCCCACTTCGTCCAGACTCTCGATGAGCTTCTGGACCAAGCCAACATCACATCTGACATGGAAATCCTGGACGATTTGGAGGGTGCTATCGGCAATGAGTTTGCAGAGATCGGCGGCATCCTCAACCGGGTTCAGCGACGAATCGGCAAGGAATTGGCGACTCGAAATTAGAATGCGGATTGCTGGCACCTGGATGTGCCGGAAGCGTCAGCACCGTTGACAAGACGACGGTGGAAGCGCCAAGCGCCGAAGCCGCCGAACAAATGGTCTTTGATAAAGCTGCTGACTCGGCTGGTGAAGTTGAAGTTACAGCGGTTCCGACGAAGGAGTGGAATGTAAGCATTGAACTGATGCCTTTCCTGACGTTCACTGTGATCGTGAAGGCAGAATCAGCAGCAGACGCTGAGAGCAAGGCATACGAAGCCGTGGAAAACGAAGCCTACGATGGCGACGGAATCCCCGGTGTGCTTGATTTGGCTGAGTACCATGATCTCGACATGGGTCGTCTCGACATCAATGCCTACGACGCCACACCCATCGAAGACGAAGAAGAAGAAGACTCTGAACCCGCCCAACCGGACACGGCCACTGAAGATTCGGCGGCGTAAAGTGAAGTGAAGTGAAGTGAAGCGGAAGAGTCAGAGCCGTACCATCGCCAGTTGGCCTGGACAATTTGCTCTGGTTCTTGCAATTTTTGAAACGTATGCGGATTGCTGGCACCTGGAGCCGTTTTCAGGACCGCCAGCGCCGTAACGATCAACCCTGCGTAGCCGGTGACGGCCACGTGGACAGCCCGGATAGCGCCCCGGAGAAGTTGGCGTTGAAAGAGTTGTTCAATGAAAGGAGACCATGTGTGAGCCGGATACGTCCTATTTGCTCATTTTGGTTGTACAACGCAGGTGAAAGCGAAGATAAGAGAGATGTTGGAGAGACGCCAACAGGGTCTGCCAGCTTCGCCAGCAGCGGCATCGCTGGCCCTAGAAACATCGGCATCAAATGAGCAGTACTACATGGGGCGAGATGTAGGCAAGCGGCTTGCGATGCACCCGGATACGATCAAAGATCTATTTCGCAGTGAGACACAAGGCGTCCTACGAATTGGCAACAAGCGGTCAACACGGTATAAGAGAGCACACACCACCGAACGTTATAGTGCGTCTGCTGTGGAGCGCCTGATTCGCCGCTTGGAGGCTGGTGAAGATCCACGCTACTGTACAGCCGCCTAGCCGCCACCAAAAACCAAAGCCGTCAAGGAGACTTGAGATCTCAATGACGGCTTTGCTGCGTTTGGAGTAACTACGCTTTCTTTTTGCACTTGCCGAACTCGATAACATTGTCTCCCTGCGTCCAAGTCTTCATCATCGCCGTTACCGCTGCCAACTGGTCACCGGGTATCCAGTGTTCGTAATACCGTAGAGTCGTTGCCACGTCTGTGTGACCCAAGAGCCGTGAGACCGCACGGATGTCAACACCATGACGCAACAAATCAACAGCAAACGTGTCTCTGAATCTGTGCGGATGAATGTGTGCGACACCCGACACCTGTTCAAGATATCGCAAGACATTCTGATGAAATCTCGTGCCCCACTGTTTGCGATGCTGTTCTGATTTCTTCTTGTTACTTTCGCTTCCTTCCGGGTCATAGAATGCGTACTTCTCTGTGATCCGTGGTGCAGCAATGATGTATTCAGCGACATCAGGCCGAATCGGAATAAATACGGCTTCCTCCGTCTTCTCCATTTTTTGCAGGAAGTAGCAATAGACTTCCCTTCCGTCAACAGTCCGTTTCACTAATGAACGTGGCTCAAACATCGTAGCGTCGCTCATGCGTAGTCCGGTGAATCTGAGCGTGTACATGAGTGCGGCGGCTGTAATCGGATTCTGCGCCCAAATTGAAAAGCCGGTGTTCTTGCGATCACCAAACCAATTCGGGATTGACTCGATTAGTTTTGGATCTTCGTTTTTCAAATCGAACGGCATCGTAGATTTTGTTCGTGATCGTTTTGGCCGCACCAGTTGTGTGGATGGATCTCTTGCAATCCAACCACGTGAAGCCGAAACCCTGAAGAAATCTTGAACTACTTGGATGTAGTGAACACGTGTCGCCGCCCCAAGGTCTTTCCAGCGCTCCACCAGTTCGTCACAGAACGTCTCGTTGCACTGGTTCATCATGGTGTGGCCTTTGAGCTTGGCGAATCGCATCAGAGCATTCTTGATGGGGTTGTAGCTGTTCTGGACCGAGTTGTCCTTTACGTCTCGTTGGGCCTGAATGATGCCGATGTAGTTTTTCCACGCTTCATCAATTGCCATGTCTGGCAGTGGCGCAACTAGCGACTCTCCCAATTCGAGCTTTCTGAGTCGTTCGGCGGCGACGAAGAGATCTTTCGTGTCGAGCGATTCCCGGTGCCATTTTCCACGAACGTCCACACCGACAACCCGGAGTGGACAATCACACTTCTTTAACTCTTTGGGTGACAGCGGTGGGAGAGGTTCCGGTGTGCCATTCTTGCGCTTGTGATCGGCACGGTTGCGAGTACACTCTTTCGTATGGCGTCTCTCAGCTTCCAGCATGATCGAAGTTTAGCAGAACTGTACGCCTGTTGTACACGAAAACAACAGCTACTATTAAATAGCCTAGTATGAAGGAGATATGAGCATAATGGAAATCACTTGGCTTGGCCACGGCTCGTTCCAGTTTCGCCTGCCTTCGGGGCATGCGATCCTCATGGACCCCTGGATCGAAGGGAACCCCAAATATCCCCGGGGCCACCGGATCGAACGCGCCGACACCATCTGCATCACCCACGGCCATTTCGATCACATTCACGATACGCCGCCGCTGGCCCAGCGGTTCTCTCCGGAAGTGGTCGCGATTTACGAGACCTGCAACTGGCTCGAATCGAAGGGCGTGAAAAACACCCGGCCGATGAACAAGGGCGGGTCCCAGAAGGTGGGCGAGGTCACCTTCACCATGACCCACGCGGTGCACAGCTGCGGCATCCTGGACGACGGCAAAATCATCTACGGCGGCGAGGCGGCGGGCTACGTGCTGCGGCTTGCCGACGGGCGCGCGCTGTATTTCGCGGGCGACACCAACGTGTTTTCGGACATGCACCTGATCGAGCAGCTCTACCATCCGGAGCTGGCGTTTCTGCCCATCGGCGACCTGTTCACCATGAGCCCCGCCGAAGCTGCCCTGGCGGTGAAGCTGCTGCGCGTCCGCAAAGTGGTGCCTATGCACTTCGGCACGTTCCCGCCGCTCACCGGACGTCCCGAAGAGCTTCAGGATCTGGTCGCCGACCTGGAGACGGAAGTCTGGGCGCTGGAGCCCGGCAAACCGGTTTCGTGGTAGATCAGCCGATCCATTTGGCGATGTCGTCGATCACTTCGGGGGCGACGTGGCCGGGCTTGTTGTATTCGGCCGGCGTGCTCTTCCCCTCCCCGGGCACGAACAGGTGGTTCAAGGCCGGATAGCTGCGGAAGGTGACGTCCTTGCGTGCGCCCACCGCCGTTTTCCATAGCTCGAACTCCTTCACGGTGACCTGATAGTCGCGCTCGCCTTGCAGGATCAGCATGCGGATGGCGAGTTTTTTGGCCTCGGCGGCGGGATCGTAGCCCTTCAGGTCCAGCAGGTACGACACCGGCATGCCCAGGATGGGCGGAGCGTCGAGATCCGCCGGCTCGAGAACCTTGATGCGCGCCTGCTGTACCTTGAAGCCCTCCAGCGTCTTGGCGGGAGCGCCGAGATATACGGATTGCTCGACGATCAGGTCCTCGAGCGGCCGCACATTTCCGGCCAGGATCACCAGGCCCGCGAGCTTCTGGTCGGCGGTGGCGATGCGGGGCGCGAGATATCCGCCGAGGCTGTGGCCGAGAAGGAATACGCGCTTGGGGTCCACTTCCTTTTGGGCGCGCAGGAGCGCCGCGCCCTTGACGGCGTCGTCCACGGTCTCGTCGTTGACGGTCATGTTGGACAGGCCGGCCATCTTGGCGGGGTACACCTTGGTGCGCTTCTCGTATCGCAGGACGGCGATGCCGCGCGAGGCGAGGCCCTCGGCGAGATCCTTGAAAACCTTCGCCGCGCCGACGGTTTCGTCGCGGTCATTGGGCCCCGAGCCGTGCACCAGCACGATGGCGGGGAACGGGCCGTTGCCGTTGGGGATGGTGAGGGTGCCGGGCAGCTTCCATTCGCCATCCCCCACCGTCGCTTCGCGTTCCTGAAAAGAGCCGGGCTTGCTGTAAGGAGGGCGCTGCCACGGCACTTCGCCGGGCAGCATGTACAGGCCGGCAACCTTCCCGGAAGAGTTGATGGCGATTTGAAACTTCATGTTCTGGGAGGCGAACTTGGCCGGAAAGATCGCCACGGTGTTGACACCGGCCTTGCGAACCTCCGGCGCGCCGATGCTTTCCAGGGCGCCCCAGGCCTTGATGCCGGCGCCGATTTTGGCCAGCTGCGCCTCGGGAATGCCCTTCTGCGGGTCCTGCAGGTCCGCGGAAAACATCTGGAACAGGTCGGAGTATTTTTCGCCCACCAGGAGGTCCACCGCCTTCCGGGCGATCGCCGCGGGATCCCCGGCGGGCTGGGCCAGGGCGAGCCCCAGGGAGAATGCGCACAATGTTACGAGCTTCACTCTTTCATCGTACAGCTTTGCCGATATAATGGTTCGGACCTTACACAAGGAGGAGAAGGACCGATGTCGGAATATGCTCACCCCGAAGCGCTGGTGACCACGGACTGGGTGGCCAACCACACCACCGACCCCAACGTGCGGATCGTGGAAGTGGACGTGGACACAAAGGCCTACGACGACGGGCATGTGCCCCGCGCCATTGCGTGGGCGTGGAACACCCAACTGTGCGACACCGTGCGGCGGGACATACTGTCGAAGCAGCAGTTCGAAGCATTGATGTCCGCCTCGGGCGTCGGGCCGGAAACGACGCTGGTGATTTACGGCGACAACAACAACTGGTTTGCCGCGTGGGCCCTGTGGCAGGCGAAGATCTACGGCCATCGCGACGTGCGGCTGATGAACGGCGGGCGGAAGAAATGGCTGGCGGAAGCGCGCGCCCTGGCGACCGAGGCTCCGCGGGTGCAGCCTACGAACTATCGCGCCAAAGACGCCGATATTTCATTGCGCGCGTTCCTGCCGCAGGTGCAGCAGGCGTCCGCGCAGCGGGCGGCGGCGCTGGTGGACGTGCGGAGCCCCATGGAATACACCGGCGAGATCCTGGCGCCTCCCGGACTGCCGGAGACCTGCCAGCGCGGCGGCCACGTTCCGGGCGCCCGCAGCATCCCGTGGGGCAAAGCGTGCAACGACGACGGCACGTTCAAATCGGCCGACGACCTGCGCGCCCTGTATGCCGGAGAAGGCGTCGACGGCTCGAAGCCGGTGATCGCCTACTGCCGGATCGGGGAACGCTCCAGCCACACGTGGTTCGTTCTCAAGTACCTGCTGGGCTTAGACAACGTGACCAACTACGACGGCTCGTGGACCGAGTGGGGCAACCTGGTGGGGGCTCCGGTCGAAAAGGGCGCTGCGGCTGCCGCGAAGGGATGAACATGAACGCGGAAGAGTTCCAGGAACGCAAGCTGGAATTGGCGGGCTGGCCGGTGAACGTGTCCAGCTACCGTCTCGGCAACGAGTGGCACGCCAAGGCCGACAACGTCTCTCCGGGCGCCGCGCTCGCGCGCGGCACGGGAACCACTCGCGAAGAGGCCGAGGACAAAGTCCTGAAGAGGGCCGAGGAGTTGCTCGGCGGGACCAGGCGGCGCGCGGTTTGAGCGGCGGGCCTGGCCTCCCTGGCGTCACGCTCAAAGTGCTGCGTGGCCTTACGATTCACATCACCACTACTACATCGATGTCTCCGTCCCGCCGCAGGGCACTGACCGTGACGTCGCGTTCGTGCCGCACCACCAGAAGATCCGCGCTCGCGCCGCCGACTGCCAGATTCCTGATTCTCGCCCGGCCCAGGAACGGGGGCAGAAAAGGACGGACCAACGAGACTCTGGACTCCAGCACGCTGATTCTCAGCCCCAGGCACGCCTGGAACATCAGGAACACCGCGGCTGCCGACCACGCCTGGGGAGCGCAGGCGACAGGGTACAGGATGGGTCCCTGGCCTTCATCGCGCGGGAATCCGCAGAACAGTTCGGGGATGCGATGCAGATCGAAGTACATGGCGGCATCGAACAAGCCGGTGAATACCCGTGAGACTTCGCTCGCCATGCCATAGCGCGCCATACCGTACGCGATCAGGGCGTTGTCGTGCGGCCACACGCTGCCGACGTGGTATCCCATCGGGTTGTAGCGCGGCTCCCCGGCGCCGGCAGTACGGATTCCCCATCCGGAAAAGAGATCGGCTCCGAGAAGCGTCCGCCCCACTTTCACGGCGCGATCCGCGGCGGCGATTCCGGAGAAGAGACACTGGCCCGCGTTCGAGGCGCGCACCCGGCATGGTTGTTTGTCGCCGTCCAGCGCCAAGGCATACGTTGACAAGTCATCGCACCAGAACGCATCTTCGAAGCGTTCTCTCAGCGCCTCGGCGCGCGAGTCGAACCGCGCCCGAAGCTCCGGCCGCGAGAGCGCCGTTGCCAGCACCGCGCCGGCCCTCCAGGCCGCGTAAGTGTAGGCCTGTACCTCGCACAGCGCGATCGGCCCGCGCGCCAGCGTGCCATCCGCGTGAAAGACGGCATCGTCGGAATCCTTCCAGCCCTGGTGCAATAAGCCGCTGTTGGAGCGGCGATGGTATTCGAGGAACCCGTCTCCATCGCGGTCGCCGTAGCGCTCGATCCACAGCAGGGCGGCCTCGATGTTGGGCCAGATGTCCTCGATCGACTGCCGGTCGCCGGTCCGCTCGTAGTAGGAGCCCGCCAGCACTACGAACAGCGGGGTGGAGTCCACGCTCCCGTAGTAGCGCGCAAAAGGCATCTCCTTCAGGGCCGCCATCTCGCCCTTGCGGGTCTCGTGCAGGATCTTACCCGGCTCTGCGTCCTGCTCGGGAACCACGTCAACCGCCTGTGTCGATGCCAGGTATTTCAAGACGCCCTGGGCCAGGCTCGGATTCAGCCAGAGGCACTCCAGCGCCGTAATGATGCCGTCGCGGCCGAAGGGAGTGTTGAACCATGGCACGCCGGCATATGGGTACAGCCCGGTGGGCAGCACGGTGGTCATCATGTGCAGGTCGGAGGTCGCGCGCTTGACCAGCGCGTCGAACTGCCCATTCCCCGTCTCGATCGCGCAGAATTGCGCTACCTGACAATCCAATTGCGCGCGGGCTTCCGCTCGCGCGCGTTCGAAAACCGGGCGCCGCGGCCGGGCCGCTTCCCGCTCGCATCCAACGGTGACGTAGAGCAAGACCTCCTGTCTTGGCGCCAGGGTGACCAAGAAGCCGGCGCGGCCGGCGGCCAGGCTTTGCGGCCGGGGGGCGAATTCGAGCTGCGTGCGCCGGACAATCCCATCCAGGCCGCGATAGCCCAGAGTTACCTCCCGATCGGTCAATTCGGGCTCCAGATCCCGGCCGCGCCCCTTCCTCTCGAGGCCCCGCACCTCGTAGATGTCGGCGAAGTCGGCCGCGAACTCCAGGCCGATGGCGGCATCCACCGGCTGCATTCCATGGTTCTCGATGCGCAGTTCCTGGTACAGCGTGCCCATCCACAGCAACTTCCGCCATGTCAGGTGCAGCGCGCCCATCGGCAGATACACGCGGCCTTCGCGGCACAAATCGGGATTGGTGAGAGCCACCGAGAGCTGGTCGTTATCGTCGCGGACCGTAGAGCTGAGCAGGAACGGACGGGCGCCCTCCAATTTCAGGAGAAAACGCGAGAGAAAGCGCGTGCCGTCGTGGTACAGCCCGGCTTCTCCCTTTTGACTGGGCCGGATATCGCCATACTGATCGAAGAGCGCAAACGTGTCGCCGTGTTTCAACACCCGTATGCGTTCATCGGTGAGGCTGGAATCGGCCAGGACATGATGCACATCGCCGGAGCGGGCGGGCGTAAGGGTTGGGTTCTCCATTCCGGGCCTCTAGACCGCCGGCATCACGCTGTCGAGGGCCGCGGCTTCCGCCATCTCCAGCCGGGCGTGGGGATGGCACAGAAGCCGTTGGTACACCTTTTCGTAGTTGGCCGCCATGCGGGCGGCGTCAAAGCGGTCCGCGAACGCCGCGTGGCACCGCGCGCGGCTCAGATGTCCGGCGTTCCCGACCGCGCGCACGGCGTCGTCGATGTTGTCCACGATGAAACCGGTCCTGCCCTCCTCGATGATTTCCGGCACCGAGCCGTTGCGCCAGGCGATCACCGGCGTGCCGCACGCCAGCGCCTCGATCATCACCAGCCCGAACGGCTCCGGCCAGTCGATCGGAAATAACAGGGCGTAGGCGTTGCCGATCAGCTCGTCTTTGTCCTGGCCACCAACCTCGCCCACGAATTCCACGAATGATCGCGATGCGCCGAGCAGCGGCTCGATGGCGCTCCGATAGTAACCGCGATCCTCGTCGTAGATTTTGGCGGCGACCTTCAATTTCCGCCCCGAACGGCGGGCGATTTCGATCGCGCGGTCCAGCCGCTTCTCGGGAGAGATGCGCCCGATGAACAACAGATAGTCTTCGGGATCGTCGCGAAATGTGTGCAGCGCGGTGGGCAAGCCGTGGTAAACCGTGGCTTGCCAGTTCGCCCAGGGAATCGGACCGCGCTGGTCGTCGCAAATGGAGACCAGCGGAACCTCTGGGTACGCCTGAAAGAGCGGCATGAGATCGTGCCGCCGAATCATACCGTGCAACGTCGTCACGGACGGCGTCCGATGGTAGCGCAGCAGCGGAAAGTGGATGTAGTCGCAGTGAAAATGGATGATCGAAATGGCGCGCCTCCCGGAAGACCAGTTCCATCAACCGGACTTGGTGAGGCAGCGTTTCGCGGCATTCCGGGTCGCGCCACAGGGCGCGTTCCGAGGCCGGCGCCAGCCTCGCGCTGGTTACCGAATCGCCGCTGGCAAACAGCGTAACGTCGTGGCCTTGCCGTACCAGCTCTTCCGTCAGGTAGCTCACGACCCGCTCCGTGCCGCCGTACAACCGCGGCGGTACGCTTTCGAATAGAGGGGCGACCTGTGCAATCCGCATGCCGGCTACCTCCTTTGATTGGCGACGATCGTTTCGGTCAGCCCGCTCCGCCGCTTCTGAAGATACGCAATTTCCACGAGGGTCGGCCAAAGCTGTATGGAAGCCTTGATGACCGACACCACGTCATCCGCAATGCGCAGCAGGTTCTGTTGAAAGAAATCGGGCTCGAAGCTGTAGAACGCTTTCTCCAGGTTGGCGGCGAAGAGCCGCAGCGCCTGCGCGCGTTCCGGATTCGTTGTGTGCTCCGCCGCTCGCAGCGCGCGGCCGTGCAGCGCCGTTATTTTTTCCAGGATCTCGCAGGCGTCGGCTCCCGTGACCTCCCCGTCATAATCGAACTCGACGCTCAGCGCGTCCATGTGGCTGACGGTGGCCTTGATTTTGCGCTTCAGCAGATTGCAGACCTCCTCGTTGAAGATCTCCGCCGCCGGCGGGTTGCGCATGTAGTTGCTCTTGGTGTGATTCTGTGCGGCATCCACGTGGGCGGCCACGATGCCCTCCTGCTGGATCCAGAGCCGGTAAATGTAATCCTCGAAGCGCAGGCGGGTAGGGAAGAACGGCGGCAGCCCGAAGGTGTTGTCGTAGCCCGCCACGCCGCAATCCATCCGCCAGTTCCGGTTGGTCACGGCGGGACGGAAATTGACCAGCACGTACATTTCGTTCAGGCTGTCCAGGCTCGTTTGATCCTCGTCCTCGAGGAACATGTCCACGAAGTCGATGGCGTCGATGTCGTTGGTGCCCGAGCGAAAAGTCTGCGCGATTTTGACCACCGCACGGTCGGCTACGGCGCCTGGTTCGAGGGTGAGAGAATTCTCGCGAGCCAGTCCTTTGGTGGCGTTGGTTTCCAGGTCCATGGAGCTGTCGATCAGCAATTCGCCGCGGTCGTAGTTCTCCGGAACATCGTCCACCGGCTTTCCCAGCACATCCAGGAAAGCCGCGACGATGTCGAATGATTTCCGGACATAGCCGTTCTGGCCCGACCTGTGCAGCCTCCCGCGGCTGACCTCTCTTGCCCCCAGCGACTCGGGACTGTCCTCGATCAGCGAGTAAGGCCGCACATCGTCATCGGAACTCACCATCAGCTCGCCCAACGTGTACATCAGGGTGAAATTCCGGTTGCCGCCGTAGCTGGGGCGAAACAGGTTTTTGACCAGCCCTTCGAGGCGCCTGTCCCTGAGCCTCGAGTTCAGATAGGCGAGAAACTGCTCCTTCTCCCGGGGACCGACGTAGTGCAACTCCTGGTGCGTGCGTGTCTGTTCGAGGAGCGGGTAGTATTTTTGCTGGTTGGCCGGCGAGGAATCGTCAAACACGACCATCCGCACGGAGTGGCCATTCCTCCAGAAGTGCTCGTCGTACTGCTCGATGGTCTCGCCGACGTCACGCAATCGATGCGTGGGAATAACGAACGACAGTTCTTTTTCGCGCATAAACGGTTCGGATTCAATTGGGTGTGGGCGCGCGGAACGTGCTTCCCGCGGTGGGACCGATCGGATGGTAGGAGCCCGGCCACATCGTGACCGGGCTTTCGTTCCGCAAGCATGGCGGCAGCCAGTTTCAGGCTACGCAACAAGCCGTAAAGAAGTCATAGTGAAAGCATAAAGATTTCATGATGGCTAGACGAGACTTGAAGATGCGGCGGCGGGCCCGTGCGGCCCTAACTGGCCGCCCGCGTATCCCACGCCGTCAAGGCCGACGCGAGCGCGCCCGAAATCTGGGCGAACTCGCTGCCGGGCTCCATGGCCCGGGCTGCTTCCTCTTTCCTGCCGGCCAGCGCCAGCGACAGGACGTCTCCGGCGGCGAGATGGAACCGGCGATGGAGTTCCACACACTTCTGGTAGTGCGCCGATTGCTTCAATTCCCGATGGAGCGTCTCGCCGTAGAGCCACTTGCCGAAAGCGCACTGGTCGTCCACCCGCGCCGTGCCGACCGCTATCGCGCTCGATCGTGTCTGGATGGCGTCGCGCAAGCGTTTCTTCCAGGCCGCATGTGCCGCTAACGCAAGCTGGATCTGTTCCGTGCGCCGGTACGGTCATCGCCCGAGATCAGAGAGCGAAGCCGGAGCACGACCAGGTTAATGGCGCGGGCTTGAGTCGACAGGTCACTGCTCGCGGCGGCGCTCTCCTCGGCCTGTGCCGCCGTGGCTTGCGTGACCTGCTCGATCTGCGTCATGGCTTTGGCAATCTGCTCGGTGCCGCGGCTTTGCTCCTGGCTGCCAAGGTCCACTTCGTCCACCAGGGTCTTCACCTTGACCGAATCCTCGGTAAGGGCGCGGATCGCCGCCGCCACCTGATCCATCTTCGCCTTGCCATCATGCGACTTGGCAATCGATTCTTCGATCAGCCGGGACGTATCCTTGGCCGCTTCGGCCGAGCGCTGCGCCAGGTTGCGCACTTCGCCCGCCACCACCGCGAAGCCCGCGCCCGCTTCCCCGGCCCGCGCCGCCTCCACCGCCGCGTTCAGCGACAGGATATTGGTCTGGAACGCGATCTCGTCGATGACCTTGGAAATCTTTTGAATTTAGCGTACAACTGGAAGGAGTACGGCAACGGCCAAGAACACCCGTAGAATCTGCCAATTTGGGGCGGAAACGGGCATAGGAGCCTTCGCCAGATCCACCTGGAAGGCTCGTAGTGAAAATTCTTGAAAAGTTCTTTCACGGGCGCACACTAAACGAAAATTTCGATCTGTAGTTAAAGGTGATTGGAGTTCGATTCCCGCATCCAGATTGCCATTTCTTCGCACGCAAACAAGCCTAGAATCCACCGCCGGAACCAGCCAAGGCTTCACGACCCGCCAGCGCATAATGCAGCACGCAATTTTCGCAGAAAATTGGCGGAATCCCGGATTCGTGTAATGCCACCGTTCCCTTACATTACAGATGAAGCCGAACAGGGGTCTGCGTTACACGTCATTCTGCGGACGCAGTTCGTTCAACCACGCCGTAATTTCTACCTTGGCGTTTTCTGGCGAATCGGTGATGAGCCGTTCGTGAGGCTTCGTTTCACCTTTTGGCGTCACCCACGCTCGGAATTTGTGGCTGATGGACGGCCCATACGCCTTGATTTTCCACTCGCCATCACTGATTCCATGAAAAGCTCGGAATGTGAAAATGGCAAGTTTCACGCCGCTCTCTACGTCAGGCTCCAATCCGTAGATGTCCAAACCGTCGTCTTCGTACATGGTGTTGGGTATAGCCGCCCGACCGATTCTGGGTCTACTTTGGAGGCTCGGATGCCTCCCGCAATACCTTCTTGGTGACATCAGCCTTATGTTCCTTACCGCCGTCGTCCAGCAAGTACATGGTCGTGCCATCAATGGCGAATTTCACTGGACCGTTGACGGTCACGTTGGCTGGCTTGGTTCCACGAACGATCTCTGAGGCCGTATAGGTGTATGAATCGGTTTCGATGATGAAGGTGTCACGGGTCTCGTAAACATTATTGGTTCGGCGGCGGCTATCGAAGCCGACTGGTGGACGCTCAACGGCTCCGACGACATTCTGAGAACGCTGCGAGTCCACAAGTTTGCCTGTCTGCCAGTCTCGATTCTTCTTGCCGCCAAAAGCGGGGCCGGTCAAGGCAATAACCACTACGATGAGCGGGATTAGAAGCGGCTTCATTATGGTCTCCTGGAACTCCAAAACGTTAACTCCGGTCAGGATCACCCGCCAGCCATCTGTCAGTGACAACATAAAGAGTTCCCCGTGAGTCACCTTGCCTACGCCTAGCGATAACATTTAATCCACGTTCTTCTATCTGCCTTCGTAGCTTTCCAAGAGAACCAGCCGAAAGATTCTCTACGTATTGGCCGGGTTTTATGCGTCTCGCTATCTCGAACAGCGCTCCCGAAGGCATCTTCGTGTCATAGGAAGTTTTGCCCTGATCTGGAGGATCACCGTCCTTTATCTCAAGTTCGTAGCTGTCAACAGTCTTCGTCATCCTTTAAAGTGTAATCATTACGGGCTGCTTAGTCAATAGCTAATATTCACGCCGCCTTCAACATCTCGTCTACGTACACGTGATGCCAAGCAGTACCTTTTCGTGTGGTGTAGCCGTCGCCGTTCAGATTATGAGCTATGGCACGAAGACTGTAACCTTGCGATCTCAACAGACGGATGCGGGTAAGAACAAATTGTTCAGCGGCAGTTGGTTCAAGGTGCTTGCCGTCAGGGGCCAACTGAAAACCGTATGGGATACCGCCAATCCGTTGGCCTAGCGATTTCTTAAATTGAAGTGCCTGTCGAGTCCTCTCTCCGATAACTTCCCGCTCCCACTGCGATACAGAGATCAACAAATTCATTACCAATCTGCCGCTGGCCGTAGCAGTATCCAAAGATTCCGCAACGCTGACCAGAGCGACATCACGGCGGGAAAAACGTTCCAGAAGTTCCGCAAGATCCTTCACTGATCGTGTTAAGCGATCCAATTTGGCGATGATGACGGCGCTCACAAGAGAACTATCGGCCAGTGCAAGCAAACGCAGCATACCGGGCCTCTCCAAAGATCTCGCAGACTCGCCATCGTCCACAATCACATCCACCAGTTCAGCACCTTGAACTTCGGCCATCGCACGAATTTTAGCAATTTGCGATTCCAGGGAAACTCCCCGTTCATTTTGCTTCGAGATTCTAGCGTAGCCAACGGCTTTCATGCCTAAAAATTGTAACAAATGATAGCTGGTTTGTCAATTGCTGACCCATCAATTGCTACTCACGATCCCGTCTACTTCTTCAACTCCTTTTCCAGTTCGTCACGATGCGACTCCACCAGCGTTCTCAGTAGCTCAGAAACGGATGCTCTGCCGCCGTTGACCTGCGCTCTGCGAAACGCCACTTCACGTAGGAGTTGCCAAGTGTCCTTCCCGATGTTTACCGCCGTTGTGACCTTCTCATCGTTGACATCGGGAGCCTTCTGTTTGCTTTTGCCCGGTGGTTTTGCCATCAGCTTCATTATATGACAATTCATCATTTGTGGAAACCAGAACCAGCCTGAAATGTTTCAGCAACTTCGGGCATTCGCTTCGGATTGGTAAAACTCAACACAGGCACAAGCGCTTGAAATAGCGCCACTTGCAGATCGGCGTATACATAAATCCGGTATACGACGATGAATTGGAATCGCACCTGGAAAACCGAAATTCGGCAGCATCTAGCATCGCTGCCCTTTACCCATTTTCTGACGTTCAACTATAAACGCCGTCTACCCGGAGGCATGGACACTCGCCTTCTCACAGTTCGCAAGAACCTCCGGGAATGGAACAGGGCGATGCTTGAAACTCTGTACGGCAAACAATTTCCCAAACGGAATGTTGGCGACGCCTTCATGTTCGCTGCGTTCATTGAGATAGGCCCACTCCAACAAAAAGAGCACACACACATCCTTGCGAGTGTACCATTGCCACTGCACGAAAAGTTTGAACGAAACGCCGCACTGCTTTGGCAACCGAAGGAGCTTGACCGTTCTCCGGGAAATATTCGGCAACACTTTCCACCGGATGTATGCCTGAAGCGAATATATGACTTGGAGGGAATAGTAAACTATGTAACCAAAACCATCACACCAAATTCAGATCGGATCTTGTTCTCGCAGGAGTTCAGGAAAACCGCAGCGTAATTTAAGGTGTGGTGCATCGGCTGTTCGGCACACCGTTAGTCTCGACTACACCACACTTATCACATTTGACACTTCATAAGATTAGCGCCACTCGGAAGCGTTTGTCTCGAAGTGTCATCTTAATTAGAATAATAGTATAACTTACAATCAATGAAACTGAAAGACAAAGGTTTTATGAATAAACAAGAAATAATTTCTATGAATAAACACGATACTAGAATGTACCTTACACAGTACATCATCGAAGAAGTTGAGGAAGGATTAACTAAATTATGGAACCAAGTCAACTATGGCAACTACTCTGATGATCGCACTGTTCACATCACCTTCTCGGACGAATCCAAAGGACGAATCTTGTCAGAATCAAGGAAAGAGTTGGATCGTTTGCCCATCACGACGCTCAGATTTATGACGAACGGCACGAATTTCGGCAGTTCAGTGTTGATGGGCTTTGTGGACGTACAAATAGACAAGGCCAAAGCTTATATGGAAACAATTTATGACGAACTTGAAAACGAACTGCTTTACTAACACACCCGACATCAAAAACAAATTGAATCGCCTATTGATTATTCGTATGAACCACGAATTGTACGAGCGCATTGACCATGCTCTGATGACAACTCCAGCGCTGGCAGGAATGAATCGCTCAATATTCGCACGTAAAGCGCTGATCTATGCACTTGAGTCCGTCAAGCCAGCGGATGAAGAGACCCTTGCGAAAATTGGTGAGCAAGACAATGTTAGTAGACTGCCTGACGATGTAACTCTCTTGAAACAGGTTATAGTAGAGAGCAAATCCTTTCGGCCACCGAAGGCATGATGTGCTTACTCAAACATTGGGTGGCCGGTTACTGAGTTCTGTGACGGGCTTTGGAATTGAACCATGACAACAACACGAAGAGAACGAGGGAACGCCAAATGGCTGGAGAAGATCAAGAAGCATTGGCGGAGAAACCTTCAAATTCTGAGGCACACCAGCCGAAGCGACAAGGAAGAAATCGAAGATCGGGTGATGGCAAGAATGCACGAAGCCGTCATCAGCGTTTCCGACTTCACGATTGAGCATGGTGGGATGCTTCCTGCATTCGAGTCCGACGCTGATTCGCTGGCGATGGACATCCTAATGGCCGTTGGCATGGCGCATCTCACAGGCAACCGCTTACTTGCAGTACCAGCACCCGCACGGTAATCTCGAAGTTTTCGCCATCGGATATCCCCGATAGCCGTATCCCGGTGCGGTATCCACGTCCAGGCCGGTTTGGGCACTGGCTATACGTATGCCGTCGAGCGTGTGCATACGACATGGGAGTGCGGCGAAGCCCTGACGGGAAAAATTCAGAAAAACACAGTAATATTCTAGCCTGTGACTCCAGTCGAAGGTGTATTACAGTCGGCCCCAGAGTTTTCGAGGAGGGGAACGGAAAAAATATTTCGCTAAAGGATTCCTTCCCAGAATGGAGTCGTCACTTGAACCATCTGGCGGATGGCTTGACTTAATCTTTGCAGTGGCGTACCATCAACGCCGTGGGAGGATGAACATTGGAACAGGCCCAACAACCACGAAAGAAAGTTCTGATCCTCCAGCGTGTTTCGACAACGCAACAGAAAATTGAACAACAGGAATTCGCCACTCAGGAAATTTGCGAACAGTTCAGCCTGGAACCCGCAAAGGTCTATTCGTTTCCTGGTGAATCCGGCATGATTGTTCAGGAAACGCCAGAATTCAAGGACATGATGAAGGCCCTGGAACAACCGGACATAGCGGGATTGGTTGTGATGCATCCTGATCGTATGTTCAGACCAGAATATCCCGACGCTTACCGCAATCTGGCACCGTTTCGCATCCACAAGAAAGTGATCTTTACGTTTCGTGAAAGGCCGGTTGAGATTTGGAAGAAAGAAGATCGGGATTGGATCGTGGATACGTTGGAAAAAGCCGCCGATGAAAGGGTGAGCATTCGCCGCCGCACGTACCCGGTAAAAGAACGTCTTGCCAAAGATCCCCTCTGCAATGTGTTCAAGCTGCCGAAAGGTGTTATCCACATCAAGGACGAACATCTCTATGGCAGGGGAACAAAAAAAGGACATTTCGAGTTTGACGGTTTTGCCCACAACAAAGTGAAACTCGCCTTCGAGATGGTTGCAAACGGTTCCAGTATCCGCCACGCTGCTACTGTTTTAGGATTCTCTAGCGAGACAGCGCTGCGTGTCGTGCTTGATAATAAATGGTGGATCGGTATCAAGGAACGGACGCACAAACGCATAGCTGAATACGTCAGTGAGTCGGAAGCGGTAAATGGCTTGACAATGGGTGACAGGAAACGGACGAAGAAGGGCACTCCAAAATTTTCCAGACGCATGGAACATGATGCTCCCATCTGCCATCACACCAACTTATCTGTTACGCCTGATGTTGCGTTTGAACCATATTTGGCCCAGCCCAACGTGCAACACAACCAACCGCTTGTATCGCCTGAACTGTTTCAAAAAGTTCAGGATCTAATCAGCGTGTACCGTAACTCATGGACGCAGAACCGTTCCAACACCAACAAGTTCTTAGGAACGAAATTCCTGTATTGTCAATGCGGTGCAAAGTTGTACGTGAAAAATGACGGACGCCAGAAAGCCACATTCTATTGCTCCAAGAAATGCGGCTTCAAACGTCTGCGTGCTGAACCAACTGACAAAGCAATCTGGACAGCCGCCTTAATTTATTTCACCGACCAACAGAACCTCACCCGGATCATTACACAAGCGCAGAATTCGGACGAAGCCCAAGCACGCCAGAATGCCATTACACAGGCTCAAACTCGATTAACCGAACTGGAAAACGAGTACCGCATCATCAGCCGGAACATGTTGAAGATTGACGCTGAGAGCGATCCAATCCGCTACGAAGTTGCCGATAGAGAATGCAAAAGACTGAACCTGGAATTATCCGAAACACGGATACGTCTAGCCACGGCCAGAGCACAGGGCGAACCCTTCGGCACTAACGACGTGGCCGTGATCGTTGATGCCATCCTGAGACGGTTCTGCTTGCCTCACAAGTGGACGGCTGAAGAGAAAATTTCCGCACTGTCTGAAGTGGTGGAACGCATCGAAGTGAATGATAGAGCAATCGCCCGGTTTGTGATTCGTGGTGGCTTGCCTGTTTACAATTTGGGTAAGCCAATCCCCACACAATTGAACGGGCACGAATACGGAACGGAATCGTTCTCCGAAGAATGGAACGCCAAATTCCAAAGATTGTCTTGATGATTTTGGCGATCTTGCCGCTTTGACTGTCGATCTCGCCCATGGCGAGCACCATCTGATCCAGCGATCGGTTGGTTTCGGCGAATCTCCGCTGCGACTGTGTCGCCAGCTCGGCGGCGGCGCGGGCGTTCTCGCTGTTCTTGCGCGCCATGGAGCCGATCTCTTCGCCCGACGCGGACGTTTCTTCAATCGATGCGGCCTGCTCGCTCGCGCCTTGCGCCAGTGACTCGCTGGCCGCGGTCACCTGCCCGACCGAGGCCGCAACCTGTCCCGCCGCGTCACTCATGTCCGCGACGGCGCGGCGGAGCGTGCTCTTGATTCCGCGGACAACCCACAGCACCGCGGCTGCCACGAGCAGGTTCAAGCCGATGAGAAGGATCGCGGTCCAGCGGCTGGCCGAGATATTGCGCTGAGCCTGCCGGTTGGAAAGCGCCAGAGCCTCCCGCTCGCGCCCGGAAAGAAGCTGGGACGCCTTCTCCACCTCTTCGAGGATGGGAAACATCTTGTCCGTCAGGACGGTGTGGGCGTCCTCGAACCGCCGGCTGCCTGCCAACCCCAGGTATTCCTTGTTGGAGGCCAGCCAACCCGACGCCCCCTTGTCGAAAACGTCGAGCGCCTTTCTGGCGGCTTCATCCGAAACCAGGCCCCGCAACTTCTCGACGCGCTGTTGGACAACCGCTCCGGCCGCCTCGAGCCCGCGGACGCTGTCGTCCACCGCCGCGGGCGTATGACAGGACGCACAGCTCGTGCCATCGCCGGCCCGCGCCTGATGTTGAGTGGCCGACCGGCGCTCCAATTCCAGAATGGCGTAGGCGATTTGCTCGCGCACGGAATCGCTTTTCAGTTTCTGGAATGCGTCCTCGGTCGCGCCCACAAGTTCCAGCTTCGCCGCCGTGTTGTTTACCGCCGCGTCCAGCGAAGCGCCCAAGGTGGAGATCGCCTGGAAGGATGTGACGCTGAGCACGGCCAGAGACACCACCAGGCCCGCGACACCCAGCGTCAGCTTGCTTCCGACTGTGAGCTTGATTCGATACGTATCGGCTGCCCTCGCAATGTTCTTATCGGCAACCGATCCGCAAAGTTGAGGGGTATTTTTGTGGCCACGACCGGACGGACCGCTCCTTTCAGTCGCGGCCCGGTATCCAGCCCGCCGCCTCGCGCACCAGGTCCCACACGCGCCTGACATGCCGCTCCGTGGTGGCGCGGTTGCCGATCGCCAGATGCAGAACGAACCGCCCGTTCAAGACCGTCCCGGACAGGAAAGCCTCGCCCGTCCGATTCACGCGGTCGAGAATGGCGTGGTTGTCCTCGTCGCTGCCCTTGTACCGGAAATTCACCACCGAAAACGGCACCGGCGCCACGCGCTCGAATCGCGGATCGCCATCGATTTTCCGTGCCAGCTCCTGCGCCATGCGCACGTGGCTCCGCACCATGTCCGCCAACCCCTCCCGCCCGAACGACCGCATCACGAACCAGAGCTTCAGCGCGCGGAACCGCCGGCCCAGCGCCACCCCGTAATCCATCATGTTGACCGCCCGCGGATCGTCCGCCGTGCGCAGGTATTCGGGGATCAGGGAGAATGCCTGGCGCAGAATTTCGGGCCGCCGCGTATAGAATACGCTGCAATCCATGGGCGTCATCAACCACTTGTGCGGATTGGTGACGAAGGAATCGGCGCGGCCGCAGCCCGCGAACGCCCAGCGGAATTCGGGCGCCAGCGCGGCCGACCCGGCGTAGGCCGCGTCCACGTGCAGCCAGAGCTTGTGGCGCTCGGCGATATCGGCGAGCGCGGGGACCGGATCGACGCTGGTGGTGGACGTGGTGCCGACCGTGGCGCTGACACAGCACGGGCGCAGTCCCGCGGCCAGGTCGCGCGCGATCAGGTCCTCCAGGGCATCCGGCCGCATGCGGAATTCGGCGTCCACCGGCACTTTGCGCACATGGTTCTGCCCGATCCCCACCGCAATTGCGCCCTTCTCGATGGAAGAGTGCGCCTGCTCGGAAGTGTAAACCACCAGGCCGGGCGTCGCGCCGCGAGTGCGCGACTCCGGATCGGCCGCCTGCCGCGCCGCGGCCATGGCGTGCATGCTGCCCACCGAGGCGGTGTCGTAGATGATGCCGAACCAGTCTTCCGGCAGGCCGCTCCATTGCCGCAGCCATCGAAGGGCCACCTGCTCCAGCTCGGTGACGGCGGGCGCGGTCTTCCACAGCATGCCGTTGCCGTTGAGCGCGGCGCACAGAAGCTCGCCGAGGATGCCTTCCGCCGTCGCCGAATTGGCGAAGTACGCTAGGAAAGCGGGATGGTTCCAGTGGGTCATGGCGGGAACGATGAGGCGCTCAAAATCGGCGAAGATCGCTTCCATCGGCTCGCCGCGCTCCGGCCCGGCGGCGGGCAGGGCGTCGATCAACTCCCCCGGCTTCACCGAGGGGAGCACCGGATACCGTCCAGGATCCGCCAGGTAATCGGCAATCCAGTCTATCGCCCGGTAGCCATGCTGTCGAAACTCTTCAGGTGTCATGTTTAGCGAACCGTCACCGTGCCGGTGGCCGTCATCCGGGCGGCCGCATCGGCGGGAACTTTCCAGTTTCGATCGAAGCGCCCCTCCGCCACCACGTTGGCCAGCGAGCCTTTGAAAAGGACGTAGTCGCCGAAAGTGGAAAGCAGGCGGTACTGCGGCGGGGCGAACGCATCGCCCCCGCGATCGGCCTCCTCCGCGCCGGTCCACCAGGGCAGCCCGGAATTCACCAGCACGTAATGGCGGCCCACCGGAGCGACGAACAGGAGGCCGTAGTCGGCGGCCCCGGCGCCCAGCGACAGCGGCAGCCGCGCCCGCAGGCGCGCGATCAGGGAATTCGTTTCGGAGGCGCCGAAGAGAATCAGGTCGGCGGTGTCGAGATCGTCCGCCGTCACCGCGCTGTCGGCTTTCACCGGCAAATTCACCGACAGCCGGGAGCGCGGTGTGGACCAGCGCGCCGCGGCCTCCGCTTCCTTGCGCCGCGCGTCGACTTCCTCGCTGCTGGCGGCGAGGGTGCCGTACACGTAGATCTGGCGGCCCGAGACCGCGGCCACGATGGGCCCCTCGGCGCCGGCCTGTTTGCCCACCGGCGCGAACCGGCCCGGCTGCCACTGCCCGGAGGCTTTCGTAAAGGACAAAAGCGCACCTGGCTTGGTTCGCATGGAAGCCCCGTCGATGGTCACATTGACAGGACCGCCGGTTCCCTGCCCCACCACGGAAAATCCGTCGAGGCCCTTGGTCTCGACCTTCAGCACGGTCTTCGACGTCCAGGAAGCATCGATGGATCCGTCGACTCCCGGCGTGAGCCCGTCGATGCGCACCCAGTAGGCCGTGTCATAGAGATAGGATCGCGTCACGAAGCGCACTCGTTCCGGCGAGGAGTTGCGGCGGAATTTGGCGAACCATTCGAAGATGGCGCCATTGCGGTAAGCCGGCTCCCAGGCGTTGTGCCGGATGCCGGGGTATTCGATGTAATCGACGGGAATTCCGAGATCCAGGAATCTCCGCTGCCAGGCGCGCGAGGATTCCACCGGGACGATGGGGTCCAGCTCGCCGTGAAAGATCCGGATCGGCAGGCCCAGCGCATTGGGCGCCAGCTCCCCGGCGCCGGGCGGCGGGGGCGTGGGGCACACCGCGGCCACGGCGGCCCACACATCCGGCCTGGTCAGCGCCAGCCGCAGCGCGCCGGCTCCGCCCATGGAGATGCCCGTCAGGTAGACGCGGTCCGCATCGACGGGAAACCGCCGCTCCACGTCGGCCAGCACATCGTACACGTCTTTTTCGGCGATTCCCTGGTACCCCATGGAGCCGCGGGCGAACGGCGCGGCCACCAGGAAATCCACGTCGGCCACGGGCGGGAAGTAGCGCATGTCTTCGGTGTCGGGTTCCCCCATGCGGCTGACGACGCCGAAGATCCGCCGCAGGCTGAGCCGGTGGTTGGACTCTTCCTCGTGGAGGCTGATCACCAGCGGGTATTTCCTGCCCGGCGCGAAGGACCGCGGCACGTACAGCGCATAAGGCTGCTCGGAATCGTCCACGTCCGAGGGATACGCCGCAAGCTGCGGCCCGGTCCGCACTCCGCCCGGCGGCGACTGCGCCGGCAACATCAGCGCGCAAGCGGCCAGGGTCGCCGCGCACGCGCGGGAAACGCGGAGACTTCGCGGAGACAGGCGCCCCTCAAACATTGGCCGCCAGTTTCTTCATGGCGGGCAGCCAGTCCCGGAACCACTCGCGAAACTCCTCCAGGAGCCGCTGTTTCCCTGGCGACAGGGGCACCGGCAAGGGCCCGGTCTTCAATCCTCGCAATGCGGCCGCGGTTTTCACCATCACGGGCTGCGGAAAGCGGGCGGTCCAGTCCAGGAACTCGCCCAGCAGTCCGCTCAGCCGATCCACTTCGGCGCGGTTCCCCGCGCCCGTCACGCGGTCGAGCGCGACCAACAGCTCGGGTACCGCGCACGCGGCGGCCGATACGGCGCCGCAACCAGCCGCCCGCGCCGCGGGGAACAGCCTGTCGTGCCCCACCAGCAGTTGAAAGGAGCCGCGGCCGGCAGCGGCTCTCAGGCAGGCGAAAGACTGTGGATCGCCGCCGGCGTCGTCGATCCCCGCGAACAGACCGGTTTCGAGCAGGCGAACCGCGGTCTCCACCGGCGTCTCGCTGGCCGTGCACGGCGTGTTGTAGAGGAAGATGGCCGCGTCGCGCTCCATGTGGCGCGCAAACTGCGTGCAGAATTCCGCGATCTCGTCCGGCTGGTAGTGGTAGAAGCACGGCGGCGGCAGAAGCACCGCGGCCGCACCCGCGCCCAACGCCTCCTGCGCCAGCTCGACCGAAAGATCCAGCGTGGGGCTGCCCACTCCCACCAGCACCGGCACGGGGCTCCGCTTCACCGCCAGGTAGACCAGCCGGGAGCGTTCCACCACCGTGAACGCCGGGTACTCCCCTTCCTCGCCGAACAGCAGGACGCCGCGGATGCCAGCCTTACAGCAATGGTCCACCATTTCGAACGCCGCCGAGAAGTCCACGTCCCCCTGCTTGCCGCGGGGTGTGACGAGCGAGACATGGACGCCGGGGAACTCGAGCATGGGGAAGTGGCCGCTGCGGTTTCACTTTATCACGAGTCCAGGCCAGACCGCCCCAGGGTTATCATTGACCTGGATTTCTCCTGATACCTGTACGGTCCTATCCCGCGGTTACTCCAGCTCAGTACGTTTGTGGTACTTCCGGGACTCGAAACGCTGATGCGGAATGGCGTCAAATGGTACTTATCGGGTGATGGATATGACACCGGCTTCGCACACGCTCTATTCTATTTGCCTCTTTCTCTCTTTGGTTTCGCTTCGGCTGTGGGCGGAACGCAGGCACGGCCTCTCGCGCCGCATCCAGAGAGGGATCCGCGGGGACCTGCCGGCCTGAAGCTAGTGTTTCCCGGTTAGTTCCCGCTCTGCCCGAAACCAATCCTCCAACGCGGACCCGCCGAGGCCCCCGCGGGCCTCCCAATACGAGTAAGCCAGCTCCGCGATCTCGCGGTGAGCCGGCGCCGGCTGCCTGTCCGGCGCCGGCTGGGGTTCCTCGCTTCCGTTCATGAGTTCTAAATCGCGCCGGATCCGATGGGCGTGCGTGTGTCCGCAAGAGTGGGGCATGTTCGTTCAAAGGGACAAAGAACACTATATAAAATCTCGACGTCGATTGGGGCAATGCCGCCCGGCGCCGGACGACCCGCGCCGCCCGCGAATCAGCGCTTCCAAGCCGCGCGCGTAAGCGAGCGGTGCGCGGGACACCGCCTCACCGGACTGCCCGGCCCGCGCCGCCCGGATCCTCCGGCCACGCATGTTTGGGATACCGCCGCGCCAGCTCGCGTCTCACCTGCGGATACAGGCGCGTCCAGAATCCCGCCAGGTCGGTGGTCATCTGCACGGGACGCTGATTGGGGGCGAGCAGCCGCACCACCACCGGGACCGCGCCGCGCGCAACCGAGGGCGTTTCGCTCATCCCGAAAAAGTCTTGCAGGCGCGATGCGATCCACGGCGGCTGGTCCGCCTCGTAATGCACGCGCACCTGCCGGCCGCCGGGAAGGCGGATCCGTTCGGGTGCAACTTCGTCCACGAGGCGTCTCGCGGCAGGCGCCATCTGCTGTTTCAACGCGCCGAGCAGCCCGCCATCGCGGGCCGCGCTCTCCAGCTCGCCGAAACTCCTCAGGCCCGCGGCCAGCGAGCGCAGCGCTCCCGCCAGCGCATCGGCGCCCAGCGCCGGAACGGCCGAGTGTGCCGCGGCGAAGCTCACCCGCGCCGCGAACGCCTCCAGTTCCCGGCCATCCGCAAAGCGTGAAACGCCCGCTTCCAGGGCCTTTTCCGCCAGCATCGCGGCCGCCGCCCGAAGATCGGGGTTCCCGCGGCTCTCCTGGATGGCAATCTCCCCGAACCGCAGCCCGCTCACGCTCTCGACGCGCTCGGCCGCGCGGTTCCATTCGAGCCGCGCCGTCTCGCGCACGGCATCGGGGAACAGGTCGAGCAGCCACTCCGGCTCGATGGCGCTCGCCAGCCGCACCAGCGGCATCTTCTGGTCGGGCCGGTCCTCGGCCTCCACCGCCACCAGAAACTCGGCGGAGGTGACCGTGCTAGAAGGCGCCAGCAGCGCCGACCCTCCCGCCGCAAGCTGCACTTCGCCGCCGCGCCGCCGCCGGGCCACCCGGTCCGGAAACGCGGCCAGCACGGACACCAGCAGCGCGTCCTCATCCCGGCTTTTCTGGCGCGGCGGATTCACCACGCGCCGCACCTGCCGCACCATTTGCACCGTCCACGGCTCCCACGGCGACTCCATCAGCGCCAGCAGGTCCGACCGCGTCGCGTGATCCGGCTGCGCGGGCAGCCGCCCGCCCGCGCCGAGCAGCGCCGCCACCGTGCACCCGTCCTCCGCCACCCCGCGCCGCCGCGCCTCCACGACCAGGCGCGCCAGCCGCGGATGCAGCGGATAGCGAGCCATCTCCCTCCCCAGCGCGCCGCTTGCGCCAAGCTGGCGGAGCAGATCCTCGGCATGCTCGATGGCGGCCCGCGGCGGCGCATCCAGCCACTCCAGCGAATCCAGGCCTTCGACCCCCAGGGCGCGCAGCAGCAAAGCCGCGGGCGCCAGGTCCGCGCGTGCCACTTCGGGCAGTTCCTGTGGCGGCCGCCGCACGAAATCTTCCAGCGGATACAGCCGCACCGCGCGGCCGGGACCGGTGCGCCCCGCGCGGCCCGCCCGCTGGTTCGCCGACGCCTGGGAGATGCGCGCCACCTGAAGCGTCGGCAGGCCGGACCACGGGGAATGGCTGGCCACCCGCGCCAGGCCGCTATCGATCACCGCGCGCACCCCCGCGATGGTCACCGAACTTTCCGCGACGTTGGTCGAGAGAATCACCTCAGTCCGCTCGGAAGGAGCCAGCGCCTGGTCTTGCTCCTCCGCGGATTGATCGCCATGCAGCGATACCAGCGCCCAGCCGTGCCGCCGCGCCAGCGCAGCGCACGCCGTTTGCGCGCGGCGAATCTCCGCGGCGCCCGGCAGGAACACCAGCACGTGACCATCGAGCGAGCGCGCCGCCATCCGTTCGAGCGCGCCCGCCACCTGCTGCTCCACGGGCGCCGCCGAATGCGGCGTGTACTCCACCTCCAGCGGATACTGCCGGCCTTGGGAACGCACCACGCGCGCCCCGCCCAGATAAGCCGCCACCGGCCCGGGATCGAGCGTGGCCGACATAACGACCAGCCGCAAGTCCGGCCGCCCGGTGCGTTGCAGCCGCCGCAGAAGCGCCAGCGCCAGGTCACCCTCGAGGTGCCGCTCGTGGAATTCATCGAGCACCACGGCGGCCACACGCTCGAGCATGGGATCGGAAAGCAGCCGCCGCGTCAGCACGCCCTCGGTCAGGAACCGCAGGCGTGTCCGCGGCCCCGCGACCTCTTCGAACCGCACCTGGTACCCGACGCTTTCGCCAACCGCCTCGCCCCGCTCCGCCGCCACGAACCGCGCCGCCAGCCGCGCCGCCAACCGCCGCGGCTCCAGCACCAGCACTTCGCCCAGGTCCATCAAGGCAGGCGGCACGCGCGTGGTCTTCCCCGCGCCCGGCGGCGCCTCCAGCACCAGGTTGTTGGCGGAGCGCAACCAGGCCGCGATCTCCGGGACCAGGGGATCGATCGGCAGGCTGACCGTCACTGGCGCAGCTCGGCAATGGTTTGCCGCATTCGCTCGGCCCGAGGCCAGTCGGGGTGGTGCTTCAGGAAATCTTCCATATCGTCGGCGGCCGATCGCCGATCACCGCGGCGTAAGTGGATCTCGGCCAGGAAAAGCTGCGGATGCGAGAAGTGCGCCGGGTCGAGGCGCCGCGCCTCTATGAGACGTTTTTCGGCGAGGTCCAACTTGCCCAGCCCGAAATACGTCATTCCGAGCTGCGCATTGGCCAGCGCGTCGTTGGGCCGGGCCAGCACCGCGTACACGTTGTAGGTCCACGCCTCATCCAGCTTGTGCAGGTCGATGAGCACGCCTCCCAGGTTGACCAGCGGCTCGTACGAGTCCGGGTCCGCGGCCAGCGACTGGCGGAAGCACTCCTCGGCGCGTTGGAACCGCTGCGTCTGGTAAGCGATGGTGCCCAGGTTGTTCCACGCCGCCGAAAACTGCGGCGCGATCTCCACGGCGCGCTCCAGGTGTTTCAAGGCCGCCTCGACCTCGCGCCTGGCCAGGTCCTTCTGTGCCTCCTGATACTCCCGCTGCGCTTTTTCCGGGACGGCCAACTGGCTCGCCGGAACCGAGTGCTGGCGCCGCAAGGCGTCCTGGACCACGAAGTCGGAGTCTTTGAAATCGAGCGCCAGCACCACGCGTTGGCGCGCGTCGGCCGTGGACGGCCCGACCTCGATGGTCTGCCGCGCCTCGCCGCGTCCCGGCAGAAACACCGCGATGGTATACGCCCCGGCCGCCAGTCTCTTGAAACTGAAATGCCCGTCGTCGCTCACGGTGGAGGCGGTGAACGGGCTGGCCACGCCGTAGAGCGACACAGAGCCCTCGCCTTCCGGCGTGAACCTGCCGGAGACCTCGTACTGCGGGTCGCCGGCCATCGCCGCCACCGCCAGCGCGAAGAAAGGAACCAGCCGAAACATGACGCCGATTTCGATTGTACTCCCGTTGCCAAGACGCGACCGGGATACGCCCAAGGTCGGGACATGGGCGTCAAAATGAGGGGCATCTATCAACATTCAGTCCCCTGTGATTGCTCACCCCACAGACACTTCAGGCGGCTAGTGAATCGGGGCGGGCTCGTTGTTTCGAGCCGGGCGCGCCACGGCGCATATCATCGCAGTCAGGAGTGCGATTACGGCCGCAAGCGCGAACCCTCTACCACTCGCTCCAAGGATGGCCTCCGCCGATCCAGCTTTCATACCGTTTCCCAGGGCTCGCGACAGGATTATACCTGCCAGCGCGATTCCCACTCCCATGCCCACAGTGCGCGATGTCGCCAGGATTCCGGCCGCGATACCTTGCCGGGATCGGGGTGCGGCGCCCATGAGCATACTATTGTTGGGCGGCACGAAAATACCGACTCCGGCGCCGGCAATCAATACGCCTGCGACCAAGCCCACAATCGAGGAATCCTGAGTGAGGCGTGACAACAGGAACGAACCGAGAGCCAGCGTCCCGGCGCCGAATGTTGCGGGCAACCTCGATCCGCTCCTGTCGGACCATCGTCCACTCAGTGGGGCGGCTGCCACGCGGATCAATCCGCTCACGGCCAGAAGCAGTCCTGCGGCCGCCGGGCGCATCTGACGGCCCTGGATCGCATAGAACGGAAGAAGGAAGGTTACCAGGTATCCGGACACGAAGCTCAGGACGAGCGTCGCCACTGGCCAGGCGAATGAGCTTCGGCCGAAAAGCGCCAGGTCGAGCATGGGATCCGGATTGCCGCGCTCAATCCTCAAGAAAGCAATCCACAGCATGGCGGAAATCAGCAGCGGCATTAAGCCGGCGGGCGAGATCCAGCCCCAAGCGTTTCCGCGGTTCAACCCAAACAGGAGTGCGGCCAGGCCCGCAGTCCAGGTTCCCGCGCCGGCAAAGTCGAGGCGTTGCGGGCGAGTCGCAGGTGGATCGTCCCGAATCAGCCGCTGGGCGAGCTTTAATCCCAGTAGGCCAACCGGAAGCTGCATACAAAAGACCGCGCGCCAGCCGTAGCGTTCCGCCAACCACCCGCCCACCGCCGGTCCGGCAGCCAAACCCAGGTAAATGAGCGAGGCACGCAGCCCGAGGGCTTGTCCGCGCCGCTCCGCCGGCAAGTGTCTCACCAAAAGGGCAGGCGAGCTGGCGAGCAACATCGCGGTGCCGATTCCCTGGATGATCCGAAAGGCGATGAGCGGGATCACCCCGGGCGCGGCGGCGCACAACGCGCAACCAATAAGGAATACGCCGAAACCGGCTACATAGATACGCTTGTGTCCCAGTTGATCGCCCAGCCGTCCAAAGGCAAGCAGCAAACCGCTGGTCACCAGGAGCTCGGCCTGGAGGACCCATTGCACCATCGGAATCGTGGTATGAAAGGCTCCGCGGATGAGCGGCAAAACCGCATTTACCGCGCTGGCATCGAGCGATGTCAGGAAAGATCCTAACGCAGCCGTGAGCGCCAGATACCGCTCCGGCCCGCCCAAGCGCAAGGATGGAGGTGTTGCTTCTAGCGAAGCTGGCACGTTCGCTCGCTCCGATTCAGAGGCCAAACACTTTCAGTTGACCATCGCTCGGCACGTAGACCTTGCCCTGGATGACTGTGGGTTCGGTGAACGCTCCTCCAATGTTGTTCCATGGCCCGGCGGTGACGGCGGGGAAAAGAGGCCCGGTAGTGAGATCGGTGGCATCGAACGCCACCAGTTTCAGTGGATTGCTTCTGACAAGCGCCCACACAATCCCCGTACCGGCGTTGTGCTGGTTTGATGAAACCACGGGGGTGGTGCCACCGCTCTGAAAACCCAAAGGAGAAGGAAACGTCATAACAGACTGGTTGGGCTTTGAGCCGATGTAAGACGGGGCCAGGGAGTTGCCGGAGAAAACAAAGGCCATCAGGTTGCCTCCGCCGCCGCTTTTTCCATTGCCGCAGTAGTAGATAAACTGCTGGCTGCCGCTGTCAAAGTATGCCGGCCCGCCCCAAACGCCGGGGCCGTCGCCCCAGGCGCCCACGCCCGGACCGGTGGTGAAGGTGGGCGGCGATCCAGGCAGCGGCACAACTGGCTTCAGTACGCGATCGGCACCGGGAGGGGGCCCGTTGTACTTGCCCATGTTCTGGCGATTGAGCAGGTAGATCTGTCCGTCCTTGCCGCAAACGACCATGGCCTGGGGGAGGCCTGAGCCTAGGGGAGGATCGGGAAGTATCAGAGGCCCTCCCGACCCAAAATCCCAGTCGTGACCAACCAAATCCCCCTGATTGGCCGGCGTAAAGAAATCGGCCGGCACCGTGGGGGGCGGCACCGTGAAATTGGCCGGAAGCTTCAATGCCGTATCGCCGTAGTTCGTTCCGCCCTTCGCATTCGCGTTGAAATCGCCGTTGCCCGTCATGAAGTAAACGAAGCCCTCAGGATCGGCTGCCAAGCCCATGCCTCCTTGCCAGACTGACCCATTGGCGCCGTCGGGTGTCGTGCAGAATACCCCGGCCTGCTTCAAGGTCGTTGCATCGTAAACGAAAACCCAGCCCCGCCAGCCTGAACCCGCGTCGTTATGGGATCCGAAACCGATGTAGATTCGCCCGCCCAGCAGCAGCAGCGCCGGCCGATTCATCTGCACATTCGGGTCGAACGAAACAGAACCAGTCCCGCTCGGGTAGGAACCCTGGATCTCCACGGGGCTGCCTGGCCGGTCGGCGCCGGTAGAGATATCAATCGCGTGTAGGCGGTTGTAACACTTGACGCTTGGTCCGCCAATTGTCTTGGTCACGACTGTCTTGGCCACGGCCCACATCGTGTACGAGGCGCAGTCGATGACGGGTGTCGATGTGATTCCTATGACCGCGATGTTTCCCCCTCCCGCGACCGAGTCCGGAACAGCCTGTTCGCCGGCCGGGATGAGGGACCGTTTCCACAGCACCGCCTGCATAGTGTCCGCGTCGAAAGCATAAACCGTGTCGTTCTCGGTAGCCACGTAGACCACGTTGTGAGCGCCTGAGTCGGGAATGTTGACATGGTGGGCATAAAGCGGCTGGGCATACACGGTGCCGTCAACATTCTGCGTGAACAGATTCTTCAGCTTCGGCACATTCCCCACATTGAGGGTAGTCTCATAAGGGAACCAGCCCGTTCGTGCGGTGGTGAAGTGCTGCGTCAGGTAGTAGAATCCAGCGGAACTGATGACCACCACGGGTGGGCCGAAGCCCGTGATAATTCCGCAGATACTCTGACGCGCTTTGACTTGATCGCCCACTTTCAAGGAACCCGGCAGAGGCACTTCGACGACTGCGGCCGTGGCAATCGCGGTTCCCCGCCATACGTTGTTTACGTAGACATCCACGTGAGCGCCCGGAATGACGGCGCCGCCCACCGTCACGCTACGCATGCAAGCCTCGACAGCCGGTAACACAATAGGAGGAGCCGGCTGCGTCAACGGCGCGACCACTACGGGCGCCGAGTTTGAACTGACGTGGCCGCAGCCGTTTTGCGTTGCGAAGATGTCGTCTCCGGCCAGAAGCACAGGCGCCACGAGCACGTCCGCCTGCGTACTGTAAACCGCTCGGGAACCGATAGGCGCCCCGAGAAGAGTGGACCAGACATAGACAGTCGCGCCGGGGTGGAGATTGCTGACGTGCACAGCGGCCCCGCACTGGAATAAAGGACCCGCGACGACGGGTGTCGGCAGCGTTCTCGGTGCGGGATCGACTTTGACTTGGTTGGAATGTAAACTCACGTTTCCGCAGAGTTCCTGGGTGGCCGTAATCTCACTGTTTCCAGCGAGCGGGGGAACCCCAAAATCGAAGGTGGACGCCGGAGCCGATCCCGTCCCCAAACTGGTGGCGTCTTGAAAAATCTCCACTGGTGACCCGGGAAGTAAACCGGTCAGCCTGACCGTGGTGGTCCCGGCGCATAGCGGGGGAACAACCGTGGGAGGAGGCACGGGCGTCGGGGGACCCACTGGAACCGATGGAGAACTCGCACTCTTGACCTGGCACTTCGGCATACTCTGGCTTGCCGAAACGCTTGATCCTTGCGTGAGTGGCGGGCATTGAAACCACGCACCGGGAAAACTGAAGCATGCCTGTTCGGTAAACCCTGGTGCGGGTGTCTCGGTCATGACAACTTGCGCACCATCGGTCACGTTTCCAATGTTGACGGCAACCATGCATGCCTGCAATGGGCCGTTTACCGTCGGGGGAGGGAGTTGTCGCTTGCCTCCAGGCAGCGGATCGGGCGGCGCCAGATTGGTTTTCGGCCCCGGCGTCCCACATGCAGTCTGTTGCGCAACCAGTGTTTCACCAAGAGATGTTTGCGGCGACAAGCCGATCTGCGCCGAGCCATCGGCGGCCGTGCCCGTCCCGCGAACCACACCGCCCACCGTCACTTGCACGGTTGCCCCCGGAACCATTCCGTTGAACGACAGGCACTGGCCACACTCGTAAATATGTGTTTCACAGCTAACAGGCAGGATTATCGCCGCCTTCGTTTGTACAATCACGGGTGCGGGCGACGGCGGACTCGTCATGCTGCCCAAGGTTTGCGTTGCGGTTACGGGGTGAGCCGCGCCCGCCTTCAGCGTCACCCCCGATTTTAGGTTGAAAACCTGATCCGGCCAGGTGGCGGCGCCACCACCCACATTCGCGCCATCCTGGAACAAGTCAACCGTGGCGCCGATAAGCTGCCCTTGAACCCTGACGGACGAACTGCATACGGAAAGAGGGCCGACAACCACCGGCGGCAGCAAAGACATTGGAAAGCTCCTTTAAATGGGGCATAAAATGCCCGTCCGAATAACTGTTTATCAGATGGCCGGGCTTAGCGGCCGATTGGCTGCTTAAACCCACCCACTAACTACGCGCGTCCTCCGAGTCAGAGGCCGAACACGTTTAGTTCACCATCGCTCGGCACATAAACCTTGCCCTGGATGACGGTAGGTTCGGTGTACGCTCCCCCGTTGGGATTCTTCCATGGCCCCGCCGAGCTGCTGAAAAGCGGCTTGCCTGTGAGATTGGTAGCATCGAACGCCATCAGTTGCAATGGATTGCTTCTGACAAGCGCCCAGACGACCCCCGTACCGGCATTCTGCTGGTTTGATGAAACCACGGGAGTGGTTCCGCCGCTGGGAAAGGTCTGAGATGACTGGTTGGGATTTGGGCCGATCTTAGCCAGCGCCAGCGAACTACCGGCGAAAACAAAGGCCGTCAATGGGCCTCCATCGCCGGCGTAATACACAAACTGGTGGCTGCCGCTGTTGAAGTATGCCGGTCCGCCCCAAACACCGGGCTGCGTCCCGGGCGCTTTGCCAGGCTGTAGCTGCACAACCGCAAGTACGTGATCGGGACCGCCAGGCCCGTTGTACTTGCCCATGTTTTGGCGATTGATCAAATAGATCTGGCCGTCTTTGCCGCAAGCGACCATGGCCTCCAGGGCGGGTGCCGTGCCGGCGGGCTGATCGGGAAGTATCAGAGGCCCCCCCGATCCGAAATCGATATCCCCGGTTCGCAGGAAATCCTGGTTCGCCGGCGTAAAGAAATCGGCCGGTACCGTCGGGGGCGGCACCGCGAAATTGGGGGGCAGCTTCAATACCGTATCGCCATAGTTCTTTCCGCCCGTGTTCGCGTCGAATTCCCCGTTGCCCGTAATGAAGTAGATGAAGCCTTGGGGATCGGCGGCCAATCCCATGCCGCCTTGCCAGATTCCTCCCATGTCGTCACCTTTGGGATCGCTGTCGGGTGTGGTGCAAAATACCCCGACCTGCTTCAAGGTCGTTGCATCGTAGGCCAAGACCCACCCGTGGTATGCGCTGGCACTAAAGTCGCAATGGGATCCGAAACCGATGTAGATGCGCCCACCCTGCAGCAGCAGCGCCGGGCGATCCATCTGCCATTGCTGGTCGAATAAGACATGCCCCGCGCCGTCATTCGGGCTTCCCGCGCCGGGGTAGGAAATATTCTGGATCTCAACCGGACTGCCGGGCCGGTCCGCGCCGGTAGAAATGTCCATCGCGTAAAGGCGGTGGTGAAAAGTCGTCTTGCCACCCGCGACGCTCTTAGTCTTGGCTACGGCCCACATGGTGTACGAGGCACAGTCGATGACGGGCGTCGATGTGATCCCGATGAATGGCGAGATATTGTTGCAGCCGGTAATATCTGAATCCGAGACCTTTTGCTCGCCGGGCGGGATCAGCGTTCGCACCCACAAGGCCGGTTGCAGCGTGTCCGCGTCGAACGCAAAAATGTTGTCATCCTCAGTGGCCACGTACACTACGTTGTGCGCGCCCATGTCGGGAATATTGACGTGGTGGGCATAAAGCGGCTGGGCATACACGGTACCGCTCCCGGTCTGCGGATTGCCGTCGGGGTCAACCCACTTTGTAAGGTCCTGCGTAATTTTAGGTGCGGGCTTCACCTTCGGGACATTCGCCACAGTCAGCGTAGTTTCATAAGGGCACCAGCCCGTTCGTGCTGGGTTGAAATGCTGCGTCAGGTAGTAGAATCCGGCGGAACTGATGACTGGCACGGGTGGGCCGAAGCCCGTTGTAATTCCGCAGATACTCTGCCGCGCTTTGACCTGATCGCCCACCTTCAAGGAACCGGACAGAGGAACTTCGACGGTCGTAGCCGTGGCAATCGCACTTCCCCGGAATACGTTGTTTACATAAACATCGACGTGGGCGCCCGGAACAACACCGCTTACGGTCACGCTACGCATACAGGCTTCGACGGGAGCTACCACTGTGGGAATACCCGGCTGTTCCATCGGGCTGACCTTGACCTTCGCCGATTGTACTGTTAGCCCGCAGCCCTGTTCGACGGCGTAGATGTCGTCTCCCGCCAGCAGTAGAGGTGTAACCGGCACGTCCGTCTGAGTGCTGTTAACCGCTTTATGACCGATCACTCCCCCGAGAAGAGTGGACCACACGTAAACCGTCGAGCCCGGGTGGAGATTGCTGACGTGCACGGCCGCTCCGCACTGGAACAAAGGGCTGCCGACGATGGGTGTCGGAAGCGATTTCGGTTGGGGATTGACCTTGACTGGGTTGGATAACGCACTCCAGTGACCGCAGAGCTCTTGGCGAGCCGTAATCACACTGCCTCCCGTGAGCGGGGGAACGGGAAAGGGAAAGCTGGATGCCGGAGCCGATCCCGTGCCCAAACTGATGGCGTCCTGAAAAATCTCGACGATTTGGCCGGGGTTCAAACCGGTCAGTTGGACGATGAGGCTCCCAGCGCATAGCGGGGGAACGACCGTGGGCGGCAGGGGCGCCGGTGGACCCACTGGAACCGGTGGAGAACTCGCACTTTTGGCCTCGCACTTCGGCATACTCTGAATTGCCGAAACCACTGATCCTTGCTTTAGCGGAGGGCATTGAAACCACAAGCTCGACAAATCGAAGCATGCCGTTTCGCTAAACCCTGGCGCCGGTGTCTCGGTCAACGTCACCTGCGAACCATCGGTTACATTACTGACGGTAACGGCAACCATGCATGCCTGCAAGGGGCCGTTTACCGTGGGCGGAGGGAGTTGGCGGTTGGCTCCCGGCAGCGGATCGGGCGGTGGCAGATTGGTTTTCACCCCTGGGGCGCCGCACGCAGTCTGCTGCGCAACCAGCGTATCCCCGGGACTTGTTTGCGGCGACAGGCCGAACCGCGCCGTACCATCCACGGCCGTGCCCTTCCCACGAAGCACACCACCCACTGTCACTTCTACGGTCGCCCCCGGAAGCATTCCGTCGAGGTACAGACACTGGCCGCACTCGTAAATATGAGTCTCGCAGGTCACAGACCCGATGACGGCCGGCTTGCTTAGTACAATCACCGGAGCGGACGGCGGACTCGTCACGGCGCCCAACGTTTGTGTTGCGGTTACGGGGTGAGCCGCGCCCGCCTTCAGCGTCACCCCCATCTTTAGGTTGAAAACCTGGTCCGGCCAGGTGGCGACGCCGCCACCAACATTCGCACCATCCTGGAACAAGTCAACCGTGGCGCCGATAAGCTGACCCTGAATCCTGAATGACGAACTGCATACAGAAAGAGCACTGACTACTGGAGGTAGCAAGGCCATGGGAAGGCTCCTTTGAATTCGGGCATTTAAACCCGTCCGAGTTCCAAGTTGATCGCAAGGTCGGGCTTTAGCGGCCGATTGGCTGCTTAGGCTCCGCCCGTAAACATCGCACGTCCAGCCAGAACACAGAGATAGGCGCCGACTGCGAATTCCATCCGGTTTGGCACGAATCGGCGGACCCAGGCTCCGAGATAGAGACCGGTACAAGACATTACCGCGCTCACGAGTCCGATGACCAGCGCGGAAACAACGGCCGGGTAATGAAGTGAGCTGATCCCTGCGCCCGCGAGAAGGTTATCGAAGCTGAGCGCCACGGGTACGCCCATAATCATTTTGTTTCCGTTGACCAGGCCAGCCAGGTCTTCACCACGAACGGCATAAAATAGGATCACAATCCCGCACGCAAGCATCATGAACGGTCCGATTCTTGCGGCAGCTCCGCCGGCGCACCAAAGCAGAAAACGGCCCAAGGCCAAGCCGGCAAGGGGAGCCATCGTCTCGCAAGCGGTGAACGCTAGCGCAAGAACATGCTTCCGTGCGCCGCGAATTGGCAGAAGACCGAGCGCCGAGCATACTTGCAGGTTATCGGCCCCAGCCAGAACGCCAAAGAAGATGACTGTTCCCAGCATTCGATCCCTCTCTGCGCCGCGGTTTGGATCTTGATGTAGGGCGAGTATATCACAGCAGGAATAAAACGATCCGCTTATTTTCGTCGAAATTGTTCCGGTGCCTTTTCAATACGGCGTGGAACGCCTTAGTTAAGTCAACTGATCCGCGTTCCACTTGGCCGTATCGCCATTCCGTCCGAGTGCGTGGTGCGGTTCACCAACGGCTTTCCAGTGTATTCCACGCGCTCTCAGGGATGCACTCATGGTGTGAGATCGGCACGTTTCAACGCCTATGCAAGGTCGGGAGCTGTTTCTGCCTCCGCCGAAGCCGCGCCGGCCGCCCGCCGCACGCTAGAATGCTCCCTATGACCGTTCAGCCGGCCGCCGCGCGAACCAACCTCTCCGGAAGAGAGTGGATTGTGCTGGCCCTGCTGGTGGTCTCCGGCTTTCTCAACTACGTGGACCGCGCCAACCTCTCGGTGGGCGCCACCAATATCCAGAACGAGCTTCACCTTTCCAACGTTCACCTCGGCCTGATGCTTTCGGCCTTCTTCTGGACCTACGCCTGCTTCCAACTGTTCGCCATCGCGGGATGGCTGGTGGACCGGTTCAACGTGTGCTGGGTGCTGGCCATCGGCTTCTTCCTGTGGTCGGGAGCCACGGCGGTCACCGGGATGGCGCGCGTATTCGGCGTGATGTTCGCGCTGCGGCTGGTGCTCGGCATGGGCGAATCGGTGGCCTATCCGGCGTACTCGAGGATTCTCGCCAACACCTTTCCGGAGCACCACCGCGGCTTCGCCAACGCGCTGATCGACGCCGGCACCAAGGCCGGTCCCGCGCTGGGGACATTGCTCGGCGGGCTGCTCATGGCGCGGTTCGGATGGCGGGCGTTTTTCGTCGCGCTGGGCGCCGGCACTTTGCTGTGGCTGGTTCCGTGGTACATCTGGATGCCGCGCGGCAAGGGCGTGGAGTCGCGCGAGGATCCTTCGAGCGTGCCGGACGTTATCGACATCCTGCGCCAGCGCCCCGCCTGGTTCACCGCTATCGGCCTGTTCTGCTCGAACTATTTCTGGTATTTCCTGATCACGTGGCTGCCCGCCTACTTCGAAAAGGAGCGCCATTTTCCGAAAACCAGAATGGCCTACATTGTTTCCATGGCGTTCTTCGCGACCGCGCTTTCGAGCGCCGCATCGGGCTGGCTATCGGACCGCTGGATCGCCCGCGGCGCCACCCCGACACGCGCGCGCAAGACCTTCGCGGGCACTGGCCTGGTGCTTTCCACCATGATTCTGCCGGTCTGCATCGTGCGCGACGAGCACCTGGCCATGGCGCTGCTGATGCTGACCAGCCTCTCGTTCGGGCTGTTCACGGCCAACTCGTTTGCCATGACGCAGACCCTGGCCGGCCCGCGCGCCGCCGGCAAATGGACCGGCCTGCAAAACGGCGTGGCCAACCTGGCCGGCGTGGCCGCGCCCTGGCTCACTGGCTGGGTGGTGCAGGAGACCGGCGAGTTCTACCTGGCTTTCGTGATAGCCGCCGCCATGGTGCTGGCGGCCGCGGCGTGCTTCGTCATCGGCATCGGTCCCATCCGCCAGGTGGAGTGGTAAAGCTACGGCGCCCGCCGCCCGAAGGGCGCGAGGTTCTTGCCGTAGTACAGGTCCATGGGGATGTGATGGTCGGGGTAAACGCGGCCGAGCAGCTCGTAGATTCTCGGGTCGTACTGTTTGAGGTCGTCGGGCGACTGGATCATCTTGTCGCCCGCGGGGAATTCGATGTTCGACCAGAACCAGGTCTGGGTAGCTTCCGCCCAGTACTCGTCCCAGTTGGTTGACCCGTACTGTCCCTTCCACATGCCCCTCGACATGGCGTCTTTGTAGGCGGCCTGCACTTCGGCGAAGAGCTGGGGGTCCACCTGGCGGATCTCGCGCAGGATGGCGTGCGAGAACTCGTGCACGAAGATGTTCTCGCCGTAGTAGCGCGTGCCGGGATAACCCAGCAGGTTCTCTTCGGCGCAGGAAGTGAAGCGCCCGCCCAGCCCGCGCGCCCGGCTGTCCCAATACTGCTTGTCGGTCATCTGGGCGATGCGCTCGTAATTCTTCCGTTCGCGCGCGGTGAGGTTGAACGAGGTGGGCTGCGGCTTCTTGAGATTCTTGTGCTCCGGGAGATCGGTAGTCATTTCAGTCTGCGCCATGATTCCCACGCGATACTTCTGCGACACCATCGACTCGCGCAGGTCCGGCCGCTTCGCCAGCATGTGGATCACGATGTCGCGCGCCACCAGCAGGGCCGCGTCCGGAACCTTTTCGGAGCTGGTTATAGGGATGCCCAGGGCGTCGGTGTATTTCTTATAGAACGGGTCGATCCCCAGCCCGGCGGGAGGGGCGGTGATATTGGCCGCTACGTAGTCCTTCAAGAGGGGCTGCGTCTGGGCGAGAAGCGAACCGCAGAAAACCAGCGCGATCGCTTTCACGAGGCCGCCTACCGGCAGCAGATCTGGCTCGAGATCAGGGTAGCCGGGGTCATCCGCACGCTGGTCGCGAAGTAGTTCTGTTCGTTGAGCCGGCGATACACGTCGCCCGCTATGCCCGCGGCCAGCGGTCCGATCGCCGGACGCCCGCCGGTCAGCAGCACCACGACGACCAGCTTGTGATTG
The DNA here is from genome assembly GCA_035638575.1 of Bryobacteraceae bacterium. Lineage (GTDB taxonomy): Bacteria > Acidobacteriota > Terriglobia > Bryobacterales > Bryobacteraceae > DASQZT01. The sequence goes on from DASQZT010000144.1 coordinate 43,206, forward strand.
CCCACTTCGTTGAACGAACCGAACCATCCCAGGTGGGTGTGGTTCTGGCTGCACGTGCCGGTCTTGCCGGCGATGGGTCCGTCCTCGCGCGCGCGGTGCGCCGTGCCGAACTCGACTGCGCCGCGCATGCCCGGCTTGACGATCGGAATCAGGGTTTCAATATCCAGCCGCCGCTTCACCCGCGGTACCAGCTCCTGGGCTTCGGCCAGATTCCTGGGGTACTGCAAATAATACAGCGTGCCGCCGTTGGCGATGGCGCTCATCAGCGCGGCTAGTTGGAGCGGAGTCTGGGAAATCTCCTCGCCGAAGCTGGTCAGCATCCCCACGCCGCCGTTTTTCGGTGGCGCGGCCGGAAAACGTCCCGGCTGCTCGCCGGGGATGCTCAGCCCCGCGTTTTCGCCGTACCCGAACAGGTGCGCGTAGTAGCTGACTTTCTCGAACCCGAGCTTCTCTCCCAGCGTGGCGAAATAATAATTGTTGGAATGCGCCAGCGCGTAGGTCAGGTCCATCTTCATGCCGCCGAGCCGCAGCTTGGTGGCGGGATCGATGGCCTTCTCGCTGAGCCCCGCCAGCGCCACCGACACCTTGATGGTGGAACACGGCTGGAATCCGCCGCCCAGCGCCAGCTTCTGGTTGACCATGCTCAGGATGCGCCCGGTATTGGGATCGGCCACCACCACTGACCCGTTGTAGCGTCCCAGCGCCTCCACCGCCGCACGGCGAATCGTGAGGTCTTCGCCATCCACGTAGTCGCCCGTAGTGGAATCGGCATAAGTCGGCTCCGTCCAAGGGCCGCCCGCGACAATCGGGCCCGCCGGCGCCTTCGCGCGCGGCGCCTGAACCGAAGTCCGGGCGAACGCCGCCGGTTGAACCAATGCCCGGTTGCTTCGCACCGCGGGCCTGTATACCGCAACCTGCGCATGTTGCGTGACGCGGTGCTTACGTTTGGCCGTAGCCGTGGCGCCGAAGCCGAGGCTGGAGAGGAGGGCGAATACCAATGCGAGGCGTACGATCTGAGAGAATAAATATACCGGTGACCTATTCATATAACCATATGGGCCAGAGGGTTGTGCGCCAGAGCTGAAGTGGCAGTTCAAGTAGCCCAACGGAGTATCGGACTATTCGCCATTGTTACACCGAAACTGCTGTCAGGTCAATGGGTTTCTCCGAATTTTAATATATGACTGCATTCGAAATCCTTAATGAAGAAATCGTAACCTGCAGGTTGTGCCCGCGCCTTCGGGAACACAGCGAGCGAATCGCGGCGGTGAAGCGGCGCGCCTACCGCGACTTCGAATACTGGGGAAAGCCGGTGCCCGCCTTTGGCGACCCCGCCGCCCGCGTCCTGATCCTGGGGCTGGCTCCCGGAGCGCACGGCTCCAACCGCACCGGCCGGATGTTCACCGGCGACGGTTCGGGCGCGTCGCTCTATCGCGTCCTGCATCAGACCGGGTTCGCCTCCCAGGCATCCAGCGTCTCTCGCGACGACGGCCTGATGCTTCGAGACGCCTTCATCACCGCGGCGGCGCGCTGCGCTCCTCCGGGAAACAAGCCGACCCCCCAGGAGATCCGGAACTGCCGCCCCTTTCTGGAGCGCGAGCTGGACCTCCTGGGTAACTTGAAGGTCGTGGTGGCGCTGGGCAAGATCGCCTTCGACAACTACCTGGACCTCCTGAAACTGCGCGGCCTGATTAAGAGCCGCGCGCCGTTCCTGTTCGGTCACAACCGCCAGTTTGTGACCGCCCCGGGACAGCCGGTGCTGATCAGCTCCTACCACCCCAGCCAGCAGAACACATCCACGGGCAAGCTGACCGAGAAGATGCTGCGCGACGTCTTTCGCCGCGCGCGCCGGGTGGCGGAACACCCGGCTATCCGCTAATGCGGATCGACTTCGCCACGTCGCCGCGCCGCTCGGGAATGTATTTTACCGAGACAGTCTTGTTCGTATCTTGCGTCAGGTCTTTGAGGGTAATGGCCTGATCGCCGGACTTGATCCGGGTTTTGGCGGTAACTACGACGTCGAATGGAACTCCATCCGGACCTTTAACTACCACCAGGTTCCGCGCGGGCTCGACCATGGCGATCTTCCCGGAGACGGCTTCGGGCGGCCATGCCTTCCGCATGGCCGCGCTCAGGGGGAACGCCGACATCAGCACATCGTTTGCTTTTGCCTCCAGTCTGTCGAGGCTTTACGAAGAGCCTTTCGGCTCCAGGTTATGCCTCAGATTCCGATACTCTTTCGAGACACTCGATAACTCGACAGCGTTGCCGGCGGAACGCGTCAAGCTCTTGGCCTCGGTGTAAAGGTTGTCGAGGTTGGTTCGATACGGGGCGAGCCACAACGCCTGCTGGTGGGCGTCGCCGAACAGGATGGCGTCCTGGGCGTCGGATTGCACCTCCTGGAAGATGGTGCTGGCTTCGCTCTTGAAGTCATGCGTGTACGACGCGGCAGTCACTTTTCCGGCCGGGCATTCATGCGCCGCGGCGGCCACCGCCGGAATGGCCGATACAACCATCGCGGCGGAAATGCAACTACTCCATAGCAGTGCTTTGAGTCTCATCTTCAACTCCCTTTTTCTCCTCCACTTTTATAGACGTTGTGGCAGAGAGGCGGAGCATCCTGTCGAAGCAGTATTTCGGCCGCACAACGCACCTTCAGCAGCCGGCCGTGTATCCACATGGCCGCGCCGTCTTACGGGGCAGACTTCCTGCGGATCATGAGGTCGGTCTAACACGCGACCCAGCGTAGGCGCAGTACCCGGATAGGCCACGCCACGGCCCTCTCGAGGTCCGGTTTAGCCGGGCAGCGCCTGCGCGGCGTGGTAGGAGCTGCGGACCAGCGGGCCGGATTCCACGTGAGAGAATCCCATCTCGCAGCCGGCGCGGCGCAGCTCATCAAACTCCTCGGGCGGAACATAGCGAACTATGGGCAGATGCTCAGGCGAAGGGCGCAGGTATTGGCCCAGGGTGAGAATGCCCACCCGAGAGGCGCGCAGATCGCGCATCACTTCGAGCACTTCGGCGGTAGTTTCGCCCAGCCCCAGCATCAGGCCCGACTTGGTGGGGGTGCGCGGAGACGATTGCGCCGCATAAGCCAGCACGTCGAGCGAGCGCTCGTAGCGCGCGCCCAGCCTCACCTGGCGGTACAGGCGCGGCACCGTTTCGGTGTTGTGGTTGAACACCTGGGGCGCGGCCTCGAGGACGGTATCGACAGCCCGGTGGCTGCCCTGAAAATCGGGCACCAGGACCTCGACGCCGCAGCCGGGGAGGCGCTCGCGGATGGCCCGGATGGTAAGGGCAAACAGTTCCGCGCCGCCATCCGCGCGGTCGTCGCGGTTGACGCTGGTAACGACGGCGAACTTCAGGCCCATGGCTTCGACGGCTTCCGCCACGCGGCGCGGCTCGTCGTAATCCACCGGCAGCGGCGCGCCCTTCTCGACGGCGCAGAACCCACAGCGCCGCGTGCAGACGTTGCCCAGGATCATGAAGGTGGCGGTGCGGTGGTTCCAGCACTCGCCCACGTTGGGACACGCCGCGCTTTCGCAGACGGTGTGCAGGCGCAGGCGCCCGATCAGGCGCTTGAGTTCCTGATAGTTCTCGCCCGCCGGCGCGGGCGCGCGCAGCCATTGGGGGCGATCGAGCCGGGGAGCGATGGAGACGAGCACTGTACTTCTATTCTAGTATCCGGCGCGGGCGGGCGTCTCCGCCAGCCTACTGCTTCGCGACCACGGAAGGAACGCGCTTGAAATGCGTTGTCTCGGTTTTGCCCTCCGGGGCAATGGGGATGGTGTCCAGGTCCATGGTGGCGCCATCGTCACTGACGATGAACCGCCGCTTCACCACCTGGGTCCCCCGGGTCTCCAGCTCCACGAGTCTCGGCCCGTTGAAATACATCGACACCTTGGACTTCCGCCCGGCATCTTTGACCGCGCATTCCTTGCCCACCGTATTGCAGTCGAACTCCGCCACGGTCTGTGTGCCGTTGGAGTTGGTCACGTGTATGGATTCGCCCAAGCCCTCCAAGGCCCAGGTGGACTTCGTCTCCCCAGTTCCCGCGCTCTGCCACGTGCCCATGAGCTTGGCGCGGCTGGAATCGTCGTCCGCAAACGCGGAGCCCGCCCACAGCAGCGCGCTTAGAGTGACGATAAGGGGGGTTGGTCTCCGAGCGTGTATCATATTGATCCCTCACCTTCTACGATTAGACCTGTTTGAGGGCGTGAGCGGAATCCTGTTCGCACAGGATGCCTGGCCGGCAGGTCCACTAACGCCGCTGGAGATGGCTGTGATGGCGGCTGTAGCCAAAGTAGATGCACAGGCCGAGCAGCAGCCATCCGCCCAGGCGCAGCCAGGTCATCATGTCGAGGAAGGCCATCATGGCGAAACAGACCAGCACGCCCAGGATCGGCACCACGGGTACCAGCGGTGTCCGATAGGGGCGCGGCGCGGCGGGATTGGTCCGGCGCATCACCATGATGCCGATACAGACAATCACGAATGCCAGCAGGGTTCCGATGCTGGTGAAGTGGCTCAGATTGGAAATGGGAACGAAGGCGGCCAACAGCGCGGAGAAGCACATCACAATCAGGTTGGAACGGTAGGGCGTCTGGAACTTGGGATGGATGAAGGAAAACATCGCGGGCAGCAGGCCGTCGCGCGACATGGAGTAGAAGACTCGAGATTGGCCCAGCAGCATGACCAGAATCACGGAGCTGTATCCGGCGATGATCCCGATATAGATGACCGTCTGAAGCGCGGCGGAGGGGAACAGCGAGATCACGGTTCCGACCGGGGCGGCGTCGCCCTTGAAAATCTTGTAGGGAACCATGCCGGTGAGGACGCGGGCAAACAGTATATAAAGGATGGTGCAAACCACCAGCGAGCCGATGATGCCGATGGGCATGTCGCGCTGCGGCTTTCTGGCCTCCTGGGCGGCGGTGGAAACCGCGTCGAACCCGATGTAGGCGAAGAAGATCACTCCCGCGCCGCGCATGATGCCGCTCCAGCCGTATTCGCCCAGGGTGCCGGTGTTGGGCGGAATGAAGGGCACGTAGTTCTCGGGCTTCACGTACGAATAGCCGACGATGATCACCACCACGACGATGGTCACCTTGATGCAGACGATGATGGCGTTGACGCGGGCGGACTCCGAGATCCCGATGATCAGCAGGCAGGAGACGATCACGATGACGAAGAGGGCCGGCAGGTTGATGAGGCCGGGCTGCGGGTCCCAGGGGCAGTGGGTCAGATCGTTCGGCAGCTCGATGGAGAAGCGATGCAATAGCTTGACTACGTAGCTCGACCAGCTGACCGATACGGTGGCGGCGCCGATGGCGTACTCGATGACCAGGTCCCATCCGATGATCCAGGCCAGCAGCTCGCCCATGGTGGCATAGGCATACGTGTAGGCGCTGCCGGCGATGGGGATCATGGTGGCGAACTCGCTGTAGCACATGCCGGCGAAGGCGCACCCGATGGCGGCCACCACGAAAGAGATCACGACGGCGGGACCGGCGTGATCGGCCGCGGCGATCCCGGTCAGGGAGAATAAGCCGGCGCCGATAATGGCGCCGATGCCCAACGCCACGAGGTTCACCGGCCCCAGCGTCTTCTTCAGGTGATGCTGGCCGCCTTCGGACTCGGCAATGATTTTGTCCAGCGACTTTTTTTCAAAGAGACCCATGGGGGATTAGTCACGATCGGGTGACAGTCGGGCGCGGCTCGGGTTGAGGTTGGGCAGCCGCTAACGCCAGGCGGCTGTGATGCCGTCCGTAGCTGAAGTACACGACCAGGCCGATGATCAGCCAGCCGATCAGGCGCGCCCAGTTGAGCCAGCCCAGCTTGTACATCATGTACCCGTTGAAACAGATGCCGAGTATCGGAACCAAGGGCACCCACGGGGTCCGGAACGGCCTCGCCTGAGCCGGGTTGGTCTTGCGCAGAACCATGACCGCCGTACAGACGATGACGAAGGCCAGCAGAGTCCCGATATTCACCATCTTTCCGATGTCTTCGATGGGGGTCACGCTGCCTACGACGCCGGCCAGAGTCCCGACCAGGATGGTGTTCTTCCATGGCGTCCGGAACTTGGGGTGAATGTCGGCGAAGAACTTTCTGGGCAGCAGCCCGTCGTTGGCCATGGCATAGAGCACGCGCGTCTGACCCAACAACATGACGAGCATCACACTGGTGAGACCGGCCAGCGCGCCGATGGTAATCACGTGCGACGCGGTCGCCAGGCCGCGGTCCAGAAACGCCCGGGCGATGGGAGCTTCGATATTGATCTCGCGCCAGGGAACCATTCCGGTGAGCACGCAGGCAACCAGGATATAAAGCAGCGTGCACACCACGAGGGAGGTGATAATGCCGATGGGCAAATCGCGCTGCGGGTTCCTGGATTCCTGCGCGGTGGTGGATACCGCGTCGAATCCGATATAGGCAAAAAAGATATAGGCGGCTCCCGCTCCGATGCCGGAAAAACCGTAGGGGGCGAAGGAAGACCAGTCGTGTCCCCAGTTCGCCGCGTTTATAAACCGGATTCCCATGGCAATGACGAACAAGACCACCGAAACCTTAACCACTACGATGGTGGTGTTGAAGCGGGCGCTTTCCTTGATCCCGATCACCAGAATCGCGGTGATGCACAGAGCGATGAGGAATGCCGGAAGATTGAAGCCGAATTGAACCCCGAAGATGGAGGGGGCGCTCAGCAAATCGTTGGCGCGGTCGACCAAGTTAGGCGAGTGCGCGCCCAGGATTTCGCCGACCTTGTCCATAAACGCCTGCGTGCCCGGCACGAGGTTGGGGTCGGCGGCCTGCGCCATCTGGCGCGCCACGATACCTTGTGCGGTTTTCAGCGCGGTCCAGTGGTCGTAGGCCAGCCACAAGGGCATCTTGATGTGGAAGATGTTCAACAGCTCGATGAAGTGGTTGGACCAGCCGGAGGAGACGGTCGAGGCGCCCATGGCATACTCCAGCGTGAGGTCCCAGCCGATGATCCAGGCCAGAAGCTCGCCCAAGGTGGCGTAGGCGTAGGTGTAGGCGCTTCCGGCCAGCGGGATCATGGCGGCGAATTCGGCATAGCAGAGACCGGCGAAAGTACAGCCCAAGCCCGACACCACGAACGATAGCATCAAGCCCGGGCCGGCGTAGTGCGCGCCGAGGCCGGAGAGGACGAAAATGCCCGCGCCGATGATGGCGCCCACGCCGAGCGCCGTGAGTTGAAACGGCCCCAGGGTGCGCTTGAGGCTGTGTTCTCCCGACTCCTGCGCCTCCGTCACCAGCAGGTCCATCGATTTCGTTGCAAACAGGCTCATTGGGCCGCCTTCCTTCTCCAAATCAAATAGACCGGCAAGCCCAGCAGAACGATGATGAGCCCCGGCCAGGTGTAGTCCGGTTTGTACAACAACAGCAAAACCTCGATCAAACCCGCGGCCGCGATATACGCCGCGGGCAGCACGGGATAGCCAAGAGCCTTGTAGGGCCGGTCCAAATCGGGTCTCGTGCGACGGAGCACAAACAGTCCGGCAATCGTCAGAATGTAGAAGAGCAGTACGGCAAAGATAACATAATCCAGCAGGTCGTTGTAACGGCCGGTGAGGGTGAGGAGCGCGGCCCAGCAGCACTGCATCACGAGCGAGAAGACCGGGGTGTGATGGGCGGGGTCGAGCCGGCCGGCTCGGGCGAAGAACAGCTTGTCCCGGGCCATGGCGTAGTACACGCGGGCGCCGGAGAGGATCAGGCCGTTGTTGCAGCCGAAGGTGGAAATCATGATGGCGGCGGCCATCAACTGCACGGCCACGGCGCCGAACATCTTCGCCGCGGCGGCGGTAGCGACGCGGTCCTCGGCGGCGTGCTGGATCTCGGGAAACGTCAGCACATTGAGGTAGACGAAGTTGGAGGCGATGTACAGGGCCGACACCACGACCACGCCGAGAGCGAGCGAAAGCGGCAGGTTGCGCCGCGGATTGCGCACTTCGCCGGCGGTGAAGGTTACGTTGTTCCAGGCGTCGGAGGAGAACAGCGCGCCCACCATGGCTACTCCGACGAGCCGCACGGTATCGAAGTTCCAACCGGAGTTGCGCCAGAAGCCGGTGAAGTTGCTGGCCACCGCCGGGGCGTTGCGTCCCAGCAGGAAGCCGAAGCCCACGAGCCCCAGCAGGGCGGCGATCTTGGCGAAGGTGAAGACGTTCTGCACCACCGCCCCGGTGCGGATACCGCGCGTGTTGCTCCAGGTGAGAAAGACGATCAGCAGGATGGCCAGCAGTTGCTGGGTGGTGACTCCGATTTTGCCGCTGCCCACCAGGTAGTTCTGTGCCGAAATCCACGGAACGAACACGCCGGTGTACTTGGCGAAGGCCACGGCCACGGCGGCGATAGTGCCGGTCTGGATCACCAGGAAGAGCGTCCAGCCATAGAGAAAGCCCCACAGCGGACCGAAGGCTTCGCGCAGGTAGACATACTGCCCGCCGGCGTGCGGCATGGCGGCCGCCAGCTCGCCGTAGCTCAGGGCGGCGATGAGGGTGAGGGCCGCGGTGACCAGCCACGTCATGATCATGAGGCCGGGCGATTGGACCTGGCGCGAGATGTCGGCGGCGACGATGAAGACGCCGGAGCCGATCATGGAACCCATGACCAGGGTGGTGGAGTCGATCAGGCCGAGGCCTTTGACGAGACCTTGCCCCGCTACGCCGTCTTGACGAGTTGTTGCCATTGTTCCATCCGTTCCCGCAGAGATCGGGGGGTCGCGCTCGCAGGCAGCAGGCCGGAGATCACGGCGAGGGAATCGGCGCCGGCCGCCAGCACTTCGAGCGCGTTTTCATACGTGATGCCGCCGATCGCGACCAGCGGTTTTTCGAGAAGCGCGCGGCAGCGGCGGACCTCGCCAACGCCCACCACCGGGTCGGGATCGCGCTTGGACGAGGTGCCGAAGACGGGGCCGAGAGCCACGTAGTCCACGGGTTCGCCCGCGGCCGCGCAAAGTTGCGGCAGGTTGTGGCTGGAGAAGCCGATGACGGCATCGGGGCCCATGAGGCGGCGGGCATCGCGGGGCAGGAGATCGTCCTGGCCGACGTGCAGGCCGGCGTCGAGCAGCAGGGCGAAATCGGCGCGGTCGTTGACGATGAACGGGGCGCCGGATTCGCGGCACATCAGCGCCACCTGGCGGGCGGAATCGAACACGGCGCGGCTCCAGTGGGCTTTGTGGCGGAGCTGAAGAATGCCGGCGCCGCCCTCGAGAAACGCGGCGGCGGCGGCGGGGAGCGAGATGCCGCGACGGTCGAGCGACTCCGAATCGAGGATCGGGTAAAGGCGCGGCAGCTTGATGCCCATGGGCGGAATTGCCCATGATACCGCAGGCTGAGGAGGACACCTGTGGGGATCTTTTTCGGGGGAACATCGTATAGGACAATATGAATATGATTCGCTGGGTTCTTCCGCTTCTGGCATCCGTTGCGGCTTTCGGACAGACTGCTCCGGCGCGGCCGGAATTCGAGGTGGCCTCCATCAAACCGTCGGCCCCGCCTTCAGCGGACCGGGTCAACGTCGGCGTGCATGTGGACGGCGCCCAGGTCAGCATCACCTACCTTTCCTTGAAAGAGTACATCCGGATCGCGAACCAGGTGAAAGACTACCAGGTCACCGGACCGGAATGGATCACATCGGCGAGGTTCGATATCGCGGCCAAGCTGCCGGCGGGTGCGACGCGCGAGCAGATTCCGGAGATGCTGCAAGCGCTGCTGGCGGACCGGTTCCAGGTGAAACTCCACCACGAAACGAAGGAGTTTCCGGTGTATGCCATCGTGGTTGGCAAAGGTGGCTCGAAGCTGAAGGAGTCGGCGCTCGATCCGGTGGAACCCGCGCCCTCCGGACCAGGCGACGGCCGGCCCCCCGTCAACGTCAGCGCCACCGGCGGACGCGATGGAGTCGCTTTCAGCCTCGGGAGGGGGGCGTCCTTCTCGTTCGCCAACAACCGGGTGGAAGGCAAGAAGCTGACGATGACCGGTCTGGCCGATACCCTATGGCGGTTCGTGGACCGGCCGGTAGTGGACATGACCGAGCTAACGGGAACTTACGATTTCACGCTGGACTTGACGCCGGAGGATTACCGCGCCATGTTGATCCGCTCGGCGCTCACGGCGGGGGTGACGCTGCCCCCCGAAGCGTTGCGGCTGGTGGATGGCTCGACCCTCGATTCGCTCTTCAACTCCTTCCAGGCCTTGGGGCTCAAGCTGGAGCCGCGCAAGGCTCCGCTGCCGGTGCTGGTGGTGGATCACGCGGAGAAGGCACCAACGGAGAATTGAGCGTCAGGCCTGCGGGCTCTATTTCACCTTCAGCGTCTTCTTGAGCCACGCGACCATCTCGGGCTTCCAGTGCTGCTGCTCGGGCGCGCGCCAGGTTCCCATCCCGTGGCCGCCGCCCTCGACGGTGATCAGCTCGCAGGCGGCGCCCACCTTGCGCATCGCCTCGCACATGGCGGGCGATTGGTCGTACGACACCTGATCATCCTTAGTCCCGTGGATGCACAGGAACGGCGGCATTCCTTTGTGGACGGCGAAAATGGGCGAGATGGCGCGCAGTTTCGCCAGGCCGGCTTCGTCCAGCTGCTCGGCGCCGAAGAAACGAATGCCGCCGCCTTTGGCAATGTGCCCGTTGATGCTGGTCATGTTGAACAGCTCGGGATGATCGCGGCGCTCGAGGGCGAGCTTGCCGTAATCCACCGCTCCATAAATGTCCACTACGGCCGCGACCCTGATTTCGGGCGTCTCGTGCGTCCCGGCGTAGTTGACGAGAAAGCCGCCGGCCGATTCGCCGGCGATGGCAATCTTCGAGACATCCAAGCGGTAGGTGCGGGCGTTGGCCTTGACCCACCGGATGGCGCTGTCAAGATCCTCGTTGGCCTCGGGAAAGCGGAACTCCGGCGCCATCCGGTAGTCGATGCTGAACCACGCGAAGCCCGCGCCGGCCAGGACGTCGAACAGAGGCCGGACATTGGTGCTCTTGCTTCCGGCGTCGAACCCTCCGCCGTGGACCAGGATGGCAGCGGGAAACGGCCCGGCTCCGTCGGGAACGTGGAGGTCGAGCAGCACCGGCTTCCCGCCCGGGCGGGCGTACTCGACATCCTTCTGATCCTGGGCCGCGGCCGCCAGAGTCGCGGCGCAGGCAATCGCCAGAGTGAGAATGAATCTCCGCATTGGTAGAGATTGTATCAGGATCGCCAGGGCGGCACGTCCATGCGCCGGAATGGGCTCCACAAGCACGGCGCAGGCAGGCGACTCGAGCGACATCAGGTCGTGGCAGCCTGCGCCGGGAACCGTCACGGAAGTGAGAGAATCGCCCGCGCCCCGGCCTTCTCCTCATCAGCGGCGAAGAGCGACCGCGGCGTCACCGTGTCTTTCTCGCCCAATCCAGCGAAAGTTTTTTGCTTTCTTAGAACCCATGCTGTATACTCTTCCGAATACTTTGTTGGGAGAGGCAGCCAAAGCGGAACTCATGGCTAAACTTGCCCGGGAAGAGTGATTATGACGCCGAACCGTTTTCTGCCGCTTTTGGCAATGACTTTGGTTCCTGTCGGGATTAGCTATGCCTCAGTGATCGTCGACACGGTTCCCTCGACTAGTTTCACGGTCACCCTTTTGACGCCGGGCGATCAGATCAGTATCATGAATGGGCCGGTGGAAAGCGGCTTTCAGACGACTGAAATCTCCAGCAGCTTGAACGATTTCACACCGATAGCCTTCGCCAACAAGACTAATGTGACGGTGAATGACACCGGCGGTGGAAGCAGCTTCAACCTGAACATTCCGAATCCGGCGGCTGGCCTGGCGGGCCTGACCGTGAACGGCGGCAATGGAGCCGGTTCGTTCCTGGTGACTCCGTCGGCTACGATTCCGTTCACCATCAATGGCGGCGGCAATCCGCAGCCGGCCCCCGGCAATGTTCTGTTCCTCAATCCGTTCGGGACGACCGGTGCAAGCCTGGCGGACACGAATTCGGCGACGGGATTTCAGGGAGCGTGGACTTTTACGAACCGGCAACCGGTGAATTTCACCGGGCTCGAGACGCTTAGCCAAGGCCCAGCCCCAGCCGTAGTTGACACGGTGCCCTCGACTAATTTCACTCTCGACCTTTTGACGCCGGGCGATCAAATCAATATCGTGAGTGGGCCGGTGGAAAGTGGCGTCCAGACGATTGAAATCTACAGCAGCTTGAACGATTTCGCACCGATAGCCATCGCCAACAAGACTCATGTGACGGTGAACGACACTGGGGGTGGAAGCACCTTCAACGTGGACATTCCGATTCCGGCGGCCGGCCTGGCGGGCCTGACCGTGAACGGCGGCAATGGAGCTGACATTTTCGACGTGACTCCGTCGGTCACGATTCCGTTCACCATCAATGGCGGCGGCAATCCGCAGCCGGCCCCCGGCAATGTTCTGATGGTCGATCTGTCAGGTTTGACCGGTGCAAACCTGGCGGACACGAATTCGGCGACGGGATTTCAGGGATCGTGGACCTTTACGGACAGTCAAGCGGTGGGTTTCACCGGGATCGAGACGCTCGAGCCGAGCCAGGTGGCGCCCGAACCCGGCGTCCTGCCGCTGGTGGCAGCGAGCCTCGCCGGCTTGCTCATAGCCCGGAGGCGGCTCAGCGCCCACCCAACACGATAGAGACCGGCCTGATCTCCCGGGGCGGCGGCCGGCATCGTTGGCCGGCCGCTCCCTCACGGCCGTTGCTCGGAATCGGGAGCGGAGTTGGCACGGTTATTCCGTGACGAGCACTTACCGCGCGTTGACCAGCCGGCCGTTCTCATCCAGGTGCGGATAGGGGCCGCCGGTTCTATATTCGTCGAGAATGTACTTGTCGAACTGCGGGGTGGGCTCGAAGTAGCCGGGGACCCGAAGGTGCGCCTTGCAGGCTTCTTCGTTCAGCTCCACGCCAATGCCCGGCGTATCGGGCACCGTGATGTAACCATTCTGGATGATCGGTTTGGCGGGCCCGTTTACCAGGTCTCCCCACCAGGGGATGTCAACGGCGTGGTTCTCCATCACCATGAAGTCCTTGAGCGTGGCAATCATGTGGACCGACGCCATGCAGCCCACCGGCGAGCCGGCGAAGTGGATGGCGGTGGGAATTCCGTACATGGACGCAAAATCCGAAATGCGCTTGGTCTCGCGCATGCCTCCCGAGGTCAGCGGGTCCACGTGGATGATGTCCACGGCGTTGTTCTCGATGAGGGGACGGAATCCTTCCTCCAAGCCGAACAGGCTCTCGCCGGTGTTGATGGGGGTAACGGTCGATTCTTTGATTTCCTTGTAGGCACGCCAGTTCTTGGGAGCGTCACCGGAACCGAGAGTTCCCACCTGGAGGAGATCCTCGGCCCAGGCGAGCTCGAACTGCTCGAAGTAGCGGGCGTGGCGGATGGCGTCGTTCACATCGAGAGGGCCGAAGTGGTCGGCCGCGAGAGGCTGGTCCCAGCCGATGGCGTCGCGAACGGCCTGGATGTGTTCGCCGTACATCTGGAGCCCTTTGGCGGTGGCCACGCCGCGGGTGTTCAGGCCACCGGGCCGGTTGCGGATCATGGAGGGCATGATATCCATCTTGAAGAAGGTGAACCCCATCTTCTTGCGGGCGGTCATGCGGGTGGCATAGATTTTAGGCTCGCTGCTTTCGGTGGTGTCGCAATAGCAGCGAACGCGGTTGCGGTACTGCGAGCCGATGAGGCGCCAGGCCGGCACGCCGTACACCTTGCCGGCGATATCGTGCAAAGCGAAATCGAGCGCGCTATAACCGCCGCCGAAACGGCGCTGGTTTGTGAAATTGCGGACGCTGTCCAGAATGGGCTCGATGTTCAGGGGATTGCGGCCCATGATATGGGGCTTGAGGACCAAGGCCATGCCTTCGTTGCCTGCGTCGCGGACCTCACCGAGGCCGTAAACGCCCTGGTTGGTGTCGATCTTGATGATGGGGTAATCGTAGTTGGTGGCGATGCGGATGGCCCGCATGTCGGTGATGCGCAACTGGCTGGGCGCGGAGTTGCGATTCACAGTGCCGGACTGGGGCGGCTGGGCGGCGGCGTTCTGTTCGTCGAGCATCGATCCGAGAGCGGCCGTACCAGCTACCATTCCAAACATGTTCCGCCGATTCAGGCCTTTCTTGGGGTTCGCCATGGGTTGTTCTCCTTGCGTCCAACGGTATCGGGCGGCACTCGGTTTGTCAAATCGGAGTTGTAACTCCCTCATGCTCGGATTCCGACTTCCGAATCTCGAACTCCACTTGACGGCAGCGGCACCCGTTGATAGAATTCGACCGGGTTACCGAGTCTCAGGATCTTTACCGCAGACCTTCGGCAAGTTCGCTCCGGCCACGGGATATAGCTTCAGTAACTGGTATACGCCGAATCCGAACTTCCAGGGAGTGCTGAGATTGGAGTTTTAAGGAGGTTGTGTGCGCATCAGGGAATTGAAAAGACTCGGGTGGATCGTTGCGGTTACGGCCGGCTGCTTGTTTGCGGCTGACCCTACGTTTATCCGGCGGCGGGTCGCGGATATCCAGCCGCAGCCGGACGGGTTGACCGCCGGCGCCAGGGCGGCGATTTACAAACCGATCTTCGGGGCGGGCGATCCGCAAGCCAACCAACTGAAAGGCATCGCCCGCTATGGCGGGCTGACTGTCGGGCCGGATGGCGCCAGCGCGCTGGTGAGCTACCCCGCCGAAGAACAGATCTATTACATCCTCAACGGCGAGGGAACACTGACTTACGAGGACCAGAAGGCGCCGGTCAAGAAAGACGATTTTATGTACCTTCCGCCCGGCGTCAAACACGGCATCGCCAACTCGTCAAACGGGCCTGTGCGCCTGCTGGTCATGGGATTCAAGATTCCGCCGGGCACGACTGTCCGGCTGGCGCCGAAGCTGATGCTGGCGAACGCAGCGGACGTCCAACTGGTCCCGGTACAGGGGCACGGGCCGACATCCCTTTTCAAACTGCTGATGGGGACCACCGAGAGCACACGGGACAAGCTGGCCGCGGCAAGCCAGATGGTGAGCCTGTTCATTATGGATTTTGCGCCGGGCGGCACCAACATTCCGCACCATCACGATATGGAAGAGGAGATCTATTACATCCTCAGGGGTCATGGAGACATGGTGGCGGGCGGCGGCGCGGACGGGAACGAAGGACGGCACGCCGCCAAAGAAGGCGATGCGTTCTTCATCCGGCTGAACACGACCGTGGGGTTCTACAGCGGCTCCACGGCGGGCGAGAGCCACGACCTGGTTCTGGCGGTGCGGTCGAACTATCCGTTCCCGCGGAACCGGCGGTAGCACTTCCGGCCCGTTACGGGCCAGCGGCACGGGAAACGTGATAAAAGCGGATGTGGAGGTCCCATGAAGATTCGTGTCGCCGTGGTGATGAGCACCGTCTTTCTTACCGCCCTGGTCTTGTCGTTTGGCGCGGCCGGCCCTAAAGCGCTTTCCTCGTTCGATCCGCAGGTCAAGCCGATCCTCGCGCAAATGTCGCTCGACGAGAAGATCGGGCAGATGACCCAACCCGAGCAGGACGCCCTCAAGGATCCGGCCGACCTGGAGAACCTGTCCATCGGCTCGGTGCTGAGCGGCGGCAATTCCGATCCCAAGGAAGGCAATAGCCTGAAAGCCTGGACCGATCTGTACAACCGCATCCAGGGACACTCCGCCAGGATGCGGCTCGAGATTCCGATCCTGTACGGCATCGACGCGGTGCACGGGCACAACAACGTGCTGGGCGCGGTCATCTTCCCGCACAATGTCGGGCTCGGCTGCACGCGCAACGCGGCGCTGGTGGAGAAAGTCGAGCGCATCACCGCCGAGGAGGTGCGCGCCACCGGAATCCAGTGGGCTTTCGCTCCGTGCGTCACCGTGCCGCAGGATATCCGCTGGGGCCGGACCTACGAGGGTTTTTCGGAGGACCCGAAGGTCGTGGCCCCGCTGGCCGAAGCGGCGGTGCGCGGATTCCAGGGCGCGGATCTCGCCAACCCGCTGGCCGTGCTGGCCTGCGCCAAGCACTTCGTGGGCGATGGCGGCACGGCGTTCGGCTCCACGCGGCGCGGGAACGGGCTGGACCAGGGCGATACGCGCGTCGATGAAGCCACGCTGCGGCGCATCCACCTGCCGGGATACATCGCGGCCATACGCGCCGGGGTGGGCACCATCATGCCGTCCTACAGCAGTTGGAACGGGGTGAAGTGCTCGGCCAGCAAGCGGCTGCTCACCGGGATTCTGAAACAGGAGCTGGGCTTCGAGGGCTTCCTCATTTCCGACTACAATGCCATCGACCAGATCGCGCCGGACTACAAGACGGCCATCGGCATCTCGATCAACGCGGGGATGGACATGGCGATGGTGCCCACGCGGTACCGCGAATACATCACCGACTTGAAGGCGCTGGTGCAGGAGGGAACGGTGCCCATGGCGCGTGTCGACGATGCGGTCACGCGGATTCTGCGCGTGAAGTTCGCGCTGGGGATGATGGACAAGGGCCGCTCCCAGATGGCCGACCCCGCGGCGCAGAAGAGCTTCGGCTCGGCGGAGCACCGCGCGGTGGCGCGTCAGGCGGTGCGCGAATCGCTGGTGCTGCTGAAGAACGAGCGCAAGGTGCTGCCGCTTTCGAAGCGGGCGGCGCGGATCCACGTGGCCGGCAAGAGCGCCGACGATATCGGCATCCAGTGCGGCGGCTGGACGATTTCGTGGCAAGGCGCGGCGGGCGAAACGACGCCGGGCGGCACCACCATCCTGGCGGCCATCCGGAACAGCGTGGCCCGGACCACGCAGGTTACCTACTCGAAAGACGGCACGGGCGCGGCGGGCGCGAGCGTGGCGGTGCTGGTGATCGGCGAGCGGCCCTACGCCGAAGGCAATGGCGATCAAGCCAGCCTGGCGCTGGCCAAAGAGGACATCGACGCGTTCCAGAATCTGAAGAGCGCCGGTGTGCCGGTGGCGGTGGTGCTGCTCTCGGGGCGGCCGATGGTGGCGGGCGAAGTCCTGGACAGGGCCGACGGGTTTATCGCGGCGTGGCTGCCGGGGACCGAGGGGCAGGGCGTCGCGGACGTCCTGTTCGGCGATTTCAAGCCGGCGGGCAAGCTGTCGTACTCGTGGCCCAAGTCGATGGAGCAATTGCCGGGCAACGTGAACAGCGCTAACTATGCGCCGCTGTTCAAGGTGGGGTACGGGCTGACGTATTAACATCGGTGGAGCGGGAGCGGGCCGGTGGAGAAAGAGACGGGGCGGCTGGAGGCGTTCAGCGACGGTGTGTTCGCCATCGCGATGACGCTGCTGGCGCTGGAATTGAAAGTTCCGCACCTGGGCCCGGATGGCCCGCGGCGCGCCTCCGAGACGCTGGCCGCGGGGCTTGCCGCCCAGTGGCCGGGGTACTTCGCCTTCGTCACGAGCTTCTTTACGGTGCTGATCATGTGGGTGCACCACCACATCATCTTTCGCCTCGTCCGGCGTGCCGATGCCAGGCTTCTTTTCACCAACGGCCTGCTGCTCATGCTGGTGACGGCGGTTCCGTTTCCCACGGCGGTGTTGGCCGAATACCTGACCTCGGAGGCGGCCCCGGCCGCCTGCGCCTTTTATTGCGGCGTGTTCGTACTGATCGCGGTGGCCTTCTATCTCCTCCTGATGGCGGCTTTCCGGAGGCAGTTGCTCGATCCCGGCGCGCCGGAAGCGCAGGTTCGCCGATTGCGCAGGAACTACCGCTACGGTCCGCCGCTCTATCTGGCGGCGGCGGTCGCGGCGCCGTTCAGCCCGTGGGTCGCCATGGGGATCTGCACCGCGCTGTGGATCTTCTGGGCGGCCATGACGCGGAATTGCGAAGCGGAGGCCGATGACTGAGAGGGATCTCGAATTTCCGATTACAGGAGAAAGGGAAGCATGCAACGAATCATAGAAAGAATGGTAAGAGACTTCGAACGCGGCCGCCTGACCCGCCGACAACTCGCCGTTTCTCTCGCCGCGCTGGTCACGGGCGCCCAGGCAGCGCCGAAGCAATCGGGCTTGCGCGCCGTCAGCCTGAATCACGTTACCGTGCGGGTCCCCGACGTTCACCGCACGTCTCTGTTTTACCAGGAGTTCTTTGGGATGCCCCTCAAGCAGCACTCAGCGACAACGCACATCCTGGGTGTAGGCAAGAGCTTTTTTGGAATTGAGCAGAAGGGCGGCACCGCGGCCCTCGACCACTACGACTTCGGAATCGCCGGGTTCAATGCCGACGACGTAACCGCTAAGCTGAAGGCACGCAATTTGAAGCCGGAGCCCGGCGGGACGAAGGAATCGTTCAAGTTCCTGGATCCCGATGGATTCCTCGTTCAAGTGAATTCAGCCGATTACGAGGGCCATGTAGGCAGCTGAGTCTTTCAGCCGCGGAGCTACTTACTCTATTCCACCATCCGCGGTTGGGAAAACAGAAAATGGTCGAAATAGTAGTGCATCAACAGGACCGTGAGCACCACTACGAAGTAACTCTGGTCAGCCGGCATGGAGGTCAGGGCGCGCACCACCAGCGTCAGCACCACGAGGACTCCGGTGGCGGCCAGGAAGCACAGGTAATAGGGCGCCATGTTCCCCTGGCGCACCAGGCGCCGGACAAACGCGTTGTCGATTTCGCCCCGCTGGTCGCGAAGCCGGTTGATCAGCCACAGCAGAAACAGGTACTGGAAGGAATGCCAGGTGTTGTAGCCCTGAAACAGCACGTCGAGGTTCGACCCCAGGGGGAGGCAGAACGAAACCACCGTCGTGATTCCGATCAGCAGCGTCTTGGGAACGCTCGCGCGGCCCTCGCGAAACTCGGCGACGGTCTTGACGATCCAGGCGGTCAGGAAAATGCCGAACACCACCCCGGCCAAAATCGGCAGATGCAGCCGTAGCACCCAGTCGGGGTATGGCAGCACGACCCCGCCCACGCGAAACTGGCGCAGCGAAAGCTTGTACATGCCGATGGGGTAGAGCCCGGTCAGGATCAGGCCGTAATCCACATAACGCGACCAGGGCGCCTCCCCGGCCTGGCTGCGCGTCCGGTAGCAATCGGTCAGGTAAATGATCTGATGCAGGACGTGCAGGGAGGCCCAGGTGAAGAAGAAGGTAACCAGGGCGGTGTAGTGGTACATGCCCAGATAGACCACCACCAAGGGAAGGGCAAACGCCAGGGCGGCGTAGCGGGGGTGGCGCGCGCGGAAACTTCCGTCCAGGAAGGTATAGGTAATGGTGGAGAACAGGTGCGGTCCGCCCACCAGGCCCGCGACGACGATGTTGATCAGGTCGACGGCCTGCCGTTGATTGGCCCATCCGGAGGCCTGCGCCCCCCAGGCAAGGAGGAACGGCAGGGGAACCAGCGCCGCGCTGAGAATGATCAGGGGAAGGTCCCAGGAGGGCTTGTAGATCCAGCCGGGCTCCCGCCGGGGAAACGGGATTGCACCCACGTAGGCGGCCATAGGGAAGATCATACGCCACCCGGAGCGGACGGTTCAATGCGGCTTTCCGGCGGCCGGCGGGCGGGGCCGGTGGCGCAAAATCGAAACTGCCGCTTGAATTCGGACTGCAATGGACATAGCATAGGGGTCAAAGGACCGGATATTCAGATGAAACTGTCTTTAACCGCAGTACTTCTCCTGGCCGCGAGCTTCGCGGCTTTCGCCCAACAGGCGATGCCTCGGCTGGCATCCGCCGACCCGCCCACCGGGAAGGCGGGAGACGTCATCGTGGTCACCGGAGAGAACCTTCAGAAGGATGCGGTCGCCAAGTTGTACCTCACCGACGGAACCAACGACACGCAGGTGGAGATCTCGGAGCAGACGGCCACGACTCTCAAATTCAAGATCCCCGCCAAGGCCAAACCGGGCCGCCTGGCTCTGATGGTTCTCACCGGCGGCAAGGAACCCAAGCTCATCGAGCAGCCGGTCAAGGTGACGATCGAGGAGTGAACACCGGCGGGACGCCTGTGCCACAATAGCCTCAGAAGATGAGGCGGCTGATTGCCCTGCTATACGTCCTGCCGCTCATACCGAGCGCGCAGACCGGAGACTTCGCAACGATCAGCGGGCAAGTTCTGAACGCCGTCACCGGGGAACCGATCCGGAAAGCGGTTCTCACCCTGCGCAGCACCGATTTCAGACCCAACTCCACATCTCCGCCGCCGAGTTTCGGCACCGTCACCGACGCCGCCGGGAGGTTCGCCATGAAGGATCTGGACCCTGGCGCCTACCGGCTGACGGCGGAGCACACCGGCTTCGTATCGATGGATTATGGAGCCCGGGCGCCCGGCCGCGCGGGCACGGCATTTTCGCTGGGGCGGGCGCAGAGCATGGCGGACATGGTTTTCCGCCTTTCACCGCAGGGCGTGATCTCGGGACGCGTGGTGGATGAGGACGGCGATCCGGTCCGCAACGTCACGGTGCAGGCGGCGCGGTACCGGTATACGGGCGCCCCGGGCAGGCGGCAGCTCACGCCTTCCGGCGGATCCAGCACCAACGATCTGGGCGAATTCCGGCTCTTCGACCTGGCTCCCGGCCGATATTACTTGAGCGCCATGTACCGTCCGCCGAGGATGCAGGCGGCCGAAGACCGCTCGGCCGTTCCGCGGCCGGACGACGATTACGTGACTACGTTCTATCCGGGAACCAAGGACGCCGCCGCCGCGGTCCAGCTCGATGTAACGCCCGGCGCGCAGCTTCGCGGTATCGATATCACACTGGCCAAGGCCCGCACGGTGCGCATCCGGGGGCGCGTGGTGAACGATTCCCCCGCCCGCACGGAGACTTTCTCGGTGATGCTCGTCTCGCCGGCATCTATGGGCGCGACCCAGGGCGGGACCACGAAGCCCAACGGCGAATTCGAAATCCTGCACGTGCTGCCGGGGTCGTATTTCCTGACAGCGCACGCCAACCAGGGGATGAAGTCGTATTCCGCCAAGCGGACGATCGAAGTGGGAAGCGGCAACATCGAGGACGTGACGCTGACGATCGGGCCGGGAGCCACGGTTGGCGGGCACGTCCGCGTGGACGGCGATACGGCGCAATCGCTCGCCGGCATTCAGTTGCAACTGACGCCTTTCGACGGGGGCTCCTTCACATTCGGCCCGCTGCCCAACGGGAAACTGAATGCGGATGGCAGCTTCAAGCTGGAGGACGTCAACGCCGACCGGTATGCGGTAAACGTGACGGGCCTGCCGGACGGTTTCTATGTGAAGTCGGCGCGGGCGGGGAATGTGGACGTGCTGGCGTCCGGCCTGGATGTTACCGGCGCACCCACACCGGTGGAGATCCTTCTCAGCCCGAATGCCGGCCAGATCGCGGGGATGGTGCAGAATCTGGATACGCAGCACCCGGCCCGCGCGGCGACGGTGGCCCTGATTCCGCAAGAGAAGGAGCGCCGCGAGACCGGCAGCTTCTACAAGATCACAAGCTCGAACGCCTCCGGCTCCTTCACTTTCCGCAGCCTGGTTCCCGGCGAATACAAGGTGTTTGCCTTTGAAGACGTCGAGCCCGGCGCCTGGTTCGATCCGGACTTTTTGAAGCCGCTGGAGGACAAGGGGCAAGCGGTCACCATCCGGGAGAGCGGCCGCGAGAGCGTGCAGGTGACGCTGATCCCGGCCGGGGGCTCGCCGGCGGAGAGGTGAAAGGAACGGGGCGCCCGCGGCATTTCCTGTGTTGGAGGATCCATGAACTGTGCCTCGAGAGGTGTCCCGGCCGCGCTGCTGGCGCTCGCGGCATTCGCCCAGGAACCGTCCGCGAAGGGCGTCAATTTCTACTCGCTGGAGCGGGAGATCCAACTCGGGCAGCAGACGGCTGGCGGGCTGGAGCGCACCCTGCCGGCGGTCCACGACGCGAAGCTCGAGGGCTACATCGCGGGACTCGGCTCGGAATTGGCCAGGTATGCCGGCCAGCAGTTCGTCTACCGCTTCACGTTCTATGACGACCGCAAGCCGCCGGTGGTGCCGGGCGTCGCGCTGGCCCTGCCGGCCGATGCCTTTCAGGGCCAGGCGGCGGAGCCGGTGGCCATCGCCGGTGGCCCGATCTTCGTTCCGCTGAGCCTGCTGGCCAATGCGCCAAGCGAAGCCGAGTTCGCCTTCCAACTGGCGCACGCCATGGCGCACGTGGCGTTGCGACACGCGACGAAACTGGCGACGCGGAACGAACTCGCGAGGGTGGCCGGCGCCCTATTGAACGACATGCCGGCCAACCAGCAATTCGCCGTTCCACTCGGTCTCCTCAACTTCGCCCGGCAGTGTGAGCTGCAGGCCGACATCCTGGCGGCGGACATCGTGGCCGGCGCCGGATACGACCCCGCGGCGGCTATATCGGTGGCGCCGGACAACGCGACCGCATCGAGAGTCTTCTCGGCCCATCCGACGCGCGAGCAGAGAGCCGCCGCAATCAAGGCCCGGATCGAAAAACTGCCCCCACGCGAATATTCCGCAGCCACCGGCCAGTTCGCCGGGATGAAGGCCCTGGCGGCGGTAGCGCGCTGAGACTCGCCCTTCTGGCGGCGCGATCTGGTATTCTGCCCTAGCGTATGCTGAAAGCTATCCTTACCGACGTGCAGTTCTGGGTGCCGGTCGCGGTCCTGGCGCTGGGGCTCGCAGTGTTGCTGGCGGTCCGATGACAGACTTGCGTTCGTTGCACCGGCTGGGCGTGGCGTGCGGCCTGGCGGCGGGAGCGTGGCTGGGCGCGGCGGAGGCGCCGACCAAACTCGTCACCGTCGGATTTTCGCCCTTCCTGATTTCGCTGGGCATGGTCGCCGGAGTGTTCGTGGCCCGCTGGACCGTGCCCACCATTCTGAAAGGCACCGGGTACGTTATTCAGGACCTCAAAGAGAAAATCCACCTGGTGATCTGGGCCATTCTGGCGGGCATGCTGTGGGCCGTGGCCAATACGCTCACGGTTTTCGCCATCCGGAACGTGGGGCTCTCGGTCGCGTTCCCGCTGTGGAATACCAACAGCCTGGTGGGACTGTTCTGGGGCTGGCTGCTGTTCAACGAGCTGCGCGGCTCCGGCGCGAAGCAGTGGACGAAAGTGTTGGGCGGGGCGGCGGCCATCGTGGTGGGCGCGTGCGTGCTGGCGTACGCCACGTCGCATCAATCGGCGGCGCCGGGCCAGGGCGGGGCGGCGCTGGGCATTCTGGCTGCCTTGGGGGCCGGCCTGATGTGGGGCACGATGTACATCCCGTATCGCAAAGCGTATATCAGCGGGATGAATCCGCTGTCGTTCGTCACCGTGTTTACGTTCGGCGAATTGGGGACCACGCTGACGCTGGCGGCCGTTTTCGGCGGCGGATTCCACAACCTGGCGGCCGACCTGGAACGCGCGCGGCCGGCGCTGTTCTGGCTGTTTCTGGGCGGCTTCTGCTGGGTGCTGGGCGACCTGTTCCAGCAGTACGCCGCCAAGTACATCGGCATCGGGCGTGGGATTCCGCTCTCCAATACCAATCAGCTTTGGGGACTGGCCTGGGGCGCGCTGGTCTTCGGCGAGTTGTCCGGGCTGCCGGCGGCGGCCAAAGGGATGATCGTCGCAGGATCATTGATCATGATCTGCGGCGCGGTGGCCATCAGTTTCGCCGAGGCGCCCGAATCCGAGCAGGCATCGTGGCGGAGGGCCGTGGATCGCGAGTGCAGCCGCTACGGGCTGGATGCGGAGCGGGTGGCGCTAACTCTTCAGGGGAAGGATCCGCTGGCCCGGGAGAAGCCCAAGAGACATTGGTGGGAACTGCTGGTGGTGGGTGGCGCGGTGGGGGTGTTTATCTGGCTGGGGTCGGGCGCCGAACGGCAATCCATCGCCATGAATACGGGCTGGATGTACGCCCTCATCGCGGCCAGCGTGGCGCTGCTGGCGGCGTCCGGCTGGATGCTGTGGAAGCGGACCGGGTTTTCCTAGCGGCGTCAGGCCTCGGGCAGGATGAGAAGTCGGAAGAACGATTTCGGGCCGCCGATGAACGCGGATAAACGCGGATCAAACCGAGTGTTTTTTTTCATCGGCGTTAATCGGGGAGCGTTCTCCCGAAACCCATTTCCCGCTCAGTCTGGTCGCGGCTGAAGAGGAGATGATACGCACAGCCGCATGTCGCGCCGGGCGGAAGGAGACAGAACGATGCCGGACTCAGGCACGATCGGCGTCTGCCGCCGGTTCGGCCGAAGCTAAACCTGTGTGGTAGACTCAGCTTTTCGTATCTGAAACCTCGAAGTTCACGGGAGCCACGGCGTGAAACTCGCTCCGATCGACTATTTTATCCTTGCCTTGTACTTCGCCTTTGTGCTGGGCATCGGCTGGAGATTGCGGAAGAAAATCTCCACCAGCGGCGACTTCCTTCTGGCCGGCCACGCGGTGCCGGTGTGGATCACCGCCCTGGCGTTCATCGCCGCGAACCTGGGCGCGCAGGAGCTGGTCGGCATGTCGGCTTCGGGCGCCAAGTACGGCATCATGACGGCCCATTTCTACTGGATCGGCGCCATCCCCGCCATCCTCTTCATGGGCATTTTCATGATGCCCTTTTACTACGGCAGCAAGGCGCGCTCGGTGCCGGAATACCTCAAGATGCGCTACGACGAAAAGACCCGCGCGTTCAACGCCCTCACCTTTGCCGTGATGACCATCTTCTCGTCGGGAATCTCGATGTACGCCCTGGGCCTGCTGCTGCACCTGGTGCTGGGCTGGAATTTTTCGACCGCCGTGCTCTGCTCGGCCGGCATCGTTCTCCTGTACACGTTCCTGGGAGGATTGACCAGCGCCATCTACAACGAGGTGCTGCAGTTCCTGCTGATCGTCGCGGGGTTCACGCCGCTGGCCATCCTGTCGATTTCGAAAGCGGGCGGATGGAGCGGCATCGCGGAACGCCTGCGGGCCATCACTCTTCCCACGGGCCAATCCGGCGACGTCATGACGCACGCCTGGAAATACATGGGCAATGCCAGCCAGAACCCCATGGGCGTGGAGCTGTTCGGAATGGTGGCCGGACTGGGCTTCGTGCTGTCGTTCGGCTACTGGTGCACGAACTTCCTGGTGGTCCAGCGCGCCATGGCGGCGCCCAACATGTCGGCGGCGCGGCGCACTCCGCTGATCGGCGCGTTTCCCAAAATGTTCATCCCGTTCATCGTGATCCTGCCGGGCATCGCGGCCCTGGCGCTCGCGCACATGAACCTGGGCTACGACCTGCCGACCAAGAACGGCGGCTTCGATTACGACCAGGTGCTCACCACCCTGATGGCCAAGTTCTATCCGGCCGGAATGCTGGGCGTGGGCCTGACCGGGCTGATGGCGTCGTTCATGTCGGGCATGGCGGGCAACGTGACGGCGTTCAACACGGTGTGGACCTACGACATCTACCAGAGCTACATCCGTCCCGGCGCGCCGGACCGGCACTACCTGAAGGTCGGGCGGGCGACCACGGTGGTGGGCGTGGCGCTCTCGATCGGGGCGGCTTACGCGGCGCAGCACTACAACAACATCATGGACCTGCTGCAGCTCGTGTTCGGGTTCGTGAACGCCCCGCTGTTCGCCACGTTCCTGCTGGGCATGTTCTGGAAGCGGGCGACGGGGCACGCCGCGTTCAGCGGGCTGATTACCGGCACGGTCGTGGCATCGCTGACCTGGGGCCTGACCATCGCCGAGGGCAAGGGCGGGGTGTTCGGCGTAGTGCACGAGTTTCCGTCGGTAATGGCGCAGAATTTCTGGATCGCCATTCTGGCCTGGTCCGCCTGCTTCGCGGTGACCGTTGTGGTCAGCCTGATGACGCGGCCGCGGCCCGAGAAGGAGTTGGAAGGGCTGGTGTACGGCCTTACCAAGATCCCCGCGGATCCCGGCGCGAAATGGTATCAACGGCCCGCTCCGCTGGCCGTGGCGGTGGCGATCATCGTGATCCTTCTGGATATCTGGTTTGCATAAAATGCTGGACTTACGAGTGCCTTCGGGATTTTTCTTCACCCTCCTCGGCTTGATCCTGCTGGGGATGGGGGTGTTCGCGCCGGATACGCGCGCGGCTCTCACGGAAGCCAACGTCAACCTCTACAGCGGCGCCGCGATGCTGGTGTTCGGCCTGTTTCTGCTGTTGATGGCGTATCGGGCGACGCGGAGCCATTCATGATCGACGAGTACTGCAAGCTGTACGGCGCGCCCGAAGGGCTGCGCGTATACCGCGCGCCGGGGCGGGTCAACCTGATCGGCGAGCACACCGATTACAACCTCGGATTCGTCTGCCCGGTGGCGCTCGACCTGGCCACTTACATTGCCACGGCGCCTTCGCCGGACGGACGGCTGCGCATCTACTCGGAAGACCGCAAGGAGATGCGCACGTGGCGCATTCCCGAAATCGACGCGGCGGCGCCGGCGCACCACTGGACGGATTATCCGCTGGGCGTGGCACGGGAGCTGGTCCGCGCGGGATACGCGATCGAGCCGGCCAACCTGCTGATCCGCAGCACGGTACCGGAGGGCTCCGGGCTTAGCTCGTCGGCGGCGCTGGAAGTTTCTTCCGCGCTGGCGTTCCTCAATGGGCGCGCGATCAAACCGATCGAGCTGGCGCGTTTGTGCCAGAGGGCCGAGCGGAATTTCGTGGGGATGCCGTGCGGCATCATGGATCAGTACATTTCGGTGTTCGGCCGCGAGCAGTCGGCGGTCCGGATCGATTGCCGCAGCCTGGACCATCGGGACATACTTTTGCCCGGCAGCATCACATTCGTGGCGGTGAACACCATGGTCAAGCACGCGCTGGCAGGCTCGGCTTACCAGGATCGCGTGCGCGAGTGCACGGCGGCCGTGGAGAGGCTCCAGCAGCGGTTCCCGGAGGCAACCAGCCTGCGCGATGTTTCGGTGGAACAGTTCGAGTCCGCTGCCGGCCTGCTGCCCGAGGTGGTTCGGAAGCGCGCCCGCCACGTGGTGACGGAAGACGACCGGGTCGAGCGGTTCGTAGCCGCCGGGGCCGCCGGCGATCTCGAGGGGATGGGCAAACTGATGGTGGAGTCGCACCGCAGCCTGCAGCACGACTACGAAGTGAGCTGCGCGGAACTGGATTTTCTTGTGGATACGGCGCTCGGAATGGAAGGCGTGTACGGGTCGCGGATGACCGGCGGGGGCTTCGGCGGTTGCACCGTCACCATGCTGCGGCGAGGGGCGGAACCCGATTTCCAGCGCCAAATTGTCGCGGCTTACGAGCGCGAATTCCGTGTGATCCCAGGGGTTTACGGGTGCCGGCCCTCGGCGGGCGCAGGAGAAGTGAAGAATTCTGAGACGATTCCCCCGGTCAACTGACTACATGGCAACGAACAATTGAGAATGTCCTCCCAGGCGGGGCAGACATCAGTGTTTGCCCCCGTCGGGGACCTGCCGCCCGAGCGCGGCCATGGCGCGTTACACTCGTGGTCAGATGCCCCAGTGGCTCAATCTCCCCAACAGTTTAACCCTGTTTCGAATCCTCCTGGTTCCGTTGGTCGTTCAAGCCATCCTGGCGGGTCGGCACACCCTCGGTCTGGCGTTGTTTGCCTGCGCGGCGGCAACCGACATCTTGGATGGCGCGGCGGCCCGGTACCTGGGCGTCAGCACGCCGGCCGGCGCCTACCTCGACCCGATTGCGGACAAGTGCCTCTTGAGCGGGGCATATCTGGCTTTGGCGGTGGCGGGACGGGTGCCGTGGTGGCTGGTTGGGGTTATTTTCGGGCGCGACCTGTATATCCTGCTGGCGGCGGGGGTCCTCCTGTTGTTCACCTCCATCCGGGGATTTCCCCCGAGCGTGTGGGGCAAGCTCTCCACGTTCGTACAGATCGCCACCGTCGTGGTCTCGATGACGCGAGACATTTTTGAAACTCGAGTATTGGATGCACTCTCGTCCGCAATGCTTTGGCCCTGCGCGGCTTTTACGATCTGGAGCGGACTGCATTACACCTGGCGGGGGGTACGGTTGGCGCGGGCGCATTGACGAGTTTTGTGCGCGGGAGTAGTCTAAAGGTGACGGGTTGCGCATGACTCGCTACTTGCCGGCGAAACATTACCTGTGGTTCGGAATCACGGCGGTGGTGTCCGCGGTCGTGTCCGGATGGTTCGGATCGACGACCGCACTGGCGTATATTCCGGCGGGGCTGTTCATCCTGACGGCCGCGTTTTTGTTCACTATGGCGATGCGACCGGCCATCGAGATCCACGAGGGCTACGTGGCGATCGGCAAGCGAATCATTCCATGGATGGACATCCGGCGCGTGGACCGCACCGCGTGGCTTTCCCCACTGATCGCGCGCATCACTCTTTTCGACGATTCCCGCCTGCTGCTGATCTATCCCGGCGACCTGGATTCCTGCAACAGCCTGCTGAGGCACCTGCGGCGGCTTTCCCGCGATGCTTTGATCGACGGCATTCCCTACCGGCAATATTGGGGTGAGGTGCTGTCGCCGGCGAGCGAGCGGAAGGCGCAGCCGGCCCCGCGGTACCGGATTCTGCGGGCGGAAGACGAAGCCGAAGTGGAGCGCCTGTACCAGCGCCTGAAGACGGTGGGCAACCTGGATAAGAACGCGGACGAGAAATAGTCCGTGAGCCGGCCGCCGCGCGCAAAACTCCTTCTGATCGTACTCGCTCTGGGAATCGTGGTTGGCGCCACGCATGCCCTCTGGCTGCCGCGGCTGGGCTACGGGCTGATTCACGACGACGGCCCCGCCAAGGCCGACATGGCGGTCGTGCTGGCCGGCGATCACTACGGGCACCGCATCGAAAAGGGAGCGGAGCTGGTGCAGGCAGGCTACGTCCCCGCGGTGCTGGTAAGCGGGCCGCCCGACTACGGCGTACCCGAGTGCGACCTGGCCATCGCCATGATGGTTCGCAAGGGCTACCCGGCGGCGTGGTTTATCGCCCTGCCGAACGAGAGCCTCTCCACGGGCGACGAGGCGCGCGTCGTTCTAGGGGAATTGCAGCGCCGCGGAGTCCACAGCTTCGTGCTGATCACAAGCACGTTTCACACCGCTCGCGCCGCCCGCACCTTCCGTGCCGCGGAGCGCGGCATGGGAGTCGGACCCCGGTTCCGCACGGTGGCCGCGCGCGATCAATATTTCGATCCCGATTCGTGGTGGCGCAACCGCGAGGCGCAGAAGACCGTCCTGCTGGAGTGGACCAAGACGGTGGCCTCCGCTTTCGGGAAATGAGCCATGTGGGAAGCGCTGGCCACTGTTCGCAAGTACCTCTGGCGCTACCGGTGGATGTTGGCGCTGGGCTTCGGGTGCCTGATCCTGAAGGACCTGGCTCAGGCCGGGCAGCCCCTCATGATCCGGGGAGCGGTGGACGCGCTGACCGGGGGGGACGGCTCGCGCGCCTTTCTGCGCTTTGCCGGCTTCCTGCTGGTGCTGGCGCTGTTCAAGGGCGTCTTCCAGTACGGCATGCGCGTCGTCCTGATCGGCATTTCGCGGGACGTAGAGTACGACCTGCGGAACGAGCTGTTCGGGAAGCTGGTGAGCCTTTCCCCGGACTACTACGCCCGCACCCGCACGGGCGATATCATGGCGCGCGCCACCAACGATCTGAACGCCGTGCGCATGATGCTCGGCCCGGGAGTGATGTACTGTTTCGAGACTGGCCTGACGTTCGCGCTGGCCATCGCCATCATGGTGAAGTTCGATTGGCGGCTGGCGCTGGTGGCCCTGATGCCGGCGCCCGCCGTGAGCCTGGTGGTGATCCTCTCGGGCCGCGCCATTCACACCCGGTTCGAGCGGATCCAGGCCATGTTTTCGGACATCTCGAGCCGTGTGGTGGAGAACCTCTCCGGCGTCCGCATGATCCGCGCCTTCGTGCAGGAGCGCGCCGAGATGCGGCGCTTCGAGGAGCTGAACCGGCGGTTCATCGCGCAGAACATCCAACTGATCCGGATTGAGGCCGTCTTCCAGCCGCTGATGGAAGTGCTGATCGGCCTCACCTTTCTGGCGGTGCTGTGGGCCGGCGGCTACCAGGTGTTGAAGGGGCGGATTTCCATCGGCAGCTTCGTGATGTTCAACACCTACATGGGCATGCTGGTGTGGCCCATGATCGCTCTGGGCTGGGTGGTGAACCTGATGCAGCGCGGGACGGCGTCGCTCGAGCGAATCAACCAGATCCTGCGCGAAACGCCCACCATTCACGCGCCCGCCACGCCCGTCCGGCTGGAGGGCGCGCGCGGCGAAGTGGAATTCCGGGGCGTCTCGGTAAACTACAACGGCAGCCGCGCGCTGGACGGCATCGACCTGCGGATTCCGGCCGGTGCGACCATCGCGCTGGTGGGCCGCACGGGCTCGGGAAAGAGCAGCCTGGCGAGCCTGGCGCCGCGGCTGATGGACCCCTCGGCGGGCACGGTCCTGCTGGATGGAATCGACCTGCGCGACCTCGACCCGGAGGACCTCCGCCGCCAGATCGGCTTCGTGCCCCAGGAGACGTTTCTGTTCAGCGCCACGATCGCCGAGAACATCGCGTTCGGGGTGGATCGGGCGAGCGTCGAAGAAATCCGCCGCGCGGCCGAAATCGCGGGCCTGGCGTCCGACATCGAAAGCTTTCCGGACGGCTACCAGACGATGGTGGGGGAGCGCGGCATCACGCTTTCCGGAGGACAGAAACAGCGCACGGCGATCGCCCGCGCGGTTCTGCGCGACCCGCGCATCCTCATTCTGGACGACGCGCTATCGAGCGTGGATACCTTGACCGAGGAGCGCATCCTGACCCACCTGGCGGGCGTGATGCGCGGGCGCACCGTGATCCTCATTTCGCACCGTGTTTCGACCGTGCGGCAGGCCGACCGCATCGTGGTGCTCGAGAAAGGCCGCATCGTCGAAGAGGGCACCCATGCGGAACTGGTGGAGGCCGGCGGCTACTACGCGGACCTGGCGCAGAAGCAGATGCTGGAGGAAGAGCTGGAGACGATTTGAACAGCTAACGGTGCAGATGGAGAAGCGGTCGGTTTTGCCGCCAATCTGCCCTGTGGCGCTTCTTTTCGGCCGCCCTGCTAAATCGATGCCGAAGTGATACTCAGTGCTGCTGGCGAATTCGGAACGGCTCTGCATATGATTGAGGAATGGACCGCGTCAATGGTCGTGCCGAACGCGAAGATGATCCCCTCTATGATTTTCTCCGGACAGATGACCGAGGCGCCATACCGCAAGGTTTCCATCTACGCATCGACCCAACCACTTTGGCCAACGTTATCATTGGGCTCGAACATCCCGTAAAGTTTCACGTGCGGGCTAACGACTTCTGCCTCGCTCTCTCCGAGGTGAAGCGGGTTGTTCCTTTGGCGGTCTGGCAGAATGTCCTAGCGAAGCTGGCCCCCTATGCTTCGGTTAGTGTCATGGGCGGACCAGTTTGGCAGCCGCACGTCTTGATCCACGGCGGACTCGCGATTCGAAACCATCATCGGGTTCTGGCGCTCGATCTTGATTCAGGAACCTCACAGAGCGGGCTTGATCCACGCCAGATTGCCGCCGATCTAGCCATCGTGCTGAAAGGAGCACACGATCCTATCGACGATGCTCATCTAATCCACCACGGACAAACGGGTGTTGAAGTGTTCCAGAACGTGCCGACTCCCTTTCAGCCAGTCGGACAAACGCTGCTGTTTGTGAATAACCGCAGGTTGCTCCGGGACCTTTCGGTGCTGGGCCAGTGGGAACGTTGGGGTGGGCGCTCCGAAACCCATTACCAGAGTCTTGCGTTTCGCATATTCAGCGACACCGTCTGCGCCTACCAGTTGTATCGTCATACTGATCAGGCGGATTTTCTGTTGGAGGACTACTCCGTCGCGGTCCTGGACCTCGAAGCACCTGGTGAACCCTTGCGAATTTCCGAATGCTTGCAGTCCAGCTATTCAATCGATGATGCAGTTGCCGAACAAATAGACGAGGTACTGCAATCCTGTACGCCGCCCGATATAGCCTTCGATTTGAGGACAGCCATGCTCTCAATCGATAACGAATGGAGTTGGCGCAACGATGTCCGTGATCACCTGAACGTCTTGCCGCCGCTATTTGCAAAAGAACCTCGTCAGGTCGTATCGTTCGAAACGGAAGATTTCAAGTGCGTAGCGGCAGAAGCGCATCAGCAAAAACATCTGGGAGCCTGGGCCTACTATTTTTCGAAATCCGACACGCCTATTCGCGACCTGGCGCGGTCCGTGCTGGGTGCGAAGGCCGCCAAGGCCGTAATTGCAGAACCCAACAGATCGTTGCGGAAGTATCGCTTTCGGCGGTTTAGCACATCCACGCCGCCGGATGCCTCACTAGTCTACCGAGACCCGTGGGACAAGAGCGCGTTCGGCATTCGTATCGCCGGGCTCCCAGAAGCCCACGGAATAGCTCACTCCGTGTGCCGGACGACCTCCATGGATGTCGAGATGGTGATTCCGCATGTCGGCCTCCACCAGCATTATTCTCCCAGTGGTAGGTGCCGTCAAGGAAATGCCCGATGGTTTGGATTGGCGTCTCGAGCCGCGAATCTAAGAAAGCGCTGATGCTTTGAGGTTACCTTAGCTATTGCTTTCAAGGTCGTTCCGTCGGATGGGGCGTGTTAACCAAGGTGATCAGACGTGACCCATCGACCGTGAGTAGTGTTCAGGGATCGATGGCTGCTATACGTGGATAATGAGACGAAGCAGTGGATTCCGAACGCCAGTGCGCTGCCTAGTAGCAGTGCGTCCTGGCGATCGATTTACGATCACCGGCCTGGCCGGGACGTTCCTGAAAATTGGCGCGGCCAGTCTTTTAGTCCGGGCAGTGCTGGGCTTGGGGGCTATGCTTCTCCTCGGTGTGATTTTCGGAATCATGTATTTGGTGAGGTGAACGCCTTCTCGCCGCCCCATTTCGGTTCAGTGGGATTTCTTGGACGGCGGCCCTCTTTCGGCCGGTGAGCGAGCCCGCGCTGATTCCGCTCGTCCCGCCCTGATCTGCGCCCCTCCGGCTTTCGCTGAGCCTCCCCCTTCAATTTCGCGCTGGCGGTTGATTGTGCCGGTTCTACTGCCTTCGTGGCTTCAGGTCGGCCTCACTTCCTTATTGCAGAGCTTCAGCACCACACGGAAGTAGCCGTTCACCGGCAACAAAGGCAACGGTCGTGCGAAGCCCTTTCAAAGAAGAGAAACACGAAGAGAGGTCTCTGGAAAACCGTTGCCACCGTTGCCTGTTGTGGGCCGCCGTTGTGTTCGTCGGCACTGTGCGGGCTATTCCGCAAAACCGTTCGCACGCGGCGTCAGCGCAACACTCGGATCTTGGGCTGCGATGCTCGGTGTCAAATCGTCGGCGGCGACCTGGCGGGGCGGCCAGAATGAGCGCCCGATGGTACGCGCCTGCTCCGCTGTCACTGAACTCCGCATTCCCTCCTCTGTGATGCTCCAGTTGCGTTCTTGATTGCAGGCCCAGCCCAGTCTCTTCAACAGCGATAGAGCGAAACCCACGCCTTGAGTCCGGTAGGCCAGGCCTTTTTGGGCGGCCACCGGTCGCATCCGTTCCTCAATATCCGCCTTTGGTACCTGCCGTTCGTGTTTCAGCAGGTCAAGAATCTCAGGCATCACATCGTCGCTCCGGATCTTGGTTCTCCTTCGCCGTCTCGCCCTTTGATTGACAATCGGTGAGCTCGCGTGACCATTAGCGTTTACGACCACCTGGGGCTCGTGCCAAACAACGTCGGGACTATGCAAAGCAGTGCTGACGAACTTCGCGCCCGACCGCTCCTTTTCGTCCTCTTGGAACTGCTTTGTCGAACCGTTGCTCTGCTTCGATGCTCTCCCAAGACTGTCCTCAGTCCGCGTCTGAGCGAAATCACCGAGTCCAGCGCCCTTGAGGGCATTGCAGCGGCGATGGGCCAGCTGGCCGTTGCTCTCCACCGTCTTTCCGCCCCGGCTGAATGCTTGGATGTGATCAACCACGCAGTCGTCAAAGTAATGAATTGGATTTGGACAAAGTCCGCAGGCATTAGAGGCTTCAAACAGCTTTTTCCTGAACTTGTACGGAAAGTACCGTGGTTCGGTCCCCGCTTCGCTTAGGAGTTTCTGAACTTGTGACCTAAACCCGAACCATCGCAATCTGGTCGGCTCCCTCTTGGTCGTCCCCTGTCCGGATATGGCTGCCTTGATCGCTGAGTCGGTCAGCACATAAGAGATGTAAGCTTCACTTATCTGTTCCTGTGCAGCTTGCACCATGGCTGCAGGTTGCGCTATCAATGCCGACGACTGGATATCAAATGCAGCAATAGAAAACTTCGATTCCCATTGACCGCCGTCGGGCAGACCCTCATCCATCCGGTAAACGCGACCAGAATGTGGTCCAAACACCGTGACAACATTCTGGATGGTGTTTAGAAATGTCGCCCGCAAAACGTCTACTTGGCCTGGCTCTCGTTCGCATTCGTCAGCGAAAGTCTTCATGGAGTCCGTCAGAAACTGCTTCAGCCGCCCCTTGTACTGATCAATGGCGCGAGAGAACGCCAGGAACCTTAAAATCATTTCCCGTTCGATAAATCTCGGTTCAGGCACCAACGTACCCTTTACTTTCCGCCAGTGGGGGTTTCGCTCCAAATCCCTCAGTAGTTCGCAAAACCGGCCCCGGAACATGCAATTTCTGATTTCTTGTTCTTTGAGTGGCACGGCCCCGCGGTTGAGGCGCTCGAACATCTCGTAGCGCAGCGCAGTATTTTTGCCGGTATCAGCGACAATTGTGCGAATCGTGCTGGACTCGACCTTCTGCTGCTGAGCGTCGGTAAGATCCTTAGTATTTGTTTACCGTGCTGGCGACTAACCGCGTGAGGCTTTGTCCCGGCGACGACGCAAAGGCGTGAGCATGTGGTTGACGTCCTCGATGGAGAAAGCGTCGGGGTCATAGTCGTCGCCAACCCAATCCTGGATTTCCTC
>DASQZT010000145.1:0-10851 GCA_035638575.1 Bryobacteraceae bacterium
GCTGCGGTCTGGCAACCCGTTCCAAATCGGCAAGGTGGTCCGACGCCAGCCGCGCGAGGTCCGGGTCGAAGGCGGCGCCGGAGCCTCGCCGCAGGGCTTCGAGCGCATGTTCGGGAGCCAGTCGAGCCAGGCAATCCGCCACCGCCAGGATGCGGGATCCCACCGGGATGGCGTGTCCCTGGAGGCCGTCCGGGTAGCCGTGTCCGTCCCAGCGCTCGTGATGCGACCGTATCATCGCAGCCACGGCATCGGAGAGGCCCATGTGTGCCGCCATGGCGGACCCCACAGCGGGATGAGCCTGGTTCTTCTCGGACTCCTCGGGGGTGGCGCTCCCGGGTGTGGCGCCCCCCGGTATTCCAACGAGGTGCTGCGGCACGGCCAACTCGCCGGCGTCGTGCAGCAGCGCCGCGGCCCGCAGAGCCGCGAGCTCCGCTTCGTTCCAGTGCAGGCGCCGGCCGATTTCCAAGGCCAGAGCTTCGATTCGAGGGAGGTGTCCGCCCTTACGGGCGTCGATGGCGAGCGCCAGGGTCTCGATGGCGCGCAGGGACTGGCACATGTCTATTCTTATCGGCTCCCGGAGGAAGGAATTGAACCGCTGGATTTTGGCGGGTCTTAGCCGATATGTTCTCTGGAACATGCCCGAAGAACGCTATGTCTATCTCGGAGTGGCCGCTATCATAGCCAGCCCCAAGATGCGGCAGTTGATGGATATGGTGGTGCGTTTGGCCCGCATGCCGGCGACCGTTTTGATTACCGGCGAGACCGGCACCGGTAAGGAGATCGTGGCGCGCGCCGTGCATCACTATTCGCTGCGCGCCAACAAGCCTTGGGTGGACTTCAGTTGCGGAGCCTTGCCGGAGCACCTGGTGGAGAGCGAGCTGTTCGGACACGAAAAGGGCGCCTTCAGCGGAGCGGATGCGGTCAAGCCGGGCCTTTTCGAGATGGCGCACACCGGGACGCTGTTTCTGGACGAAGTCGGGGAACTGGAGCCGCGCATGCAAGTGAAACTGCTGCGCGTGCTGGACGGCGTACCCTACTACCGGGTGGGAGGACAGAAGAAGATCGCGGCGGATGTGCGCATCGTCGCTGCCACGAACCAGGATCTGGAGGGGGCCGTGGCCGGCCGGAAGTTCCGCGCCGACCTGTTTCATCGCCTCAACCAGTGCCGGATCCACGTCCCTCCCTTGCGCGAACGGCGGGAGGACATTGTGCCCATCGCCGAATACTTCCTGGAGCAGTACGCGGAGCGCGCCGAGTTCTCCGCCGGGGCCAAGGCAGCACTCGAGCACCATGCCTGGCCGGGAAATATCCGCGAATTGCGAAACGCGGTTACGCATGCGGTGATTACGGCCCAAAGCTACCGGATCGATGCAGCCGATCTGGAGATGTCAAACCCGGCTGCGCCGGCTCTCACCGCGGGGCGTGCGCATTGTGCGGGGCCGTCGCACCTCGATGGCATGGAAAGGGAAGCCATCCTCGCCACTCTCGATAGGACTGGTGGGCACCACCAGAAGACCGCCGATCTGCTCGGCATCTCGCGAAGAACGCTGAGCCGCAAGCTGAAGCTGTATCGGGCCAATGCGCCGCAGGAGGATCACGTGTATGTTGCTTGAGCCGGTTGCCAAAGGAGCTGACCGCCGCAGCGAACCGCGCCGTATGGCGCGCGGCCAGGTGAGCCTGTGGCCCGAGGGCTTCTCGAACGCGACCGCGCCGGGCCGCTTGCTGGACAGCAGCCGCGCCGGATTCCGCGCCCAGCACGGGCTGAAGGGGTTGGGCCCGGGGCAGTTCGTTCACTTCGAGCATGGGGACTGGGAAGGCCGTGCCCGGGTGGTGTGGACGCGCATCCTCGACGACCATGTCGAGAGCGGATTCCTCATCCTCACGCGCGCGAGAACGGCCGCCCGGTCCCGCCAGCCAGCCGGTAAGAAGGCGGCTCCGTGACACGCAGCAACCGGTCCGCGGGTCCGCACTCGACCAGACAACCGCCTTCAAGCACACCCACCGTGTGGCACAGACGCGCCACCGATGCCAGATCGTGCGAGACGTAGAGGATCGACATCCCGAGTTCTGCGTTCAGCTTGCGGAACAGATCGAGGATCTCGCCATGGGAGACGGGGTCTAAGGCGCTGGTGGCTTCGTCGGCCACGAGCAGCTTCGGGTGATGCATCACGGCCATGGCGATGACTACTCGCTGCGCCTGCCCCACGCTCAACTGGCGTGGATAGCTCCGCAGGAAATCGGAGCCGCCCGGCAGGCCCATACCCACCAGGAGCTCCGCCACCTGCCCTTTGGCGAAAGCCCAGGGCTCCGGCCGGTGGGCGCGCCACGCCTCGCGCAATTGGGTTTCGATCCGCAGCGCCGGATTGAGGGCGGACATCGGGCTCTGCAGCACCAGGCCGATCTCCCGGCCGCGGACGTGGCGAAGCTCCTTCTGGGAGCAGTCCATCAGATCGCGCCCGCAAAATCGAATCGCGCCGCGCACGGTCGCGCCCCTCAGCTCCGCCAGTCGCAATACCGCGAGCGCGATCGTGCTCTTCCCCGACCCGCTGGGACCGATCAGCCCCATCATCTCGCCCACTCCGACGGTGAAAACCACTCCTTCGAGGACGCCGGGCTTTTCCGGGTAGTCGACGGAGATGTTCACAGCCAGCAGGACTTCGGGCTTTTCCGGGCAGCCGGCGGAGATGTTCGCAGCCAGCGGGACTTCGGGCTTTTCCGGGCAGCCGGCGGAGATGTTCGCAGCCAGCAGGACTCCGGGCTTTTCCCGGTAGTCGACCGAGATGTTCACAGCCACCAGGACTTCGGGCTTTTCCGGGCAGCCGGCGGAGATGTTCACAGCCAGCAGGGCTTCGGGCTTTTCCGGGCAGCCGGCGGAGATATTCGCAGCCCGCGGGACTTCGGGCTTTTCCGGGCAGCCGGCGGAAATTTCCGCTGCCAGCGACGATAGCCCGGAGGTCACTTCGAGGGCTCGATCCAGAGCCGATCCACGTTCCACAAGACCTGCGGCCGCAGGACGGACGGCTCGGCGTTCCGCACCGAGCGCGCCACCGCCACCAGCGCGTTCCGGTGCACCAGGTAGACGAAAGGCGCTTCGTCCCAGGCCAACTGCTGCACGCGGTCGAAGAGCGCTTTGCGGCGATGCGCATCGATGGTGGAGGCCTGGAGCCGCATGAAGCGGTCGATTTCGGCCTCCCAGGGAGTCGCGGGCTGCTTCTGGTTGGGATTCCACTGGTGATTGGCCGACGAGCTCAACCAGACGTTCATCTGGCCGTTGGGATCGAGATCCACGTTGACGGTGCCCAGGAGGCAGGCCTCGTACTGGAAGGACTTGCCGATCCGCTCGATCAGAGACGGAAAATCCAAGGTCACGATGTTCAGCTTGATGCCCAGGCCGGCAAGGTCCTGCTGGACCATCGCGGCGATGCGCTCCCGCGCGCGGTTGCCGGCACTGGTAACCAGGGAGAATTCCACGGCATGACCCTCGCGGTCGCGCAGCGACCCTCCCTCACTGCGGAATCCGTCCGCCGCCAGGAGCTTGCGCGCGGCGTCGAGATCGAAGGCATGCGGCTTCAGGTGTGGATTGAACCAGAAGAGATTGGCCGGAGAAACCGGCCCGACTCCGGGTTGCGCGTGGCCGCGATAGATCACGCGGCAGAGGTCGTCGCGGCGGATGGCATGGGACACCGCCAGGCGGAAATTGCGGGAGCGGAACCAGGCCTTACGGTAGGCCTCGATCGGCGCGGAATCGGACAGATTGAACCAGATCATCTCGGCGTCGAGCGCCGGCCCCGCGTCCTTGACCGAGGCGCGGTCTTCGCCGGCCAGTTGCTCGAATTGATCGGGATCGAGCGAGGAGATCAGGTGCACCTGTCCCCGGCGGAAGCGCAGCAATTCCAGCTCGCGGTTGGGCTGGATCTCCAGGCGAACGGCGTCCAGATAGGGCAGTCGCTTGCCGCCCTCGGTCTTCCAGTAGTTGGGGTTTCTCGCCAGCAGGATGTACGAGCCCGGTTTATGTTCGGCGATGCGGAACGGTCCCAAAACCGCCCGCTCTTTCAGCGGGGAAGTTCGCGACATGACGGCCACCTGGTCGAAGAGCCGCAAGACGCCGGCCACGGGCTGCGGGAACACTATCGCCACCTCGTACTTTCCGCGCACCACGGCCTGGACGGCTCCCTCCCCGGATTGGAAGGTATCGCCCGTCGGGGAATGCAGGTTCGGGTCGAGCAGCACCTGCATGGTGTAGGCCACATCGTCGGCCGTAAAGGGTGTGCCGTCGGAAAAGGAAACACCCTGGCGCAAATGGAAGACCACAGCCTTGCCGCCGTTTTCGATTTTCCAGGAGGTCGCCAGCTCCGGTTCCAATTGCTGATTGATGCGGTTGACCCGCAGGAGCACTCCACCCGTCAGGTAGCGGATGGTTTCCGGGGCGTCGCTATCGGCCAGCGCGGGATGAAAGCTTTTGGGTTCGCTGCGGAGGCAGAATCGGAGTTCGCCGCCCCACTGCGCACCGAGGTTCAGGGAACCCAGAAGAGCCAGAAGAATTGGACCGGCATATCTCATACACGGTCCTTATCGGCCGAAACCAGCAGATGAAAGGAACTGATGACGATCATCAGCAGCAGGGCGGGCGCGCAGATCCAGGGATGGGCCACCGCGCCGGGCAGGTTCTCCAGTTCCCGCAGCATCCCACCCCACGAAGGCACCGGTTCGGGGATGCCCAATCCCAGGAGTCCGAGGTTGGCTTCCGCCAACAGGAATGCCGGCACCGTCACCAGGAACTGGGCGCGCGCCAACGGCAACAGGTTGGGAATGAGGTGGACGGCCGCCAGGCGCCCGGCGGAGCAACCGGATGCACGCGCCAGCAG
Source organism: Bryobacteraceae bacterium (assembly GCA_035638575.1). Lineage (GTDB taxonomy): Bacteria > Acidobacteriota > Terriglobia > Bryobacterales > Bryobacteraceae > DASQZT01. Next base: position 4,866 of record DASQZT010000145.1, read on the forward strand.
GACGAAATCGGAACCCAGATGGCGCTTCACCGCGACCAGAATGATGCGGCAAGGTCCGGCCCAGCCCAACAGACCGAGCAGCCCGAACGTGGAGAGCGCGGAGGCAGTGGCCGACGCATTCAGGGGCAATACAGCGCGGATCGCCAGCAGCGCAAAGAGCCAGGGCAGCGAAAGGCACAGATCGGCTGCCACCGTGACGGCGCGCTCGACGCGCCTTCCCAGGCACCCCGCAAGCAATCCCACGGCCAGGGCGAGACCGCCCGAAACCAAAGCGGCGCCCGGAGCCAGGAGAAGTGAGATCCGGGCGCCATACAACATTCGCGAGAGCCGGTCGCGCCCCAGGGCGTCGGTCCCCAGGAGGAAATGGCGCGATGGGGGAGCATCGGGCGCGTCCCGAAACTGCCTGGCGTACGGGAAGGGCGCCACCCAATTGGCGAGCGCCAACATCAGGGTGACCAGAAGCAGCAGCGACACGGCAACGCGACGCATATCAGACCTGCGCCTCCCGCATGGATCTGGCCGTGTCCGCGATCAGGTTGGCGATGACGGTGAGGGCGGTAATGAGCAGGGTAAGATTGACCAGTACCGGGAGGTCCCGGGCGAGTGCGGACTGCCAGACCAGTTGCCCCACCCCGGGCGAGTCGCAGAGCGCTTCTACCGGGACAGTGGCGCCCACCGCCATGCTCACCGAGACGCCGGCCAGGGCCAGCAACTCCGGCAGCACGGGTGCGACGACGTGGCAGGTGAGAATCCGAAGGGGGTTGAGCCCGAGCGCGTGCGCAGCCAGAACGTGCGGCGCACCGCAGGCCTGGCGCGCCAGATCCCGCAGGTAGCGGAAAATGCGCGGGAACAGGATCACGGCGATCGCCACTGCCGGCGCCGCTCCGCTGTAGACGGAGGCCAGAGCCACCACCGCCGCCGGCACGCACAACAGCGCTCCCGACAGTACCGACGCGACTGCCTCGGTGAAGCTCCGCCGTAACAGCTCGAGCGTGGTTGCCGCGAGAATAGCCGCTATCCACGCCAGGCCCAGGCCCGAGAGGCCGGAGCGGAAGCTCACGGCCATCCGTTCCGCGAGCAGTTCCCGAACCGGCCGGCCCAGGGACAACGAAGTCCCCAGGTCGCCGTGGGCGAGTTGCCGCAGGTAGTGCCCGTAATATCGGACCACGTTCGGTTGTTCGCCTCCCTGTCGTTGAATAGCCTGGAGGCTTTCCTGGTTCAGACGAACGTCCAGCAACCGTTCGTCCATGCCAAATCCCGGGGCCATCCGCACCAGCGTGGCGGCGAGCAGCCCCGCAACCAGCAGGACGCCCAGCGCCACCGCGGCGCGCGTGGCTAAACGCAGCGGCGTTATTGTTTGCGCGAACACCGCTTGCTTACGCGCGCGGCTCCGAACAGAGCCGGGCCCAGGGGGCACCGGGCCCAAAGGGCACCGGGCCCAAAGGGCACCCCGCGGATGCGCAATTACTTGTGACGCTCTGTTTAGTGCGGATAGCAGCCGGTGTGGCATCTAGTTCTCTCCATTGATGGCGATGCCGGTGGACTCCGAGGACGTTGTGGCGCTGGCCCAAGGCGCCTGCGATCCCCACAACGAACCGACCGCGACGGCATCGCTCCAGATGACCTGGTCGCCCCAGAGCACCTGGTCGCCCCAGACCGCTTGATCGCCCCAGATCGCCTCGCCCCAGATCACCTGGGCGCTCCACACCGCCACGCTGCCCCAAATCGCCTGGATATTCTCCAGGCCGGCCGTGGGCGCCAGCTTGACCGTGTTGGTGGTTTCGTCGAAAACCGCCGACGGCGAAAGGGCATAGCCCACGGCCACGTCGTTATTCGCCAGGGCCGCGGCGATGTCGAGGTAGCCGGCGCCCACCGTGAACACATCGTAGTAGCTCTGGTATTGCTGCGCCGTTACCGGATCGGTCGCCAGGCTGGACACCGGAAACTGCTTGTAGGCGGTCTTCATCAACCGTGCCTTCAGTTGATCCGGATTGAGGCCGGGCTGTGCCTGGAGTAAAAGGGCAGCCGCGCCGCTCACCATGGGAGTGGCCATACTGGTTCCGCTCAGTTGAAAGTAGAAGTTGGATACGGTGTTGCCGGGGAACTCGCTCGCCAAGGTGCTCCCCTTGTCGAGGATGGAGACCACGCAGTTGCCCGGCGCCACCAGATCGGGCTTTACGATGTGGTCGATCGCCGTGGGTCCCTTGGAGCTGTAGCTGGCGATCAGATCGTCGGTGCGTGCAGGCGTGCCCATGGTCTTCATGGCGCCCACGGTAATGACGTAGGGATCGTCGCCCGGAGCCCCGATGGTGCCGTAGCCGTGGGTATTGACGGAGTTGTTGCGTCCCTCGTTGCCGGCCGCTACGACTACCACGATGCCGGCCTTCCAAGCCGCTTCCACCGCCTGGCACAACGGATCGAGGGTGTAGCTCTCGAACACCGCCCGCCCCAGCGACAGGTTGATCACCCGAATGTTGTACCGGGACTTCAATTGAATGGCGCGCTGGATGGCCGCCATCACGGTGCTGTCGGCGCCCGCGCCGTTCTGGTCGAGAACTCGAAGGTTGACGAGGTTGGCGCCGGGCGCAATGCCGGCATACCGGCCGCCCGACTTTTTCCCGGTGCCGCCCACGATACCCGCGACGTGGGTGCCGTGACCGTACGGGTCGGACGTAGTGCGGTCGCCCAGGAAGCTCTCTTCGTAGACGACCCGGTTTCCATAGAGGTCCGGGTCATGCGAGACGCCGCTATCGATGACCGCCACTCCAATGCCGGCGCCCGTAAGGCCGTAACTTTTCACGATGTCGGCATTCACGGCGGCGGCGGCGTTATCGAGGAGACCCCGCAAGGGACGATCCGGCGCGATGTAAACCACGTCGGGATCGTTCGCCAGGTCCTGCAACGCCGACACGGCGATGCGGTAGGCGCCGGCCTGCATGGATCCGAGGTCCGTGTTGAGGCGGCCTCCGCGGGCCAGTATCCTCTGATGCTGCTCCGCGCCGGGAGCACTTTGGAAGCGCACGATGACGTCGACCGTCGAATTCGCGGCCCGCCCTTCCAGGTCGGGTGCGATCTTGGGATGCTGCGCGAGAACCAGGGCAGGCGCCAGCAAAAGGATGGAGCCAGCCGCGACCACACGAGCGATGTTTTTGGTCATGAGAGAGTCTCCTTGTTTGGCGCCGGATGCGCCGGAACGGCGCATCCGGATCGAAGGAACATCAATCTGAAGCTCATAGCAAGTAGTCCGGCATGCGATTTCCGGCTACTTCTCTCCTTTGACCAAGGTACTGGTGGAGCTGGTCGTGCCGTTATCCCATGAGCTCTTCGAGCTCCAGATCGCGCTGCAGCCCGCAGTGCCTTTCTGGGCCATTATCGAGGAGGAACTCAGCATCAACACGTTGGATCCGTTGACCACGGTGCTGGCTCCAAACACGGTAGAGTCGTCCCAGGCAAATTGATCGTCCCAGGCAAACTGGTCATCCCAGGCGAACTGATCGTCCCAGGCAAACTGATCGGGGCTCACCATGGAGAGCGAGCCGTTGGCGTTGAAGATCACCACGGGTGAGATGGCCACGCCCGTGGAGAGGGCCGTGCTGTTGAGGGCCGCCTGAACGTCCAGGTAGCCGGCGCCGACGGTGAAGGCGTCGTAGTAGCTCGTGTAAGAGATGCCGGTAGTGGCATCGGTGGCTATGCTGAAGACGGGGAAGGACTTGCTGGCGGTCAGCATCAAGCGGGCCTTGACCTGGTCAGGCGTCATGGCGGGATTCTGTTGCAGCAGCAGGGCGGCTGCTCCGGCCACCACGGGGGTCGCCATGCTGGTTCCGTTCATGCTGATGTACGCCGAAGGAGAGTTGGCCGGGGCACCATAGACCGTGGGGTTAATCTGGTTGCCGGGGTTTTGGACGTCGAGGGTGCTGCCGGGAACGCGGAGTGAGCTGATGATGTTGCCGGGCGCCACGAGGTCCGGCTTGACAAAATGGTCGATCAGGGTGGGGCCTTTGGAACTGTAGCTGGCTATCAGGTCGTCGCCGCGGTCGGTGGTTCCCTCGGTCTTCATGGCTCCGACGGTGATCACGAGCGGATCGTCACCGGGCGAATTGATGGTGCCATAACCCTGGTTCCCCGCGGAGTTGTCGCGCCCGTCGTTGCCGGCGGCGACCACCACCACGATACCGGCCTGATAGGCCGACTCGACTGCCAGGCAGAGGGGATCGGAGGTGACATCGTCGTAGATGGGACGGCCCAACGACAGATTCATGACGCGGATGTTGTAGGTGGCCTGCAGTTCGATGGCCTGGTCGATGGCGGCGATCACGGCGGCGTCGCTGCCCGCGCCGTTCTCGTCGAGTACGCGCAAGTTGATCAGATTGACACCCGGGGCGATTCCGTGATACTTGCCCCCGGAGTTGGCGCCGTTGCCGCCGATGATCCCGGCGACGTGCGAGCCATGGCCAAAGAGGTCCATGGTGTTGTTCTCTCCGGTGAAGTCCTGGCTGTAGACCACCCGGCTGGCTCCCGACGAGGTCTTCAGGTCGGCATTGTTATAGTCGATGCCGCTGTCGAGCACGGCTACACCGATGCCTTGTCCTGTCCAGCCGTTCAGGTTGGCGATAGCCGATCCCACGGTGGCGGTGGTGAGGTCCAGGTGCTTCTTGACGGGCCGGTTGGGCGAAACGTACTTGACGCCGGGGATCTGGGCGATCAGGTTCACCAGGCCGGCGGGCACCGTGAATACCTGGAACTTGGGAAAGTGTTTGAACTGTTGCTTGGTGCTGGCTCCCGTGCTGGTAACCTGGCCCAGAATGGCGGCGCCGGGGGGAGTCGAGAACTGCACCACGATGGTGACGGGAGCAAAGGGGTTGGTAACTTTGAAGTCGGGCGAGACCTGCCCGGCAAAAGCAATGCCCGCAACGGAGATTGCCAGAGCGAGTTGAAAGATTCGTTTCAAGCGATGTTCCTCGGGTGCCCTAAACGCACTCGGCGTGCCAACGCTAAGAGGCTTTATTTGCAATGGCTGACGAAGGGCGCTCGGGGACGTTTTGTCCTCATGGGACAAATGGTCCCCGCCGTGGCTCGGCCGGGGCCCGGGGCCCACGGGTTGGGGTTGGCAGGCGGAAGCGCCTGCCCCACCGAGGGGGCGGTGACGGTGGTGACGGTGTTGGAGCCGTTTCCGCGCGCATTTTTTGGTCATGACTTAACCTCTTCGGTTTCTGCAGGTTGCGGAGGTGCGTCAGAATCGGGTGACGGCTGGGGAGGGTTTTCGGGGCTGCTGCCGTCACCCGGATCGTCGTGGATCTCGACTACGCGGGCGCCTCCATGCAAACGGCGGAATTTCAATTCGATACCGTGATCGGCGAGGGTCAGGGAGCAGGATCTGAGCTGCTTGGCCGCGCTTGCGGGGTTCTGGCAGGACACGCCGGGTTGGAGGAGCTCGAAGAGCTCGGTGGCGGATCCCTTCCATTGGCGGCACTGCTCCATGAGGCCGCAGATGGCTTCGACCATGGGATGCGGCGGCGGCGGCGGGTTGAGGGCTTGGCGCATTTCCTCCTCGGTGCAGCCGAGAGCGGGGCTGGCGGCGACGGCCCAGGAGACGGCGTCGGCGAATTTACCGGGGGCTGGGTCCATTTTAGGGAGGCGCGCGAGGGCGGTGCTGACGGCATCGCAGAGAGTCGCCAGGATGGCCGGCCAAGCCTCCTGGAAGGCCGTGAGGAGGGCCGTTTCGGCGGTGCGGCGATCGGGCGGGAGGGGCGGAAGCTGGATGGTGAGGGCGCGTTCGGCGAGGGCGGGGGAACACGACCAGCGCTCGGTGACGGTGAGGATGACGGGCCGTTTGAGTGACTTGAGGAGGGGGTTGGCGGTGGGCCGGGGAGTTTCGTGGACGGCGACGCCGACGCCGGAGGAGAGGCGGCAGAGGGCGTCGGTGAGCGCCGGTGAGAGGGTGGAAACGTGGTCGAGGGCGAGGATCCAGTTGTGGCGGGCGAGGATG
>DASQZT010000146.1:0-37243 GCA_035638575.1 Bryobacteraceae bacterium
TTTGGTGGTACTGGACTCCCCGTAAGAGCCTTAAGAAAGCTCGAACCTCTGCAGGTTCGGCGGGGAGACTCTGGGACCGCGGTTCCATATCACTCGATGCGATGGGAAGCATCGGGTCACCTGAGAGTCAGTCGTCGAATCGAAGGTAAGACGCCCAATAGCGTGCTGATCCCTTTGAAGATGCGGCTCAAATCACTGGCGGCCGGACGACGCACGGCGCGGCACCCTCCAGGTTCCGCCCCGGTCCGATGTTGGGGCAAGCCCCGGCCGCCGCAACGAAACTCCTTGAGAGGGCGGGATACGTGTATCTAAGCCGCGCCTGTCACGGGCAGCCCCGTACAGCGTGATCGTTCTTTGAAAACTTGCTGAAAATTGGCTTCGTTCGTTCATTTCCCCGGCCGCGGCCGGAAAAGCCCCGGTCGCTTACCGGAGCGGACCGTGCGGCGTGTCACAAATTGGCTTTGCTCGTTCATTTCTCCACGGCCCAACTACCGCCGTGCCACCGCCTCCGCCTTGCGGATGACTTTCTCCCGCAGGTCCCAGGCGTCGAGCGGCCCTTTGAGCGCCGCGGGAGGCTGCCGCGCGGGAGTTGATTGGCTTGCTCGTGGGCAACGTGAATACCATTCCGGAGCATGGCAAAATCCATGTGCGGGTCGTCGACTACGTGCCTGCGAATTACACGCAGGCGGGCATGAGCTTTGTAAGCTTCACCCATCGGACACGGCAGGATCTACTTGAGAGAAAGCGACAGATTTTTCCCGATGCCAGCGTGCGAGCCGGACCGGTTTCTGGGAGAGGCCCCCAGCCAATGGGCGAATAGCATTGCCGGATCAGCCGACCCCTACTTCTCGTGCGCCTCTTCCAGGTACGTGTATCCGTGCAGTCCCTCTTCGTAGAACTTCAGTAGCGCTCCGCTTTCCTCGTAGCTGAGCCGGCCTTCGCGCAGGGCGGTCTCCACGTCCCGGCGTAGGCGGGCCACCAGAAAGTCCGATTTGAACTGGACGTAGTCCAGCACCTCGCGCACGGTGTCGCCTTTGATCACGGAATCCAGGATCACGTCGCCGGTGGGCCCCAGCCGGACGTGCACCGCGTTGGTGTCGCCGAAGAGATTGTGGAGGTCGCCCAGGATCTCCTGGTAGGCGCCCAGCAGAAACGCCCCCAGGTAGTAGTCGCCTCCCTCGAAGGGATGAAGCTGGAGCGTGCGCTTCACGTCGCGCCGGTCGATGAACGCGTCCACCTTGCCGTCGGAGTCGCACGTGATGTCCCCCAGGACGGCCGGCCGCGTGGGCTCCGACTCCAGCCGGTGGATCGGCATGATGGGAAAAAGCTGCTTGATCGCCCAACTGTCGGGCATGCTCTGGAAGAGCGAGAAGTTGCAGAAATAAGTGTCGGAGAGCATGGCGTCGATGCCTTCCAACTCTTCCGGGAAAAATTCCAGTTCGCGGGCCTGCTTCTGGATCTTGCGGGAGATGGCCCAGTACAGGTTCTCGGCGATGCAGCGCTGTTCGAGCGACAGGTAGCCGAGGCTGAACAGGTTCAAGGCCTGGTCGAGGGCCTGCTGTGCGTCGTGGTAGCTCTCCAGCAGGTTCTTGGCGGTCAGGCCGCGGTAGGTCTCCTGCAGATCGATCAGGGGCTGCTCCGCATCCGCGGGCGGCTCCGGCGGAACGTCGGTGTCGCCCATTCCGGACACGCCCAAAACGTTGAAGACCAGCACGCTGTGGTATGCCGCGATGGCGCGGCCGCTTTCCGTGACGATAGTGGGGTGCGCCACGCCGACTTCGTCGCACACGTTCTGCACGTGGTAGATCACGTCGTTGGCGTACTCCTGCAGCGTGTAGTTGACGCTGGATTCGAAATCGGTCTGCGAGCCGTCGTAGTCGATGCCCAGGCCGCCGCCGACGTCCAGGTAGCGCAGGCCGGCGCCCGCGCGCGCCAGGTCCACGTACACCCGGACGGCTTCGTTGACCGCGCCCTTGATCTGGCGGATGTTGGTGATTTGGCTGCCCAGGTGGAAGTGCAGCAGGTTGAGGCAATCGGCCATCCCCAGGTCCCTCAGTTCCTGGAGGGCGCGCATGCCCTCGGTGGCGGAGAGACCGAACTTGGAGCGGTACCCGCCGGAAGTCTTCCACCGCCCGGAGCCGCGGCTGGCCAGCTTGACGCGCAGGCCGATGGACGGCCGCACACCCACGCGCGCGCAATACTTGAGGATCAGGTGCAGTTCGGTGTACTTCTCGACCACCGGGATGATATGGCGCCCCACCTTCTGGGCCAGCATGGCCATCTCGATGTATTCGTCGTCCTTGAACCCGTTGCAGATGATCGGCGTCTCGTTATCGGCCATCGCCATGACGGCCATCAATTCCGGCTTGGAGCCCGCTTCCAGGCCGAACCGGTAGGGCCGGCCGAATTCGAGCACCTCTTCGACCACCTGCCGCTGCTGGTTCACCTTGATGGGGTAAACGCAGATGTATTCGCCCTGGTAGTGGTGCTCGGCAATCGCCGTGGCGAAGGCGCTGTGGATTTCGCCCAGACGGTGTTTCAGGATATCGGCAAAACGGATCAGGATGGGCAGGTTGATGCCACGAAGGACCAGCGTGTCGACCAGCTCCTTCAGGTCGATAGACCGGCTAGGATCCTTTTCGGGATGGACCCGGACGTGGCCGTTGTCGCCGACCGAGAAGTAGCCCTTCCCCCAGCTCTCGACATCATAGAAGTCGCTGGCCACCCTTGGGGTCCAACGCTCGGTTGGCTCCATGACCAGCGAGTTCTTGCGCCCGTTTCGTTCCAATTGCCGCCTCTCCTTGATCCTTTAGTTTCCTTCGAATGGGGGAATGTGGCAAGAAGAAACTGCACGGTCCGGTCCGGAGCCCTGCGGGGAACGGCCCTTCGGATCCGCAAAATCAGCAGGCCCAGGCTCACCAGGGACAAGCCGGAAAGCACCTGGGAGACTGGTTCCGCGCCCGGATCCGGGGGCACCGCGGCCATGGCCGGTTCGGAGGCTCCGGCTGGCGGGGAGACCGGCAACCAGGCGGCGATGGGCTTTCCGTCGGCATTTGCGGCGTCGAGTTGCAGGAACGGCATTCCGAGCGCCGGTGGGTCGGCGTAGTCCCCAGGAACGAAATCGGTCGAATGGACCTCCTGGTCGATGTCGCCGGCTAGTGGGGGCTGGCTTTTCTGAATGCGGCTTATTTCATAGGAATAATTCGCCGGGCTGATCGTGTCCGCCTTGGCCCACAGCGCCAGCCCAAGTAGAATCAACGCCGCAATTGGTAGGGTTTTTCGCATCCTACATTTCTTATTATAGAGATGCGAATGTCGAGTGAAACCACACGTAGTACCTTGGAATTACCAGTACACATTACCCCTTCAGTGTGCGCCTAGCGTCCCGAGGAGCCGAATCCGCCCGCTCCGCGCACCGAATCGGCCAGTTCGCCTTCCACCCACTCCACCGCCTCGTACCGCGCCACGATCATCTGCGCGATGCGATCGCCCGCGTGTATCGCGTAGGGCTCGTTCCCCAGGTTCAGCAGGATGACCCGTATCTCGCCGCGATATCCCGGGTCGATCGTGCCCGGCGCGTTGGGCATGGTGATGGCGTGCTTGAGCGCCAGCCCGCTGCGCGGACGGACCTGCGCCTCATAACCGGGAGGCACTTCCACGGTGAGGCCGGTGGGAACCAGTTGCGGGACTCCCGGCGCGAGCGTGACGCTTTCCACCGCCCTGAGGTCCATGCCGGCGTCTTCCCCTGGCCCGTGGACGTAGTGCGGGAGGACCGCGTCCGGGTGGATGCGTTGGATTCGAATCTGCATTCCTCGTTATCATAACTTCTTGACCTCTTCGAAACGCGTCATCACCGTAGCGCCCATGCCGCCCGAAAAGAGCGCCTATGCCCTGGCCCGCTACAGCCGCTCGCCCGATTCCATTCGCGACTCCATCGAATGGGTGCGCACCCACGACTCCCAGAAGTTTCTCGAGAGCTTCTATTTTCAGTACGGCCATGCTTCCATCGCCGATCTGGGCCATGCGGTCCTCTGCTTCGAGGGCATCTCCGAGCTGGCCGCCACCGAGATCGAAGAGGAGCCACTGTGGGACGGCCAGGCGAAGTCGTCCCGCTACCAGGATTTCTCGCGCTCGGGTTTCATCGCGCCGCCCGAGCTTACCGGGGATGACGCCGCGGCGTACCGCGCGGCTGGCGAGGCTCTCCTCGCAGCCTACGGCCAGGTGCAGGAGTTGGCGTTTGCGTGCCTGGGCGAGCGCCTGCCGCGCCCGGCGGACATGAAACCCGAAGCCTACCGGCGCAACCTTGCGGCCCGGGCCTTCGATGTCGCCCGTTACCTGCTCTTCTGGGGCGTGCCCACCAACGTCGGCCAGGTCACCAGCATCCGGACCCTCGAAAAGCAGATTCGCCGCCTCAAGGCGTCGGAGTACGGCGAGCTGCGCGCCATCGGCGAAGAGATGGCGGAAGCCTGCGCAGCGGAGCCGGACTGCCGTTGGGACCCAGGCGCCGCCGCCGAGCCGCTCGCCCCCACGCTCGCCCGCCACGCCGAGCCGGATGAACACGCCGCGCGCTCCCGCGAGGACCTGCGGAGCTGGGCCGCGCAGAATCTGCCCGCGCCAGCCGGCCTCCCCGTCGAACGCGTGGACCTGCTGCGGCCCGCGCATGTGGCCGCCGACATCGCCGCCACGTTGCTCTACCCCGTTACCGATCGTCCCTTCCGCGAGCTGTACGAAATCGCCTATGCCTGGAACGAGCGCCGGCGCGCCGAAGTGATCGATGTGGCGCTCGGGTCGCGCACGCGCCGCGACGAGATCCTGGCCGGCTTCCGCGGCGGTCTCTATGCCTACGACTTCGTCATCGACGTGGGCGCTTACCGCGACCTGCACCGCCACCGCCGGTGCCAGAAATTCCGCCAGGCCTATTCGGGCCAACTGGGCTTCGACACCCCGAAGCTGGTGGAGGAGGCCGGGGCCGGCGAGGTCTACCAAAGCGCCATGGAGGCGGCCTTCGGGACCATGCACCGTCTGCCGCCGCCGGGCGCCCATTACCTGCTGCCCTTCGGGGCCCGAAGCCGTTTTCTGTTCAAGATGGACTTTGCCGAGGCGGAATATATCTCGCGCCTGCGCAGCGGTGTGAAGGGCCACTTCAGCTACCGCGAAATCGCCTGGGAAATGAGATGCAAGATGGAGCAGGTGGAACCCGAGCTGGGCCGGCTCATCCAGGCTACTCCGCCTTGGGTTGAAGATCCCTTGAGCCGGTAGGCCGGTGCGAATCCGCACACTTCACCCGGCTGGGGCCGCTGCCACCGCTCCCCCGCGGGTGTACAAAGGAAACCGGAGGCAAGTGACATGACACCGGCCGGCACTCCGTTTCCCTTGGCGGGAACCTGGCTGCTCAGGACCGTCACGTCCACATTACCCGGTCCGCTTCCGCTGCCGCAAGAGGGAACCGTGAAATTCACCCCGCTCGAGGACAGCATTCTCTACGAAGCCGAGACCACGCTCTCCAGCGGGCGGACCGTGCACGCGGAAGTGAAGTTCCGTTTCGACGGCCAATTCTACCCGTTGCGCGGCAGCACCATGGGCGATGCTTTGGCCGCGAAGCAGGTCGGCGCCCGTTCGTTCGACTGGAACGTGACCCGCGCCGGTGTTCCCTCGGCCAAAGTTGCCGCCAAGGTTTCCGGCGACGGCAGGCGCTTGATCGCCGACTGGGAAGTCGCCACTCCAGAGGGGATGATGACCTACACCACCGTTTCCGAGCGGCAGGATTAGTACCGAGCTTCGCACGTCAGTAAGCGGTCTTTTGCGCCATAGGCTTCCCCGATCGCCTCGGCAATCAATGTCTTCTGTGACAAGAACCGCACGTGGCATGCACCGCACCTGCAGTGAGAAAATCATGAGTTTTCATTCATCTCGGGTGGCCGCCTTGCGGCCATGTGTGGTTCATCCGCGGCCAAATCCTCTGCTTCTCAGTAAGCGGTCCTCCCCGCCATGCTCTTCAGCAATTCTTCGTAGGCGTCGGTGACCGCGTCCCAAGAATAGCGTTTGCGCACGCGGTCCATGGCGCGGCGGCGGAGGTCCTCGCGCTCGGGCTCGGCCATTTCGAGCACCAACCGCAGCTTGGAAGCCAGCTCATCGGGTTCGAAGGGAATGCCCGCGCCGGCGGCGACTTCGGCGTTTTCCGGCGTGTTGCGATAGAGCACCAGTGCGCCGCGCCCCATCGCTTCGATCAGCGCCGGATGCGTGCCGCCGACCTCCGTGGCGTGGATGTACGCAAAGCAGTGCGAGCCCAGCTCGCGGTACCCCTCGCCGTAGATCGCCCCGGGGATGATCACTCGACGGTCGCGCGTGTCGCGCACGCGCCGGATGTATTCCTCCGCGTAGGGAGCGTCGCCGATGAGCGCCAGCTTCAGCGAAGTGGTTACCTGTTCGAAGGCTTCGCGGACCTCCAGCGGATGGTTCTCCGGCTCCATGCGGCTCACGTAGAGGAAATAGCTCCCCTGCTCGAGTCCCAGTTTCGCCAGGACCGCCGCCGTGCCGGCCTTGCCGGCCTCCGCGCCATACGGAATGAAAGTGCTCTCTTTGCGGTACCGGTCGCGGTAGTAGGCCTGAATGGTGTGCGCATCGGTGACTACGGCCGTGGGACAGAAAGTGGCCAGCCACTCCGAAACCAGGTACCAGGCTTTCGCCAGACGGTTCCACTTCTTCCGCTGGCGTTCGATGCCGTCCACGTTCAGCGCCACCGGCACTCCGGCGAGGCGCGGCCACAGCGTGAAGATCGCGTTGGCGCCATTGCAATAGAGCGCGGCCTCGGGGCGATGCGCCAGCAGGTGCAGCGTCGAAACAAAGGTGTGGGCCAGCGTGTCGAAATACTTGTGGCGGATAGTGGGCAGATATTGCAGGCGCACACCGCGGTACAGCGGTTCCCCGAAGCGCTCGCGGCAATACACGGTGATCTCGTGCCCGCGCGCGGCGAGCCGCGTGGAAAGCTCCTCGGCGAAGGTTTCGAAGCCGCCGTAACTGGCCGGAATGCCTCGCGTGCCTAGAAGAGCGATGCGCACTTCACCGCACTACGTCTTGGCGGTTTCCGAGCGCGCCACGGAGCGCGGAATTCTCTTGGGCGCGACCTTGCTGACCGGACTGTATTGGAACCAGCTCGCCATGTACGCGGGATCCACGCGCCGGCTGGCCTGGATCAGGCGCCGCTTGGCCAATATGCGTCTCAGGTTCCTGCCCAGGAACCAGAAGGCCTTGAGCGACGTGTGCTCCCACAGCAGGCAGCAGGAAACCACCATCACATCCCGCGTGGTGATGGAGAACCAGTTGCGCCCGTAAAGGCCCCCGGAGATGTTCTTGATGCGCATCAGGAACCGGTTCTTCACCGAGTGCATGTTGATCTCGGGCGGCAGCGCCCGGCGGTTCCCGGGCAGCACTTTGCGCACGTGATACCCGCGCGCGTAGGGAACGTACAGGCACTTCCATCCCATCAACTGCGCCCGCCACGCGACATCCGCATCTTCGCGGTAGACGAAGAAATCGGTATCGAAGAACTCGCCGTCGAGCGAAATGTCTTCGATCATCGAGCGGCGGTAGAGCGCCGCCGCGGCGGTGGCGCCGAACACGTATTCGTATTGCAGATAGTGGCCGTTGTCCACTTCCTGGCTGCCGCGGTCCAGATGCCGCAGCATGGGGTTGAAGTAGATTCCGGTGGAATCCACCACCGGCCGCTCGGGAATCTCGAAGTGCGCGGTCATGGTCAGCAGCTTCCCGCACACCGTCCCGATGCGCGAATCGAACTGGCCGCCATCCACCAGCGCCTGGATGAAATTGGGAAGCAGCAGGACGTCCGGATTCAGCGTCAGCACCCAATCCCCGCCCGCCAGCTTGATCGCCTGGTTCTGGGCCGCCGCGAAACCGATGTTTTCCTCGTTGTAGTAAATCTGGCAGCGATCCTCGAACTGCTCCAGAATGTCGATGGTGCCGTCGTTGGACGCATTATCGACGATGATGATTTCTTTGTGCTGGTAGCGTTGTGCCAGCACCGATTCGATGCAGCGTTTGATAAAACGGCCGCTGTTGTATGTGACTATCGTGACGGAGACGTAATCGCTGTGCGCCATGAACCAGAACCTGAGTGTTCGAGTATTCTGTACATCCGTTTTACCCCTGGGATTCCGGGCCGGAAAACGCAGTTCCGTCCCTCCAGCCGAAAAGAAGACAACGGCTGGCTAGCCGCACCACCTCACCCCACACGGCCATGGGCTTCAAGCTCCGGACGAAGACCAGGTCCGCGATGCACCGCGGCAAAGAGCCACCCACTACGGCCAGGCACACCGCCCGAAAAGCCACCGGGCCAAAGTGTCTGGCTGAATATCTCAGTAGACTACGATACCAGTAAACTCTCCGCTTCTCCAGTGGCAAATGATCCACTGAGTGGCCGCCCGTGTGTTTCGCAACAGCTTCCGGCACGTAGTACACACGATAGCCCCGGTCCACCAGCCGGCGGCAAAAGTCCACATCCTCAAACCAGACCGGAAAATATCTTTCGTCCAGCCCACCCAGTTCCCGCCACACTTCGCGGCGCACCATCAAGAAAGCCCCCGCGGGCTGCTCGACCTCCGTACGACGCCCGATATCCAGATCCAGACCGCGGTACCGCCGGTTGACCGGATTGCCAGGCCAGATCCGGTTCAGCAAGAGAACTTCCAAAATCAACGACGCCGGGGTGGGCAGCCGGCGCACCATGAAACCCTCTTGAGGATTTCCATCGCGATCTGAGAGCCGCCCGCCGGCCGCGGCGGCGCCAGGCAAATCACAAGCCTCCCGGAGTGGCTCCAGGCCGCTCTCGATCACTGCATCGGGGTTAAGTAACAGTATATAGGGAGAACTTAAAATAGCACAACCCTGATTGGCGGCGGCCGCGAACCCCCGGTTGGTGGGATTCGCCATCAAACGCACACCGCGTCGCGCGACCTCCGCAACGGTGCCGTCCGAGGAAGCGTTGTCCACCACCACGACTTCCGCGCCGGTTGCCAACGCCGCGTCCAGCGACGCGCCGATTTCGGCCTCCGAATTATAGGTGACGATCACGATGCCGATCGCGGACATTGTGTCACTTTGCCCCACCACCGGTGAGAAGAAAATACAAACGCCAATAAAGATCGAAGCCGGTAGCGGTTTGAACTTCGCGAATCGTACGTTCGTTGGCGCACAAACGGTCCAGTACTTCCGGATCAAAAGGTCCGGTGTTGCGCCGTGCCGCGGAGTAGCTCTGCAAGCCCTGCCACTTGCCGCGCAGCCACGCCGGCCCGCGCCCGTGCCGCAGCGCTACCGCGCCCCACAGAAGCTGTCCCACCAGGATGTGCCACCCGCAGCGGAACAGGACCTTCCGGGGATAGTGGCGGGCCAGCAGCAGCACCTGGTTGCGCGCGATGAGCCGCACGGTTTCGGGGTGCCAGCGCCCCAGCGCCACGCTGCCCCGATGCCAGGCCACGGCGCGCGGCTCGTAGACTCCCTGGAGGCCGAGGGCCGCGCATCGCAGCCCGAAGTCCACGTCCTCCAGGTAGGATTCAAAACTCTCTTCGAGGTATCCGGCTCGCCGGAACACTTCGGCGCGAAACAAAACGGCGGTCCACGGCGGAGAGAAGATCGGGCGCGCCGGCGAGAACAGCGGCCCATCGGCCCGTCCGCTGCCCACGCGCCACGCGCAGCCGCCGCGGCACAGCAAGTCGAACGTCCCGTCGATCAGCGCCGCCGAAGCGCCCGCCCGCAAAATCTTCCCCGTGGCAAACCAGGCATCGCACGCCACCAGCGCCGCCAAGTACTCCGGCGCCAGTTCCACATCGCTGTTCAACACCGCGATCCACTCGCCGCGGCTCTCCCGGATGCCGCGATTCACGGCCGCGGCAAATCCCGCGTTGCGGCCCATGCGAATGACGCGGGCGCCGCGCCCAGCGGCCATTTCCGGAGCGCCGTCCGTCGACCCGTTGTCCACCACGATCACTTCGTCCGCCCGCCGCGTCTGCGCGTCGAGCGTGGCCAGCAGGCGTTCCACAAGCTCCCGGCCGTTCCACACCGGCACGATGGCGGAAATGCTCATCGGAAAAAACGCTTCTTCAGCAGAAAAACGAGGTTCTGGATTCCGTCGCGCCACGGATTCAGTTTCGTCTCGCCCAGCCGCGACGAGTACATTATCGAGATCTCCCCGAACCGGATCCGCGAATTGCGTACGGCTTCGATTTTGATCTCTTCGGAGAATGCCATGCCGTCCGATTCCAGCTTCATGTCCTGAAGAATGGACCGGCGCAAAACCCACATCCCGGATTGCGAGTCGCGCACCCAGCGAAAGAACAGCACCGACATCACCAGCGACTGCACCAGGTTGCCGAACTTGTGCTTGAAACTCATGGCGTGGGAATCGCGCACCGGGAAACGCGAAGCGTTCAGGAAGTCCACGTCCAGGTGCAGGAAAGCTTCGATGAGGTACGAGAGCGCATCGACCGGATAGCTGTGATCGCCGTCGAGCGTCACGACGAGGTCGCTCGAGGCCACGGCGAAGCCGCGCTTGTAGCTGCGCCCGTAGCCCCGCACATCCTCGCGGATCACCTTGGCGCCGAGCGATGCCGCCACCTCCGAGGTGCGGTCCGTCGAGGCGTTGTCCACCACCACGACTTCGTCCACGAACTCTGGCATGGCGCGCAGCACCTGTTCGACGCCCTGCTCCTCGTTGAGACAGGGAATGATGACGGTGATCGACTGGCCTTTATACATGGGGGGAAACCTGGTCCGACTTTTTGCCGCCGGGGAACGTCATAATGGAGACGATGAAACGTTTTTGGCTGCTCCTCTGCTGTTCCGTCGCATTGGTGTGCGGGGCCGATCTCTCCGTGGTCCATTCGGTGTATATCCTGCCGATGGCCCGCGGGCTCGACCAGTACCTGGCAAACCGCCTCACCAGCGAGCACGTGTTCCAGGTGGTCACCGACCCGAAGATGGCCGACGCCGTCTTCACCGACCGCATCGGAGAGGCCTTCGAGACGCAGATGAATGCCCTCGTGCCGCCTCCCGCGCCTCCCCCGCCTCCGGATGCCGCGAAAAAGGATTCGAAAAAGGAAGGCGCTGCGCCAGGCGTCGCTTCCATGACCGACACCGTCAACAAGCTCGCCGACCCGGCGCTGAATTCCGCCTTCGGCCGCGGCAAAGGCACGGTGTTTCTGGTCCACGCCAAGGGGCGCCAAGTGATGTGGTCGGTATACGACCCTGCCAAAAGTTCCAGCGGCAACGATTTGGATCGCACGGCCTCCGACATTGTAAGCCGTCTCAAGAAAGACCTGAACCCCGCCCTGAAATAGCTCTGCGTTTTTGCACCACCAGTTCGCGGTAGCTCGCCACCAGCTTTCGCGTGATGGCGTCCATGTCCCAATAGGCTTCCACTTCCTTACGCGCCCGCACGGCCATGTCCGCCGCAGCATTCGGATTCTCGAACACCTCCAGAATGCGCTCGGCGAACGCATCCGGCGTGTCCGCCAGCGCGCAGAACTCGCCGTCGCGCGTAGCCAGCCCCTCGGCGCCCACCGAAGTCGAAACCACCGGGATGCCCGCGGCGAATGCCTCCAGCAGCTTCACCCGCACTCCCGATCCGCTCAGGACCGGGCAGACGAAAACCGCGTAGCGGCCCAGCGGCCCGCGTACATCGTCCACCAATCCGAGCATCTCCAGTGCGCCCCCGAAATCCGAGTAGGCGTGGTCCGGCGGCGGATCGGAACCCGCCACCAAGAGCTTCGCCCTGGGCTGACGCTTCAGAATCAGCGGCATCACTTCGCCCGTGAACCAGTCCATCGCGACGCGGTTGGGGTCGTGGCGGAAGCTTCCCAGGAACAGCATGGTGTACGGGTCGCGGCCCCAGGTGCGGAACCCGTAGTTCAAGGTATCGATGCCGGCCCGCAGGCCGTACCGCACTTTCGATGCCAGCTTGGGAACGAACGAAACCAGGTAGTCGCGGTTGGCCTTGGTGCAGACCTGCACCTGGTCGCATGCGGGCAGGGCGTGCAGTTCGTAGTGCAGCGCCCGCAGGTATTCCATGCGCGCCTGCATCTCTTCGATTGCGCCGCGCATATGGCCCAGCCCGCGGCCCACCGACTGGAAGTAAATGTCGTGCTCGAACAGCGCCGTGGGGATCTGCCGGAACCCTCCGCCGTACTGCGCCATCGGCGTGTATTCGAGTTGCACCAGGTCGATGCGCTTCAGGAAGATCTGGCGGTGGATCAGCCACTCCAGGTCCTGGCTGAAGAACTCGCGCACGGCGTAGGGGCGCAGCAAGCCGACGCTTTGATCGTCCTCGGAGGGCCGCACGATCCACTCCACCGAGGTGCAGAACCTGCGCATCTCCTCGTTGAGGCGCTCCTGCCACGCGTATTCCAGCAGCTCCACCACGTGAACTTCCGCGAAGCGCGCCATCTGGCGCAGCGTCTGGTACATGAAGACGCCGCCGCCGTGCACCGGCGGGCAAATCGGGTAAGGCGAGACGAAGAGCACGCGCAGTCTCTCGGGCGCGGGCGCCAGCCGCTGGAACCGGTCCCGGAAATACCCGCCCAGCGGCCTTCGGAACGCCTCCGTGTCGCCGATCCGGGCCAGTCCGCGGGCGCGCCAGCGCGAACCCATGGCCTGCGGAAGCTGGAAAAACGCTCGCGCCAGCGAGCCCGGCGTGGGACGCAGCGCAACCTCGCCGAAGAGCACCGTCAGAACCCCGCCGACCCACGTGAACAGGAAGTGCGGCGCCAGCCGCCGCCACTCGTGAATGTTCTTCCAGCAGAACAGCAGGAAATTCTTCTTGAGCACCGCCTGGATCTGTTTTTCGTTGAAATGCTTCCCGATGGTGCCGCGGTGCTCGTGGTACACCACGCTGCGCGGCTGGTACAGCACCTTCCAGCCGCGCTTCCATGCGAGGAAGCCGAGATCCGTGTCTTCCAGGTAAAAGGGTTCGAACAGGGCGTCGAAAGCCCCCAGCTCGAGGAACTTCACGCGGTCGAAGGCGCACGAGCCGCCGCCGCCGTAGAAGCACGGAAACATTTCTTCGACCGCCGCGTCGATGCGGTGGCGCACCCTCAGGCTCCCGTCCTGCCACCAGCCCTGCGTCAGCCCGGACTCTTCGCGGACGCTATCCGGGTCGCTGAAAAAGATCTGGCAGGAAACGGCGAAGACCTCCGGATCCGCGAAGCCTTCCAGCAGCGGCGCCAGAAAGTCGGGCGCCACCCGCATATCGCTGTTCAGCAGCACCACGATGTCGTTCCGCGCCGCGCGGAAACCGGCGTTGGAACCGCCGCCGAAGCCCAGGTTCTCGCGAAGCTCGACCAGGTTCACCTGGGGAAACTTCTTGCGCACGAAATCAGCGCTGCCGTCGGTGGATGCGTTGTCCACCACCACGATCTCGTTGGCCGGGTGGCCTTTCAGCGCCTCGATTACCGAGGGAAGATATTTCGCCAGCAGATCCTTGCCGTTCCAGTTGGGGATCACCACCGAAGCCGCATCGCGGATCGGCGGTTCCGCGGGATTGTCCCGCTTCGTGCCGAAGAGCTTCCACGCCAGGTCCGTTATGGCCAGCGCCAGGACGCTGATCGTCACGAACAACGGCGAAAGCAGCAGCACCGGCAGCCAGAACAGGAACCGCTTCAGGAACGCCATGTTATCCGAGAGGCAGCGCCGGGCCCAGTCCGACCTTTTGGCCCAGCCTGATCCAGCGGGAGGCGCGAATCAGCGCGAGTTGCTCCGAGAGCTGCCGTGCCTCCTCCTGTAAGCGCAGCGCCCAGGCGGTGCGCTCGTCCAGATCCTTCTCCGTGCGGTGCAACGCCTCCACCGCGCGCACCAGGTCAGCCGTCTGCTTCTTCACATCCGCCGTCAGGCTGGCCTCCACGTCCAACGCCCATTTGGTCTTGTTGCGAACATCCTCCTCCAGTTCCTCCACCTTGGCGGTAAAGCCCTCGGCCATCTGCCGCGCGGCCTCTTGCTCGCGCGCCATCTCCTGCTGCAGCTCATCGATGCGCGCCTGCGCCGTTTCGAGTTCCTCCGTCGTCTTCCGCGCCCAACGGTTGCTGCGCTCCAGAGCTTCCTTCTGCCCGCGAAACTTCTCCAGCAGGTCCTGGTGTTCCCGCTGCGCCTGGGCCAGCCATTCGTTCTTGGCTGTGATTTCGCCCTCCAGCTTTGCGATGTGGCGCTCGCGCTCCCGCAGCACGTTGGCCACGCGGGGAACGTACACGAACGTGGGGGTGCCGATTTGCGGGCGGTGCGCGCACACGGCCACGAAGAAGTGCGACTCGTCGGGCGCCGGCTCGCCCGCATCCACCCGCACTTCCACCGTGTTGCCCGATTCGTGCGGCTGAAAGGTCACGCCCTCCACGTGGTTTTCCAGGAACAGCGTGACGTAGGGAAAGACCGATTTCAATTCGCCGCGAAATTCTTCGAAATCGAATTCGTGCTCGTGGAAGGGATTGGCGCCCGTGGGCCCGCGCGATTCGGTGTAGTAGAGCTTGTTGGGCGTGGACACGATGAACTGGCCGCCCGCCGTCATTACGCGCCGCGCTTCCAGCAGAAAGTCGCGCCAGTTCTCCAGGTGCTCGATCACTTCGAACGCCACCACCAGGTCGAATCTCCCGCCGGCGTGCGGCAGCGCCGTGCAGGACGCCTGCTCGAACGTCAGGTTGGGCAGCCGGTAGTTGGCGTGAGCGAAGTCGATGGCTTCCCGGGCGCGGTCGGCCCCCGCCACGAAATCGGCGGCCTGCGCCAGTTCGGCCGAGCCGTATCCCGCACCGCAGCCCGCATCCAGCACGCGCTTGCCGCGGGCCAGGCGCGCGGCGAAAGTATATCGCGCCAGGTGCTCGTTGAGCAGATCGACGTCCACCTCGCCCGGAATCACCCGCTCGCCCGTGAACTCAGCCATGCTTCTCCAGTACGGGCGCCGACGCCGGCCGCTCGCTCGCGATCCGCGAGTTCACCTCCACCCGGCAGGGCAGATGCAGATAGCCGTAGATCTCGCTCTCCGCGCGGCTCATCTGCAGCGCCACGGCGTTGTCGATCCAGTCGCACATCGCGTAGCCGGCCAGCGTGCCGTCGGCGATCGCGGGCGAGAACGAAAACGATGCGGGGTACAGCTCCGGAAGATCGATGTAGAAGTCCACCGTGTAAATATCGCCCGCCTGCATGGGCGGCAGCTCGTGGCCTTCCCGCGCCGTGTTGGTGCCCGAGAAATCGATCCCCAGTTGATTGCGCAGCATGAAGCCCACCATCGGCAGGGGAACGTCGTCCTTCGCGCGCACGCTGATGCGCACCACGATGCGCGTCAACGGGTCCAGCAGGTGGACCGGACGGCCGCGTTCGTCGTACACCGCGATGCCCATAACCTCGGCTCGCCCGTCGCCGTAACGGTGATCGATGTTCGGAATGGTATCGACGATCTCGGGCGCGCGCACCGGCCCCGTGCGCTGGCGCTTTTCTTCGGCGCCGGCCTTGAGCATGAGGTAGGCCGAGTCCTTCGCGGTCATGGCGGCCAGGTACTTCGAGATGACGCGCTCCGGTTCGCCCAGGTCGCGCATGTGGCCGTGGTCCAGCCACAGGACCCGGTCGCCGATGGCCTTCACGTCGCCCACCGCGTGCGAGACGAACATGATCGTGATGCCGCGCGAGCGCAGTTCGTGCACCTTTCGCATGCAGCGCTGGCGGAAGTAGATGTCGCCGACCGCCAGGGCCTCGTCCACCAGCAGAATCCCCGGGTCGACGTTGATCGCCACCGCGAAGGCCAGCCGCACCACCATGCCGCTCGAATAGGTCTTCACCGGCTGGTTGATGAAGTCGCCGATTTCGGCGAAGGTCTCGATGTCGCGGTAGCGTTGGTCCACCTGCCGCGTGGTGAGCCCGAGAATGGACCCGTTGAGGTACACGTTGTCGCGGCCCGTGAATTCCGGGTTGAAGCCGGTGCCCAGTTCGAGCAGCGCGGAAACCCGCCCGTTCACCGCCATCTCGCCCCGGCTCGGATGGAGGATTCCAGCCACCATCTGCAGGAGCGTGCTTTTCCCCGATCCGTTCTCCCCCACGATGCAGAAAGTCTCTCCCTGTTTGACCTGAAATGTGATGTCCTCGAGGGCAAGAAAATCCCTGTGGCGCTTGAGACGGTTGAACGACAACAATTCCTTCAACCGGTCTCCCGGCGAGTCGTAGATCGCGTAGCTTTTGGAAACGCCCTGGAACTCAACCGCGTTCACGAGTGGAGAAGACCAGTGTAACCAAACTAACAGCCGCGTGGCACACCTGGGAGGACGGTGAGGAAGGAAATGGAAAAGGGCGGCCGCCGACCCCAGCTGTCAAGAAAGGCTGCGAGTTGAAGGACTGCGGTATTATGCCGCGGCGCCAGACGAGTATCTCTACGGCGCGTCACACTCGCAACCGGTCAGCTGAGAAGGCCGGAAGCCGCCCTGATAGTGGACTGGTTCTATGCACTTCCTCCTTATCAGTGACTCCCTGGTAAAAGGGATCGCGTTTAACCCTCTTTTCAAGAGAAAGAGAGCTGAAGAACGGAAACCACCCGTCTCCACTCCCACTATGCTCCCGCACACACTGGGATGTCAAGAGTACCTTGGGTGGGGTGGGTGGGGTGCGTGTGGGGTGATTCCTTGACTCTGGGGGCCGCCAGCCGTGCCCAAATGCAGCGCTACAATCCCGCCGGTCATGTATTCGTAGCTCGCGTCCACGAAGCCTGCCTGCCGCATCTCTTGGGCCAACTCTTCCGCGGAAGGAAACTTCCGCACCGATTCCGGCAGATATGCGTACGCATCGCGGTTGCCCGAGATCGCGCCGCCGATCCACGGCAAGATGCGTCGAGAATAAAAGTGATACAGCGCCGCGAACACCGGATTCGGCGGATCGGAGAATTCCAGGATGGCCGCCACGCCGCCCGGCTTCAGAACGCGCCGCATCTCGACGAGGCCCGCCTCGTAGTTGGCCAGATTGCGAAAGCCGAACGCCACCGTGATCAGGTCGAGCGCTCCATCGCCTAGCGGGAGCCGCAGCGCGTCCGCTTCGAACAGCGCGGCCCGCGCATCGCGTCTGGCGATTTTGCCGCGCGCCGCGATCAGCATCGGGTGGCAGAAGTCGGAGCCCCAAACCGGCGAGGCCGCCCGCTTCTCCAGCGCCAGAACCAGGTCGCCCGTGCCGCAGCAGATGTCCACCACGCGCGCATCCGGCCGCTCCAGCACATGCCCCACCCGCGCCACCGTGCGCGCCCGCCACCACCGGTCGATATTGCAGGAAAGCAGATGATTGGCCAGGTCGTATCGATGCGCCACGCGCCCGAACATCCCGCGGACCCATTGAGCGGCCTCCTGCTCGTTGCGCGCGCCCGCGGGCGTAGCGCCCTTCATCGCAGGGCGGACTGGATCGCTTCCAGCACCGGCGCCTCGTCGATGTCCGAAACCACGGTCACCTCTCCGATGCGTACCGGAAGCACGAAGTGCACGCGGCCCTGGACCGTCTTCTTGTCGTGCACCAGGCGAGCCAGCAGGTTTTTGGCCGGTATTCCATCCACCGGCGGAATGGGCCCGTACCGTTCAATCGCCTCCAGAATCTCGAGGCTGTCTTCGGCCGAGAGATAGCCCGTGTTCTGGCCCAGGTGGACCGCGGCTCGCATTCCCCACGCCACCGCCTCGCCGTGCAGGAATCGCGTGTAGCCGGTCTCGGCCTCCAGGGCGTGTCCGAACGTGTGGCCGAAATTGAGGATGCGCCGCATATCGCCTTCCCGCTCGTCGGTCGAAACCACCTCCGCCTTCATGCGCACGGCTTCGGCAATGATGTGGTCCACGGCCGCGGGCTCGCGCGCCCGCACCTCGCGGCTGTGGTCCGCCAGGAAGCGGAACAGCTCCGGCTCGCGGATGATACCGGCCTTGACGATCTCGTAGAGCCCCGCGCGGTATTCGCGCTCCGGCAGCGTGTCGAGCATGGCCGGATCGGCAAGCACCCAGAGCGGCTGGTGGAAGCTGCCGATCAGGTTCTTGCCGGCCGCCAGGTTGACCCCGGTCTTGCCGCCGATCGATGCGTCCACCTGCGCCAGCAGCGTGGTCGGAACCTGGATCACCGGGATGCCGCGCATGAAGATGGCGGCCAGGAAACCGCCCATGTCGCTGACGATGCCGCCGCCAAAAGCGATCACCAGGCTCGAACGGTCGCCGCCGCGCCGCACCATTTCCTCCGCAAGGTCCTCCAGCGGCGCCATCCGTTTGCGCTCTTCGCCGCCGGGCAGGTGCAGGACCTCGTGTGGCACGCCCGCCAGGCCTCGGGTGAGAGTCGCGCCCTGATGCCGCCACACGTCTTCGGTAGAGACTACGAACACCTTCCCCGTGCGGGGTGGAATGTGATTAGCGGTCTGTGCGGCAACGCCACGCTCCACCACGATGGAATAGCAGCCATGGGGCGTATCCACGCGAAAAGAGGGCATATCAGATTTGTACCACCTCTTGCGGACGCCCGCCTCAGGAAGTCGCCGTTGCCCGCTGCACCCGCGCCTTCCACTCGTCCAGGATCGCCGCCGTGGATGTCGTGCCGATGCGCGAGCAGCCGGCGGCGTAGACCTCCAGGACCTGGTCCACCGTGCGCAGTCCTCCCGCTGCTTTGATTCCGATCTCTTCCGGCAGGTACTTCCGCATTAGCACCAAGTCCTCCATCGTATAGCCTGACGGCGCGAAGCCGGTCGATGTCTTGACGAAATCCACCTCGGCTCGCTCGCAGCACCGGCACGCGATGATCTTCAGCTCGCTGGTCAGATAAGCGGTTTCGAGGATCACTTTGAGGATGGCGCCCTCTTTGTGGCACGCTTCCGATATTTGGTTCAGCTCGGTCTGCACGTGCTGGAACTCGCGCGAGAGCAGTTTCGAAATGGCGATCACCATATCGATCTCCCGGGCGCCGCGCCGCAGCAGGTCGCGCGCTTCGTAAAGCTTCGTGCCCGTATTCTGCGAGCCGTGCGGGAATCCGCACACGCTGCCGGGCCGCACCGCGCAGCCTTGGAGCGCGCGCACCGCCAGCTCGATATCGCACGGCCGCACGCTGGCGCACGCGATCCCGTAGCGCCTGGCCGTCTGGAGCCCCTCCATCACCTGCACGTCGGTGAGTTCCGGCTTCACCAGCGAGTGGTCTACCATGCGGGCCAGATCTTCGTAAGTTACCAGGGGAGGACGAGGCAGGGGGTCCATACCGGACCAGTCTAACAGGAAGGAAAACCGGGGAAGGAGGGAATTACTGTTTGCGTTTTTTGGTCGCGGCCCCTTTGGGGGGTGCGACCCGCGCGCCGCAAGTCGCATACCCCAGGGCCTTCAATTGCGTGCACGCCTGGCTTGCCAGGTCGTGCTTTGGGAACCGCTTGACCAGTTCCTGGAACTCTCTCGCGCCATCCGTCCGGCGGCCCATCTTCACCAGGGCCTGCCCCTTGCCGAACATCGCATCGGGCGTCTTGTTGTTGTCGGGATACTTCTCGAGCACGATGTCGTACTCCTTCACCGCGGAGTCGAAATCGCCCTGCGCGTAATGGATGGCCGCAATGTAGAATTGGGCGTTCGGCGCCAGCTCCGTGCTGCCGTACCACTTCAGGAACTCGGAGAATTCCTGGACGGCGAGATCGTTCTTGCCGCCCAGATAGTCGCGCCGTGCGGAGTCGTAGAGAGCCGACATCGACATGGTCGGTATGTTCGGGTTGCCGCCCGGTGGCGCTCCCCCGGCGCCGCCGGCGTCGGTAGTTGTAGTGGGCGGCGGGGGCGGAGGAGCTTGAAGCACCTTGACCGCGTTGTTGAGGTCGGCGAGCTGCGACTGGATTTTGGAAATCTGCGAGGCCAGGTCGGAAACCGCCTGGGTCACCGTCCGCAGATCGTCGGACATCTGGGTCATGCGGGTGTTCAGGCCGACCACCGGGGTGACGACCTTCTCCGTCTGGTCGCGCAGGTTCTGCTGCAGTCCGCTTTGAATCACCGCCACGGAGCGGTTGGCATCGTTGGCAGCGTTCACCGATTGCTGCACCATCACTTGCAGGGCCGAGAACTTCTCGTCCTGCGAGCGCTGCAGCGACCGGACCATGTCCTGCAACTGCGCCACATCCCGCTGTAGCTCCTGAATCTCTTTACTGACCGCCAGGGCAAGCCCCGGCGACACCGCCAGAATCAAAATCGTAAGGCGTCGGAACATACACAAGCTCCTCAACTTGCGCCAGGCTGGTGGCGCAGGGCTTCCGCCCCGCGCCGCCGCGCGCCTGCTGCTGGGCCCAAAACCGCACAAGCGGGAATGCTTGTGCCTCTGCTTCTACCCTACTGCCCGGGCGAAAAATGCACGCGCCGGTTTCGCTGCCAGCAAGACTCGTTCGACTCCGTGCACTGCGGCTGGTCCTTGCCGTAGCTGATGGTCTTGAGACGGTCGCCAGGCACTCCGAGTTGCACCAGGAAGTCCTTGGCGGAGCTGGAGCGCCGGTCGCCCAGCCCGATATTGTACTCGGCCGAGCCGCGCTCGTCGCAGTGGCCCTCGACCATCAGGGTGGCATTCGGGAAATCGCTCAGAATGCTCTTGAGCGCGGCCGCGTCGCGCGTCAGAACAGCGCGCGCATCCTCGCGAATGTCGCTCTTGTCGTAGTCGAAGAAGGCATCCTGCACGTCCCGCTCCAGGCGAGTCGGCAGCGTCACCGTGACCGCCGGCGGCGGCGGTGGCGGCGGTGGCGGCGGCGACATTACGGTTACCGTGGCCGAAGCCGTGATTCTGCCGCCCGGTCCCGTAGCCGTCAACGTGTACGTCGTCGAGTCGTTCGGGAACACCCGCCGGTTCCCGGTATTCTGCACCGTTCCGATGGACTGATCGATGGAAACGCTGGTCGTGTCGCCGGCAATTTCCCAGCGCAAGGTCGAAGACTGGCCGCGCTGGATGGTGCTGGGCTCCGCCGTGAACTGGCTGACAGTGGGCGCCCTGGGAGCCGGCGCCGGCTTGGGCGTTTCCACCGGCTGCGGCGGTGGCGGCGGTGGCGGCGGCGGCGCCTTCTTCTTGCATCCGGCCGCGAACATCGCCAGCGCGAGTGCCATCCCGATCACCGTGATCTTCCGTTTGCTGAACATGAACTATCGCCTCCAAAAACTCTCGTTACGCCGCGCCACTACTTGCCCCACACGGGCCGTTCGTTGTGGCCTGCGGTGGTTAGCTGCTGCACCTGTGTCCCATCCGCCAGCATAGTATAAATCTGCGGTCTTCCCCCGCGCGTCGAAGCGAACACCAGGTGCTTTCCGTCCGGCGCCCACGTGGGGTGCTCGTTCTTCCCTTCGCCATGCGTCAACTGGATGTAACTGCGCGATGCAACGTCCATGATGAATATGTTCCAGGCCCCGGTGGCGTACCCGCGCGTCCAGGCGTATGCGATCTTCTGCCCGTCGGGATGCCACGAAGCATTGGCGGCCTCGCCCGTGCCGTCGCTCAGACGCTCCATGTCGCCGCCGTCTATATTCATCTTGTAAATCTGCTCGGGACCGGAACGTCCCGACGAAAAAACCATCTCGCGCCCCGTCTTGGGATTCACTTTGGGCTCGGTGTCGAGCGACCCCATACTGGTGAGCGGCCGCCATCCGGTTCCGTCCAGATTGGCGATAAAAATCCGGCAACACCGGTCGTTCGGCGCCGAAGAGGAGTAAATAATCTGCTTTCCGTCCGGCGTGAACGAGGGCGACGAATTGACCGACGCGCGCTGGTTGTAAAAACGTAAGTCTCGGACCGGATCCACCGAAAACACAAATATAGCAGGATTGGTGTGATAGTAGCTAGTAAACGCGATCCTGGCCCCGTCGGGCGACACCGCCGGCTCGATCGACACCGAATTGAAATGCGTCACCTGCTTCTGGTTCTTGCCGTCCGGATCCATCACCCAGATCTCCTTGTGGGCGGTCCGGTCGGAGACGAAATAGATGTGCGTGCCGAACAGCGACTGGCCGCCGAACACCGCGATGATGTCGGCCGCGAACTCGTGGGCGACCTTGCGCGCGCCGGCCTCGTCCACGCTTCCCAGGTATCGCTTCCCCACCACCTGGGCGTTGGCCGTCGTGCCGCGGCTCAAGTCGTAGAGCCAGCCGTACAGCACCAGGACGCCGTTCTGCACCGCGGTATAGCCGAACGCCAGGTAGTTGGCGTTCACCGGCGGTCCCGACCAGTCGGACAGGTTCCGCCCGCGGTACGACTCCGCCGTGGTAGGCGTCTGGGCGAAGTCGGAGGGCTGCTGCGGGACGTTCAGCGGGTACATGGTCTTGGGTGCCATGCGGTAAGTCCCCGCGCCGGAGACATCGTCCCACAGGGTCTGATTGAACGCGCCCATGAAGCTCTGCGCGTCGCCCGATCCCTTGAGATCGGGGATGGCGATGAACGGACGCCCGGCGTCCTTGGTGATGATCCCGGCGATATCCGGGTTCTGGGCCGATAAAATGAGCGAAGCTCCGGCAACACCGGCAGCTATCCAAATAAGCCTTTTCATTTAACGCCTCAATTCGAAACGCAGCTCGACGGCCGCCTCCGAGCGTGGAAATCCCGCCGGAAGAGGCTGGAACGGAACGGAATCGAGAACCGCGCGCTGCGCGGAAAAATCGAGCGCC
Organism: Bryobacteraceae bacterium; assembly: GCA_035638575.1. Lineage (GTDB taxonomy): Bacteria > Acidobacteriota > Terriglobia > Bryobacterales > Bryobacteraceae > DASQZT01. Next base: position 22,635 of record DASQZT010000146.1, read on the forward strand.
CGATTCCCGCTGCTCTGGGAGATCTTGATCGAGTTCGGAGCCACCGACCCGTCTTTGCGGATGGTGAAGGTCACCACCGCCGCGGGCGCAGTCTGAGAGCGCGAGCTGATGTCGGTGGGTTTCCAGTTCTGCGCCACCTTGTCGCGCAACGCCGTGGCGTACCAGCCGAACTGGGTGCCGAACGGCGAGTTGTTGCCCACTCCCACGCCGCCTCCGCCCTGGATGTTGTACATGGGCGAGCTCACCGACTGGCCCGCGGGACTGTAAACCTGGTTGGGAAGATCCTTCTGCTGTTCGCGCCACCGGTTGGACTGCGAGGCGTCCCTCTCCATCTCCCGCCGGGCGGCGTTGCGGCTCCGCAGCAGGACGGCGTCCGGTTCCGGCGCCTTGGCCTTGGCTTGCTGTTTGGTTTTGGGCGGCGGCGTGGGAACGTGCGACTGGGTATCGTTGGCCACCGGATTCGCCGGCCCAGTCTTGGGCGGAAGCGGTATGGTGGCCGTGGGGGTGACGGTCACCGATCCGAAACCGCCGCCGTGGGGATCGCCCATCAACGGAACCTTCGAGGACATGTCCAGATGGCCAAACACCAGCAGCCCGGCGGCAACCGATATGTGCAGCATCAGGGAACCGGCGAAGTATCCCGACATCCGCTCGCGTCCTTCGAGGATGTCGACGTGGGGTGTCATCGCTTTCGGCTCTGGGCTGACGAATCCTCGGGCTGTGTCACCATGTTGACCTGGAAGCCCGCCTCGCCCAGCGCAGCCGTGACCTGTGCGATAGGGTCCCAGATGGTCTCCTTGTCGGCGCGCACGTAAACGCCCTTGGCCTTCCCGAAGCGCTGGTGGATGGCCTCCTTCAGCTCGTTGTAGTTCACCGCCTTGTCGTTCAGGAAAATGGTGCCGTCTTTCTGGATGGAGATCACCGGCATTTCCTGGGCGGTCTCCTTCACGGCCCGCACCTTGGGGACGTCTACTTCGATACCGAACTCCATGACGTGCGCGGTCAGCATGAAAATGATGAGCAACACGAGGACCACGTCCACGAACGGGGTGACGTTGATCTCCGACAGCGACGCCCCGCCGGCCCGCCGCCGCCCTCCGAAACCGCCGCCGCCATTGACGGAAATCGCCATTGCTACTCTCCGAAAGTGCGTTCTGCCAGGTTGAGGAATTCGAGTGCGAAATCGTCCATCCGCGCGCCCATCTCGTGAATCTTGTGGCCGAAATGGTTATAGAAGATGGCAGCCGGGATGGCGGCCAGAAGTCCCACCGCCGTCGCGATCAGCGCCAGTGCGATCCCGGGGCCCACCGCGCGCAGGCTGGTGCTGCCCATCTGGCTCAGGTCGATGAACGCGCGGATGATCCCCAGCACTGTGCCGAAAAGCCCGATAAACGGGCTCACGGAAGCGGTGGTGGCCAGCCAGCTCATGTTGCGCTCCAGCTTGGCCAACTCCTCACTGATGCCCAGCTGGATGGTGCGCTCGAGCGCTGTCCGGTTGGTCAGCCTGCCCTTGGACTTCACCTGCCGCTCGATCTCCTCGTAGCCGAAGTCGAACACCGCCACCAAGGGCGATGGCCGGAACTGTTCGCTGGCGACCATCACCGCTTCCAAGCCGGTGGCCTTGCGGAATGCGCGCAGGAATCGCGAATTGGCCTTGCGCGCGCCGCGAAGCGATTGCCATTTGGAAAAAATCACGGTCCAGGAATAAACCGAGAAGCAGGCCAGGACGCCCAACACGACGATCTCCAGCACGTCGCGCTGGAGCATGTCCCATATATTCAGTTGAAGAAGGAAGGCAGCGGGAGCTTGGGAACTCAACTCGTCTCCTATTTTAAATCTATCATCATAGACGCCGCCGCGCAGAGAAAAGACGAGTGTGCAGACGGACCCGGCGACTGCATTGATTGAGGGACGGCAGGCCGCCACGAGCGGCGGCCTGCCCACCGCTTACTGCTTGCCGGTGTGCTTCAGCTTTTCCCGCTGCTCTTTCAGTACGGCCTTGCGGCTCAGCTTGATTTTGTTGCCTTCGAGCGCCAGGACTTTGACCAGAATCTGGTCGCCTTCCTTCAGCTCGTCGCGGACGTCGCGGATGCGGTTCTCGGCGATCTCGCTGATGTGCAGCAGCCCGTCGGTCCCCGGGAAGATCTCCACGAATGCGCCGAAATCCACCAGCCGCACCACTTTGCCCAGGTAGGTCTTTCCCACCTCGGCGGAGGCGGTGAGATCGGAGATGATCTGGATGGCCTTGTTGGCCGAGGCTTCGTCGGCGGAGGCGACGTGAACCGTGCCGTCGTCTTCCACGTCGATCTTCACGCCGGTCTGCTCGATGATGCCCCGAATGACTTTGCCGCCGGGTCCGATGACGTCGCGGATCTTATCGGTCGGGATATGCAGGGTATAGATGCGCGGGGCGTATTGCGAGATGGCGGCCCTGGCTTGCGGAAGGGCCTCCTCCATTTTGTCGAGGATGAACATGCGCCCGCGGCGGGCCTGTTCGAGCGCCTCTTTCATGAGCGCGGTTGTGACATTAGTCACCTTGATGTCCATCTGCAAGCCGGTGATGCCCTTGCGCGTCCCGGCGACTTTGAAGTCCATGTCGCCGTAGTGGTCCTCGGCGCCGGCAATGTCGGTGAGGATCGCGTAGGCGTCGCCTTCTTTGACCAGCCCCATCGCGATGCCGCCCACGTGCGCCGCAAGCGGAACCCCCGCATCCATGAGCGCGAGCGAAGCGCCGCAAGTGGTGGCCTGCGAGCTCGACCCGTTGGATTCTAAGATGTCGCTCACCACCCGCATGGTGTACGGGAAGGCCTCTTCGCTGGGAATCAGCGCGGCCAGAGACCTCTCGGCCAAGGCACCGTGGCCGATTTCGCGGCGGCCCGGTCCGCGCATGAAACCGGTTTCGCCCACGCTGAACGGCGGGAAGTTGTAGTGCAGCATGAAGCGCTTGGAGGGACTCTCGCCGGGCTCCAGCAGCTCGATGCGCTGCTCGTCTTCCTTGGTGCCCAGCGTGATGGTGACCAGCGCCTGGGTTTCGCCGCGCGTAAACAGCGCCGAACCGTGGGTGCGCGGCAGCACGCCGGTTTCGATGGTGATCTTGCGGATCTCGTCGAACGCGCGGCCGTCCGGGCGGCGATGGTTCTTCAGCATCTCGTCGCGGAAGATGCGCTCCAGTAGCGTGTCGTAGCAGTTGCCCGCCTCGTCCTGCTTCTCTTCGGGGAGCGGGTCCACCACCCGGGCGCGCAAGGCCGCCACCCGAGAATGGCTTTCGAGCTTCTCGTACTTGGCGGTGTTGAGCGCGTCGGTCAGTTCCGCGCGGATGTCCTTTTCGATCTGCCGATAAAGTTCCTGGTCGAGCGCCGGAGGAGTGAAAACGAGCTTGGGCTTACCCGCCAGCGCCACCAACCGGCGGATGGCGGCGGCGATCTTCTTGCAGCACTCGTGGCCGAATTCGATGGCGCCGAGCACCTCCTGCTCGGAAACCTGCTGGGCGCCGGCTTCCACCATCACGATGCCGTCTTCCGTGCCGGCCACCACGATGTTGAGCTTGGATTCGCGCCCTTCTGTATAAGTGGGGTTGGCGAGATATTCGCCGTTGCGCATGCCCACGCGCACGCCACCCAGCACGTACGGGAACGGGAGATCGGAAATGGCCAGGGCAGCGGCCGCGCCGGCGATGGCCAGCGAATTCGGGTCCTGCTCGGGGTCGGCCGAAAGCACCATGGCAATGACCTGGGTTTCGTGCAGGAACCCATCGGGAAACAGCGGGCGGATGGGCCGATCGATCAGCCGGCACGTGAGAACTTCCTTTTCGGAGGGACGTCCCTCGCGCTTGATGAAGCCGCCCGGAATCTTGCCGGCGGAGTAGGTATATTCGCGATAATCCACGGTGAGCGGGAAGAATCCGGCTCCCGGTTTGGCCTTTTCGGCCATGCAAGCGGTGACCAGAACGACCGAGTCACCGGAACGAACGACAACCGCGCCGTTCGCCTGTTTGGCCACCTTACCCGTTTCAAAGGTAATCTTGCGGCCGTTCAGGTCAACTTCGACAGTGTGAACCATATTTGTGTTTTCTTTAAACCTCCAACCTCGGCGGGGAACCAGTCCCGGCCGTCCGGGAGCGCCAGCGGCGCCCCCACTTTGCCGACTGTAGATCGGCGCTATTGAGACTGGAGTTGACAGGATGGGTAAGCCGCGGCGGCCCGGGGCCACACGCCCTGGACCGCCGAAACCAGATAGAGGTGCGTTTCGGAAACACCGGTTTCCGATGGAATCGACTACCGGCGAATGCCAAGCCGCTGCAGAACCGCCTTATAGCGCTCCGGATCCGTGTCGCGCAGGTACGTCAGAAGGCGCCGCCGCTTGGCGACGAGGGTGAGCAGTCCCTTGCGGGAACCGTGATCCTTCTGATGTGACTTGAAATGCTCCGTAAGCAGCGAGATGCGCTGGCTCAGCAGGGCAATCTGTACTTCAGGCGACCCAGTGTCGGTTTTGTGGCGCTGATTCGAGGAGAGAATCTGCCGCTTTGCTTCTATCGCCAGTGCCATTCCGGGGGTAATACTCCTTGTCTTCTCTTGATCTCGTTTTTGGTACGCATACAGGATAACACAGGGAAGTGGAGCTGTGTGACGGCTACTGATCGCTCGGCATCCGGCCTCCATCCCGCCGGCGCCGCCCATGGCATATTAGGAACTACAGTCGATAACACCGTTGGAGGAACCAATGCCCCAATCTTCCCGCATGCGCGTCTTGCTCCTTGTCGTGACCTTGGCCCTCGCCGTCACGTGTGCCTCCTCGTGGCAGCAGCCATCAGCCGAAACGCCCCCGGATCGCATCACCGGCGCCTTCGCGATGGGCTGGATGCTCACCGACACGAACGGCGACGGCATTCCCGACATGATCAATGGCAAGATCGTCGTACCCGCTCACCCCAGCGCCGCCGAGAATGCCGCCGCGGCAAACCTGGCCGCCCGCCTCGGCTTCGGCTCCACCGGATTGACCCCGCCCTTGGTGATCGCCGCCGCGGACGATGGCGGAAGCGGTCCCCGTATCTGGGTCGGGAAGGACGCGGCCCCTTCTTCTGTCGCGGCGGATCTCGCCCGGCTGTCGAACGGCCTGGACACCCAGGAAGGAGCCGTGTTTGCCATCGGCGACAACCTCGCCATCGTGGCCGGAGGCGACCTGGGCATGCTGGCGGCAGCGGAGGCCTTCTCCGCTCGGTCCCCCTACCAGTGGCACGTTCCGGGCGATCAGCTTTCGGAGATCGCCGGCGCGGTGCGGGCCGCCGTCCCCGGCGCAGCCGTCCAACTGGCCGGGATCACTTACCTGCGCGGCAAGGCTGGCATTCACCGGGCCTATCTGCGCAGCGGCGATACCATCGCCGCCTCCGCGCTCGAACAAGCGCTGTCCTCTCCCCGCCTGGCTGCGGTGCATGAGCTGGCCGTCATGGGCGGCACTCCGCCGGTTTCCGCCACGAACACGAAACCGGAAGCCCTCCAGCCCACGCCTTCGGCGGCTCCGCCAGGCGCCGCGGCGGACAGCGCGGAAGGGCAGGCGGCCGGCGCGCCCACACGGCTCGATCTCGCCACGCTATACACCAGCCGGGGCCTGTTCACCGGCACTCCCAGAATGCCCGTGCCCTCGTCGCTGGCCGCGCGCCTATATTTGCCGGCCGGCGCCGCCGGAATCGCCATGGCCAACCTCGCGGCCCGTATGGGCCTGGAAGCCACAGGCATCAGCCTGCCGTTGGCCGCCCCCGCCGAGACCGCAGCCGAGCGTGACGTGCGCTCCCACGCGGTCCTCGGCGGCGACTCCCCGCTGGCGCGAGTGGCCGAGCAGAAACTGCGCAGCCAGTACACCGGCCCCGCGCCGGCCGAGACGCCCCTCGCCGCCGGGGAAGGCGAACTGCGCGTCGTTGACGACGCCTTTGGACGGCGCTCGGCTATCCTGGCCCGCGGCGACGAAGCCGGCAGCGTGGCCGCGCTGGACCTCCTTTCCCGCCACCTCCCCAACCTGTGGGACGCCGGCAAGCAGCACCTCTCGATCGACGAGATCCGTTACGACCTGCATCGCTTCTTCTCCCTACGTTCCGGTGTTGGACAGGCGGCCGCCGCTCTCTATCACCTCGACCGCTGGATGCAGGAGGCCGGCACGGGCGATGCGGCGCGGATGAAGGACGTCAAAGCGGAAGTCTACGCCGACCTCGCCGATCCCGGCCTTTCGGATTTCGTCCGCCAGGAAATTCAGCGGCAATGGCGCGTGGCCGCCCCGGACGTAACCGTCGCCAGCCTGCGGGCCGGAACCCGGTGCTGCGACAAGGCCCCCGCCCTGCACTACCAGGGGCCCGTGTTCCATCAGGCCGCTCCCACCTTCACCGAAGATCTCGTGATTCCCTGGGAGGGCCGGCGCCTACTGGACGCCGTTCGCCGCGCCTCGTCCGGTATTGCTCCCGGACAGGAAGTGCGCCTGGTGGCGCGCGTCAGCGAAGGTCCGGCCGAACGCCGCAAGCTCGAGGAGCAGTTGCGCGACATCCTCACCCATGCGGGCGCCGGCGCCCCGCACGCGAGCGTCGAGGTGCTCTGCGCCTACAAGCAAGGCTATAGCTGGCTCATGGACGAGGTCGTTCCCGCCCTGGCTAAGAAGCCCGTAGCCTCCCTGCGGATCGATTTCGCCCGGAACATCGATCCCACCGGTGTGCGTGGCATGTATTCCGAAGCGCGCTGGGTGCAGGAGTTGTATCCGGTGGATGAGATGCTGGCCCGCAAGCTGAATCTGGCCCTCGACAGGATCTCGCTGAACGAGATCGAAGACCCGCCCCACAACGGCCCCACGTATCGCGTGCATGCCTACGACGCCGGCCGCAAGGAGATCCTCACGCGCGACTTCACCGTCGCCACGGCCATGCAGCCCTTCAACGGCGTCATCACCCGGTACGAACAGGTGCAGGTCGATACCGGGTGGGTGCGCCTGGAGTGCGCTTCCAAAGTGCTGCTCGATCAGCGGATCAAAACCGACATCGAGGAATTCTGGGACCACTATCAGAACCAGACGCTGCCCCGGGTCTATCGCTTCGTCATGGCGCAGGCGCGCGGCGACCTTCGCCCCGAGTTTCAACCGCCCTTCGACACGCTCGAGATGGATATCCATATGAGCGAGCCGGACTACAACCTCGACCTCGACAAGGAACGAATTTCCTCCCTGGAGGCCTTGCAGGAGGACACGTTCTACTCCACCGTTTCCTTCGTGGAGATGATGGGGAACCTCGAAACCGGCCGCCCCATCGCCTACACCGGCCGCATCATTCCCATCGTGCATCGCTCCGAAGACGGCAAGGACGGCCGCGTGCACATCGAGTTCTATGGCAAGGCCGCCGCCAATCCGCTGGTGCGGCTGAGCTGGACCGATCCTCAGGGCCGCCGCCACAAGCAGGAGCGCAACCTGCCGCCACTGGCTGGCGAGGCGCAGCCGCGGCTGATCCAAGCCCGCGTGAAGGCAGGCGAGGCAGGCGTCGGGCGTCTCGTCTGGCTCATGCCCGCCGATTTCGTCGAGGACCAATACGACGAGTGGCTCAAAGTCGCCGCCCAGGACCAGGTGGACCGCAACATTTTCCCCGTGGAGCAGGCTCGCGGCCAGTTGCACTGGCTCGAAGAGATGCACCACGCGGGCATTTACCGCGATGAAATCGCCTATCCGCGTCTCCGCGAAATGGCCGTCGAGTTCGAATTGCCCCGCGACGCCACCGCGAGAGCCGACAGCCCCGCCCATCGGGAATTCGTGAGCTGGACCGTGCCCGCGCCCGCCACCGAAAGGCCCATGATCACCGGCTATCGGCCGGCCTCCGGAAGCCCCCTGGTTCAGTGGGACGAACCCATCGGCCCGCGCGAAAGTGCCTCGATCCTCGCGCGGCTGGCCACCTACCCCGGCGTGAATGTGTATTGGATGGGCCGCAGCTATCTGGGTGAGAATCTCTGGGCGGCCGATATCATGCTCCCCAGTCCGGCGGAGCTGCGGTCATGGGCCAAGGAGACCACGCTGAAAGCCTCGATCGTCTACTCCGGACGCCAGCATGCCAATGAAGTCTCCAGCACCAGCCACATCGCCAGGCTGGGCGAGGACCTCGTCACCGATCCCGCCAAACGCGCTTTGCTCAAGCAGGTCAACGTGGTGCTGCATCCCATCACCAACCCCGACGGGGCCCAGCTTGCGATGGACCTGGCCCGCCTCACTCCCGACAATCTCCTGCATCCGGGCTATCACGGATCGTTGAGCGCCGACGTCTCGGCCGGCCAGGCCGAGACCGACCCGATCTATCCGGAATCCCGCACGCGCCGCCAGCTAATTGAATCTTGGCTGCCCGACGCGTTCCTCAACCCCCACGGTTACCCGTCCCACGAGTGGGTGCAGCCCTTCTCGGAATACACCGGTTGGGTGCAGAACCGGCAGAACGCCAACCCCGGCCGGGAGTGGTGGATCCCGCGGGGCTGGTTCACCAGCCTGGGATACCTGCGCGACGAGACTCATCCCTACAGCAAGCAGATTGCCTACGCCATCCGCGATCGCATCGTCGAGGCGGAGCGCGCCGTCCCCGGGCTCCTGGCACTCGAAACCCGCATGAATGAACGCTACCAGCGGTTCGGACAGCGATGGCAGCCCCGTAACATGTTCCAGCCGATCGTCGATGGAATCCGCATTTATATGCCGCTGAAGGGAACCAGCGGCGGTGGCCGCGGTGAAGGCGGGGCCGCGGGGACGGGGCCGGCGCCGGCGCCCGGCAGCGGCGGCGTGACCGGCGTCTCGCCCGACGTCACCTGGGACACCGGATACACGGAAGCTCCCGACGAAACCGCCCACGGCGACTATCTGAAGCTCATGGCCGCGGCCGGGCTTGCCTTCGACTACGTCCACCTGGAGTACCTGGCGAAATCCGATCTGCGAATCGCGCGCACCGGGCGCGAAGCCGCCGGCGCGGTTCAATGGCGCGTGGAGCGGCCCCGCCCGGTGCTGGCTCCCGGGATGACGCCCGTCCAGCAGACGTCCGAGACGCAATGAAGCGCGGTCAGAACACGAACCGCGCGGACAATTCCGCCTGCTGGTAGCAGTTGTTCAGCACCCCGAGAATCCTGCCGAAGTTCGGCGAAGTGACCGTTGTGGTGTTGCCGCCGGCCGTCATCTGGCCGCTGGGCACACCCAGGTTCTCGGTTCCGAACAGGTCGAACACCTGCAGGCCCAGCTCCAGCCGCCGCTTCTCCGACTTCAGGGCGAACGCCCGCGAAAGCTTGATGTCGAAGCTGTTGAACCGGCTGCTGTCGATATTGGAGGATGCCAGCGGCGTCAGCCCGAGCGTCGCCCGGTAAGCATTCACCGCACCGAGATCCAAATTGCGGTTCCCCTGGTTGCGCGAGGTCCCGGGCACGTAGGGGTGTATGCCGTCCGCGTCGGTGGTGGCCTCGATGGCGCTGAACGGCAACGAAGAGCGAACCGTCCAGATAGCGCCCAGCGTGAACCTCCAGGGCAGTTGGAACGAGCTGCTGGCCACCAGGTTGTGCCGCCGGTCGGCATTGGCAGGCCCCCAGTCCAGGCCGTAGTTGGAGGGCACCGTCACCTGCGCCTCCGGGTTATTGTCCTGGTTGCTGGAAAGCGTGTACGAGACCATGAACTGGTACCGCCGCGCGAAACGCTTCTCTGCCCGGACATAAAGCGCCTTGTACCTCGCCGCTCCTATGGCGCTGTGGTCCAGGATGCGCGCGAACTGCGGATAGGGCCGCACGCCGTTGACCGGATAATTCAGATCCACCGTGCGGTAATCGTGGAGCGTGTGGCTGTACGCGCCGTCGAAGTGGAGGGAAAAATCGTGCGCCAGCTCGCGCGAGTAGCCCAGGTTGAACTGCTGCGTATAGGGATTGCGATAGTTGGGGTCGAGGATCGTGGGTGATGGAGCGGCAATCTGGCAGAATGTGTGCCAGTCCTGGCCGCCGAACGGATCCGGATACGCCGGCTTGTTGATCAGCACCGAGCACTGCGCGTAGTTGCGCAGCTCGGCGAAATTCTGCAGCGTCTGCAGGTTCTGATAGTAAATGCCGTAGCCCCCGCGAACCACGTCCTTGCTGTTGCCGCGCACGTCCCACGCGAAGCCGAAGCGCGGGCCGAAATTCTTGTTCGAGCTCCTCGCGCTCGGATCGCCCATCCCGGGAATCGGCACGATCGCGTTGTAAGGCCGCCCCGCCAGCGAGCTGGGGTTGAAGAACTCGTTCAGCGCGTCAAACTCCCGGTCGTAGCGAACCCCCAGGCTCAGGGTGAAGTTCCTCCTCACTTTCCAGTCGTCCTGGATATAGAAGCCGAGTTCCGTGGTCGGATCCTTGGTGTCGATCGGCGGGCGCGTCGCGGTGAACACGGTCGCGTCGTTCGATGCGGCCAGCGCGGCCAGGGACGCCGGGTCGCTGGGATTGAAGTAGTGATCGTGCGCGAACGTGTACTGGCCCGCGTAACCGTTAGGTGCATCGTCCTCGAAGGGGACGCGGCTCACATCGATGCCCAGCTTCAGGGTGTGCGCGCCCTTCACTATGCTGATGTCGTCCTTCCCCTGCCAGCGCTTCTCCACTCCGTTGTCCGCGTAGTCGTCGCCCCAACTGAAGCTGGGGAAGACCAGGGAAGTCTGGAGAGCGTTGATGCGCGCCGCCGGATAGGTCCCCAGCTGGGTGAAAATGGGCACGCCCGAGGGGCCCAGCAGGTAGGAGGAGAAGGCATACTGAAACCGCAGCTCGTTGACCACCGTGCTCGTAGGCGTCCATGTGTGTCCCGCCACCAGCGCGTGCCGCGGGATCTGGCCGTCGTAGCAGTTGATCATGGAAGTTCCGCCGCAGCCGTTCCAGGTGATGAAGTTCCACTCCTGCGAATAGCGCGCGAACAGATGCTGGTTGTTGCCGAGCTGATAGTCCACCCGCGCGTTGAACATCTGGTCGTGGATCGGCCGGTCGTGCACGCCCTGGAAGGTGGAGTAGAACTGGCTGGCAGCACCCGGGATGAAGATGGTGTACGCGGTAGCGGTCTGGGTGCGCTCGAAAGCGGCATAGAAGTGCACTTTGTTCCGCACGATCGGTCCACCCACGCTGCCGCCGAATTGATCGCGGCGGAACGGCGCCTTGGTCAGCCCCACGTTTTGGTCGGCTGCCTGGGTGAATCGGTCGTCGCGATTGAAGACCTGGTCGCGAGCGTACTCGAACGCCTCGCCGTGGAACTCGTTGGTTCCGTTCTTGGTGACGATGTTGACCACTCCGCCGGCCGACAGGCCCTGGTCGGCCTTGTACTGAATGGTGTTGACCTTGAACTCCTGTATCGCGCCCATCGGGAAGTTCTCCCGCGGCTCGCCCATCTCGGCCCAGGTGTTGGTCACGCCGTCCACCGAGAACCCGTTGGACCAGTAATGGCTGGCGCCGCCCATCTGGACGCTGTTGTAAAACGTCCGCGAGGAATCCTGCGCCGTGCCCGGCTCCAGCAGGGCAAGGTTGATGAACTGCCGCGTGTTGATGGGAAGCGTGTCGATCTGCTCGTTGGTAACCACGCCCGAGACGTCGTTCTTGGTCGTGTCGATGGGCGGAATCTCGCCCGTGATGGTGATCGTCCCCTGCACCGCGCCCACTGTGAGGGAAACATCGTGATCGACGTGAGCGCCGATGTTCAGAATGATGTCGGAGATGGTCGCCGTGGTAAAACCGGTAGCCTCCACCGTCAGCGAATAGCGGCCCGGCAGGACCGCCGAGAACCGGTAGCGCCCATCCGCATCGGATTTGAAGGCTCTGGTGACGCCGGTGTCCTGGTTCGCCAGGCTGGCCGTCGCGTTCGGAATAGCCGAGCCGGACGGGTCCTTGATCAGGCCGGTGATTTCAGCGTCGCCCGTAGTCTGGGCGATGAGCGAGCCTGCGATCATGATCGCCGCGGCGAGGATCGCGAGCCACTGCGAAATAGTGTTGGTTGAACGTAAACAAAGCATATCCACTCCCGACAGGTGCCCCTGCAATCTATTTGCCGCTTTGTACCCCCGGCGGGCCGTTGATGCGCCAGCCTGCTCAAACGACAGTTCTTATTTGAGGTCAGTATAGGATGGGCCGTCCGGACAATCAAGCGATTTTCTTCGGGTTCGGCCAGGCGCGCGTCTTATGCGACAATCTGAACCATGCGCGGCGCGCTGTGGCCCAGGCACTCGCCCACTCGTTTCGACCTTCGTCTTCGTGCGGCGATCGCGCTCCTCGCGGCTGCCTGCGTCCTGACCGCGGGGGCGCACGCGCAACAGTCAACGCCGCCCTCGCAGGGTTCCGCGAACACCTACGTGGATCCGGCGCTGTGCGCGCAATGCCACCGGGAGATAGCCGACAATTTCCGGAAGACCGGCATGGGACGGTCGTTCTACCGCTTGCCGCGAGACGGGCCGGATCTCGCTCCCGGGAAGCCTTTCTATCACGCTGCGTCGGACAATTACTTCGCCATGATCGCCCGCGGCGGCAAGTATTACCAGCGCCGCTGGCAGATCGGATTCGATGGTAAGGAAACCAACGTCGACGAGCAGCAGGTGGACTTCGTTCTGGGTTCGGGCAATCATTCCCGCACCTATCTTCACCTGACCAGCCGGAACACGCTGCAGCAACTGCCCCTCGGCTGGTATTCGGAGAAGGGCGGTTACTGGGGAATGAATCCGGGTTACGACCGGCCGGATTTTCCCGGGGCTACCCGTCCGGTGGGCTACCAGTGCATGTTCTGCCACAATGCCTATCCCCGGATTCCGGAGGGGCACCCGGAGGAGGGCGCGGAGGCGCGGTATCTTCTGCCGCTGCCCGAGGGGATCGATTGCCAGAGATGCCATGGCCCGGGACGGCGGCACGTCTCGGCGGTGAGCAAGCCGGGCGCCGCGCCGGACGAGGTTCGCGCAGCAATCGTGAATCCCGGGCGCTTGAGCCCTCAGCGGGAAATGGAGGTGTGCCTGCAATGCCATCTCGAGACCACCCATCTGCCGCTGCCGAATTCGATTCAGCGCCGCAATCGTGGACCCTTTTCCTATGTTCCGGGACAGGCGTTGGGCGATTTCCGGTTATCGTTCGACCGTGCCACCGGTCCTGAAGAAAGGTTCGAAGTAGCGCAGGCCGGCTACCGGACTCTCGAATCGCAGTGCTACCGGAAGAGCCAGGGGAAACTGCGCTGCACCACGTGCCACGATCCGCACGACGTCCCGCGTGGCGAGACCGCCGCTGCGCACTACAACGCTGTTTGCCTCACCTGCCACCAGTCGGCCCTCCGGCGAGCGGTCGAGGCCGGCACGCACACGGCCGATTCCGCCTGCGTAAGCTGTCACATGCCCAAGCGGCGAACCGATGAGTCGGTGCACATCGTGATGACCGATCACTATATCCGGCGCCGGCAACCCACCACCGGCGATCTGCTGGCGGAGAAGGATGTGTCGCTCGAATCGCCCCCCACTCCGTATCGCGGCGAAGTGGTCCCGTACTATCCGGCGCATCTCCTGGCGACGGCGGAAAATGCCCTCGACGCAGCCGTCGCGCAGCTTCGCGACCGGAGCAATCTGAAGGATGGTTTGCCGCGCCTTGCCGGTCTCATCGAAAAATATCGGCCGCCGGCGGCCGGCTACTACGCGGACCTTGCGGAAGGGTACCTCGCGGCGGGAGACGGCGCGCGGGCGATTCTCTGTTTTGAGCAAGCCCTGCGGCGCGCGCCCGCCTCCGTAGCCATGTTGCTGAGATATGGCAACGCGCTGGTGGTGTCGGAGCAATGGGCGAAGGCGGAATCGGTCCTGCGCCGCGTTACGGCCCAAGCCGCTGACGATCCCGTGGCGTGGGGGCTGCTCGGCCAGGCTTTGTGGCAGCAAAACAAGAACGCGGAGGCGAAGTCAGCCTTCGGGAAAGCCATAGGCCTCGATTCCGAATTGCCCGACCTGCACAATTACCTCGGCGGCCTGCTGGTGCGCGGCGGCGATTTGGCGGGGGCGGAAAAGGAGTTTCGCGCCGCGCTGCGGATCGAACCCGGAATCGCGGAGTGGCAGGCCAACCTGGCGAATCTGCTGGCATCGCGGGACCAGGTGTCCGAGGCCGTTTATCACTTCGAGCTGAGTATACGGTTGAAGCCCGGCTACGCCGCTTCGCGGCTCGGTTATGCCCGGCTGCTGGCCAACACGAATCGGAACGACGAGGCGGAGCGGCAGGCCAGGGCAGCGGTGGAAGCGGATGCTGGCGCGGCGGGAGCGCACGAGCTATGGGGGTACCTGTTGGCGGCCAAAGGCGACGTGGACGGCGCACTGCGCGAGTTGCAGGCCGCCGTCAGCTTGCAGCCCGACTTCTGGCGCGCCCACTACGAGCTCGGAGCGGTGCTCGGCCGCAAGGGCGACACTGCCGCCGCATCGGAGCAATTGACCATCGCCGCGCAGGGCACGGATGCGGAGACGAGGGCTGCGGCGCAGCAGTTACTGCAAACGTTGAGACGCTGATTGCCATGCGGGCCGTCTGGAAAAGCGGCCGTCACCGGCCCAACCTCTGTAACAGTTGCTGCGCCGACGCCTTCGCATCCGGATCCGCCCCCTGCGCCGCGATTCTCAGATGTTCCTCGGCGCCGGC
>DASQZT010000147.1:0-28806 GCA_035638575.1 Bryobacteraceae bacterium
GACCGTCGCTGCCAAGTTTCGATCTGGTGACCGGCCTTCACCCTCCAGGTAAAGTCAGTTCCGAACGAAAAAAGAATATCGCGTTTCTGTCGTTTCGGAGCAGGCCGCCCTCATTCACAAAATTGGCCGGTAAACTCGCGCCACCCGGAAGTTGGCGTCATGCCTTGGCGAATTGTCCGCAGTGATCGAAGGGGAATGGACACGACCGCGCAGGCATTGTGCGGCGGCAGTCCCCGGCAGTCGTCAACGGCGCAAGCGGTGACAGCGCGTCATGAGGAGCGGCAGACCGTAGGAATCTAATTGGCGCAGATCCGCGAACGAACGGTATCGCAGGACGAAGGAAACGGCGAGTCACCCCTTCGGTAGGTTCTGAACCTCTTTGAACTTGGTCACTATCGGGAGTTTGCGCAGAGCGCCTTCCGGTTGTGCGACGACCAGATCGAGCGCCCGAAGGATGTGAACACTCTTCGTTTCATCCTTCAGCCTCGTTGCCAGCGCCTTAGCGCGCCGATCAGCCTTTGGCATTTCGAAGTCAACTGTAAAGTCTGGGTCGTTGAACAGTCTCGGATTCTTGAGGAAAACAGGCGGGGCGTGTGAAAGGGATCTTTCAGGCGGGAACCGTCCTTTCCCTTGGTTGCAAGTGATTGAAAACAAGCTGCTTCGGTTCGGAGGTGAGGGGATTTCGCGACCAGGCCATGCCGGAAATTGCGGGAGAGCCACTTCTCAAGATGAGCGCCAAGGGTTATATTTGAATTCACGTGTGAATAAGAATACAGGACGAGTTCCTGTGATATTCATCAGCCTCGACTGCATGCGTGGTTCCATCAGTCCGATCCTGTCTCCGACAAGGCAACGAGGGACATCGGGCGGGTGCTGAGAGGTGACCGTATGAACACACCGGGCCAGACTGAAGACGTACCCGAGACTGACATCGAGCAACTCCGCGCCCGCCTTGCCGACCTCGAGGGCGAAGTGGTGCTGCTCAAGGCGAGGCCAGCGCCGTCCGCAGACGCCGAAAGCATGCTCGAAAACGCGACCGACGGGTTTCTGGTTTACGATTCAGAGTTCCACTTCACCTATGTGAACGGTGACGGCGAGCGGCTCCTTGGAAAATCGAAAAGCGAACTGCTCGGCAAGACCCACTGGGGTGTGTTTCCCGAAACGGCCGGAACCGAAATCGAGCACCAGTACCGGCTGGCGATGAAGGAACGGGCCGCGGTCGTTTTCGATAGCGTTTATCGGCCCTTGGAGACGTGGATGGAGATCCGTGTCTCACCCTCAACCACGGGGGGCCTGTTGGTCTGGCTTCGCGACATCACCGCGCGCCGGCAGAGCGAGATGCAACGCGAGGGGCTCCTTCGTGAAATACAGGCCGAGCGGCAAATCCTGGGCGAAATCATCGAGAAGTCTCCCGTGGCAATTTCCGTTATGCGGGCGCCGGGTTTGATCTACGAACTGGTGAATCCCGCGTTCCAAGCGCTGGCGCCCGGCAAGCAGATCCTGGGACACCCTTTTTCGGACATCTGGTGCGATGTGTCCGACCCGCTGGTGGCAAGTCTCGAGAACGTCATCGCCACCGGACGGACTTTCGACGCGGTAGATAGTCCGCGTACTCTCCAACGCGATCCCGGCTCACCACCCGAGACCATCTTCCTTACGTCGTCCTGGATTCCGCTGATTGGCCCTTCCGGCAGTCCCGATCGCATTCTAACGCTGGCGATCGAGACGACCGAACGCAAAAGGCAGGAAGACCGGCTGCGGAGCAGTGAGGCCCGCCTGTCGCGAGCGCAAAGAACGGCAAACCTCGGTAGCTGGGAACAAGACCTGGAAAGCGGAGAACTCCAGTTATCGGACGACGCTTGCCGGATTTTTGACATACGGCCTGAAGAGTCCCGAACCACGATGGAGACCCTGTTTTCACGCGTCCATCCAGAGGACCGGGGGCCGGTTCGGGACACGATTCAGAACGCACCCGCTCGGGGCGGATGCTCGCAGATAGACCATCGGATTATCCTCTCGAACGGAACGGAGCGCTTTCTGCGGCAATACATCGAGCCGCTCGGAAACGGCGCCGGCCGGAGCCGGCTGCTGGGCACCGTCCAAGATGTCACCGAATACAAGCACCTGGAGGAAAAGTTTCGCCGTGCACAGAGGCTGGAGGGAATTGCCCGGCTGGCCGGCGGCATCTCCCACGACTTCAACAACCTTCTAGTGGTGATCAATGGTTACGCCCAAATGATCCTGTCCGACCTGAAAGCCGAAGATCCTCTGCGGGATCAGGCACAGGAAATCATCAATGCGGGGAATCGTGCCGCGGCTCTAACCCGCCAGCTTCTGGCTTTTAGCCGGAAGCAGGTCATGCGTCCTCGCGCGATCAATCTAGACAGGCTGCTGACGAACATCCAGAAGATGCTCGGCCGGCTGATTCGCGAGGATATTGAAGTCAAGCAGAACCTCACTCCTGAACTCTGGAGTGTGAAAGCCGACCCCGACCAGGTTGAACAGGTCATCATGAACCTGGTCGTGAATGCCCGAGACGCTATGCCGAACGGAGGTGTGTTGACGATTGGCACGTCCAACGTCGAACTCGGGGAACAGGAGCTCAAAGGATTCCTGGACCTGAAGCCGGGCCGGTACGTATCGCTGACGGTTACCGACACGGGGACCGGCATGACGGCCGAGACCAAACGGCGCCTGTTTGAGCCCTTTTTCACGACGAAACCCCCGGGCGAGGGTACCGGGCTCGGCCTGAGCACGGTTTACGGCATTGTCAAGCAGCACGGCGGCGATGTCTCCTTCTATAGCGAACTCGGACTCGGCTCCACATTCAAGATCTATTGGCCCGCCACCGATCAACCCAGCGAAACGGCGGCCAGCCCACAGGGGCCCCGGATTCCCTACCACGGAAACGAGACGATCCTGCTGGTGGAGGATGATGAGAAGGTGCGGAAACTCGTTCGGCAGATGTTGCTGCTGCAAGGGTACAAGGTCTTGGAAACAGAACGGAGTTCAGAGGCTGTCGGCGTGGCCAGCAGGCATGACGGTCCCATCGATCTGCTGCTCACGGATGTCGTTATGCCACAGATGAGCGGCCAGGAACTCGCGGAACAGGTGGTGGCGCTTCGGCCGTCCATCAAAGTGGTTTTCATGTCCGGCTACCCGGGAAGCACCCCGGGACACGGCATGTTCGATCCAAGTGCGGTCTTTCTGCAGAAGCCTTTTGAAATGGATACGCTTGGGCGGATCCTTCGCCAGGTCTTGGGTTAGCCGGCCTTCAGCGCGGCACAAAACGTGCTTTCGAAACGTCTGTCATAATGATGTCCCAGATGGAGGCCGCCGGTGTAGCGATCAACGAGGTCAGGCCTTTTCGCGTGCTGATCTGCGACGACCAGGCCGACGTCCTGGAGGCGCTGCGGCTGCTCTTGAAAGGACAGGGCTGGCAGGCCGTAGCCGTGGATTCGCCGCGGGAGTTGCTGCGCGCGGCGCGAACCGAGCCCTGCGACCTCATCCTGGTGGACCTCAACTACACGCGCGACACCACCTCCGGCGCCGAGGGCATGGACCTGCTGGCAAGCCTGGAAGGGCAAGGCAACCAGGCTCCCGTGATGGTGATGACCGCGTGGAGCAGCTTCGACCTGGCGGTGGAAGCCATGCGCCGGGGCGCCTGCGATTTCATCCAGAAGCCCTGGGACAACGACCGGCTGCTGGCCGCCATCCGCAAGCAGGCGGACTCCGACCGGCGCCGCAAATCGGAGCTGGAGATCGCGGCCAACGTGCAGCAGAAACTCTTTCCGCGCCGCCTGCGGCTGTTGCGGACGCTGGATTACGCGGGGCACTGCATGGCGGCCCGCGAGGTGGGCGGCGACTACTACGATTTCCTGGAGATCGCGGACCACGTCCTGGGCTTCGTGCTGGCCGACGTTTCGGGCAAAGGCGTTCCGGCGGCGCTGCTCATGGCGAATCTGCAAGCCGCGTTCCGCAACCAACCGCCCGGCGCGCTGCTGCGGCCGGCCGACGCGCTGAGGAGTGTCAACCGCCACTTTTTCGAAGCCACCGAGGCCGAGCGCTTCGCCACCCTGTTCTTCGGCATCTACGACGACCGCACCCGGCGACTGCGGTACGTGAACTGCGGCCACGTGGCGCCGCTGCTGTTGCGCGCTTCCGGCCGCCTGGAGCGGCTGGGCCCCACAGCCACGATGCTCGGCGCTTTCCGCGAGTGGAAGTGCGCGGAGGCCCAGGTGGAACTCGGTCCGCGCGACGCCCTGATTCTCTACTCCGACGGCGTAACCGAAGCGGGCATCGATCGCGAAGAGGAGTTCGGAGAGGAGCGCCTGGTTCGGGCGATCCAGGAAAACCACGACCGCCCCGCCGTGGCAATGGTGCAGAGGATCGTGGATGCCGTCGCCGATTACAGCGGCGCCGCCCGCGGCGACGACGTGACGGTGGTGGCGCTGCGGGGGATCTGAGGCGCGCGCTATTGCCGCCGCAACACGATCTGGCCGAAAGCCTCGTCGCCGCGGCGGCGCACCACCACGCGCAACTTCATGTCCGGCTCGACGCCGGTGAGATTCAAGTTATACACGCGCCCGCGGCCCGGAACCGGTTTGACGAACTCCGGCGCTTCTACGCCGCCCATCACCAGCGTCACCGACCGGATTGTGATGCCGCCGCGCCCGCCTGTGGTGAAGAACGAAATCTCGTACTGCCCCGCGTCCGCGCAATACGGCGCCAGGTCGATGTTCCACGTGGTCCAGTCGTCCGGCACGCCGGCGGTGTCCCACTGCTTGATGGTGCGGTATGCCGGGGCCACCGACACGGCACCCCCGCCGCTCTGCCCACCTGAGTCGTACACCGCCAGGCGCCGGATCACGGGGGGCGTTTCCGCCGTCGCCCTCCAGCGGATCCTCGATACCTCCACCGGCCGGATCACGTCGATCTTCTTCTGCCCGATGGAGGTGCCCCGCACCAGTTCGCGCCACTCGCCGCCCGCCAGTCCCTCCACCCGGTACTCGCGCACGCGCTGCCCCTGGGCGATGTCCTCCATGGTTACTACGTGGTCGATGCGCCGCGGCCGCGGGAGCGCGAGTTCCATCGTCGGGCCTTTGCCTTGCGCCTCGGCCACGCTCGCGCCGAACCTCCTCTTGATCTCGGCCCCGAACTCCGCCGTGCGCCGCACGTCCGGCTCCGGAATCAGCCCGCTGCGGTCCGGCGTCTGGTTCATCAGCAGCACCGCGCCGTGCCCCACGGACCGGTAGTAGATCTCCATCAGCTCGTCCAGGCTCTTCAGCGTCCCCTCGTTGGCCGGGCTCCAGAACCAGTGCGCCCGCAGCCGCGTATCGATCTCGTTCGGCATCCAGACCGCGCCGTCCGGGTCGCCATCCTTCGCCGTGGCGACCCCGGAACGACCGGCCTCTTCCGGCACCGTGTTCCAATTCGGGTCCGGCGCGAAGCCGTCCTCGTTGCCCACCCAGCGCACGGTCGCGTATTTGCCCTGAAAGACCATCGCTTTCGGTGCGTGCCGCTTCAGAATGTCTCCAACCTCCACCAGCAGGCTGCCGTCGAACCACACCTCCGAGATCTCGCCGTAACGGGTGAGCAACTCGGTCAACTGCTGCCGGTACACCGCGTTGTACTTCTCCTGCGCAGCCGCGTCGGCACACCGCCCGCTCACCCGCGCACCCAGAAACTCATCCGCCGGGCTCAGGTAGACTCCCAGTTTCAGTCCGCGCTTCCGGCAGGAATCCACCAGGTCGCGCATGACGTCGCCCTTGCCCCCGCGCCATGGGGTTTGCTTCACGCCGTACTGGGTGGTGTCCGTCTGCCACCAGCAGAAACCTGCCGCGTGCTTGGCGACGAAGATCAACTGCCGCGAGCCCATCGACCGCGCCACTTCCGCCCACTGCTCCGTGTCCAGCCGCTCCGGGTTGATGCGGTCCGGCGGCACAAAGGTCCGGTCGGCTTCGCTCGCCCGCCACGTAACGGGGCCGAAATGCACGAACGTCTCCAGCTCCATGTCCTGCCAGGCACGCTGCTCCGGTGTGGGCCGGGCCGGTTCCCTCGCCGCTTCCGCGCGCGGCGCAACGCCAGCCGAGGCGCCCGCCATCAACAGGCATCGCGAAAAATTACGGCGGTTCATGCTTCCTCCTTGTTCGTTCGAGTGTCGTACACGGCCAGTTTGCGGATCAGGGGGCGCCCGGCCGCCTCGACCGCCCGGAAGCGCACCCGCTCGGCCGCCGCCAGCGGGAACGCATCGATCTTCTTGTGCCCGACGGCCGTGCCGCGAGCAAGCTCTTTCCACTCCCCGGCCGCCAGCGCCTCGATGCGATACTCCCGCACCCGCTCGCCGCTCCGAATGTCTTCCGCCGTAATGGCGCGATCGAACGCCGCCGCGCGCGGCAACCGCAGTTCCACGGTGTCGCCCTCACCCCGCGCCTCGCCCGCACTCCGCCCGAACCGGCGGCGCACTTCCGCGCCGAACTCCGCACTCCGGCGGACGTCGGCTTTCGGAATCAGCCCGCTCGTGTCCGGCGCGTTATTCAGCAGCAGCACGGCGCCGTGCCCCACGCTCCGCTCGTACATCCTCATCAACTGCTCGAGGCTCTTCAGCGTTGGTTCGTTGTCCGGATGCCAGAACCATCCGCTGCGCAACCGTGCATCGCACTCGACCGGCAGCCAGACGCCGCCGTCCGGCGTCCCGTCCCTGGCCGTGGCCACACCGCCGCGCGCCGCCGCCAGCGGCACGGCGTTCCAACAGGGGTCGGGCGCGATGCCATCCTCGTTGCCCACCCAGCGAATCGTGGCGCGCGTGCTCTGGAACACCATCGCGTCAGGGCAATGCCGCGCCAGGATCCCGCCGACGTCTATCACCGAACTTCCGTCGAACCAGACCTCGCTCACCTCGCCATAGCGGTTCAATAGTTCGGTCCACTGCGCCCGGAAAACCTCGTTGTATTTCGCCTGCGCCTCCGGAGTTTTGCACCTGCCGGCCACGCCCGCGCCGAACATGTCGTCATGCGGGCTGAGGTACAGCGCCAGCTTCAGGCCGGCCTTGCGGCACGACGCGGCCAGGTCTTTCACCACGTCGCCCTTCCCGCCCCGCCACGGCGTTTCCTTCACGCCGTACCCGCTGGTCCGCGTCTGCCACCAGCAAAACCCGCCGCTGTGCTTGGCGACGAACAGGATCTGGCCCGCTCCCATGCTTCGAGCCGTCTCCGCCCACTGGTCCGTGTCGAGGCGGTCCGGGTCGATGCGGTCCACCGGCGTCGAATGGTCGTCGGACTCGCGGCCCTGCCACGTGCACGGGTCCAGGCACAGGAACATCTCCACTTCCATGTCCTGCCACTCCACCTGCCCGGGCGTTGGCACCGCCGGTTCGGCCGCGGCGGCGCGCACCGCGGCGGAGGCGCCCGCCATTGCGGTGAGCGCCCTCCGCCGAGTGAGCCCCGACCGCCCCGGCTCCATCAGAATGTGATCCGGATCGATCCCATCGACCTCCTCGGCGCCCGCGCCGAGGTGATCACACCCAGTGCCGTGTTGGTCTGCCTGCCGTTTGCATCGAAGGTCGCGCTGGAGTTGACGCCGAGGAATTGCGTGTGATTGAACGCGTTGTAGGTATCCAGGCGCAACTGTAGTTTCACCTTTTCCCGGATGCTGAAGTCCCGCTTCATGGAGCCTTCCCAGTCGTTGATTCCCGGACCGCGGAACACATTGCGGCCGGCATTCCCGACAATCCCCACTAACGGTTCGCCGAAAACCGTCGGATCGAACCATTCGTTGAAACTCCGCTGGCCCCTGGGGAGGATCGGGTTCCCGACGACGTTGATGCGGTTGCCGTCGCCGCCGCCGGTAAGGTCGACGCCGCTGGGCGTGCTGAAACCCACCCCCGTGGGCGCTCCGCTGATAAAGGAAGCGAAGCCGGAGATCTGCCAGCCGTTGAGGATGGTCCGGGCCGCGATGTTCCGAGTCAATCCGTTGACGCGCGGCAGGTCCCAGATCCAGGCGATCTTCATGTTGTGCGTGCGGTCGTCGGCTGCTTCACCATAGTTCCAGCTCCGCGGCATGTACACCGGGAACGACGAGCCGTAGTTCATGTACTTCGACCACGTGTAAACAGCGTCCAGCTCCACGCCCTTCGAATAACGGTGGTGCGCCTGCGCCTGCAGGGAATGGAAGCTGGATGTGCCGCCCGTCTGGCGAATGGAAGCACTCGTGAAGCCGATGTAAGGCTCCAGGAACACGGAAGAGTACACCTTCCCGGTGGTGGGGTCTATGTTCTTGGGAAGGAAGTTGGTGCCGTAAGGAAGAGTGTTGAGGTTCTGAGTCATCCAGAGATGGCGGCCCAGCGTGCCCACGTAAGCCACGTCGAGCACGGTATTGGTGGGAATCTTGCGCTGCACGCCAAAGCTGAAGTTGTAATACTCGGGGTTCTCGCCTGAGACGGCCACGCCGGAGACGCTTCCGGGAAACAGGACCGTTCCGGCATTCAGGAAGGTGCTGACGTTGTTGTAGTAGATATACGGATTGTACTGAGTGGGAGGGTTGGAGATCAGGTTCCGCATCAGGCTGTCCTCGGCGGCGAATGTGTTCATGCCGAAACCGCCGCGCACCGAGGTGCCGCCGTCGCCGAACGGGTCCCAGGCGAAGCCGAAGCGGGGACCGAATTCCACGCCCTGATTCCGCATGAAGCCGCGCGGGTAACCGGAAGTCGTGCCCGAGATCATCCCGTTCGCCGGGTTGCCCACGCCGGGAACTTCCGCGCCGATGTATACGGCCGGAAAGAGCTGGCCGTTCAGCGGATTGACCGCCACTCGCTGTCCGGCTGAATTGAGGATAGGCCGGAACAGTACGACGGATTGCGCGGGGTCGTACAGGCCGGCGTTAAACCCGGAAACCTGGCCGAGCGGATTCCAATCCGGCCACCGTATGGTGAATCGCATCCCGTAGTCGAGGGTCAGGTTCTTGGTGAGCCTCCAGTTATCCTGCGCGTACCATTCCACGATGCGGCTGTAGTCGAACTCGCGGGGCCGCGAGGTGGATTCCGTGTAAGAGTTGAAATTCCCCAGCAGTGCGTTGGAATATGCGTATCCGGAGTCCAGCGGGTTGGTGGTGCTGGCGGTGAAATCGAGCGTCCCTCCGAAGTTGCCGCCATCGCCGTTCTTGGTGTAAATGAACTTCATGTCCACTCCGACCTTGAATGTGTGGCTGTTGTGCACCTTGGTCAAACCGTCCACCACGGAGAAATCCGAATACACGGCCTCCAAGGGGTATCGGTTATCGTAGACCAGGCTGGCGCCGCCCGTTACGCCGCCGAAAGTCAGGCGCGGCAGTATGCCGAGGGGATTGAACTGGGGATAGAACTGTCCGAGATTCACACCCGCTCCCGCGCGCGTCAGCTTGTCGACCGCTGCCGCGTCCGGGTCCGCCATTTGGCGCTTGTGGCCCTTGGTGCCGAATGAGAACTCGTTGACCAGCGTGGGGCTGAACGTATAACTGGCGCTGAGCAGGCCGTTCAGCACGCGGTAGGAATCAGTCACCACGACGTCGGCCCAGGTGGAGAATGCCTGGCTCCAGGGATATGTTTTTCCGCTGGTGTACTTCTGCCCGCGGAAATAGGTGCGGAACTTGCTCGAGACGTTGTAGTCCAGGCGCAGCGTGGCCTCGTCCAGGGTGAAGTCGATGGGCTGTTGCCCGGTGTTGTAGTTGTACTGGCCGCGCGTGACGGCGGTGTTCAGGGCGTTGGGCTCAGGAAAGATGTTCAGCAGCTTCTGAGTCAGCGGATTAATCATGCTGGTTGGAACAATGTTGCCGGGAAACTGGACGCCGGTGGCAGGATCCTTGATCACGACGCTTCCGGGCGTCTGCGAAAAATTCCCGGCCCGTTCCAGGTCGGTCGGCACGGTGACCTGGGAGGACTGGACTGTCACGCTGCTGGTCAACTCCTGCGACCAGAAGAAGAACAACTTATCCTTGGCCTTGTTGAACTTGCCCGGGAAGTAAATGGGGCCGCCCAAAGTATAGCCATACAGGTGATAGCGGTCGCGGGCCTTGGCCAGGCCTTGCCGGTTGTCGAAGAACGCGCTGGCGTTGAATTCCTCGTTGCGGAAATAGGTGTAGACGGAGCCGTGGAAGCCCTGGCTCCCGGACTTGGTGATCATGTTCACCACGGAGCCGCCGTTGCGCCCGTATTCCGCCTGGTAGTTATTGACCAGAATGACCACCTCGGCCATGGCGTCGGGATTGACATGACCGTTGGGCCAGCCCGCGGTGCCGTCCTCGGTCATGGAGATTCCGTCGAGCGACAGGGCGTGGAATTGTGCGCTGATGCCGCTAATCGTCGGCATGGGCTGTGTGGGGTCCGTCTGATTCGTGTAGTTGTCGCTGATGCTGCTGGCCTCCACAGCTCCCGGCATGAGCCGAAGGTAGGAGCCGATGTTTCTCGACAGGCTGGGCAACTGCGCCACCTGGTTGCCGGTGATGACCAACGATCGTTCCGCGCTGGCCGTTTGTACCGTGGTGGGAGAGGCCGTTACGACCACCGACTCGGTGACCTGGCCCACCTCCAGGCGCAACTGGCCAACATCCGCGCGTTCTTCGGCCGTAAGATGGATGTCACTCTTCACCAGTTTCTTGAACCCCGGCACTTCGGCAGTGATCGTGTACAACCCGGCTAACAGGCTCGGAATGACAAACTCGCCCATAGCGTCGGTCGAGACGACGCGAGTTTCCCGCGTAGTTTGGTTCGATGCGGTGATCTTTGCTCCGGCCACCGGCAAACCGGTGGGGTCCGTCACGGAACCTCGGACCACACCATAATCCGTCGCCTGCCCAAACGCCGTCAGGCAGGAAACCCACGCGAGAATTGCCAGCAGCGCCACGAGGGTTGCGGCAGTACTCAGCCTTCCGGCGGAACGAAATAAGTCCGGCCTCATATCCGAAGTCTCACTTTCTGACCTGAACCACTCAGGTCGCGAACACCCTTTCGCTCAGAATGCAAGCCGGAAGGAGGAGTAGGAATGGCGGCCTTCTTGCGCAAGGCGCGCATCAGTCTCGCTTTGGTAGCCAGGGTAATTCCATTGCAACCCGTTGTCAATCGGATGGAGCGCAAAAATAGCGCTATATCAATTACAGTCCGAAATCCCCGGCGGCGAATCTCACGCCGGCGACAGCGTCGCGGCGCCCAGTTTCGCAGCCCAGTGAAGCTTCTTTTCCTTCAGAAGATCCTTCACCGCAAGGGGAGGCAGGTCATCGTCAAGCTTCTCCAGGATCTCGTAGTGAAACGCCTGATCGCCGTGAGCGTTGAACTCGGCTTGCAGCGCCTTGTCGAAATGATATCCGTGCCGCAGGAAAAACCACAGGCTGTTTCGCGCCGCATCCAGGTTGGGGGAGGAGCCGATCCAGACGCGGCCCGTGGCGGCGCACCGCACCGCGAAGATGCCTCGCGGCACTTGGCGTGCCTTGAAATCCTTGATGGCTTGCCTTCTCTGTTCCACTGGCTTCCATTCTATGACGGGGCGGACTGGCGGCGACGACCCTCGTTTACACTGAAGAGAGAGAGGGCATGCTATCGGTGGCGACCACCACGACCCCGCAACAGTCTTCCGGTTCCCGTTTCGGGGGATTGGAGCCGGACCAGCTCATACAGGCGTTCCGGATCATGCACACCTCGAGGCGCCTGGACGACCGGGAGATCACGCTGAAGCGCCAGAATCGCATCTTTTTCCAGATCAGCGGAGCGGGGCACGAAGCGGTTCAGGTGGCCGCCGGCATGTGCCTGCGGGCCGGCCGCGACTGGATCTACCCCTACTACCGCGACCGGGCGCTGTGCCTGACCCTGGGCGTGACGCCTTACGAGATGCTGCAGCAGGCCGTGGGCTCGGCGCGCGATCCGGCGTCGGGCGGGCGCCAGATGCCGTCGCACTGGGGGCACCCAAAGTACAACATCGTCAGCGCGTCGTCGCCCACGGGCATGCAGTTCCTGCAGGCCATGGGGTGCGCCGAGGCGTCGCGCTATCGCCATCCCCAGAACGATGAAGTGACCCTGGTGACGGGCGGCGACGGCGCCACCAGCGAAGGCGAATTCTGGGAAGCGCTGAATATCGCGGCCCTGAAGCGGCTGCCCGCGGTGTTCCTGATCGAAGACAACGGCTACGCCATCTCCGTGCCGGTGGAATGCCAGACGGCCGGCGGAAGCATCTCCGCGCTGGCCGCGGGGTTTCCGGGGCTGCTGCGACAGGAGGTGGACGGCGCCGACCTCCTGGCCTCGTACGCCGTCCTGCGGGACGCGGTTCAGTACTGCCGCGAAGGCCGCAGGCCGGCGCTGGTGCACGCCCACGTGACCCGTCCCTACTCCCACTCGCTCTCCGACGACGAGCGCGTGTACAAGACGTCCGCCGAGCGGCAGGCCGAGGCGGAACGCGATCCGGTGCTCCGTTTTCCGAAGCTCCTGATCGACGAGGGCGTCATCGACCGCCACATGCTGCAGCGCATCACCCACGAAATCGACGAGGAGGTTCATCGCGCAACGCAGGAGGCTTTGCGCGACGAGCCGCCGCCGCCTCAATCGGCGATGGCGCATCTGTATTCGGAGCGGGTCGATCCGGCCTCGGGCGAGTTCCAAAGCGAGCCGCGGTTGAGCGGGCCGCCCATGACGATGGTCGACCTGATCAATGCCGCGCTGCGGGAGGAGATGCGGCGCAATCCGGACATCCTGGTCTTCGGCGAGGATGTGGCCGACTGCTCGCGCGAGCGGAATCTCTCGGAAGTGAAGGGCAAAGGGGGCGTCTTCAAGGTGACGGCGGGTTTGCAGGCGGAGTTCGGCGCCGCGCGCTGCTTCAACACGCCGCTGGCGGAGGCCGCCATCGTGGGCCGCGCCATCGGAATGGCCACCCGCGGGCTCAAGCCGGTAGCCGAAATCCAGTTCTTCGATTACATCTGGCCCGCGATGATGCAGCTTCGCAACGAGCTGGCCACGCTTGCGGTGGCGCTCGAACGGGGCCTTCTCGTGCCCGGCGGTGATCCGCGTGCCGATCGGCGGCTACCTCAACGGCGGCGCGATCTACCACAGCCAATCGGGCGAGGTGGAATTCACCCACATTCCCGGGCTGCGCGTGGTGATGCCGTCGAACGCGCTGGATGCCTGCGGCCTGCTGCGCACCGCTTTGCGCGCCGACGACCCGGTGTTGTTCCTGGAACATAAGCGCCTCTACCGCGAGCCGTACAACCGCTCGCCACACCCCGGCGAGGATTTCACCATTCCGTTTGGCCAGGCCAAAGTAGTGAAGCCCGGCCGGAGCCTGACGGTGATCACCTACGGAGCGCTGGTGCAGAAGGCATTGCAGGCGGCCACGCAGGTGGAGCGGTACAGGCCGGACGTGGGAATCGAGGTGATCGACCTCCGCACGCTGGCGCCCTACGACTGGCAGGCGATTCGCGCGTCGGTGGAGAAAACCAGCCGCGTGATCGTGGCCCACGAGGATTGCGTTTCGTGGGGATACGGCGCGGAGATCGCGGCGCGCATCGCCGACGAGCTGTTCGACCGTCTGGACGCCCCGGTGCGGCGCGTGGGCGCGCTGGATACCTGGGTGGGATACCATCCTCAACTGGAAGCCGCGATTTTGCCGCAGACCGCGACGCTGGCGGCCGAGGTGGAAAAACTGCTGGCGTATTAAAAGGATATAATCTTCTCATGTCCGAAACTGCTGTGCTCCGTAGGGCGTTCCTGCGCGGTGTGACGGCCGCCAGCGCCGTTTCCTATTCCCGAATCCTGGGCGCCAACGATCGCGTTCAGCTCGGCCTGATCGGCTGCGGCGAGCGCGGCCGCAGCGACATGGGCAACTTCGTCAAGGCCGGCCCCGTGGATGTGGTGGCCGTGTGCGACATCTACGCGGCGCAGATCGACCGGGCCAAGCAGACCGCCCCCAACGCCCAGACGTTCACCGATCACCGCAAGCTGCTCGACATGAAAGAAGTCGACGCGGTGCTCATCGGCGTTCCCGACCATTGGCACGCCACCATCGCGATCGACGCGCTCAACGCGGGCAAGGATGTCTACGTGGAGAAGCCGCTGACGCTCAAGATCGAGGAAGGCCCTCCCATCGTCAAGGCGGCGCGCATCAACAACCGGATCTGCCAGGTGGGCATGCAGCAGCGATCGGGCAAGCACTATCTGGAAGCCAAGCGCGAGTACATGGACACGGGGAAGCTCGGCAAGATCACGCTGGCCCGCACGTGGTGGCACGGCAACAGTTACCATCTGCGGAAGGCGCCGGCCGAGTTGCAGAAGCAGCCGTCGAACCTGGATTGGGCGCACTTCCTGGGCCCGCTGAAGTGGCGCGACTGGGACCCGCAGCAGTATTACAACTGGCGCGCCTACCTGGATTTCGGCGGAGGCCAGGTGACCGACCTGTTCACTCACTGGATCGACGTCGTCCACATGTTCCTGGGGCAGGAGATTCCCACGTCGGCGGTGGCCGCGGGCGGAGTCTACAACTATAAGGATGGCCGCACGGCGCCCGACACCATCAACGTGCTGCTGGAGTACCCGGCGCCCTACACCGCCACCTTCGAAGCCACGCTGGTGCCCGGAATCACCGGCGCGGGCATCGAGTTCTGCGGCACGCAGGGCAAGCTCTACATCGACCGCGCGGGCTACACGTTCACGCCGGCCGGACGCAACGCGCAGCCGGTGGTGGTAAAGGGCACGACCAACCTGGACCGGGACCACATCGAGAATTTCCTGGAATGCGTCAAGTCGCGCAATCTGCCGAATGGCGACGTGCTGATCGGACACCGCTCGGCGCAGGCTTCGCACCTCGGCAACCTCTCGTACATGCAGAAGCGGCGCATCGATTTCGACCCGGTGCGCGAGGAGATTTTGCCGTTCTAGGCGGCGGGCCGCGAGCGTGCCCCCTGCTATACTGAGTGATTCAAGGACACAAATCTAAGGAGTTTAATGGTCTCTTCGACACAACTGCGTCCGGGAATGGTGATCAAGTTCAATAACGAACTTTACTCCATCTTCAGCGTGACGCACCGCACGCCCGGCAACCTGCGCGGATTCGTGCAAGCCAAGATGCGCAGCCTGCGCACGGGTACCATGACGGAACACCGCTTCTCTTCCGAAGACCGCGTCGAGAGGGCGCAACTGGAAGAGCAAGAAATGGAATTCCTGTACGACGACGGCGAGTACTACTACTTCATGAACACCGAATCCTTCGAGCAGATGCACCTGATGAAGGACCTGCTGGGAGACGCGACGCATTACCTGATTTCGCAGCTCAAGGTGAAGGTGGAGTTCTACGAAGGCAAGCCGATGAGCGTGGAGCTTCCGGCAACCGTAGACCTTATGGTGGTGGAGACGGAACCGGGCCTGAAGGGCGCCACGGTATCGAACGTGACCAAGCCGGCGAAGCTGGAAACGGGCCTCGTGGTGCAGGTGCCGCCGTTCATCACCGAAGGCGAAAAGATCCGGGTCAACACCACTGAAGGCACGTACCTGGAGCGGGCTTAACCGTTCCGCAGCGACGCGCCCAGGGCTGCCAGCAGTTCGGCCTCTTCTTCGCGGAAGACCGTTCGCAGGTCGAGCAGAAGCCGCTCATCTTCAATTCGTGCCACCACTGGCGGATCGCCGAGGCGGAGCCGCCGCTCCGTTTCCACCACGTCCGCGCACTCGACGGCGATGGCCCACGAGGGAATCGCCTGCTCCGGCGTAGCGCCGCCGCCGATCACCGAATTCACGGGGACGACTTCGGCGCGTATTCCCGGCGCGCGCGCCAGAAGGGCCTCGGCGCGGGAGCGGATCTCCGCGGCGGCCTGGCGAATCATGGCCAGGGCCGGCACGCGGTCCCACTGTTCCAGCAGGAGCGCGCGCAGCGTGTTCTCCAGCGCCTGGTAGATCAGCTTGTCGAGGCGCAGGGCGCGGAAGAGCGGGTTGCGGCGCAGTCGCGCGACGATGGGCGCCTTGCCGGCCAGGATGCCCGCCTGCGGACCGCCCAGCAGTTTGTCGCCGCTGAAAGAGACCAGGTCGGCGCCGGTCTCGAGGCTGGCGGAGACCAGCGGCTCGTCGATGCCGAAGGGGCGCAGGTCGGCGACACATCCGCTGCCGAGGTCCTCGTACACCGGAAGGCCCGTGTCGCGGCCGAGGGCGGCGAGTTCGCGCAGCTCCGGGCGGGCGGTGAAGCCCGAGATGCGGAAGTTGCTGGGATGCACGCGCAGCAGCAGGCGGGTGTGTTGGCTGATGGCCGCGCGATAGTCGTCGATCCGCGTGCGGTTGGTGGTGCCGACCTCGCGCAGCACGGCGCCCGAGCGCGCCATGATGTCGGGGATGCGGAAGCCGTCGCCGATTTCGATGAGCTCGCCGCGCGATACTACGACTTCGCCGCCCGAAGCGAGTTCGTTCAGCGCCAGAAAAATGGCGGCCGCGTTGTTGTTGACGGCGATGCCCGGCGCGCCGAGCAGCCGCTCGAGCAATGCCGAAACGTGCGTGTCGCGCTTGCCGCGGCGGCCGGCGGCGAGATCGTACTCCAGGTTCGAATAGCCCGGCGGGGCGCTCACGTCGCCGAGCGGCGCGCGCCCGAGATTGGTATGCAGCACCACGCCCGTGGCGTTGATGACGCGGCGCAGCGAGGGGCGCTGGAGGGCGGAGAGCGCCTCTTCGACGCGTGCTTCCACGTGCAGGCCGCTGGCGCGGCCGCCGCGGATTTCGTCCCGCAGTTGGTCGAGAGCGTGGCGGATTTCCGACACCACCAGCGCGCGGGGATAGCGCGCCAGTGCGGCAGGGAGGCGATCGAGGACCTCGTGCACCGCCGGAAGTTCGCGCAGCTTTTCGCTTTCCGCCACGATTCCGATGGTACGCGCTTGTCTTGTGGAGGCGCAACAGACTACACTAATAAGGTCGGGGCGTGGCTCAGCCTGGCTAGAGCGCCTGGTTCGGGACCAGGAGGTCGGAGGTTCGAATCCTCTCGCCCCGACCAAATATCTGCAATCGTTTCATTAGCTTATGAAGGCCTCGGGTTAATCGCCCGAGGCCTTTTTGCTAGTGGTATGCCCAGAAGTATGCCCGCCCCGAGCCTTCTCCATGGCTTTGCGCACTGTCGCCTCCTGAGGGTGGACGTACCTTTTGGTCATCGCGAAGTCGGAATGGCCGGCCAAGTAGGCAAGGGTGTACGGGTCCATGTGCTCGGCCCAGCGGGTGAGGCAGGTATGGCGGAGCTCATACAGAACAAAGGCCGGAACCTTCGACAGCTTGACCGCCTTGAGGTGTTGCTTCTTCAGGCTGGACTTCTCTATGTGGCCTGACTCCGTCGGTGCTGCGAACACCCAGGCGGACGACTGCTCCCCCTGGCGCCTCGACTCGATTGCGGCGGCGGCTCGATCCGACAGGGGGATTGTTCGCCGAGCGCTCTCCGTCTTGCCGTGCAAGATGTGGACGGCTCCGTCGCGGACCTGCTCCCACCTCAAGCGGAACACCTCTTCCGGTCTTAGCGCGCAGTCGATCAGGACGGAGGCCACGTCCTTCAGCAGAGGAGGCGCTGCCGCCAGGTAGGCGGCTTCCTCGTCTCTGCTCAGCACTCTCTCCCGGTGCCGCTCCTTCGGGATCATGCTCACCCGCGCCAGCAGCTTGTCCACCCGACCCCATTCTTGGGCAAGACGGAACATTCGGCGCAGAACTTGCAACTCGCGATTCACGCTGGCAGTCGCCAGACCCTTCTGCTTTCGCTGCGCTCCGTAGGCGGCTATGTTGCCGGTGGTGATCGCGTCGAGCGGGAGTCTTGCCAGCGCTTTGCTTGCCAGGAGGTTCTTGGCCCCGTTCTCATAGAACCCCAGAGTCTTCGGCCTTGTGCCGAACTCCCTAAATCGCTAAAATTTGTTAGTCTTTCGGCAGCAGGAAAAATGTCGTTCGCGACCCAGCCGCTTCGGCGGCGACAGGGTCGCGGTCAACGTGACCGTCGCGCCCGCATTGGCGGGGTTCGTGTCCGCCGTCAGGGTCAAGGTGCTCGGAACCAGTACCGTGACCGGGAACGTCCACGAGAACGGCGTGTAGTTGCTGTCGCCCGGGTATCCGCGATGTAGAGGTTGCCCCCGGCATCCACCGCCACTCCCATGGGACGATTCAGGGATCCGTTCACCGCCTGGCCGCCGTCCCCCGCCCAGGCGGCTACGCCGTTGCCGGCTGCTGTGACGATCATGCCGGTGGCGAGGTTTACGACGCGCACACGATTGCCCGACGCCTCCACTATGAAGAGGTCGCCCGCCGTGTCCACTGCCACCCCGGAAGGACTGTTCAGCGACGCCTGGGTCGCCGGGCCGAGATCGCCCGCCGACGATGCCGTTCCGTTTCCGGCGACGAGGGTGAGTATGCCGGTAGCGCCATCCACCTTCACCACGCGGTTGTTCGAAGGGTCCGCAATGTAGAGGTTATCGGACCTGTCCACGCAGATGGCGCCGCCGGCCAGGGCGGCGTTGACGGCCGGCCCACCGACCCCGGAGGTCCCCGTGGTGCCGTTGCCGGCCACCGTGACGAGCACACCACCTTGTCCAAACAAGGCAGGAGTGAGTACAAGGGCAACTAGGATGAATTTGCGCATGAATGTTCCCCGAGAGCTGAGGATCGAGTATAGAAGGAGATAGTCCTGTCCGAATAGTCTTCTCAAGTTAGGGATGGTAGTAGGCCGTTGGAGAGTACTGCCGGGACCATGCCTCGGGGGCCTGCGCGAGGATGGTCTATCAGCACGACCCCCGCCCCGTTTGCCGCGCCGCGAGGAAAGCGAAGCGCGGGATGAAAAGCGCCGACAGCGCGTTGACGAACCAGTTCACCTGGCGCCACTTGCCGGGTCAGGATCTTCAGGAGCACGAGCCGGATGGTGCGGTGGAAACGTCGACCAAACGCTGCGCGACTACTCGCGGGAATCGGCAGCGAACAGGGTCCGGCGAAATCCCGTTCACGCGTATACGACTATAGGGGACTTGAGGGAAAGCCGGGTCTCTGCTTATGCGAGTGCGGCGCTGCGGCGCCCACCGCGTTCCACGCCTCGCCCATGTAGCCCGCGCCGATGGGCGCACGGATCTCGTAGGGGTCCGAGCCGTGTCCGGGCAGGAAGGTCTCCCCATCGTATGCGGGCCCTGCCGCGAACGATGTATAGGACGGTTTCGAGTTGGCCGTGGTGACGAGGTCCGGTCTTTGCGTTAGGCTGGACTACCACCGTGCCAGCCCACAGTTTGCTCGCTCCCGTTCGGGCGTGGGTGATGGCGGCGGCGCGAGTCATGCCGGGAGTCTGGGGAGTATTGGGGTCCAGATCGCCGGCCACGCCGTTGTGCTGCCAGTTCATGACTTACACGATAGCCGCTTTTCTCCCCGGTGTCGCTTCCTCACCCATTTTCTTGCGTACGCGCCGAATTCGCGGTGGTTCCCCCGCCGTTCGCGCACACTTGGCCCACGTTCTTCGGCGCTCGCGAGAAATGACCATACTTTGCTCGCCAAAAGTGACCCGGCACCACGAATATGTGAATGGCGCTTTGCCGGCCGTAAACGCCGTGCTTGCCACTGGGCAAATCACATGCGCACCGGTCTCGCCCAGCACTCGCGTGGTTGTTCGTTTGCATCGGCACCGCGAATGTCTTCCCACAAGCTGAGCACTTTACGCGCCTCCGGCGCGGATGATGGAACAGCGAACCGCACGCCTTCGGCGTGGATGATATCGCGGGCCTTCTTGTCGATTCCGTCACCTTCCGCCGAACGATCGCGCGATTTGGCCCGCGGGTTTGCTGCAGGCTCGTAACCCGCAACATCGGGCGACGCGGCCGGGCTTCTCATACGCGGAATGTCGCCTCCGGCGTCGTCCTCCCCGCGATCGCGCGATGGCCCGCCGCGGCCGCCGCCCGCGGCCTCTCGGCTGCGCAGCCGTCGCGGCAGTCGATTCCGTCGCCTTCGGCCGCGCGCCTGAGCGCATGCCCCAGCACTGACGAACTGGACATCAAAATGCTAAGATCCATGCGTGGAAAACCGCACTGAACCGAAGACCGTGGGCCAATGGATCCGGTATATCGTCGTGGCCGTCATCGCACTATTCCTTGTCTGGTGGATGCTACGGCTCTACGTTCTGTGAAGCAAATCTGGATTAGCCATGGTGGGCGCCTGAGCGGGAACGAACTTATTCACGGGGTCCTTTTGGGTGTCGCGCCGAAAAAGGATGGGCGCGCCGAACCGAAACCGCGACCGCCGGCGCGGCTCTCGGCCTGCGCAGCCACCGCGCCAGTCGATTCCGTCTCCCCCCGCGCGAATCGAGGCGCGCTGTAGGCGTCACGGCCGGGATTCTCATGCGCGGAATCTCGACTCCGGCGTCCTCCTCCGCGCGCTCGCGCGATGGGCCCGCCGCGCCACGCCATGGTGAAACACCGTTCTCGGCGCGCGGGCGCGCCGTCGGCTCGCGACCCGCAACATCGGGCGAGGCGGCAGGGCTTCTCATCCGAGCGCGGGCGCTGAAGCTCGACTCTGAGCGTGTTCCTCCGTGCTCGCGCTCCGGCACGCGCCTCGCCGAGGTCAAAGGCGCTCTCGGCGCCGGGAGGCGCCCGCGGCGGGGACCCGCCGAACCGAAACCGCCGGCCGCGCGGATTCTCGGCCGCGCAGCCAGCTGGCAATCGATTCCATCGCCTTCCGCCGCGTGATCGCGGGATGGGCCCGCAGGCGCGCCGCCCGAGCGCTGCTTTGCTGGTGAACGCAAGGGGATTTCGCAGCAGATATGGCTTTTGACGGCTTGCCCGCCCAACACCGTCTCGCCTCAGTCTCCGACAACGCGGTTTCACAGCCCCGATCTTGCAGGCAAGCTTCCACTCCTGTGGGGTAAACGTCGGGCGCCCACATGCGGGGAATCCGGCGATGACCAGATCGCGGCGGCACTTCTACGAGTCGGCAAACCGTCAGTTTGAATGGTAAACACTACGGCGCAAGGCGGGATCTATCCCCCCAAGCGTGTCAGCGGTCGCCGTTTTGCTGCCCAATGGGTTACGGTGCCATCCGGAACCGCTTTCTCGGCGCTGCGGGGCCACGGGGTTCCCCGACGGGCTGCGATCGGGCGGAGATTTGATAACGGATGTTGGTGTCCGCAGCCAGGCCGTGCTTCTATGTTATTGATCCCGATGCCCGGGCATCATATAATTCCCTGATGCGGTCCGCACTCGCTTTGTTTTGTCTCTCTATTGCCGCTCTGGCACAAAGCAATTTCGCCACGATTAGCGGAAGGATTGAAGACCCTTCCCACCGGCCGCTCGAGCACGCCCGGGTGACGATTACGGCCAAGGATACCGGCGCGGTTCGGGCGCTGGTTTCGAACAGCGACGGGCTGTTCGAGGCAGTGAACCTGATGCCTGGGGAATTCACCGTTGAAGTCGGCGCTCCCGGTTTCCGGACGCTCTCGCGTAGCGTGACGCTGGAAGTGAACCAGCGGATGGGCATCGAGTTCGCTATGGAACTGGGCCAGCGGATAGAATCTGTTGCGGTCACCGCCGCGGCCGAAACGCTCAAGACACAGGATGCGAGTCTCGGTGAAGTGGTCGAGCCAAGATCGATCCAGGATCTGCCGCTCAACGGGCGGATGCTACTCGACCTCGTCCTCACAGTACCCGGCGCGCACCAGGGTCACGGGGCGCAGACCGGCACCATGAACCCGCTCTACTGGCGTCCCGGACAGGCATCGGCCATCACCATCGGCGGCAACCGCCCGAATGCGAACTATTTCCTCTTGGATGGCGCGATTAACA
The DNA here is from genome assembly GCA_035638575.1 of Bryobacteraceae bacterium. Lineage (GTDB taxonomy): Bacteria > Acidobacteriota > Terriglobia > Bryobacterales > Bryobacteraceae > DASQZT01. The sequence continues at coordinate 21,754 of DASQZT010000147.1, forward strand.
CCGATCCGACGTTTAACACGCAGAACTTCAGCCCGTCACCCGACTCAGTGCAGGAGTTTCAGGTGCAGACCGGCAGCTACCGCGCCGAGATGGGCGGGGCCGGCGGCGGGCAGGTGAACATCATCACGAAAGCGGGCACCAACCAGTTCCACGGGACGGGGTACGAGTACCTGCGCAACAGCGCGCTCGATGCGCGCACCTGGAACGAAATGCCTGGAACCACATTTCTGATCCAGCACAATTTCGGCGCGTCGCTGGGCGGTCCGGTTTACGGCAAGAAGACGTTCTTCTTCGCCAATTATGAGGGCTACCGCCAGACACAGGCTCAGACCTCGATTGACACTGTCCCCAGCGCCGCGGAAGGTGGAGGAGATTTCAGCCAAAGCGGAACGAATATATTTGATCCTTCGAGCTCCGTAGCAAACTCGGCCTACAATCCGGCGCTGCCGGCGGGCGCGTCGAATCCCCAGGTGATTCGCAGTCCATTTCCGGGCAACGTGATTCCGGCAACCCGGCTGAATCCGGCGGCTTTCAAGATGCTTCGGGATTACACCCCGCTGCCTAATATGGACAACGGCATGATGGGCGCCATGACCATGATGGGGACGCCGACGGTTCTGGGCAACAGCGGCGGCCAGGACTCGAATAACCTGCTGGACGTGCGCGACTCGCGGCTCACTACCAATCAGGGAACGGTCCGCGTGGACCGGATCTTCAACGGAGGCGATTTTCTCAACGGGCGCTACTCGGTGACCGCCGAACACGGGTTCTTTCCCCAAAACCTGCCGGGCTATGGCTTCTTTCACAACAACATGGGCCAGAACGGGTCGATCATTTGGACGCATATTATGTCGCCCACGCTGGTCAATATGGCGTCGGTCACAGCGTCCCGGCTGGCCATGTTTCACTACACGGAGAACAACGGGGTCAACGACATCGTGGACGCGCTCGGAATTACCGGCGTCAACTTTGGCGGCCAGGGCGCCTGGGGCGCTCCCTCTTTCAATGTGCAGGGCTACTCGCCCTTCGGAGATTCCTGGCTGGCCACGCCCATGCACATGTGGGACACCATGCTGGAAGGCCGCGACACGCTGAGCTGGCAGCGGGGCGCACACAGCCTGAAGTTCGGCGGTAGTTATCGCTGGTACATCTGGCCGATGTGGGCGCTGGTGCAGAGCCGCGGCTACTACACGTTCACCAATGGATTTACGACTCAGACCGCGACCAACGACGGCACGGGCGACGCGCTGGCGAGTTTTCTGCTGGGTCTTCCCGCCACGCGGCAGGTGCAGAACGGAGTCCCCACCATGGACTTGCGGCAGTGGTCGGCGGACGCCTTCGTGCAGGATACTTGGCGCGTGACGCCGCACACCACGATCGACGTGGGTATGCGGTATGAATTCATGGCGCCCCTGGTGGATACCTCGCGCCATTGGAGCAATCTGTATCAGACCAGCACGGGACTGGCGGCGTTCATCGGCGGCGAAAGCGGAATGCCACGCGGGCTGATGTACCCGAATAAGCTGCGTTTCGCTCCGCGGCTCGGCATTGTGCACCACTTGGAGAGCGCGGGCCTGGTGGTGCGGGCGGCCTACGGAATTTTCTATACGCCAGTGGATTTGAACACTTGGTGCAACCAGCTGCACAACGTCCCGCTGGTCTTTCCGATCACGCAACAGAGCGATAACTTCACGCCCTCCATCAACGGCTTCAACTTCCCTCAGCCGGTGCTGGGGAGCACGGTGGTGAGCTTCACGGCGTTCGATCCCCACGCGCCGGCGCAGTACATCCAGCAGTGGAGCGCATCGGCCCAGAAAAGCCTGGGACACGACATTACTGTCGAGATTGGATATCACGGCGAGCGCGGATTCCATCTGCAGCGCTCGGACCTGATCAACAACGATCTGCCGGGGCCGGGCACGCTGCAGCCGCGGCGGCCTTATCCGACGGCGACGTTCCTGCCCGGCACGGTGATACCGGCAAACGTCACGTCGACGGGTCTCACCTTTCCCGTAAGTACCGTAAACATGCTCGAAGACACGGCGAGAAGCTGGTATGACGCGGGATACATCAACCTGCGGCGGCGGTATTCCAAAGGGCTGACCCTGCTGGCCAATTACACCTATTCAAAGAACCTGAGCAATGCGCCGGATTTCCGTTCGCCTATGTTCGAATCGGCGATTCCGCAGAACAGCCGCGATCTCGACGCCGAAAAAGGCCCGGCCTGCGACGTGCGGCACCGCTTTGTCCTGAGCGCCGTATACGAGCTTCCCGCAGCCGGACAGCGCCGCGCCGTCCGCACGCTGACGCGCAACTGGAGACTATCCACGCTATATCAGGTGCAGAGCGGCTTTCCTTTCACGATCTCGGTCTACGGCGACACGGCCAACGCCGGCACGGTGGTGGGCGAGAATCCCATTCGCGCCAACTATACCGGTCAGCCGGTATTCGGGCCCGGAACCGGCAACACGAACGCATGGTTCAACCCCGCCGCATTCGCCACGCCCGCGGCATACACTTTCGGCAACGTGGGGCGCAACACGGTATACGGGCCGGGGATGCAGACCATGGACGCCGCCATGACGCGATCGTTTTCCATCATGGAGCGAGTGCGCCTGGAGATGCGGGCGGAGGCCTACAACGCTCTCAATCATTCCAACTGGGGAACGCCGAACCGATTTGTAAATACGCCGCAGTTCGGGAGCATAACGGAGGCCACAACGCCGGGGCGGGAGTTTCAGCTGAGCGCGCGGTTGTCTTTTTAGATAGTTTGAAGCGCACGAAGGTCGGCTGGTCCGGAAGTTGTTCCGCCATCGCCTAACCGCCACCTCGGCATCAAATCTCTCGGACCATTGCCCGGGAATGACGCTGTGTGTTACCGGTCCACGTCGCTGCATAAATCCTCGGCTGGCGGAAGCGCCTGCGACCGCGGCTTCGCTGATAATCACTCGCCGGTAGTCGCCCAGCGTTTTACCGATGGTTCGTCGCGCTAAAGATTACTCCGGCGGTGGCACGGAGTGCTCGGAAACGGCGCTACTGGCCATGAAACCGAGATCTCCGAAACTGGGACCAAACAGTATCCAGGGCGGTTCCATCCGGGTGGGGGACCATTCAGAAGACATCTACTTGGGCGAGCCCGGACCGGACCGCGTGACACTATAGTCCTCGTAGTATTGTGTTCCCTTATCAACGTACTCCTGGCCGAATTTGAGCATGGGGGGGCCAGCTCGCCCTCGTGGTAGCAGGAGAGCTCGGCAGGCCTGTCCCCCTCCGGGATTTTCCGGTGACGCTCTCCAAGGTTAATACAATTGCGGATCTCGTCGAATGATAAGATCGGCTCGGCACACTCCAGTGACTCTGAAACTCTCACCAGCCCTGGCCATACTCACTTTGGCCGGGTTCGCAAGCGTGGCCGGCGCGCAGACTCCAATCACGTCGGGCATCAGCCAGACGGTCTCGCTGGACGACACTTACATCTGTTTTGCGCTGGGTTTTTCCGGTTGCGTCATCTTTGTCGGGGGCCCCTTCACCATCACGGTGCCTGCCAATGCGTACCGCATGGATGTGGTCACGTCCAACGGCCTTCTGGTCTACGGGCGCTTCGGAAGTGCGCCGGCGGTGGGAACGAGCTCCATCCTTTCAGACTTCTCCACGTCCGATGCAGCCAGCCTGTTGGGATACGGCAACCAGGCTCTGCAAACAGGCACTTATTATTTCCAACCGGCGGATATCATCTATACCTCCGGGGAAGTGAAAATGTCCGCGACCCTCACCGTGACCGTCTGGGCCGACAATCCATTCGGGCCGACCGGAGTAAGTCCGGCGGCCGGCGGTTCGTCCAGCCAGACAATGACGTTCGTGTTCAACGACCCGGTCGGCTGGCAGGACATGGGCGTGTTGAACATACTGGCGAATAATTTCCTGGACGGCAGGAATGCCTGTTACCTCGCCTACAGCCAGCCTTCCAACACGTTGTATCTGGTGAATGATTCGGGCGCCGGCCTCCTGCCCGCCGCCGTGTTGAACGCCGCCGGGACGCTTGCCAACAGCCAGTGCACGGTCAGTTGGGGCGCCGCGCCCGTGACGCGCAGCGGAACCAGCCTGGCTCTCGCGCTGAATTTGGCGTCGAGCGCCGCCTTTGCCGGCAACAAAGTGATCTATATGGCGGCGCGCACCACCGCGGAACAGTCTTCCGGTTGGCAGGCGATGGGAGTGTGGAGAATTCCGGCCCAGCTGACTACGACCACGGCCGTCGAGAGCGAATCACCCGGGCGGGGAGCCGCGACAGCAACTTTCAGCTTCAAGTTTTCGGATACCAAGGGATTTCAGGATTTGGGCGTGATGGACATTCTGGTGAACAATTTCCTGGACGGCCGCCAGGCGTGCTACCTGGCATACGCCCGCGCCACAAACACTCTATACCTGATGAATGACGCCGGCAATGGCCTGCTGCCCGGACAACTGCTGAGCGTAGCGGGCAGTCTCGGCAACGGTCAGTGCACCGTCACTTGGGGAAGCTCCGGGGTTGTCAATACCTCGGGCAACGAACTCTCGCTGAATCTGAATCTGGAGTTCGGCGCCGGTTTCACGGGCAACCGCGTTTTCTATCTGGCCGCCCGGGATGGGAACGAGGCTAATAACACCGGCTGGCAGGCCATGGCGACCTGGACCGTGCAATAAGCGGTCTTGGCAACTCCCCCCGCCCCGGCGTGCCCGCGCACTACGCCCGTCTCGTCCACCCACAAGCTCCGGGACATTATAGGATTCGACGAAGAAGCGGTGATCACAACACCTGTCGCCGTCCGCAAAGCGCGATAACTGTAGTCCCCGGCGGATCCGAACGCCAGGTTGATGGCCAACTTGGTTGACGCGCTATGGATCGTAAGCAGATTCAGCGCGATCTTCGTGAGCCTTCTGCTCCTCATCTCGTTCATCGCCGGACACGCTTTCAAACGGAAAGGCACAGTGCTGACGGATTGGCATCAGCTCGGAGCCGCAAAGGGCCGTTGACCCTCCTGGCCCAGACTGGCCAAGCGTGCGGAGGGCGTGCCCGTAAGATCGGGGAGGTGAAACCGCCTTCTAGGAAACTGGCTTGTGGGCAGTCCAGAAGTCCGATCTGGAAGGTTGAACCGGATTCCTCCTCGGTAGCGCCGCTTTTCGACCCGACTCGCGGGCTGCTTTGGGGTGATCCGCGCGCATTTCACGAACTGCCCGCGGCGGCCCTCGCGGCCGGGTACGCGGGCTGGGTCATCGGGTGGCTAAACCGGCCGGAAGCCGACTTGTCATTCCTAATCTGGCCGCACATCCGAAGACTGGCAGGCGGAAAGTGATGGGCACCGGCGCAGTCGGCATTTGGACCGGTCTCTCTATCCTGCCAGTTTCGCCCACGCGTCCGCTCCTCCCTGGAGAGGGCGCACTCGAATGATGCCTTGCGATTTGAGGAGCAGCGCCGCACGGGCGCTGGAGGCTTCGTTGGGTCAACTGCAGAACAAGATGATGTCACGGTCCCGTGGAATCGCCTGCGCGCCGGACATCAGATCCTCGGAAGAAATCCGGACCGCGCCGGGAAACGTGCTGGAGTTTCCGTCCAACTTGGTGCGCAGGTCCACAATCAACAGGTCCTCGCCGGCTGCCAGCCGATCGCGAAGTTCCTCTGGTGTAATCCGAGCCACGTTCAACTGTTTGAGGAATCGGCGGCGTTGAATGAACTTCCAGCAGATCCAAAGTGCGAACAGGCCCACGACCAGGCTCAGCAGGCTCGAGCCCAGGCGTGATGCGTAGCCGACTACGGTTTCCAACTGCTCAGAGAAGATAAAACCCAGGGTCAGGTACGTGGCGCTCCAGATCACGGCGCCGGCACTATCGTAAACAAGAAATCGCCAATACCGGGCACCAGAACTGCCGGCTAGTGGCGAGGCGACCGCGTTGAGTCCCGGAACAAATTTCGAGACAAGCAAACTGTTCAAACCATATTTCAAAAATGCGTTCTCGGTCCGGCGAACGCAGGAATCTGGTTCCAGCGCGACGCGGCATAGAAAATGCAAAACCCGCTGGCCGCGGTGCCTCCCGAGCTGGAACCAGACAGTGTCCGCGACCAATGCGGCGCCGACGCAACACGCGATTGCACCCAGCATCTGCAGCCGGCCGAGCCGAACCAGCGCCCCTGCCGTCACCAGCAACGGAATGGAAGGTAGCGGAATGGCACCCTGTTCCGCCAGCACCCAAAAGAACAACAAGGCGTAGCCGTGCCGCTCGATGAACGCCGTGATGTGGGTGATAACAAAGTGGTCAGATGTCACGCAACTCCCCTGCCACTTCCCATCATATTCCGACGGCATTCGTCGCCGGATATCCAGCCATTGTGTTGCCCGGTCGGGCACGTCTCTGAGTTCGCGACGAGTTGTTGCGGCGAGCCCCATTCGAGTTGAAGCGCCAAGAGATTTCAGAGCAACTGGCGCCACAGCGCGGCATATCCGGGCCAGCCTCAAATCCCCCACCGTTGGCCCGATCCGTTAAGTTCCAACGGCAGCACCATGGCGCGAAATCGTACCACGATATCCGATGGAACCGACTCCTGCCGACCGTCAAAATGGTGGTCAGTTGCTCCTATTGGGAGCCCTTGCATCGTCTTCCTATACGCTTCCTATACGCCTTCAGAACCCCTCGACCATCCACGCATTGCGCGTCGAAGTCCGCAAGCCCAGCGCCAATCGCCGTCCGTCCGGCGACGGCGCCACGTGCGCATCGAACTCGTCCGCCACCTCATAGAGCGGCCACACATGACCCTGGAAGTCCATATGAAAGATCACCGTCCGGCCAGGCGCCCCACCGACGGCATAAAGTCCCTTTCCGTCGGGCGCCCAACTGAACCGGCCAAAGCGCTTCCAGCCTGGAGGGGAGACGCCCTCCGTCCGGCGCGACGCCAACTCGAGGATGCGAATCCGGTTGTCCGATATTACCGCTACTCGCGTCCCGTCCGGTGAAAGGTCGAGCTGGTGTCGGATGCCGATCTTGATCCTGCCCAACTCTGCCCCTCTCCCCTTTTCGCGATCG
>DASQZT010000148.1:0-19789 GCA_035638575.1 Bryobacteraceae bacterium
GCTCTCGCCCGACGGCAAGCGCGCGGCTTTCATCCGCGAGTACAACCTGTGGGTGCGCGACGCCGCCGGCGGCAAAGAGACGCAGCTCACGACCGATGGCGTGAAGGACTTTGGCTACGCCACCGACAACGCCGGGTGGACCACCAGCGACCGCCCCATCGTGGTGTGGTCGCCCGATTCGAAAAAGATTGCCACGTTCCAGCAGGACCAGCGGGGCGTGGGCGAGATGTACCTGGCGGACACCCGCGTGGGGCATCCCAACCTGCGCGCGTGGAAGTACCCGCTGCCGGGAGACAACGTGGTGACGACCATCCAGCGGGTCATCATCGAGGTGGACACGCCGCGCGTGGTCCGGCTGAAGATGCCGGCCGACCAGCACCGCTCCAGCCTGTGCGACGACATCACCTGCCGCGGCGAAGGGAACGATATGCAGTGGAGCGAGGACGGTACCCACCTGGCCTTCGTTTCGACATCGCGCGATCACCGGCGCGAGCAGTTGCGCGTGGCCGACGCCTCCACGGGCGACCTGCGCGACGTGCTGGAGGAAACCGTTCCCACCTTTTACGAATCGGGCAACGGCCGGATCAACTGGCAATATCTACCGGCCTCGAACGAGGTAATCTGGTTTTCCGAGCGCGACAACTGGGGCCAGCTCTATCTCTACGATCTCGAAACCGGCAAGCTCAAGAACCAGATCACCAGCGGGGAGGGCAACGTCACCCAACTGCTGAAGGTGGACGAAAAGAGCCGCGTGCTGTACTTCCTCGGCGTGGGCCGGGAGAAGGGCCGCGACCCGTACTTCGCGCACCTGTACCGCGCCGGCTTCGACGGCAGGAACGTCAAGCTGCTGACGCCGGAAGACGCCAACCACGATGTCGTGCTATCGCCTTCGGGCCATTACTTCACCGACAGCTACTCCCGGCCGGACGTGCCCGCGGTGGCCGTGGCGCGCGACAACGAGGGCAAGCTGCTGGCCACGCTGGAAAAGGCGGACATCTCGCACCTGCTGGCCGCCGGATGGAAGCCGCCCACTCCGATCACGGTGAAAGCGCGCGACGGCGCGACCGATCTGTACGGCTTGATGTTCCAGCCCACCAACCTCGACCCTGCGAAGAAGTATCCAATCATCAACCACATCTATCCGGGCCCGCAGACGGGGAGCGTGGGAGGGCGCAACTTCTCGGCCGCGCGGGGCGATGCGCAGGCGCTGGCGGAGCTGGGCTTCATCGTGGTGGAGATCGACGGCATGGGCACGCCCTGGCGCTCGAAGAAATTTCACGAGGCATACTTCGCCGACATGGGCGACAACACGCTGCCCGACCAGGTGGCCGGCATGAAGGAGCTCGCCCAGCGCTACCGGTACATCGACATCGACCGCGCCGGCATCTACGGCCACTCCGGCGGCGGGTTCGCGGCAGCGGGGGCCATGTTCCGCTTCCCCGATTTTTTCAAGGTGGGGATTTCCGAAGCGGGCAATCACGACAACCGGGAATACGAAGACGACTGGGGCGAAAAGTGGCAAGGCCTGCTCACGAAGAAACCCGACGGCAGCACGAACTACGACGACCAGGCCAATCAGAATCACGCCAGGAATCTGAAGGGCCACCTGCTGCTGGCGCACGGCACCATGGACACCAACGTGCCGCCCTACAACACGCTGCTGGTGGTGAACGAGCTGATCAAGGCGAACAAGGATTTCGATCTGCTGATGCTGCCCAACCGCGGCCACGGCTTCGGCAACGAGCCCTACATGGTGCGACGGCGCTGGGATTACTTCGTGCGGTACCTGCTTGGCGGCGTGCCGCCCGAAGGCTACGAGCTGCGCACTCCGCCGGCTGGACCGCCCCAGTGACCGCGGAAGACTTCCGCCGGATGGCTCTCGGTTTCCCCGAAGCGGAGGAGCGATCTCACATGGACCACCCGGATTTTCGCGTGCGCGGCAAGATCTTCGCGACGCTGTCTTATCCGGAAGCGGGCTGGGCGATGGTCAAGCTGACGCCGGAGCAACAGGACAATTATGTCCGCGCGGATTCGGCCGTGTTCCAGCCGGTGACCGGAGGTTGGGGACGGCGCGGCGCCACCAGCGTGCGCCTGCGAGCCGCCAGGAAAGTCATGGTTCGCAGGGCGCTGGCGGAAGCCTGGCGCAACTCCGCGCCCAAGGGAGTGGCGGAAGAGTTCGATGCGCGGAAGTAAGCCGGGCCGCAAGAAGGACCGATTAAGAGAATGTCGCGAATTCCGGGCGGCGTACGACGACCCAGACGGTTCCCCGGCCGTCGCAGTGAGGGCAGCGCTTTCCCGTATAGGTCTTTCCGCTGGACTCACATTGTTCGCAGCCGACAACCAGTTTCACCAGTAGTTTATCGGGTTCCGGCAGATCCGCAAACCGCCCAATCACCTCCGCGTGGTGATGACTGACCAGCCACCGGCGCAACTCGGACTCGGGTTTTTGCCGATCCTTGGTAGAGAGTTGCGGACTTCGTTGCGACCACCATTGCGGAACACAGTCAAAGCAGACCGGCTCGCCGCCGTCGAATAATGCGCCCGGATCAGAGCGCCGGTAAAAGATACCGCACCGACTGCAAGGCTTGACGCCAAGCAGTCCGAGGCCGGCTTTCATCTGCTCCAGGGCGCGTTCGAGGCTGGCCAGCCTCTCAACCAAGCTCGTCTCTGAGTTGTCGGACAGAAGACTAAAGCCTCCAGTACAATCATACGATCTAATACGGCACCGCTCCCGGCGGCGCAAACTGGCGCACGATGTGGGTCGGCTTGGGCCCCCGGTTCGGCAGGATCGCATCCGACTCCATGGTGAGAATCTTGCCTTCTTCTCCGGGCCTGAAATAAAGCTTCCCCGGTTCCGGCGGCCTGTTCGACGACTGCAAGACCAGCGTGTACTCCTTACCTTTCTTGGTCAGCCTCGCGGTGCCGATCTTGCCGCCCTTGTCGTTCTGGATGTCGGCCTCCGAGCCGTCGAGGTACACCGTGAACGACATGAAGACTCGCCCTTCGAGGCCTTCGAGGTACGCAAAATGCAGCGCGGTCCCGCTCTGGGTGATCTTCATCGCGGGCAGCGGCTTGGGCATGTCTTTCATGTCTCCGACCTTCTGGTAGATCAATTGCCAGGCGCCTACGAGCGGTTCCTCGGCCCATGCCCGTGACATCGCAAGCAGGCAGAACAAGCCGGTGAATAAGACCGTTCTTCGCATGATACAGTTCCCGCCCATCCTCAATTCGCCTTTGTTTCGAGCACCAGGACCGAAGCGATCTGTCCCGGCGCTTTGTCCGGCAGAGCCACGGTCACATGGTCGCTCTGCTGTTTCACCTTCAGCGACTTATGCGCCGCGTCGGCCAGGAGATATGCCTTAGTGACCTTACCTTTCACCTTCGAAACTTCGAACGAACCGGTGGGCCACTTGAACAGGTGAATGTAGAGTTTGCCGGGCTTGGTGGTGCAGCGCCAGTCGGTAGACACCACGAACGCGGGCCCGCCTTTCTTATCCTGTTTGGTGGGGTCCACCTTGCCCAGCTCGTCGCCGAAGGGAGTCGGCCCGGCGCCGTAAATGGCCTCGCCGTTCACCTTAAGCCAGCGGCCCACGGCGCGCAGATTGTCCTGGCTGGGCTGCGGAATCAGGCCCTCCGAAGTCGGCCCGACGTTCAGCAGGTAGTTCCCGCCCTTGCTGGCGATGTCCACCAGTTTGAATGTCAGGTCTTCGGGAGACTTCCAGTCGTTGTCATCCTTTTTGTAACCCCAGGTGTGATTCAGCGTGGCCGGGACTTCCCAATCGCCTTTCACCACCGCGTTCGGGATCGCGTTGTCGCCCATCGACTGGTAGTCGCCCGACTGGCCATTGCCCAGCCTGCCGTCAATCAGAGTGGCCGGCTGCATGGAGTGGACGATATCTACGAACCTCTGCACGCGCTCGGCCGTCATCATGCGCGGCGTATCGAACCAGATCAGGCACACCGGACCGTACCCGGCCAGCAGCTCCTTCACTTGCGGCTCGGCCTTGCCGCGCAAATACTGGTCGTAGTCTTTCTTGTCGTCGGGTCCGAAGTCCCAGGTGTTGCCCGCGCCGTTGGGCTCGTGCCAGTCCTGCGCCTGCGAGTAATAGAAGCCGAACCGGATATGGTGGCGCGCGCACGCCGCGGCCAGCTCCTTCAGCGGATCGCGGTGGAACGGCGTGGCGTCGTAGATGTTATACTTCGTCACCGCCGAGTGGAACATGGCAAAGCCGTCGTGATGCTTGCTGGTGATGACCATGTACTTCATCCCCGCGTCTTCGGCCATCTGCGCCCATTGCTCGGCGTCGAACTTCACCGGGTTGAACTGGTCCGCGAGCTTCTCGTACTCACCGACCGGGATCTTGGCGCGGTTCATGATCCACTCGCCGATGCCGGCGACCGGCTGGCCCTTCCACTCCCCGGCGGGAATGCAATAGAGCCCCCAGTGGATGAACAGTCCGAATTTGGCCTCCCGGAACCACTGCATCTTGGCGTCCTGCGATGCGGGCGCAGGCAGCGGAGCGGGAAGGCTCTGCGCGGCCGCGAGAGCGGCCAGCAGGGTCAATAGCATTAGCGTTAGAAGCTTGGTGTGTCTCATGGAAACCTCTATTGGCGCACAATTGGGTCCGGATTTCAATACGAGTCCTCTTCGCGCAGCCTACACCATTCGGGCGATGGAACCGGCCCGACGCCACGCGCTATACTGGTCTACTAAATCGGCATGCGCCGGCGCATGCGCAAACCGCTGACGACATGCAACCAACTCAAATGACTGATCCGGGATCGTGCCTCAATGTCGGTGTTGTCGGACTCGGATATGTAGGAGCCGTCACCGCGGCGTGTCTCGCGAGTTTAGGGCACAAGGTCTACGGGTTCGAGCGGAACGAAGCCAAGATCGCCAAGCTCGAAGCGGGCATTTCGCCATTCTACGAGCCCGGTCTCGACGCGCTGCTCGGCTCGCAGGTCGAGGCGGAACGCCTGATCGTCTGCGCGGAAGCCGATCCAGTCATAGGGGAGCTCGACATCGCGCTGATTTGCGTGGGCACGCCGACACGCCCGAATGGCGCTCACGACCTCGCACAACTCGAGCGCGTTGCGGAGGACCTCGCTCGAACCCTGCGGGCCCATCCGCGGCGGAAGCCGCTGACCATCGCGATCCGCAGCACGGTCACTCCGGGAACCACGGAAGCCCTGCGCAGCCGCTATTTCGAAGGCATCGGCGGTGTCAACTTCGGTTATATTCCCGAGTTCCTGCGGGAAGGCACGAGCATCAAGGATTTCTTCGAGCCGCCGCTGGTGGTAGTGGGCGCGGACGATGCCGACGCGGCGCGCGCCGCGCTGGCCGTCTATGACCGAATCGAAGCACGCAAGCAAATCATGACGCTGCGGGCGGCCGAGATGGTGAAAGGCGTCTGCAACGCCTTCCATGCGTTCAAGGCGGCGTTTGCCAACGAGACCGGTTCGCTGGCGGCTGCTTGCGGCGTCGATCCCCAGGAGTTGATGTCCGTGGTTTGCATGGACACGCGGCTGAATATTTCCACGGCCTACCTGAGACCCGGGTTCGCTTTCGGCGGCTCCTGCCTGCCGAAGGATGTGCGCGCGCTGAACCACCTGGCGCGGACCAACGCCCTGAACCTGCCGCTCTACGGCTCGGTACTGCCGAGCAACGAGGAGCACCTGCGCCGCGCGGCCGAACGGGTGTTCGCGGCCGGGTTCAAGCGCGTCGGACTGATCGGCCTGAGCTTCAAATCGCAGACGGACGATATCCGCGAGAGCCCGGCACTCAAGCTGGCCGTTCTGCTGAAGGAAGCCGGTGTGGACGTGCATGCTTTCGACCCGGATATTCGCGCCAACATGCTCCACGGAGCGAACCTGCTCTCCCTGGAAGAAGTATTCACCTCGGGCAGGAGCGTGTTGCTTCCGCGGTTCGAAGATCTGCTGGGCTGGGCCGACGGCCTGGTGATCACCAAACCGGCGCCGCCGGAGATGGAGGCGAAAATTCTCGCCTCGGGACTCGCTGTTGTCGACGTGAACTACATCGCGGCGGGGCCGGCCGCGGTCCCCTCCATCGCACGTTAGCCGCTGCCTATGCGCATCCTCTGGATCTGCCCGACACTACTGCACCCTACCATCAACGGGTCACAGATCCGGACCCTGGGTATTCTGCGACACTTGAGCCGCAACAACGAAATTCACTTTGTAGGCACCGCGCGCCGCGACCAGACCACTCAACAGAAAGACGAATACTGCTCGGAAGTTTATGCCTTCCCCCACCAGCCGCCCCGGCGCAGCTCGCCGCGGTTCGCGGTGGATGCGCTTGCGAATGTCTTCTCCGATATCCCGCTGAATGTCGCGCGGTATGCGTCCCGGCCCGCCCTGGAGTGTGTAACCCGTCTCCTGTCGGCCAACACTTACGACGCGGTGGTAGTCGACTTTCTGCTGTCGGTACCGAACTTACCCGCGCCGGCGCTGGAGAATGCGGTCCTGTTCCAGCACAATGTGGAGGCTTGTATCATGGGGCGGCTGGCCACGGAGGCCAAATCCGCGCCGCGCCGCGCTTACCTTTCGTATGTGACACGGCGGCTGGAGCGGTACGAGAAAGACGTTTGTTCGCGAGTCAGGCACGTGATCACCGTATCGCCGGCGGACTCGGCGTACATCGAGAAGCGCTACGGCGTCAAGAGCACCACGCCGGTCCCGACCGGAGTCAACGTCCGGCATTTCGAGCGGCCGGATGGCATGGTCGCGGCCGCGCCCGAGTCGGACCTGGTCTTTATCGGCAGCCTCGACTATCTTCCCAACGTGGAGGGCGTGCACTGGTTTGTGGAGCGGGTTCTGCCGCTCATTCATGCGGCCCGGCCGGCGACAACCGTGTCACTCGTGGGTAAGTCGCCCGTCCAATCGATCCAGGAGATGGGCGCGAAAGACTCGCGCATACGCGTGACCGGCACGGTGCCGGATATCCGGCCGTATCTCTGGAATGCCTCCGTGTCGGTCGTGCCGCTTTTTGCCGGCAGTGGAACGCGGCTCAAGATCTACGAAGCCATGGCCACCGGCACGGCGGTGGTTTCGACCACCGTTGGCGCGGAAGGACTGGCTCATACGGACGGGACCGACATCGTGCTGGCCGACACTCCCGAGTCATTCGCGGCCGCCTGTCTCGATCTGTTGGAGCACGGCGGCCGCAGGGATTCGATCGCGCAGGCCGGCCACACGCTCGTGAAGGATCGGTTCGACTGGAGCGCGGTTGCGGTGCGGTTCCAGGAGATTCTGGAGCGGGTGACGGGCCCGCCTCCTGGTACAATCTGATCGGGTGCCCGCCAACGAGGCGCCTGGAGGTGCCGCAATGTCGCGTTGGACTCGCCTGGTCTCTATTGGGGTGACCGCAGCTCTCTCTATGACCATCGGTTCGGGCCAAAGAGAGACGATCGCGGAGATCTTCGACAACAATTCCGTTGACGTCTCTAAGATTGCCCGCGGCTACTATACCGTCGAGATGGCCAACCAGTTCGTGCACGTCCGTGTGATGCGCGCCCGGCTTGCCGCCAACGCGCGGGTGCCGACCCACCATCACAACGCGGGCCTGATCGTCGCGCTCACCGCGGTCGATCTCCGCTTGACCCGGCCGGACGGCCAGTTCCGGGACCTCCACATTCCAGCGGGCGAGACGCGTTGGATCGACGGCGAAATCCACTCGGAACGAAACCTCGGAGGCCCCTCCGCTACCGCTCCGTGTGAGTTCCTGTTCATTGAGACGGAATACACCGGAGGGCTTTAGAACCCCGGCAGCTCAAAGGTGAGCAATTTTGAACAGACGGTGAGTCAGGAGGCTGTTAGACTTTTCTGTTGGTCCAGAATCCAGGTGTGTCTCGAGAGAGTATTTCTATGGATCTTCAACAAGTCATAGCGGATCTCTATGAGGAGCTGGCATCCCTTAACGAAGCGATCGCCGGCCTCGAAAAGCTGGCCCACAAGCGCATAAACAGAATACAACGTCCGCCATCATGGTCAGGAGCGGATGTCATCTCCGCACCGCAGAATCTGGTTAGCCAGAACGGCTCAACCAATGGACGCCCTCATCCGGCTTCCGATTCCGCCCCGAGTTAGCCCGCGGCACGCATTCCGACCCCCTCGCCGACCTCGCGTTAGCCGGGCGCCTCGTGTCAGTCGCGCACCGCCAGGGCAATAAGCGACGTCGGCGGCCAGGGCAGCTTGCCATCGATTCTGCGCCACAATGGGACCATGCGGTCGAACGCAGTGAGACCCAACCGGCTGAACGATCTGGCGTGGAGAATACGCCCGCATATGAACCATCCGAGATAGGTCGCGCGGTTGAATTCCAGGATGTTCTCCAGGCGGAAGCCGCACTCCCGGAACTTCGACTCCAGCTCGCCTTTCGAATACCGGCGATAATGCCCCAGCGCTTCGTCGAGCGTGCCGTAAACGTTTTGGCCTTGCGGCACCAGAACGATCGCTCTGCCGCCCTCGCCCAGCGCGGAACGGATATTCCGCAGTCCCTGCAGGTCGTCTTCGACGTGCTCCAGCACATTCAGGCAGACCACCGTGTCCATTTGCGAATGAAACGGCTGGAAGTGCTCGGGCCGCGTCAGGTCGCAAATGGCGGTCTCCAGATTGGGACGATGCTGCAAGCGGAAGCGCAGGCGCGCCAGGTGTTCGCCGTCGATGTCGGTGGCCACGTAGCGTCGGCGGCGCGGTGAGAGCAGGCGGCTGAGGTTGCCCATCCCGGCCCCGAGCTCCAGCACGCGCGTGCCCAGATACGGGGCAATGACATCCGCCATCCAGCGGTTGAACCGAATGGCCCCCGACAGGGCGTCCAGGATGTCGGGGCCCTCGTGCTTGTAGATGTCGCTCGACAACCAGGTCCGGAACAGGACCCACACCGCCGCGAATGCGTCGCTGGTCCCGATTTTCTTGCCCTCTTCGTACGTCCGGCCGTGGTAGGAAATGGGAACTTCGTAGATCCGCGCCTGGCGCTTGGCCAGTTTCACGGTGATCTCCGGCTCGATGCCGAACCGGTCGCTGCGGATCGGAATGCTGCGGATGAGCGCCGTGCGAAAGACCTTGTAGCACGTCCAGACGTCGGTCAGGTTCAGGTCGGCCACGATGTTGCACAGGCCGGCGAGAAAATGATTGGCCAGCGCGTGCCAGAAGTAGAGTACGCGGCGCTCGCCGGCCACCACGAAGCGCGAACCGTAAACCACATCCGCGTCGCCGGCCATCAGGGGCCTGAGCAGCTTTCCGTATTCGCAGGGATTGTATTCCAGGTCGCCATCCTGAATGATCGCGAATTCACCGGTGGCGTATTCGAGCGCGGTGCGGACGGCCGCTCCCTTGCCGCGATTGCGCTCGTGGCGGACCAGGCGGATGGGGGCCGAAGGATGGTCGCGCAGGAACTCCTCGATGGTCTCCGCGGTCCCGTCCGTCGAACCGTCGTCCACTACGATCAACTCGCGATCCGACTGGTGACCGTCGAGCGGCAGGGGCGCGGCCAGCACCCGCTCCAGCACGGCGCCGATGAATTCCTCCTCGTTATAAACCGGGATCAGGATGGACAGCAAGGGTCCCATAGCCGGCTCAGTCCTCGCCCGCGGCCCGGGCCCGGAGAGCGCCGGCATCGCGCACCGCCGCCCTCGTTTCCAGCCGGATGCGCAAGATATCCCGAAAATTGCGAAGATTTCCGCGGAATAACTCGAGCCGGCTGTCGGCGTCGTCCCTCCATCGTATGGGAACTTCCCGAACGGTCACGCCCAGGCGCTGCGCCAAAAGAAGAATCTCGACATCGTACATGTAGCCGTCGATTTTCTGCAAGCCGAAAATCCGTTTGGCAATGTCGTGCTGAAAGAACTTGAAGCCGCACTGCGTGTCCGAAATGTTCCGCAAGCCGGTGACGCTTTCCATGAAGACTCGAAAGCCTTTTGCGCCGATCCGCCGGTACCAGGGCTGCGCCCGCTCGATGCGAGACGCCGCCAGGGCCCGCGACCCGATCACCATGGGACACCCCGCGGCCAGGAGCGGAGCGAACTTGTCGTACTCTTCGATGGGCACCTTGTTGTCCGCGTCCGCAAAGCCGATCACCGGGCCGGTTGCGACCCGCACGGCCTCGCGGATGCCGCGGCCTTTTCCACGCCGCCCGGGGCCGCCCAGCACGAGCAGATGGGGATTCTCGCGCGCCAGGCCGGCGACGATCTCGCGCGTGCCATCGTCCCCGTCGGCCGCCACGATGATTTCGTAATCGCAGCACCGGCTTTCGAAGTACCGAACCGCTTCGGCAATGGTCTGCGCGATGGCTCCTGCTTCGTTAAAGGCCGGCAGGATCAGCGATAAGTCAAGTGGCACAGGCAGCCCGATTTATGCTTTAGTTTAACTCTTGTACGCGGTCAAGCGGCAACGAATTCCGCGAGGAAACGGCGCCCAGCGGTGCAGGAACTCCTCGATCCGCATCACGAGACCGGGCAGGGCGCTGTTACCGGATTTCACGATATTGGCCGCCACGATGCGCCGCTGCACGCCGGGAGGCTCCTTCAGAAACCGCCGGTTCCACAACTTTACCGCCCGGAAAAACGGGTAGAGAAAGAATCCGAGGTGCGAAATCTCCGGGATTTCAAATCCCGCACGGCGTAAAATCCCCTCGATTTCGCCGGTGTGATAGCGGCGAAAATGAAGCAGCTGGCGGTCGTAGACGTCGAAAAGATGCGGGCCATAAGGCACCTCCACCACGGCAATTCCGCCGGGCCTGAGGACGCGGTAAACCTGCCGCGCCGCGGCGGCATCGTCCTCAATGTGCTCCAGGACGTTGAGCAGGACGACCACATCGACGCAGGCATCGGGCAGCGGGCACTCCACCACGTCGAACTGGAGCAAGGGAACATCCGGCATGGAAGCGGAGAGCTTCTGGAGCGGCTCGCGCACCGAATCGGCGCCCATTACCGCCGCACGCGGAAATCGCTGCCGCAAGTCGCGGATCATGTACCCCGACGAGCAGCCGATGTCCAGCATCACGGCGCTTTCCGACGGCATCCACCGGGAGATCGTATTCAGCGTCTGGCGCCGCGAGGCGACATCGATGAAATGCGCGCCGCCGGAGACCTCTTCGTGGAATGCGGTCAGCTCGCCCGTCCAAGCGGGCGATTGCGGCTGGTAGCACAGCACCGGCACGGCTTCATCTCCCACGCGAAAGCCCCGCCCGGTCCAAACGGGTTTGGCGGAATAACCCGGCGGGGGCGGCCATTCCGGAAATATCGGAGAGCTCACTTTCGGGCCGCCAGGAAAGTGTAGTCGCGCGGCGCCATGCGATTTCCATCGAGGAACGTCCACAACCGCACGAAAATGATTCTGCCATCCGTGGGGATGTTGCCCACCGTCCGCTCGGTGACGGCGCCCTGGTGCGCCGAATAAATGTCGCCCCACCCCTGGACGTTGCCTACCCCGAGCCAGCACTCCGCCCGACTGCCGGTATTCGGAACTCTCCAGCGGAACGTCACCATCGAACCGGGGAACGTGGAGCCGGGGGCGGGGCTCGACAACTCGGCTCTCGGGTCTCCTCCGCAACCGCAGCACACCAGGATGGCGAGCGCGGCAAGCCGCCCGGCCCGTGCTGGTTTCAGACGCGCCATTCTCCTATTCTTCCATGACAATCCGTTATTCTGGGTACGTGCGTTTTCCCGCGCGCCGGATCGCCGTTTCGCTCGCTTTCCTCGGCATCCCTTTATTTCCGCTGTTTCCCCTGCTCCGCCTGCACAATGCGTTCTACGTGGATTGGCTCAACCACCTGTGGGTCATCGGCTATTTCGGGGAATATTTTGCGCGCCACGGCAGCTTTCCCTTCACGGTGAACACCGACATGATGATCGGATTGGCGATCCCGGTGTTCTATGGCTGGCTGTTTTATCCCGCGGCCGGGTTGCTGAGCGCCGTGTTCGGGGCGAACCTGGCTCTGCGTTTGCTGATATTCGGCCTGCTCTCGCTGCAATGCCGGCAGGTGAGGAAGACGGTGAGCCTCGCCGTTCCGCGGCAGACATGGGTCTGGGCCATTACGCTGCTCACTGCCACCGCGATCTATCCCCTCACCAACCTCTACAACCGCGCGGCCATCACCGAATTGGTCTCGACCTCACTGCTGCTTTCGGCCTTCTGCTGCCTGCTGCGAATCTTTCTGGAGCCGGAGCGCTCTCCCTGGATAAACGGCATGCAGGCCGGCCTCTTCTTTGCTCTTGCCGCCGGCGTTCATCCCATCACCGGCATGCTGGGAGGCGTTTTTCTCGCGGTGTGGACCGCATGCCTGGTGTATGTTCACTTATCCCGCCGCTTGTCGCTGTTGGCGGTCAGCGTGGTAATTCTTACCAGCCTGGTGCTCTCTCCCTGGCTCTACGCTCTCGATCTCTACCAGGGTCACATGCAGATTTCCAAGGGGAGTCACTCCCAGATCGTGTTCTTCGAAGGGATCGACTCGTTCGGAGTACGATTCTCTCCTTTCCCCTACGACGGCCGCGCCTTGATTATCGGCAACCTGGCTTCGAGCCCATATCTCGACGCACAGATCAACTTCCCGCTTCTCCTGCTGGCCGCCTTCCTGATGTTCCAAGCCGTGACTCTCCTTCGGCAACGCCACGGCCCGGACCGGCCGCCGCTCCTCATGGCCGGGTCGGCATTCGGCGGGTTCATCGTCCTGGGCATCGCTTCCACTCAGCCGCGTTGGTTGAATCTCATCCCCGGGGTGGGCCTCATTCAATTCGCTTACCGGCTGGTGACTTACCTCGATCTGCTGTTGTTCGCATCGGCCGTGTTTCTGCTGTTCGTCCTGCGGCCGCATCTGGACGCGATATCGAGGCCCGTTCAGATGTGCCTGGCGATCTCGATGGCGCTGGCGATCGAGAACACGACGATCAAGTACGGCCATGCGGCAGCGGTGGAACTCGAGATGGTGGTCGCCGGGACGGAGATCGGAGCCGACAGAAACCGGCTCATCCAGATTCCGGAAACCTACTACGGCGCGCCCGACTACACCATGCTGGATCTGTACGCGGGGAATGTGCCGGAGGGGCCCCCGCGGTTTCCCGCGAACCTGCCGGTGGGGACCGGCACGGAGTTTGGCCGGGCTCTCGATGGCCGGTTTCACTTCGATGGACCGGGTTACGCCGTCACCAACGTGGTGGCCTTTCCCTGGAATCGCCTGACCGTCAACCACAGGGAGTTGCCGCCTTCGGAAATCAAGACGGAACAAACGTGCTGTTACTCGGCGCCGCGCCTCGCGTTCCCAGTGGAAAAGGGCGATTACGACTTGCAATACCGGCTCGAGCCCGATCCCCTGTGGCGCTTGCTGCGGAGAGTCTCGTTTATCACGATTCTGGTTTGGACCGCGGCGTTGTGCGTGGTTCCCGCGTTTCGCAGGAATCGTGCGCGCATAATGGCCGTCGAAACGGAGCCGGTTGTGTGAAGCCCACGCGGCGCAGTTTCCTGTGTACGGCCACGGCGCTGGCGCGCGCGGCGTCCGCTGGGCCCGGTCGCTATCTCATCCAGACTCGCGGCGATGCTTCATTCCTCGCCAGGCTGGCAGCCAGGGAGTTGCTGCGCGGCCTCGTGTCGCTGGGGCTTCCGGGTGAAGTGCGGCTCGCCGGAACCGAAGAGAAGCCGGGCCCCGGCGGCTGCCTGTTGCGCTTCGAGGTGTCGCCCGCCTCCTTCCAGAACAGCGAGTCCTATGCGATTCGCGCCGCGGGCGCGGAAGTTACGTTCGCCGCGGCCGGCGAGCGCGCCGTGCTGTACGCCGTGTTCGACTTCCTCGAACGCCAGGGAGCATTCTTCGGCATCGACGGCGACAGCTATCCGCTCGAGCCGCCCCGCAGCCTCGTGCTGCCGCCGTCCGGCGGCGAATGGAACGCGTCGCCCCGGTTCGCCGCGCGCGGCCTCCTGCCCTGGCCCGATTTCCTGAGCGGCGTCACCAACTTCAACGACGAGGATTTCCGCGCCTATTTCGAGGCCATGCTGCGGATGCGATTCAACACGTTCGCCCTGCACGTCTACGCCGGCGGACCCACCGGCGCCGAATCGTATCTCTCCTTCGATTATGCCGGCGCCGGCCACAACGCATTCCTGGATACCTCGGCGACCGGCCGCTGGGGATTCCTGCCGCGTCGGACCTCTCAATTCACCATGGGGGCCGCGCAGTTTTACGACCGCGAGGTCTTCGGCTCGGATGCCGCGCGGTTCGCCGCCGACCCTTGGGACGCCGCGGAGCGGGCCCGCCTGCTGCTGCGCAAATCGCTGGCCTACGCGAAACGCCTGGGCCTCGCCACCGGCATCGGGTTCGAGCCGTACCAGGTGCCCGACGAAATCCTGCGCGCCCTGCCGCCCGAAGCGAAGCCTTACAACGTGGAGTCGCCGGCCGCGCGCAAAGTGCTGGAAGCGCGCCTGGGACAGTTGCTGGAGGCCTATCCGGACGTCGATCACGTCTGGTTATGGGACACCGAAAGCGCCAGTTGGGATGCGCAAAAGGGGCGGCCCGCGACGCTCTCGGTCACGCCCTTTCAGCAGGCCCACGATTTTCTGCGCCGTCACGCGCCCAAAACGCGCCTGGTTCTGAGCGGCTGGGGCGGCGCCGCCCGCCACTTCGAGGACCTGCACCAGCGCTTGCCCATGGACGTGGTCTTCGCCTGCCTCAACGACATGACCGGCTGGGACCCGGTTTCCGAAGCCTTCGCCAAACTCGAAGGCCGCGACCGATGGCCCATCCCGTGGCTGGAAGACGATCCCGGAATCTGGCTGCCGCAGTTCCTGGTGAATCGTCTGGAGCGGGACATGAACCTGGCGGAACGTTACGGCTGCCAGGGATTGCTGGCGATCCACTGGCGCCACCGCATCGTCGATCCCACGGCCGGCTTCCAATCGCGGTTCTCCTGGAACCGCGACCTCGCGCCCGCGCCCTACTACCAGGCCTACGCGCGCACGCAGGCCGCGCCCGGCCGGGACCGGCGGCTGGCCGCCATCCTGAACGATGTGGACCGCAATCAAACCATCCTCTCCACGGGCACCGGGCTGGTGAATAACGGTCACGCGGTGACCCACGAATACTCGGGCGATTACAACGAGGGGTTCACTTTCTGGGAGCCGCATTCGCCGAGCCCGGCGGTGATCCAGTCGCAGAAGCAGGTGGCGGCGGCGCTGGCGCAGTTGCGCGATGGGGCCAGGCCCGGTGCGGAGCGCGAACGCGTGGACTACCTCACGGGGCACGTCGAGTTCCTGGTGTCCTACACGGAAGCGTGGACGCTCGCGCAACGCATACAGAAGACGCTGGACGCGGCCGCGAAAATGAAGCAGGCCGGCCAGACGGAAGCCGCCGATCTCGTCCGCGCCGAGGCCGTGCCCGTCTGGCTGGACCTGGCGCGCGAAGTTCGCCGCGCCGTGCTGCGCTTCCAGGCGATCGCCGCCAACCGCAGCGACCTGGGAACGCTGGCCTCGCTGCACGACAAGTTCGTGCGCCTGTCGCTCATCCGTTTGCGCCTCTCCATCGAGGAGTACCTTGGCGAATCCCCCACCGAAGTCGAGAGCGCGTATCGGGAAGCGGTTCGCCCCGATCCCCAGGCGGCCGCGCGCCTGATTGTCCCCACGCGGCCTGGGCTGTTAGGCAAAGGCGAGCGGGTTCGGATCATGATCGTCGCCCCCGGCGCCGATCCGCCGGGCCGGGTTCAACTGCTCACGCGGCTCCGCGGCGAGCAGCGGTGGATCGCGCATCCGGCGGTGCTTCTCGGACGGCACACCTGGCAGGTCACGCTGGGCCCGTTCGAATCGAACGCCGGCCTGGCGGAGTACTACGCCTCGGCGACGATCGCCGGCAAGCCCGTGGTCTCGCCGCCGGACGCGCCGCGGAATACGTATTTCGTGACGCTGGCGTGAGAGTCCGCCGATCGCCCAGCGTCATTCAAGCCGCTCCCGCCAATAGCCCGGCCGGCGACGTCCGTGGGCCACCGCAATGATCTCCGCACCGGCGGCGATCTCCCGAAAAACGACGAGGTAGGGAAACCTCTGGAGCACTAACCGGCGCGTGCCAGATTCGTATTCAGGGCACTGCCCGGGGTGATCTCCAATCCGCTCGAGAGCGCGGTCAAGCTCATCAAGGAACATTTCCGCGGCCCGCATACTCCGCAGACGATACCATGCCGTGGCGGCTTCGGTTTCTTCCAGAGCGGCAGGGTGAATCCGAACGGATGCGCGGCTCACGGTTCCAGTCGAGACCGGAGACGCCGGCGCGCCTCGTCCCAGGGAATGAGTTCAACGGCTCCGCTGTCGATCTGCTGAAGACGCCGCTCGATTTCCTCCCGCCAGGCTTCCTCGGCGCCAGCGTCGACCGCTTGATCCAGACTGCCAATCAAGGAATCGATCAGCGCAGCGCGGGCTTCCGGCGACAGGGCCAGCGCGTCTCTCAGCACTTCCGCCGCATCCCGTTCCATGAGTCCATTCTACCGCCGGCCGCGCCGCCCTACTGGAACAACTGCGGCGCGAACTCGTTCAGGTAGTTTCGCCAGTTGAGCCAGGTGTGGGCGCCGGGACTCTCCTGGAACACCGGCTCGAAGCCGTGCTTCTTGAGCAACTCCACCGTGGCGTGCGTGGTGGTGATCAGCCCGTCGTCTTTCCCGGTGCTGAACCACAGCAGCTTCAGGCCCTTCTTCGCGGCGGCGTTGTCCAGGTCGGCCTTGTGCTGCTCTTCCCACGTCGGACCGGGAGGCGGCGCCGCGGCCGGAGGGGGCGCGCCGGGTGCGGGTGCGCGGCCTGCCCTGCCCCCGCCGAACGAACCGATCAGCCCGGAGCTGAAAACGCCGATGTACGCGAACTTGTCGAGGTGCGGGATGGCGATGTTGAGCGTCTGGCTGCCGCCCATGGAGAGGCCCGCGATGGCGCGGTGCTGGCGGTCCGCATACACGCGGTAGTGCTTCTCCACGTAGGGCATGATGTCGGTCAGGAAGTCCTGCACGAACTCATCGGTCGCGTTCTGGCCGCGGCCTGCGCCCCCCGCTCCCCTGCCCCCGCCTGTCTGGCTGGTGTGACCGGCGGGCATCACGACGATCATCGGCTTCACCTTCTTTGCCGCGATCAGGTTGTCCAGGATGAAACCGGCCCGGCCCACCGACGACCAGGCCTCATCGGAGTCGCCGGCCCCGTGCAGCAGGTAGAAGGTCGGGAACTTGCCCTGCCCCAGGTCGTATCCGGGAGGCGTGTAAACGTGCATGCGCCGGAATTTCTTCAGGGCCGTCGAGTAGTAAGTGACCGCGGCCACCGCGCCGCGCGGCACGTCCTTGGTGTCCTGGAAGTCCGAGCCCGGCACATTCACCATGCTCCAGATGTTGTTGTTGGACTCGCTGATCATGGGACTCCGGGGATCGATCACCGAGACCCCGTCCACGTTGAAGTTGTAGCGGTAGGTGCCGGGATCGATCGGACCGAGAGTCACTTCCCATACGCCGTTTTCGCCCTTGGTCAACGGCGCGCCCTGGCCATTGCCGGGGATGTCGCTGCCGGCCAGGCGGACGGCTTGCGCTTGCGGCGCCAGAATCCGGAATACTACGTGCCGGTCGGGTTGAACCTCCGGCGAGACCACCACGGGCCCCTGCGGCCCGCGGCCCTGCGCAAAGGCCGAGACAGCCAGGGCCATTGCCATGAAAAATCTGCCAGTCGCCATCGTCACTCTCCTTCGATCTTCACGGCCGCGCTCAGCGGCAAGCTGCGCGAAGATCCGCCCACCATTATCCTGTAATCGCCCGCCAGGAGCTGCCACCCATCCCGATCCACGTTGAAGACGGACAGGAACAGCGGCTCGATCGCCACGGTTACGGTCCTGCTCTCGCCCGGAGCCAGTTGGAGCCCCAACCAGCCGACCAGCCGCTTGGGCGGTTCGCCCGCGCTCGCCGGGAGCGCGGCGTAAATCTGGGGGACCTCCCGCCCCGCCCGCTTTCCGGTGTTCCTCACCGTGAACGAGACGCTCACGTGGTGGCCGGCCGCCGTGGCCTTCAGCCCCGAATATGCAAAAGTCGTGTAGGACAGGCCGTAGCCGAACGGGAAAAGCGGCTCTTTGTTTTCCGCGTCGAACCACTTGTAGCCGACCATCAAGCCCTCGCTGTAAGGGATGTCGAACGGTGGCAGCCCGCCTCGCCCGCCGCCGGCGCCGCGTCCACCGGGCGCACCGGCACCGGCTCCAGCTCCAGCTCCAGCTCCGGCTCCGGCGCCGCCGCGTCCGCCCGCCCCAGGCTGCGGAACCAGGCTGATCCCGGGGATCTCGGGATGCGGCAGATCCTGGTCGCTCCTGGCAAACGTCACCGGCAGCTTGGCCGACGGATTGACGTCGCCGAACAAAATATTCGCAATCGCCTGTGCGCCGCTGATACCCGGATACCAGGCTTCCAGAATGCCGGTCACGCTGTTGACCCACGGCATGGTCACCGGCCCGCCTGTTTCCAGCACGACGATGGTGTGCGGGTTGGCCGCCGCCACCGCGCTGACCAGCGCGTCCTGGTTATCGGGCAGCGACGAAGTGGCGGCATCGCGCCCCTCGCTCATCGGCTGGTTGACGAACACGATCGCCACTTCCGACGCCTTGGCGAGGTTCGCCGCCGCTGCCGCGTCGGTTCCGGCATCGTACTCTACCTTCGCCTCAGGCGCCTTGGCGCGGATGGCCTTCAATGGTGAAGAGGGATAGTAAACCGGCCCGCGTCCGCCGCCGAAGCCGCCGCGTCCCGCCGGGGCTCCTGGCGGAGGCGATGGAGGCGGAACGGCGTTTCCTCCGGGCGGATCCACCTGCGCCGAGCCGCCGCCCGAGACCACGCCGACGTCCGCATGCGAGCCGATCACCGCGATCGACTTGACGGCCGCGCTGCTCAGCGGCAACTGGTTGCCCGCATTTTTCAGCAGGACCGTGCCCTCTTCGGCCAACCGCTGCGCATCTTCCAGTCCCTTGAAAACATCCACCACCTTCTCGACCGGCGGATTGTCGATCACCCCCACCGCGAACATGGACCGCAGAATCCGGTGCACCATGTCGTTGAGCCGCGCCACCGGCACTTCTCCGCTGTCGATCGCCTTCTTCAGCGCATCGCCGAAGTAGTTGCTGCCGGGCATTTCCTGATCCAGCCCCGCCAGCGCGGCTTTCGCCGTGCTGTGCGTGCCGCCCCAATCGGAGAGGACCCATCCCTTGAACCCGAACGCCTTCTTCAGAGCCTGGTTCAACAGGTAATCGTTCTCGCAGGCCCAATCGCCGTTCACCTTGTTGTACGAGCACATCACGCCCGCCGCCCCGGAATCGCGCAGGCCGATCTCGAACGCCAGCAGGTCGCTTTCGCGCATCGACCGCTTGTCGAGCAGCACGTTGCCGATGTTGCGGCCGGTCTCCTGGTCGTTGAAGGCGTAGTGTTTGATGTCGCCCAGGATGTGCTGATCCTGGACGCCCTTCATGAGCTGGCCGATCATCTTCCCGGCCAGGACCGGGTCCTCGCCCTGATATTCGAAATTGCGGCCGTTGCGCGGCTCGCGCGTGATATCCACGCCGCCGCCGATCGACATGTTGTAGCCCTGGTCGCGCAGCTCGCGCCCGATCACCGTTCCATACAGGTACGCCCCTGTCGCGTCCCACGAGGCTGCGGCGGCGATCGACGACGGCAGCCCCGTCGAGTAGCGGCTTCGCGATGCGCCGCGCGTCACCCCCACGGCCGAATCGGCCATGTTCAGGTCGGGGATTCCCAACCGCGGAATGCCGGGAATCCAGCCGGCGCCTCCGTTGGAGCGGCTCGGC
>DASQZT010000149.1:0-16753 GCA_035638575.1 Bryobacteraceae bacterium
CGCGATCCACCACCACCACCTGCGTGTCCGAATCGATCACCCGGTACAGTTCCGCCAGGTCCCGCCACTCCTCGTCCGCCTCGTAAGCCCGCAACTTGTCCGCCTTCTCCCTGACGTCTCGCAACACCAGTTCCCGCCGCAGCGCTTCCGTCACCACCGTCGAAACCCCGCCGCCCAACTCGCCCCGCTCCAGCATTTCGGCCAGCACTCGCTGTGAAGCCTCAAAGGCCGGATGCCGGTTGAACATCGGGTCTTGCAGCCGCACGTCCCACACCTCCGCGCCCTTCCACGCGCCGTGCCGGTTCACCCTGCCCCCCGTCTGAACCACGCTCGCCACGCTGCACCTCTCTCGGATCGCCGTCCGAAACGAGAAGTCCACTCCCGCCTCCACGCAGCTCGTCGCCACCAGCGTCCAATCCTGGTCCTCCTGTTGCTTGAGCCGCTCCCTCACCCGCGCCGTAATCCTCTCGCTGTCGCCCGGCGCCAGCGCGGTCGAAAGGTGCATCACATCGTGCCCCTTCTTCTTCATTGCCGCTGCCAGCACCGCCGCCGATTGCACGGTGTTCAGAATCACCAGCCGCGGCCCCGGCTTCTTCCCCGCGGCGAACTCCACCAGTCCATCGCAGCCCAGCAGCTCCCCGTGCGTCCGCACCTCGATCCGCTCTTCCTCCACTCTCGCCAGCCTGCCTCGAATCTCCGGCGTCAGCAGGTCCGGAACCTCCGCCGGCGCCTCGATGATTCCGCGATTCTCCCAGAACCTCGCCAGCGATCCCGAGGCCAGCACGAAATGGCATCCCCACTCTTCCGCCAGCTCCTTCACCCACAGCCACGTCTGCGGCCACAGCCAGATCGGAATCGCCGCGTGCGCCTCGTCGATGAATACCGCCGATCCCGGCAGCTCGTGCAGCTTCCGCAGCCGCGCCGGACGGTTCGACGCCAGTGTCTCGAAGAATTGAACCGCCGTGGTCACCGTGATCGGCGCGTCCCACAGCACCGACATCTCCCGCCATTCCGCATCCTGAAACTCGGCCCGGTGATGGACTTCCGCCACCACCTCCGCCGGATCCTCGCCCGGTAGCGCCAGCGCCTTGCGATACACCTCCACCGACTGCTGGATGATGTTCGTATACGGCAGCACGACGAAGATATGCCGCAGCTTCTTCTCAAGCGCCACCCTCAGCAGGTGCGCCATCACCGCCGTTGTTTTCCCCGACCCGACCGCCGCGTCGCAGCACACAATCCCCGCCCCCGCATCGGCGCCGCGGCAGCATTCGTAAACGATGCGCCGGTCTTCGTTGCGCGCATCCTCCCCCCGTTCTGCCGTCAGGCCTTCCACGTATCGGTCCAGCGCCCGCGCTCTCTCCTCCCAGCGGCATTCCGCCGGCTTCCTCGGCAGCGCCTCTCCGTAGTGCCGCGCCGTGTCGCTGTGGTCCGCGTCCACCAGGCACGAGAGCGCCACCCGGTGCGCCAGCCCCGACCACTTCTCCGTACCCGCCGGTCCCGCGCCGGTCCCGGCCCCGGCCTCCTCGTAGCACCGGATGTACTCCGCAAGATGCGTCTTCGTGTGTTCGATGCATTCCGTGACGCGATACATCGCCCCGCGTGGCTGCTGGAACCGCTTCGCCACCTCCGCCGACTGCGAAGGCAGCCCCGCGTGATGGCTCGCCACCAGCAAGGCCGCCTTCTTTCTCTGCATCTCCCAGAGCCACGCCGCCCCGGCATCCTCGTGCCGCACCTTCAGCGCGTCTTTCTCCGATCGCGCCAGCACCTCCTGGTTTTCCGGAGCCAGCTTCCCGCAGTCGTGGAAGCGGGCCGCCGCCTCGACCTCTGTGCAGAGCCCCGCGCGATCGCCCGCCCAGTAAGCCGACGCGCGGACGGCATTCTCCACCGCGGCGCAGGTCACGCGTTCGATGTGCTGCCAAAAAGGCTGCGCCGGTATTCCCCGTTTCTTTCGCGCGCTATGCGCCAGCAGTTTGCCACTCATGGTCCACCAGGTCGATACACGAGGAGACCCGCGCTCGAAGCGCATCGCTCAGGCCTGCCGGCACGTCGTAATCGCTCCAGCTCTGCGACGGCGCATTGGCGTCGCCCTTCTTCGCCGGCGCCAGCGCGTCCAGGAGCAGCGAATCCGGGCACGATCCCAGCCGCGACTTGTGCTCGATGTACCACGCGTGCCGCATCCGCACGTCCGGCCGCACGAACGATGCCGTGTGCGTGTACGCGTACGGAATCAGCCGCAGCATCAGGTCCAGGTCCCTCCGGGTGCATCCCGATTTCGCCGCCGCGCTCGGATTCACAAAGAACGGCATGCAATACACCCCGTGCTGCACCACCCGATATCCGAGCGGGGCCATCCCGCGGTCCTTCCCCTCCTGCACTCCGGATTTGTTCGTCAGCGTGTGCCTCTGGATCTCCACCGGCGCCACCGAAATCCCCATTCCGAACTGCACGACCCCCGTTCTGATGCTGGTCGAGCTGCCCTTCTCCAGAAACGTGTTGCCGAACAGACGCGCGTCCCAATACCGCCGCACGAACGATCCATCGTTGATCTCGTTCTCGATCTTCTCCCTGTCCCGCCCCCGCTTCTCGAGAATGTCGAAGTCATCCGCCTTCAGTGCCGGCTCAAAGCCCGCTGCTACCTCTCGCCACACCGGGCCTTCCTTGTCTTCCACCAGGTCGCGCAGCTTTCTCTTGAATGACACCGGCGAGATCTCGCCCCGCTCTCCGACCCGTGTTCTCGGGTCGCTCTCGTTATCCGGATCGCCGTTCGGATTCGAGTTCACCACTTCGACCACCAGCAGGCCCGTCGCCCGCACCATTCCTTTGTGATTCGTTCCCGTTTCCATTTCAGTTAGCTCCTTCCTCGCCTTTTTCGCTCCGCGCCAGGTACCCCAGCAACAACTGTGCCTGTTCGGCATCGTTCAAACGCCGCCCCGGCAGCTTTCCCTCCAACTCTTTCGCGATGCCCCCGATCTCCCCGAGCGTCCATCGCGCCAGTCCCGTGCCGCTCTTCTTCGCCCATGCCTGGTACGGGCGGATCCGTAGCAGCATCCGCGCCAGGCCCTTATTCGCATCGCTGATCGCTGTCGGGATCAGCGAGTTCCCCAGAAGCTGCGGCGGAGTTTCGCCCTTCCGCACACCTTTGCAGTACTCGTTGTGCAAGGTATCCACAAGCGAGAGAAACCGGCCGATCAGAAATGCGGGTTCCTGCATATAGTTCTCCTTCCTTTGTTCGAGTTTGTTCAACGTAATCCCCAACAGCGAGACCGCAATCGCAGGATATTTGCCGGACTCCCGCGATATCGCCTTCCATGCCTCCTTGGTCCCTCGATGCGAGGCATGTCCGATTCCCATCAGCAGATCGCTAATCCGCCGCAGCGTCATTGCCAGCAGCGCCCGCACCGGCCTCTTGGCGTCCGGCCTGCCCGCGATCAGCACATCGTAAACTTCAGCCAGGCGGCATCCCGGAGCGTCGGCGTAAGATTTGCCGCCGCGCTCCCATTGCATCTGCAAACACCGCATCACTTCGCCAGGCGATGGAACCAGATCAGCCAGTGCGGGTAGAAGCCCCGGCCGGTTCCGCGCGCCCTCTCGCCACTCGGCGGCGCCTTGAATGACCTGCTCCGCCGTGAACGTCTCGCTCAGTTCCACCTGCACGCGCCCCGGATCGATCTTGTTCAGCACGAACAGCCGCAGCAGGTCGCTGTCGGCTGCCTTCCTACCCTGTAGCGCCTCGCAGACCGCCTCGCTGAGTTTCTCGTAAACCCTGTCCGGCTTGCCCGTCCCGGAAAAATACTCGGCCAGCTCGGCGTCGCGCAACGGATCCCATTCCAGGTACACCAGCAGCAGGTTGGATTTCTTTCTGGTCGTCCCCGGAATCCGCGTCCAGTTCTTGCCCGCGCGCTCCACTGACGTCAGGTGCACCAGCGCGGTGTTCAGCACCGATGCAGTCTGCTTCCCGATGGGGAAGATCTCCATTCCGATCCGCCTGTAGCGCGTCTGGCAAGGTGTGTCGCGGTTCATCGACATGAGAACCGTATCGCCCAACACCGGCAACCGCGGGCTTGGCAGCTTGTCCTGCTCGAGCGGCATCTCCACCCCGCTAAGTGCGCACCTGCCCCTGCCTTCCCCTGCTGCCTCGGTGGCGTTGAGCGTCCGGCTGTAATATCCTCCCATCCTCGGACTCGCAACTCGACACTGGAAGGTCGTGCAGTCCGCAAGGTCGAAAAAAAGCGGAACCTTTTCCTCCTTCCCCGCCAGCAGTGGCTCCACCGCCGCCAGCATTTTCTCCGGGCCCGCCTCCGCGCAGGTCAGCGCCGCGTCCGAGAGGTGCCTGACCCAGTCTTCTGTCGCCGCCGCTCCGCCGAGAATCCGATTCAGCAGCGTCGAAAAGGCGGCGAACTCTTCTTCCTCGTTCCGGCGGAACCTCTGCCGCAGCTCCTCGCAAAATTCCCGCGTCCGCCGTATGGCGCGATCCTGGCCCGCATGGACCGGCGCTGTGGAGCAGGCCTTGCGCAACAGCCTGGCGCGCTCGACCACGTTCTTCGCCGGGCACGCCTGCCACTCCTTCACCTCTGCCGAATTCTCATCGAGATCCCAAAGCGGTGCGCTCCAGTTCACCTGTGGGAAGTTGGCGTGATAGTTCTTCTGGATGTTGAAGAGCGAAACGGCATCTTCTTTTCCGATGGGCTCGACCTGCGTGACGAAGCCGGACGAGTCCACGCCCGCAATTAGCAAATCGGCGCGCTTCACCCGTTTCACCCACCGGTGCGACGCCTCCACCGCCACGTGGAATCTCCGCAACGACCGGTCGAGAGTATAGAGTTCGTTAAGCATATTCGAGCACGCCCCTCTCGATTCGCACGTTCTGCGTATAGCGCGGCTGCCACACGCCATTGACCGGCTGGTCGAAGACCGAATGCAGCATCGACGGAACATCCAGCGTGATCGACTCATCGGCTACGGTCCCCTCGCGCAGCGGTCCGACGTACGATGGTGTGAATTCCTTCCACCCCAGGCAAGGCATGCCGAAGCACTGCCCGTTCCGCAGCCTCCTATCGAACATCTCTTGGAGCGCGTGCAGGTGGTTGGTCGGCCCCGGCGCCCGCGTCGCTTCCTCCACTTCCCCATAAAGGCGGTAGCAGACGTCGGTCAGGATCACCGCGATCAATTGGTAGCTGGCGTCTTTCTGGAGTTGGTTCCCTTTCCGCAGCGGACCGCGATAGTTCGTGGCGTAGCGGTGGAACTGGACCGGCTTGCAGATTTCGACTTTCTTCGGCCGGATGTAGGCGCTTTTCAGCCGCGCGATGGATTCAAAAATCCCCTTGGCGGCCGAGTATGTGGGTGCCGGATACGAAACAAAACTCCCGCCCGTGTCGGGACGCGTGAACATCGCCGCCGGCCCGGCGATCTCCATCGCAACAGCGTATGTGGTAGCCAAAATGATCTCCTTTGTAAGAGATCATACGCCTACCACAATCTTCTGTCAATAGCTACTGCAAGGCCCGGAATCTACCTTAGCAACCCCGGGCCCCTCCATGCACAAGCTACTGACAGTTTCAATCCACGGGCCCCTAAGCCCGCCACGGCTATTATACCTCCCCTTCCCCCTAAAATAGGATTAATGCACGATCGCTACGACGTCGTTGTCATCGGCGCCGGTCACGCGGGAT
Organism: Bryobacteraceae bacterium; assembly: GCA_035638575.1. Lineage (GTDB taxonomy): Bacteria > Acidobacteriota > Terriglobia > Bryobacterales > Bryobacteraceae > DASQZT01. The sequence goes on from DASQZT010000149.1 coordinate 5,673, forward strand.
GCGAAGCCGCCCGCGCCTCGGCCCGCATGGGGCTCAAGACCGCCATGGTCACCATGAACCTCGACCTCATCGCGCAGATGTCGTGCAACCCCGCCATCGGCGGCATCGCCAAAGGACACCTCGTCCGCGAGATCGACGCCCTCGGCGGCGTCATGGGCGAGATCGCCGACGCCGTCGGCATCCAGTTCCGCCTCCTCAATACCAGCCGCGGCCCCGCCGTCTGGTCCCCCCGCGCCCAGATGGACAAGAAGCTCTACCGCGCCCGCATGCGCGAAATACTAGAAAAAGAGCCGAATATCCGAATTAAGCAGGCCGAAGTCGCCGCGCTCCTCTTGGACGGCCGCCGCGTCACCGGCGTCCAGCTTCGCGACGGGCGCGCCATCGAGGCCGGCGCCGTCGTCGTCACCACCGGCACGTTCCTCAACGGGCTGGCCCACGTCGGCGAGATGCGGTACACCTGCGGCCGCAACGGCGAAGCTCCCGCCCAGTTGCTCGGCGATCAGCTCCGCACCCTCGGCCTCCGCTGGACCCGCCTCAAGACCGGCACTCCGCCCCGCCTCGACGGCCGCACCATCGACTGGTCCCAATTCGAGCCCCAGCCCGGCGACGCCGTGCCCACGCCGTTTTCGTTCCTCACCGCGAGCATCGACCGCCCCCAGATCCAGTGCCATATCGGCTACACCACCGCCGAGACCCGCCGCATCCTCCAGGAGGCCATCCCCCGGTCGCCTCTTTACAGCGGCCAGATCGAAGGCATCGGCCCGCGCTACTGCCCGTCCATCGAGGATAAGATCGTCAAATTCCCCGACAAGCCCCGTCACCAGATTTTTCTCGAACCTGAGGGCCTCGACACCAACGAGGTCTACGTCAACGGCATGTCCACCAGCATGCCCATCGACGTGCAGGCCGCCGTGGTCGCCTCCATCCCCGGCCTGGAGCACGCCGAGATGATCCGCCCCGGTTACGCTATAGAATATGATGCGATCGATCCCCGGGAGCTCGACCATACGCTCGCCGTGAAGTCCATCGCGGGCCTGTACCTCGCCGGCCAGATCAACGGCACTTCGGGATACGAAGAGGCCGGCTGCCAGGGGATCGTGGCCGGAATGAACGCCGCCTGCCGCCTCTCCGGGCGGGACCCGGTCGTCATCGGGCGCACCGAAGGCTACACCGGCATCCTCATCGACGACCTGATCACCAAGGGCGCCGACGAGCCCTACCGCATGTTCACCTCCCGCGCCGAGTTCCGGTTGCACCTCCGCATCGACAACGCCGACACCCGCCTCACCCCCATCGGCCGCCGCGCCGGCCTGGTGACCGGCGAACGGTGGGAGATTTTCAGCCGCAAGCAGCGCCAGACGGAGCGCCTCATGCAGGCGCTCGGCGCGCATCGCAACGGCCAGTGGCTGAAGCGCCCCGAATCGTCCATCGCGGAACTGGCCCCCTGGATCGCCGAGGTGCTGGGCGAGGCGCCCGTTTGCGGAGTGCTTCAGACGGTCGAAACCGGGATCAAGTACAGCGGCTACATCGGGCAGCAGGAGCGCCAGATGGAGCGCATGAAGGACTCCGAGCGCCGTCCGATTCCCGCGGAATTCGGGTTCCAGAGGATCCCCGGGCTCTCCCGCGAGATACAGGATAAATTGGATCATGTTCGTCCGGAGACGCTTGGCCAAGCCGCCCGCATCCCGGGCGTTACCCCTGCCGCTATCGCCATCCTGGACGTCTACCTGAGCCTGGGCCGTGTTTCCTGATCTCCTGCTTGATCGCTTCCCCGGCCTGTCGGCCAGCCAGGTCGAGACGCTCCAATCGCACTTCGAGTTGATGATCCGATGGAACCGCTCCCTGAATCTCACCACGATCACCGATACCGCCGAAGCCGTCGAGCGCCATTACTGCGAATCGCTGTTCCTGGCGCAGCATCTATCCGGCGGCCGCATCGTGGACATCGGCTCCGGCGCCGGTTTCCCGGGCATCCCTGTCGCGGTCCTGCTTCCGGAATCTGGCGTGACTCTGGTGGAGTCGCACCAACGGAAGGCCGTCTTCCTGCGGGAATCCACCCGGAGCCTGCCGAACGTCCGGGTGCTGGCACAGAGAGCCGAAGCCGTAACCGAGCAGTTCGATTGGGCCATCTCCCGGGCGGTGGGCTACGCCGATCTGGCCAAACCCTTGAGGCGCCTCGCCCCCAATGCCGCACTCCTGACAGGAGCCGAAACGCCTCCCGACAAGCTCGGGTTTAGATGGAACGACCCCATTCCGGTGCCGTGGGGCCGCGAGCGCTGGCTCCGCGTGGGTATTCGATCTGTTTCACGTGAAACATGATCATTCTCCCCCCCAATTGGGTTTGTTTCACGTGAAACAGGAACCGGCCTGTTTCACGTGAAACAGCTTCGTGCTAGTATGGCCCCTTGAGCAGAGTATTCGCCATCGCCAATCAAAAAGGCGGCGTCGGCAAGACTACCACCGCCATCAACCTGGCAGCCTCCTTGGCTGCCAACGACTTCCAGGTCCTGGTCATCGACTCCGACCCCCAGGGCAACGCCACCACCGGCCTCGGTGCCACCAAGGACCCCGGCCGGCCAAGCCTCTACCATGTCATGCTGGGCGATGCCCACGCCAAAGACGCCGTCATCCCGACCGAGTGCGAGGGCCTGCACCTCATCTCGGCGGACAAAAACCTCGTCGGCGCTAACCTCGAACTGGTCGACCTCCCCAACCGCGAGTTCCGCCTCCGCGAACGAATCGCCGAGATTCGCGACAACTTCAACTTCATCCTCATCGATTGCCCCCCGGCCCTCGACCTCCTCACCCTCAACGCCTTGATCGCCGCCGACGCAGTCCTGGTCCCCATCCAGTGCGAGTTCTTTGCCCTCGAGGGCATCTCCGAGCTCATGGACACCATCGACCGCATCCGCGATTCGTTCCAGCATTCCCTCACGGTCCTCGGAATCCTGCTAACCATGTACGACGACCGGACCAACCTCACCCGCCAGGTGGCCGCCGATCTCAAGGAGTTCTTTCACGACCTGGTGTTCCAGACCGTCATCCCGCGCAGTATCCGGCTGGCGGAGGCCCCCAGCTTCGGCAAGCCGATCCTGACCTACGACCCCCGATCCCGCGGCGCCGAAAGCTACATCAAACTCGCCAAAGAGATTCTGGACCATGAGCAAAAGCTGGAACAAAGTCGAAAATCCACGCAGGGCGCTCGGTAAAGGGCTGACCTCCCTCCTGCCGACCCGCACCACGCCGGCAATCGCCGAACCTCCCGCGTCCCCCGACCGGACCGAGACCTCCCTCACCGTTTCAGCCGATGCCATCGACCCCAACCCCCTCCAGCCCCGCCGCGTCTTCGAGGCGGAACGGCTCGCCGAACTGGCTCAATCCATTCGAGTTAACGGCATAATCCAGCCGCTGGTAGTGCGCAAAATCGGGGACCGCTACCAGTTGGTCGCCGGCGAGCGGCGTTGGCGTGCCGCCAAGCTGGCCGGCATTGATCAGGTTCCAGTAGTGCTCAGGGAAATACCTGATGACCGCCTCCTGGAGATCACCCTCATCGAGAACATCCAGCGCGAGGATCTGAACCCCATCGAGACGGCCAACGCGCTCGCACGGATGGCCAGCGAACTGAACCTCACCTCCGACGAGATCGGCCGGCGCACCGGTAAAGACCGGACCACCATCGCCAACTTCACCCGCCTCCTCCAGCTTCCCTCCGACCTCCAGCAGTTGGTCGCCGACCGGCGCCTCTCCGCCGGCCATGCCCGCTGCCTCCTGGCCCTGCCTGACGTCGAGCTTCAGCGCCAGGCCGCGCAGAAAGCCGTGAGCCACGGATGGTCGGTGCGGGAGACCGAGCGCGTCACCCAGAAGATGATCGCGGGGCAAACGCCGAAGCCCGTGGAGGAGGTCGAAACCGACCCCAATGTCAAAGCCGCGATCCAGGAGATGCAGCGCGTCCTCGGCACCCGGGTGCGCATCGTGGAAGGGTCGCGCAAGAAGGGCAAAATCGAGATCGAGTACTACTCCCAGGAGGATCTCGACCGCATCTACTCAGTGATCGTGGGGGAGTAAGCCACGGGCGTATGCCCTACTTCAGCAACTCCAGTATGTCTAGCAGCTCCCGGCGTATCTCGGGTAACGGATCCTCGGAAAACAATTCCTGCTGTGCCCGTTTCGTTCCGCGCGGCTTGGGCGCCCGGCCTTCGGTATGCAAGGACTGCCGCGCGCCTTCAATGGTGAAGCGCTTCTCCTTGAGCAGGTGCTTGATGCGCAACAGCAGCTCGACGTCCTTGCGCCGGTAGAGACGATGGCCGGTGCCGGACTTCTTGGGCGAAAGCGCGGGAAACTCGGTCTCCCAATACCGCAAGACGTACGGCTCGACGCCCAGCAGGTCGCTCACCTCGCCGATTTTGAAGTACAGCTTGTCCGGGATCTCGGGGGTTCCGGGCTGTACAGCCACGTCGGTCATCCACTCGACATCCTAACACTGTAGGGGGCCGGGGGAGAAGAATGAGGTACAATCGCGGCGGTGCCGAGGCCATGAATCGCTATTCCGAGTTGCGGGACCGCGCCGCGGAGTGTGCCGGCGAGTACGCTGCGAGCGGCCCGGTGCTGGTGCTGGCGCCGGTGCGCGCCGCCGCCGAAGAGGTCGCGCGAAGGGCCTGCGGGAAGGCGCTCATCGGGGTGCATCCGCTGGCGTTCCGGGAACTGGTGGCGGACCTCGCCGCCGTGGAGTTGAACCGCCGGGAACTCGTGCCGGTTGGGCGGACCGTGCGCGAGGCCCTGGCCGCGCGGGTCACCGCCGAGGCGATGCAAGACGGGCGCCTCGCGTACCTGGGGCCGGTCGCCAATTTTCCAGGGTTTCCCCGGGCTCTCACCGACACCTTTGAAGAGCTGCGGCTGAACGCGGTGGATCCGGACCTGCTCCGCGGGTGCGGGGAATCGGGGCCGGACCTGGCGCGTCTGCTCGAGGCCTATCAGCGGGAACTCGCGGCGCGCCGGTTCGCCGATCATGCGGCGCGGGTCACGCTGGCGCGGAACGCCGTCGGAGCCGGCGGCCTCGCGCAGATGGCGGTGGTCGCGATGGACATCGTGCCGCGGACGCAGTCGGAGCGGGAACTGTTCGAGTCGGTGATGCGTTCGGCGCGCCAGCGGCTGGAACTGCGGCTGGAGGAAGGGGGGCCCGCCGCCGGCAGCGTCGAGATCTTCTCCACTTCGGGCGAAGCCCTGGAGTGCGTGGAGATCGCACGCCACATCCACCGCGCGGCGGAGCAGGGCGTGCCGTTCGATGAGATCGCCATCCTGCTGCGGTCGCCCGAGCGCCATCAGCCGCTGGTGGCCGAGGCGCTGCGGCGGGCCGGCATCCCCGCAATCTACACCCTCGGATCCCACCGGCCCGATGTAGCGGGAAGGAGCTTTCTGGCCCTGCTGTATTGCGCCGAGGAAGGGCTCCCGGCGTCGCGCTTTGCCGAGTACCTGTCGCTGGGCCAGATGCCGGAAGACGAGGAGCCGGTCACTCCCGCGTTGTGGGAGCGGCTGCTGGTGGATGCGGCGGTCATCGGCGGGCCGGCCCGCTGGGAGGCGCGGCTCGCCGGCCTCGGCGAAGAGTTCCACCGGCGGTATCGCGAAGAACAGGACGAGGAGGCCAGGTCCGCGCTGGAGCGGAAGATCGTGTCCGTGGAGAACCTGGCGCGGCTGGCGCTGCCGGTGATCGGGAAGCTCGCGGCTCTGCCCGCACGGGCGCCGTGGGGTGAGTGGATCGCGGCGCTCGCAGACCTGGCGGAGTTCACCCTGCGCGACCCGGAGCGCGTGGTGGAGTTGCTCGAAGAGCTGGAACCGATGTCGGACATCGGGCCGGTGGGGCTGGGAGAGGTGCTGCTGGTGCTCGGTCCGCGGCTGAATTCGTTGACGTCGCGGGCAACGGATTCGCGGTACGGCAAGGTGTGGGTGGGAGCCATCGAAGAGGCGCGCGGGATGGCGTTCCGCCACGTGTTCCTGCCCGGAGTGAACGAAGGACTGTTCCCGCGGCCGCCGGCGGAGGATCCGCTGCTGTTGAAGGCGCAGCGCGAAGCGCTGGGAATCGAGCTTCGGGCCGACGATACGGAATTGCTGCGCATCGCCGTAGCGTGCGCGTCCGAGCGGCTGGCCATCTCCTTTTCCCGCCTGGATCTGCTGACCGGGCGGGAGCGCGTGCCCTCGTTCTACGCCTTCGCCATGCACCGCGCGGCGGGCGGGCGCGAGATGGATGTCCGCGAGTTCGAGGAGCGGGCGCGATCGGCGACGCGCACGAGGATCGGGTGGCCGGCCCCGCCGGATGCGGCCGACGCCATCGACGACGCGGAGTTCGACCTGGCCACCCTGGCGCCGCTCGAAAAGGGGTCGGGGCAGTACTTGAAGAGCCTGCCGGGACGCTCGGTGGCGTCGCTGCGGGCGCGCTGGGCGCGCTGGCACAAGACGTGGAAGGCGCCGGACGGCCTGTTCATCGAGGAGATCGGCAGCCAGGACCTCGCGCCCTATCTGTTGTCGGCGCGGGCGTGGTCGCCCTCCGTGTTGCAGCAGTACGCGCGGTGTCCCTACCGCTTCGCGCTGCGCGGGATTCACGGCTTGCGTCCTGCCGAGCAGCCGGCCGCCATCCAGCGGATGGACCCGGCGGCGCGCGGCGACATCTATCATAAGGTCCAGTTCGAACTGCTGCGCGACCTCGCGGACCGGGGAGCCTTGCCGGTGACGGCGGAGAACCTCGCGGAGGCGCTGGAGCGTCTCGACGTGCTGATGCAGCAGGTGGCCGAACGGGCGGAAGCCGACCTGGCCCCGGCCATCCCGCAGATCTGGCGTTCGGAGGTCCAGGCCATCCGGGCAGACCTGCGCGGCTGGCTCCAGCAGAAGGCGGCGATGGAACCGGACTGGACGCCGGAGTTCTTCGAGCTGAGCTTCGGGTTGAAGGACCCGGCGGGACGCGATCCGCGCAGCCGCAAGGAGCCGGTGGAGGTGTCGGGCGGGTTCCTGTTGCAGGGGTCGATCGACCTGGTGGAGCGGCACCGCAGCGGCGCGGTCCGGGTGGTGGATCACAAGAGCGGCAAGATCCCGGAGCCGCGGCCCGAGATGGTGGGCGGGGGCGAGGTGCTGCAGCCGGCGCTGTACGCCCTGGCGGCGGAGAAGATCCTGGGCGAGCCGGTCATGTTCGGCCGCCTCCACTACGCTACCATCGCGCAGAACTACACGGCGGTGGACGTGGCGCTGAACGACTGGACGCGGCGGCGCGCGGAGCAGGTGCTGCACACCATCGACGACGCCATGCACAGCGGCTTCCTGCCGGCGGCGCCGCGAAAGGACGGATGCAAGCGTTGCGAGTATCTGCCGGTGTGCGGTCCTTATGAAGAGGAACGGGTGCGGGAGAAGTCGCAGGCGGAGTTGAAGGGGCTCAAAGAACTGCGGGGGTGGCGGTGAGCACGGCGGCGTTCGGGTCGGGACTCGACCAGAGCTGGGTGGTGGAGGCATCGGCGGGAACCGGCAAGACAACGGCGCTGGTGGACCGGATGGTGGAGGTCATCGCGGCCGGGACGCCGGTGGAGACAATCGTGGCCGTTACGTTCACCCACGCGGCCGCCGGGAACATGAAGCTGCGCGTCCGGCAGGAACTGGAGGGGCGGCGGGCGGGCGAACTGGATCCGGCGGTGCGGACGCGGCTGGGGGAGGCGGCGCGCTCGCTGGACCGCGCGTTCATCGGAACCATCCACGCGTTCTGCGCGCAGCTTCTGCGGCGCCGGCCGGTGGAAGCGCGGGTGGACCCGGTGTTTCAGGAACTGGCACAGCCGGACGCCATGCGGGTCTTCGGGCAGGTCTTCCGGCGGTGGATGGAGCAGCGGCTGGCGGCCCCTTCGCCGGCGTTGGAGCGCGCGCTGGCGCGCCTCGCGTGGCGCGAGGAGAGCGACCGCCCGGAGCCCATCGAGGCGCTGCGCGAGGCGGCGTGGGCGCTGGCCGAGTGGCGCGATTTCAACGCGCCGTGGGACAAGCGCGGGTTCGACCGCGATGCGCGGCTCGGGGCGCTGATCGGGAAGGCCGAAGGAACGCTGGCGCTCCGGAATCGCTGCGGCAGATCGCGCGACCTGTTGTACGACGGCCTGCGGCCGCTGGCGGAGTTTCTGGAGCGCGTCGGGCGGGCGCGCGAGGCGGGGCGGTTCGACGCGAACCTGGCGGAGAGCGAGATCCTGCACCTGCCGCGCGACCTTCGGTGGCTGAAGAAGGGCGGCGGGAAGTACGGCGACGGAGTCACGCGCGAAGCGGTGATGGCCTCGTGGGAGGAGCTGAAGGCGGCCATCGAAGAGTTCGGCCGCGGCGCGGATGCGGACCTGGCGGCGCATCTGCGCGACGAGCTGTGGGAAGTGGTGGGCCTGTATCAGCAGGCCAAGCAGCGCGCCGGCCAACTGGACTTCATGGACCTGCTGTTAAAGGCGCGCGACCTGTTGCGGCACGATGGCGCGCGCGCCGAATTGCAGAAGGTCTACCAGCGCATTTTCGTGGACGAGTTCCAGGATACCGACCCGCTGCAGGCCGAGATCCTGCTGCTGCTGGCGGCGGCGGACCCGGAGGAGCGCGAATGGCGCAAGGCCACTCCGGCGCCGGGCAAGCTGTACGTGGTGGGAGATCCGAAGCAGTCCATCTACCGGTTCCGCCGGGCGGATGCGCGCCTGTTCCGCCGCGTGTGCCGGGACCTCCGCGAGGCGGGCGTGGGGGCGCGCGAGCTGACCAGCAGCACGCGTTCGACCAAGGCGATCCAGGCCTTCGTCAACGCGGCGTTCGAAAGGACGATACCGGATTACCTGCCGCTTGAAGGCGGCGTGGACGGGCCGGAAACGCAGCCGGGGATCGTGGCGCTGCCGATGCCAGAGCCGTACGGGACGCGCAATCTGTCGAATGCCAGGATCGAGGAGTGCTCGCCGAATGCGGTGGCGGCATTTATCGAGTGGCTGTGGAAAGAGAGCGGCTGGAAGGTGCGGGACTCGGGCGGGGCGTGGACGCCGGTCCAGCCGGAACACGTGTGCATCCTGTTCCGGCGGTTCACCAATCGCGGGATCGACCTGACGCAGGAGTACGTGCGCTGCCTGGAGGCGCGGGGGATCGCTCACCTGCTGGTAGGCTCGAAGTCGTTTCACCGGCGGGAAGAAGTGGGGACCCTGCGCGCGGCGCTGCGCGCCATTGAGTGGCCGGAGGATGAGCTGAGCGTGTTCGCGGTGCTGCGCGGCAGCCTGTACGCGGTGCTCGACGACACGCTGCTGAAGTTCCGCAATCGGCACGGGCGGCTCCATCCGATGCGTGAGCTTCCCGAGGACCTCGATGCCGAGTTCGCGCCCATCCGCGACGCATTCGAGGTGCTGCGGGAACTGCACCGGAGAAGGAACTACCGGCCCATCGCGGACACCATCCACGAACTGCTGGAAGCGCCGCGGGCGCACGCGGGATTCGCTTTCCGCAAGGGCGGCGAGCGCGTGCTGGCCAACGTGTTCCGGCTCACGGACCTGGCGCGGAGCTTCGAAGTGAGCGGCGCGGCGACGTCGTTCCGCGCCTTCGTGGAGTACCTGGAGAGCGAGTACGAAAGCGGCGAGACGGGCGAGGCGCCGGTGCTGGAGCAGGAAGGCGGCGGCGTCCACCTGATGACGGTGCACAAGGCCAAGGGGCTGGAGTTCCCGGTGGTGATCCTGGCGGACTTGACGGCCAAGCTGAGCGGGCCGCAGGGCGGAGACCGCTACTGCGACACGGACCGGCGCCTGTGCGCGCAGCGGCTGCTATGGTGCGCGCCGTGGGAACTGCTGGACGCGGCGGAGGACGAGGCGAAGGCGGACGAAGAAGAGGCGCTGCGCGTGGCCTACGTGGCCGCGACGCGGGCGCGGGACCTGCTGGTGGTGGCGGCGATCGGGGAAGAAGAGCGGCAGGGCGGGTGGCTGAGCCCGCTGCACGAGGCGCTGTATCCGCCGAAGGAGCGGTGGCGCGTGGCGGGCCGGGCGCCGGGGTGTCCCAAGTTCGGAAGCGCGACGGTGTTGAACCGGCCGCCCGATCAGCCCGAGGAAGTGTCGGTGAAGCCGGGGCTGCACTATCCCAGGACGGGCAGTCACGAAGTGGTGTGGTTCGACCCTTCGGTGTTGGCGCTTCGGGTGGCGAAGACCGAGGGAGTGGAGAACGAGCAGGTGCTGAGCGGAACGCCGGAGCAGGCGGTGGAAGGGCTCAGGCGCTATCAGGAATGGAAGGACCGGCGGGCGAAGCGCATCGCGGCGGGCGGCGTGCCGCGGTTTCGGATCGCGACCGCGGAGACGGTGGGCCGCGCGGAGGAAGCCGAGGGGATCGCGGTGGAGACGATCACGCTGCCGGCGGCGGACGGGCGTCCGGCGGGGAAGAAATTCGGGCGGGTGGTGCACGATATCCTGCAACATGCCGGCGGCGCGGACGAGGCCGAGACGCTGGCGGCGATCTGGGGACGCCGGCACGGAGCGAGCGAGGAGGAGCGCACGGCCGCGGCGGTGGCGGCCCGCGCGGCGTTGGAGCACGTGGCGCGGGCGGTCCCGACGGGGGCGCGGACGTATCGGGAATTGCCGGTGATGGTGCGGCTCGAAGACGGCACGCTGGTGGAGGGGCGGATCGACTTCGCGTGGTCGGATGGCGAGGCGTGGACGGTGGTGGATTACAAGACGAACCGGCGGGAGAAGCGCAACGTCGCGCAGTTGCAGTTGTACGGCCTGGCGCTGGAGCGCGCGACGGGGATGAAGGTGCGAGGCGTGGTGCTGGAGGTGTGAGGGGAGCGGCCGGCCTGACGGACAGTGATATTCTTATTGCTCGTACGTGGGCGACTACGGGAGATCCTTCGAAACCTCTACTCCGGCAAGCCGCAATTCCTCAATCGGATAGCTCGTTGGGAGGCGGCGCAATTCGCGGTCTGATGTGTATGCAGGGGATACGCCAGGCATTGCATCGCTTACACGTTTGTCCGGGCAACGGACCTGACCCGCGGGGCTGGTTCCGCGGCTCACGCGGCTTCAGCGTCACCTCGAAGCCAATCCGCTCTAGCCGCCGCGCCAGCCGCTTCGCCGTCTTGGCAG
>DASQZT010000150.1:0-2331 GCA_035638575.1 Bryobacteraceae bacterium
TTAGCGGCGCAAGCGTGCGAGGCGCGCGCTCAGCGCCATTCCGGCGCGCGTGCTGAGAATCGCCAGACCCAGCCCCACCGCCAGGACGAAGCAGAATTGGGCGAGCGAGCTTTCCTGCGGCTGGAAGCGGTACGGCCATTGCGGGTCGGGCAGGTTGACCTGGTAGGGAATGTAGTGCATGCCAAAGAACCAGTTGCGCGCGGCAGGGAGCATGAGAAAGCCGGCGAAAGGCCACTCGATGGCGAGCAGCGCCGCGAGGAAGGCCGTCCCGGCAAGCGCCGCGCTCCGCCTGGCGCGGAGAAGGTCCAGGGCGGCCGCCGGCGCCATGAGCAGGATCGGGAACCCGGTCGGAATGAAATGCGTGACGTGGATGAAAACAGGGCCGAGTTTGGGCTCGGCGGGGAATAAGGGAAAGATCCAAAGTTGGAGGAGGCGCGCGAGCATGTAGACTCCGGCAACGGCGGTGCATCCCCACCTGTGGCCGGAGGCTCCGCCTATGGTCAGCACGATCAGGGGAACGCCGGTGGAGAGAACGGCGTACGCCAGAGCGCTGTGGAGGGTAAAGCGGTTGGCGAATTCTTCGAGCGTAATCATGATCGTGCTGAGGATCATCCCGCCCACATAGAACATCAGCCACTCAAGGCGGGCGCCGCGGCTTTGGGGGGCGTTGGCGCGCAGTTGTTGGACCAATAACAGGCCGCCTAACTCGACGGCAACGATGCCGAGGAGCAGGAGAATGTGCGGCGGGCTGACGACTTTGACGTCCAGGCCGTAGGCGTTGTGCCACCAGTTGTCGAAGGGCGCGGAGGTGAGCATAGCGATCCCGCCCCAGGCGGAGACGAATGCTCCCAGGGGACCGCGGAAACCCCAGACGCGGGCGGAAACGGTGCGCAGCGAGAGCGCCCGCGCGCTTCGGCCGAAGGTGGCGGGCAGGATGGAGCCGGCGGCGGCGATCCCGCCCATTATGCCGCCGAGATAGATGGCCACGTGCGCCGGCGTCCAGAAACTGTCGCGGCCGATGGACCGGTGCCAGGCCAGATCCCAGTACAACCCGAGGACCATGGAAGTGGCAGCCGCCATCAGGCAGGCCACCTCCCAAGGGATGCGAGCGGTGACCGGGGCTGGCGTTTCGACCGCAGTCTCGATTTGCATACAGGGTACCCTCCTAGTTCAAGACGATGTCTAACTGTCCCTCGCCAAACACCCCCCGCGCGTTGAAGAACGGAAAGTTGTTGCCCACGTTGCCGCCGAACAGCGTGCCTAAAAGTGAAAGCTGGCTGGTGTAGACGGTGATTGCCGCGGGGCCATAGCTGATGGAACCAATGGAGGTCGAGTTCGCCACCACCGGGGCAGCGCTGTTGGGCGGAGGATCGCTCCAGGTTCCCGACTCGAACCAGGCCGGCAGTCCGGGCGGCGAGACGGCGACGTACAACTGACCGGAATGGCCGGTTGTGTCCACCGTAAACTCGTAGGCCATCTCGCGATCGAGGAGCGCGGGCACGCCGGCGCGGCTTAAGGCGTCGGCCAGCGCGTCGTTATCCGTGGCGCCGAGGAACTGGTAGTTGTTGAAGCTCCCGGAGCCATCGGGCGATTGGATGGCAATGCCGGTCTGCGCGACTGAGGTTGGACGGGAGGGCGAGCCATCCCCAGTGACCTGGCAGCCCCTGACAACGAGTCCGGCAGTCCCCGGACCGAAGGATGTGATGGTGTAGGCGTGCGGCACGAGCGGGGCTGCTTTGGCCTGCGAGACGGGCCCGAAGGCGATCAGCTCGGTACAGTCCTGAAGGAGTACGGACGATGGGCGATCGCCGTCGTTGGCCGGCAGACACGCGGAGACTGCCAAGCCGAGCAGTGTAATTCTCCCGGCCATTCGGGCACTTCTTCCTATGAGGATCGAAATCATGTTTGCCTCTCCTTTTCGGCGATACACTCGGGTGCTTTCAGAAGGAGTATGCTGGTTCGAGCGCTGGCGTGTCCTCAAAAGAGGGTGAGAAATCTCTGAAGAATCTCTGAAGAGCCCCGATGTTGGAGCAAAACAGGCTCGTTTATGAATTCGACCGCTACCGGCTGGACGCCGGTGACCGCCTCCTCTACCGGAACGGCGAGCCTGTCCCGCTGGCGCCCAAGGTCATCGACACCCTGCTCGTGCTGGTGGAGCGCCACGGGCGGGTAGTGGAAAAGGCGGTCCTGATCGCCACGGTATGGCCCGATGTGACCGTGGAAGAAAACAACCTCACCCAGAACGTGTCCCTGTTGCGCAAGACGCTGGGCGACGGCGACGATCGCAAGTTCATCGAAACGATTCCGCGGCGGGGGTACCGGTTCGTGGCG
>DASQZT010000151.1:0-89092 GCA_035638575.1 Bryobacteraceae bacterium
CGGAGGAACGGAAGATGCGGTTGTCGCCGGCGATGGTGAGGAGGCGATGGACGGAGTCTTCGGGCAGATCTTTGCGATGAGACATGGGTGTGGATACCCCTCCGATTTCATTATCGGGGCGGGGACCAAGATAATTTGAGGCGAATGTCCGTAAATGACTGACAGAGCAGGGGAAAGTTTTTTTGCAAGTGGCGTGAACGGAAAAATGGCAGATCCCAGAAAGTGTCCCCCGGCGGGCTCTGGTACCTTTTCAAGCGGTTGCCTGACTGTTGAGGACCGGGCCGGTGTGGACAAGAGATTACCCAGAACGGAGTCGGCCCAATACTGGCGAATTCGGGCCGGTTTCCGGCATGCGCCTTCGGGACCAGCGGACCTCGCCGGCGAGGGTAGCAGTTCGTGCACGTGTACGTGCCCGGGTTCGTTGCGGTCCCCCGCTCGGGATACGCATGATGGATCGCCGGCTCAATCGGGGCGAACCCAGGCGACACCGACATTCATTACTGTTCGCAGCCGGTCGGCCAGTTGCCCGGCGTGATGCTGGAGATGGCGAATGTTGTAGAACTGCAGTTCCAGCTTGTTGAACGGCAGCCAGGGGAAGCCCGACTCCGCCCCGAGAGCCAGCGCCGGAACCCTGGCTTCCACTTCGGCGCAGAGTTCGTGGTACTCCAAGACTTCGGCTTTGGTGTAGGGCGTTTCGATCTTCCGGCCGAGATGCTGATAATCCTGGCGGTGCTTCGCCCAGGGACGAAAGTCGGCTTGGGCAGGGTGAAGGTAGAAGTGCGTGTAGAACACCGCGTGGTAGGCAATGTGCCAAAAACGGTTGGGATACCCGGGGCCAGCCAGAGAGACTCGGGACACATGCCGACAGCCTGGCCAAGCATGGTGAGCGACGCGCGGTACTGTCTCGCAACGTGGTGCACAATGTTCAGGCCGGCCATGGCCTTCAGAGTCAGTGCAGGTTGGCGCCCATCCACGCGATGATTTCGTTCTGAGTCTTGTCGGGCAGCCGGTTGTAATCCCAGGGCTCTTCGAGCGCCAGCTTGCCGGACGCGCCGTAGAGCGCGTACACCTTCCTGGCCTGTTCCACGGCCGCATGGACATCGGCCGGAGTCGCATCGCGATCCAATTGCGGCTGGACTACGAGCACGGGCCGGGGTGCGATGGCGGCGGCCAGCTCGTCGAAGTCGTAGGGGATCTGGGCTTCGTGGCCCACAAAGAAGCCCAGGCGCGGGATAAGGGCTTTTTCGTGACTGTAACGCGCGATTCCGCCGGTGCCGCGGGCGGCGGTATCGGTCCGCATGGGGGTGAATCCGCAAATCGAAACCACGCCCTTCACGCGCGGATCGAGCGCGGCCGCGTGCAGGCCGACCATGCCGCCCATGGAGTAGCCGAACAGGTAGATGCGCTGCGGGTCGACGAGGGTGTCCTTTTCCAGCATGTCGATGGCGGCGCGCGCGTCTTCCACCATGCGGCCCATTTGCGACCAGTGCGGATACCTGTAATAAAACGGCCCGGCTTCGCTCATGCGGCTTCCGAAGCCGCTCTGGTCGTAGGCCAGGACGGCGTAGCCCGCCTTGACCAAGGCCAGGATCGGATGCAGGTCATTGTGATAGACCCACATGTAGCCGAGGGGATAGCTGAACCCGTGCAGCCAGATCACGATCGGGAGCTTAGTGCCCTCGGGGGTGCCGGCGGGATAGTAGAGATCGCCTCTCACGTTGAACCCGAAGGTCACGGGGCGGGACTGGGTCTGGCTCTTCTGCGGCTCTAGCCAGCCGAAGGAGCCGCCGCCGCGCTGGATGACCCAGGCCACCAGGTCGGGCGTGGTTTGCCCGGGGTTCCCGGCGCCGCGCCCGGCGGTTGGAGGACCGGCGGGCCCTCTGCCCGCGGCCGCTCCTCTTCCCGCGAGACCTCGCCCGCCAAAGGCGCCGCGGCCGGCGCCCGGAGGCATCATGGGCGGCTCGTCGCCGAGCATCCATTCGATCGATTTGCGGACGGTGGCGGCCTTCTTCTCCCAGTCGGCGGTGGAGGCGATGGTGGTTCCATCGGCTCCGGCCAGGATGGCGCCCGCGGTGTGCCGGGGATATCGAGTGAGATCGACAGCCTCTTTGGCGCGCGCGCGCCAGGCATCAAAATCCCAGGGAAAGAGAAAGTCGTTGCGCCAGGTGCGAGTGGAGCGGCCGAACTGGATGTCGAGCCAGTCGAGGCAGGCTTCCTGATCGTTGGTGCCGTGAAAGCCGGGCACGCGCATGATGCCGAGGCGGTCGGGCTGGCCCAGCAACTGGTAGACCTTCAGGGCCGAATGGTAGGTCTGCTCGTTGCCCCAGGAGTTGGACACTTCGTCGTTGAGGCCCCACTCCATGAGCACCGAACGGGGCGCGACCATGCCGACGAGCAGGTTGGCGTCGATGGGCAGGCGGTCCTCGCGGCCGGAGAAGAAGCGCAGGCGGGGCACGAACCAGGTGGGAAACGAGCGCGTGGTGCTCTCGATTCCCTCGCCGGCATTGCGCTCGCCGGACTGGCGCCACGCCAGCACGCCGCCCACGCCGGTGCTCCCGGCGATGAGGGCGGAGATGCGCTCGTCGATGGCGGCGGCGATGGTGGCCATTTTCCCGTCGCGGGAATAGCCGAACATGGCGACGTGTTTCATGTCCACCTGCGGCAGCGTCTCCAGGTAGTCGAGCACCAGGCCGGCGGCCCAGGCGCGGCGCGGGAGGAGCGCGAAATCGTAATCGGGATACAAAGCGGCCAGCGCCGCCGCATCGTCCATGCCGTCATTGCCCGCGTATCCGCAGGAGACGTAGCCGCGGCGCAGCAGCGAAGGCGCCCAGCCGGTCAGGTTGGGGCTGATGAGGGCGGGGAACGGTCCCTTTCCGTCGGGGATCATCACCTGCGCGCGCATGGCGCCCTTTCCTTCGGGGCCGAATTCCAGGCGCACGTTGCGGACCAGGTAGCCCTTGCCGGGCGTCTCGTCGAGCACCACGGCGCGGTCGAGTTTGGGCTTGGGCGGGAAGGAGCCGAGGTCGTACTTCTCGAAGAGCTGCCGGATTTCGGCGCGGCGGGCCTTCCAGTCAGTGGCCGTGCGCACGGGCCGTCCGTCGAGGAAGCGCAGCGGATCGGGCAGTCCGTTGATGCGGGGGAAGGCATCGAAATCCGGCGGGATCTCCCCGGTTTTGGCGAGCCACTGCTGAAACGACGGCACGTCAGGGAGGATCTGGAGCAGCTTGTTCAGGTACTCGCGCCGCTCCTCGGGCGTAATCGGCGATGCGGAGCGGACGAAGGCGAGCAGGGCCAGGCCGCAGAAGGCGAGGTGATGTTTCATGCTGTCCTTCATTGTGCCCCAGTTACGAGTGGGCCGGGCAGCGGGTGCAGAGGCAACTGGAAGGGCAATACTCGAGAGTGACGATGCCCGTCACGATTTCAGGGAAGTGACGGCTTCCAAGCGCAATTTGCCTCCGGCCATTGACCTTGCTTCAGACGAAGCCCAGGCAATCGTGCGCGCCATCGAGCGGCGAGCCGACCTCCTGCTTGAGGATGAAAAGCGTGGGCGTCGAACTGCAGCGGCGGCCGGACTGGCGGTCACCGGCCTCCCCGGTGTCGTGGCGAGAGCGAAACGGGCGGCAGCGCCGGGAGTTTCCTACCGCACTCTCCCGTCCCACCGCAGCCCCACCGTCCACAGGCGCGGCATCCCGATATTCGGCGTCGGCGTGAATGCCGCGTAGAAGGTCCGGTCCAGCGCGTTCTGCACCGCAACCTCCGCCGAGAGCGACTTCGCCAGCTTCTCCCGCACCATCATCTGCACGGTGGTGTAGCCTCCCAGGCGGAACGCGTTCAAATCGTCGTCGAACTGGTATGAATAGGCCCGCACACCCGCCGATGCCATGGTCCGTCCGTGCACGTACGACAGCATGGCGGTCCCCTGGTGCTTGGGAACCTGCGCCACGCGGAATCCGGTGGAGTATCGCGATTCCACAAAGAGGTACTCCAGTTCCCCGGTCCAGTTGCGATATCGGCGCCGCAGCTCCGCCTCAAACCCGCGGCTGACCGCCGCGGCGGCGTTCTGGCGCTGCCGCACGATCAACGCCGGCGTGCTCGAAAGGGTGACGTTGGTGATCAGGTTGTCCAGCGAGTTGTGGTACGCGGTCACCCGCAGGCTGGAGCTTTCTCCGATCCAGTCCACGCCCGCTTCGCCGCCGAACACCGTCTCCGGCCGCAGAAGCGGATTAGGCTGGGTATCGGTATTGCCCACGCGGAACTCGCGAAACAGCTCGTTGAGGGTTGCCGCGCGAAACGCCCGGTACACCGAGCCGCGCAGGCGCAGGCGCTTCCGCCCCAAAACCACTCCCGCGCTGGGACTCAGGAACCGGCTGTCCCCGCCGGCGATGGCCGCGGCGGCCGGAGGCACCTGGGAACTGTCTACGAAGCTTTGCCGCAGGCCGGCGAACAAGCGCAGCGGCCCGAGGGTCGCATCGCTCTGAGCGAACACTCCGTGCTGCAACTGCGTGCCGCCTCCCACGCGCAGGCCGCTGGGGACCAGGCGGTCGGTGCTGGTTCCTTCCATGCGGTCGGCATCCGCGCCGCCGAGCAGGTTCCAACGTTTCTCGTGGTGCTGCCAGAGCGCGGCGCCGCCCACCGCCTCCGACGGCACGGTTTGCAGATACGAGAGCTTTTCCGTCTTGCGGTCCGTGCTGACCGAAGAGAAGCTGCTGTGGAACCCCTCGCGCGTGTGAAAGCCCAGGAGGGAAAACGAATCGCGCTTCCATTCCTTGGCGTACCGCAGGGAAATGGTTCCCGTGCTGGTCGAATTGTGGGTGAGGATGGTGCCGTTCTTGCGGTCCTCCACCAGGATGACGGCGCGGATAAACAGGTTGCCCAGCGAGGTGTAGTGATCGACGTGCACGTCGCCGGTGACGAACCGCACAGCCGCCGGCTGGTCCACCGGGCCGCGATCGCTCCCCGGCACGATGTAGTAGCCGCCGGTGGAGAACGCCCGTCCGGAGCCGGAGATCGCCGCCAGACGCCAAGCATCCGAAAAGCCCAGCGTGGCGTCCTCGGTGTTCTTGTTCCCGGTTTCGAAGCCGGCCAGCAGCCGAAGCTTCTCGGGCTCGCGGGTGAACACTCCGATGGCGCCGCTCATGGCGCGGTCGCCGAACAGGCTGGTTGCCGCGCCGCGGGAAACCTCCACTCGCGACATCTCCAACGGAATAAACTGCGACCAATAAACCCAGCCGCCGAACGGATCGTTGGCTGGAATGCCGTCCCACAGCACCAGGGTGCGGCTGGCGCCCGACGATCCGATGCCGCGCAGCGAAATCCCCTGAGTGGTGGGATTGGCCACCACGGAGGAGGTTCGCCGGAACAGGCTGAAGCCCGCCACCTCCTTCAACCGGTCGTCCAGATCCGTTCCCGGCGTCTCTTCCAGCGCCTGGGCGTCGACCACGGAGATATTCGCCGGCGCCTCGGCCGAAATTTTTTCCGTTACGGTGATGGAGGTCTTGACGGGCTCAGGCGTCTTCTCCGGGGACTGCGCGGGCGACAGGCAGGGGAGGCACATCAGGATCCAGCAGGCCAGCGCCCGGCACCGGCGCGGCCAGCACGCCGGGATCGAGCACGCGAGCGCCCGCCCAGCCGGCTTCGCTGAAACGCCGGGGCGACGGCGTGATAACAATCTTGTAGCTGGTCTCATCCAGAGGCCCCTCCAGTACAGTGGCGGATTGCGGATACACCAAAGCCAGGTACTTGAGAATAGTATATATGTCGCCCTCTTCCGGCTGGCGGAAGTCGAACCCGTTGGAACGGAAATGAATGGCCGCGCCCTGGCTGGAGAGGCGCCAGACCAGAAAGGCGCAGCAATCGATGGCGTATTCGAACCACGCATCCAGGTCGTGCGGGATGTCGCGGTCGAGGAAGATCTCGACCGTCTGTTCCTGCTCCCGGGCGAACTCCCGGACCTGCAAACTGCCCACGTGCGCCGAAGCCTTCCAGTCCACGTGCCGCGCGCTCTCCAGCGCCTGGTAAGGCCGGATGCGGTAGAAGTCTCTTCCGAGGCCGCGGTAGTGGGTTTCGATTTCGCCGGCGATTCCCGCCAGCAGGTCGTCGAAGCCGGGCTGCGGATCGATCGAGGGATACACCACCATTTCGCGGCGCAGCGTGACTCGCGCGGATCTCTCGAGGAACCCGAAGGGAAACGCGGTGGAGAACGCAAAGCTGTTCTGGCGGTACGCCCCGCGCCGCGGAAACCGAACCTCGACCGTCTCTTCGACCGTGGCGCGTCCGGCAATCAGCGGAAAATAGATCCCCGATTTGAGCGTGGGGCTGGCGGGATCGCGCACACCTTCCACGCGGATGGAAAACGACGGCATGAACCACTTCTGATTCCGCACGAAAAGCTTGCCCGGCACCGAACGGCGCGCGGCCACGTGTTCGGGCACCAGAAAATCCAGTTCGAGCGCCGCCAGGCACAAGCGGCTGACGAACCCGGAGACCAGCAAGGTAGCCAGCATGGCCGCCAGGATGAGGAAGAGCAGGTTGTTGGCGGAAACGACGGCGCCCAGTCCGACCACCAGGATGGCGAAGGTGAACAGCAGGCCGCCGCGCGTGATTCGGTACCGGATGCGGCGCGCCACCGCGGCGCGAATGTCTACCCAGAGTCTGCGCACGGCCGTCTTGATTGTACCGCCGGGACGGGCCGGCGCCGGCGGTGGCGGCTTGTGCGGTTCCATTTCAAGTGCGAGAGAATTCGTTGTATGGCTGAGAAGCTCCCGGCTGCAACTCCCCACTCGAGAGTCGAGGGCCCCGATCTGCATCAGGCCATTGGCGGCACGGCGGCCTGGCGCCGGCTCGCGGTGGCTTTTTATTCCCGCGTGGATCGGGATCCCGTGCTTCGTCCTCTTTTTCCCGGAAAGACCTTCCGCTGCGCCATCGAGGAGTTCACTGCCTTCCTGGCCCAGGTCTTCGAAGGCCCGAGCGAGGATACGCAATTCCGGTGGTGGTTGAGCCTCCGGGAATCGCACCTTCGCTTCAGGATCCGGCAAAAGGAAAGGGCGGCTTGGATGGAAAACATGGTGAAAGCCCTCGATGACGCGCAGATCGACGAGCCTCTTCGCCATGCCTTACGCGAGTTTTTTGAGCGGTCGTCCGCGCATGTCGTCAACAGCGGCGAACCAACTCCGGCCGCCGCGGATCCCGGTGAGCCGCCCGGCGACGCCATACGGCGGGAGGTTGCCCGGCGCTGGGATGCCCAATGCGGGCTCGACGAAGCTGTAGCGGCCGTGCGCGGAGGGGAGGCGGATCGCGCAATCGCGGCGGCGGAGAGCTTACGAAACCGGTTCCAGCGCAACCGCTCCGTTTTGGCGGGCCTGCTGGCGCTGATGATGGGCAGCCGGAACCCAGCGATGCTGCGCTATGTCGAAGAAAGAGTAACTCACGATCCCGCGTTTGTGCGGGAACGTTACGCGGGCCGCACCCTGCTGCACGCGGCGTCCGCCCAGGGCAATCGGACAATGGTGGAGCTGCTTCTGCGGCTCGGCGCGGATCCCAACGCGCCGGACGGAGGCAGCCACACTCCTCTGTATTGCCTGGCGAACGAGTACAAAGCCCCGGACGGCGGAGACGTTGTCCGCGCTCTTCGGCAGAGGGGCGCGAATGTGAACGCCAGCGGCGGCGCGAAACGGTGCACCGCATTGCACATGGCTGCCCGGCGAGGCAACCTGGAGATCGCCGAGGCCCTGCTGGATTGCGGAGCAGACATCGATGCCCGGGATTCCCTTGGCGACAGTCCTCTCCGGCGTTCGGTCAATTGCGACCAGATTCAGGTAACCTCGCTATTGCTGGCAAGAGGAGCGGATGTGCATTCAACGGGGAGCAAGGGCCTGACCCCGTTGCGAGCGGCGCGGACCAGCGCGATGAAGCAGCTCCTGCGGTCTCGCAGCGACAGTTCGAGTGCAAGCAGCAAATCGTGAAACCGGTTTGTGAGCGCTTGGCTTGGACCTCAGGGCAAGGTTGAAAATCTGTGTTGGAGGGTGCGGTTCGGCACCCTGTATCGGATTCGCGAGTTCGCGCGGCTTGCGGGGATCACCAACAAGGCATTGCGCCACTACGAACGGCTGGGGTTGTTACAGCCTGGACGAAGCGGTGCGGGTTATCGGCTGTACACAGAGCGGCATCTGGAACGGCTGGAGCAAATCCTAGCTCTCAAGTTCCTGGGATTGCCCGTGAAAGAAATCCGAGCGGCTGTGGAGCGCACGCCGCACGAGCTGGCCGAGGCGCTCCGCATGCAGGGCCGGACGCTGCTGTCAGGAGGCGCAACGGGAAAGTGATACCGAATGCGGTATCATCGTGATTGTGGCTGGCGGGAAAGCTCTGCAGAAGATGCGCAAGAATCGAATGGGCTGGCGCATCGAAGAATTGCAGGCGGTAGCGGAGGAGAACTTCGTCGAGTGGCGCAGGCCCGGCCGTGGCGGCAGCCACGTGATTTTCAGCGCGCCCGGTGTGCGGGAGATCGTGTCGGTGCCAGCAAAGCGTCCGATTAAGCCGGTATACATCAAGCAATTTGTGGCGCTGATCGACGCTGCGGGAGGTATCAGAACAAAGTGAGAACAACTTCGAATCGAAATCTTGACCAGTACCAGTTTACGGTTCGGCCCTTGTCAAAGGAAGAGGGTGGCGGATATTTGGTAGAGTACCCGGATATTCCCGGATGCATGTCCGACGGCGAGACCATTGAAGAGGCGATCACGAATGGCCGGGAAGCCCTCCTCGATTGTATCGAGGTGTTCAAGGAGTCGGGCCGAAGGATACCAAAGCCTAGCATCGAAGCCGCTCAGTGGCGCCAGCGCCTGCCCCGGACCCTGTACTCGAAGCTAACCAAACAGGCCGAGAACGAGGGTGTCAGCATCAATAGCCTGGTGACGGCAATCATCGCGGAGGCGATCGGAGCAAAGCAGGCGCGCTAATAAGAGCCGACGGGATGGGACTGGACCGCCTTCTGTGGAGGCTCTTAAAAGGTCTACCGCGCGACGCCGCGCTGCTTGCGGGTGAGGATTTCGCGCACGGCGTAGATGCGGCGGTCCTGGCTTTCGAAGTAGGTCCGCATCATCATTTCGCCGATCAGGCCGGTGGAGAACATCATCAGGCCGCCCAGAAGCAGCAGGCCGCCGGCCATCATGAGGGGGCCGTGCTCGATCACGATGTCGTACCCCAACAGCTTCTTGACCAGCAGGTAAACCATGATGCCGCCGCCGAATCCCGTGCCGGCCAGCCCGAGGGTGCCGAAGAAATGCATGGGCCGGGTGAAATACTTCAGCAGGAACTTGATGGTCAGGATGTCGAACAAGACGCGGAAGGTGCGGCCGATTCCATAGTGCGAATCGCCGGCGGCGCGCGGCGTGTTGCGGATGGGCACCTCGGCGATGCGCGCGCCATAGAAGCTGGCCAGCGCGGGGATGAAGCGGTGCAGCTCGCCGTAGAGATTCACGTCCTTCAGCACCTCGGCGCGGTACGCCTTGAAGGTGGTGCCGAAATCGTGGAGATCCAAACCCGAAGCCTTGGCCATCAGCCAGTTGGCGATGCGCGACGGAATCTTGCGCAGGACGGCATTATCCACGCGGTGCGTGCGCCAGCCGCTGGCGATGTCGAATCCTTCGTCGATCTTCCGGAGCAGCGCGGGGATGTCCTCGGGGGCGTGCTGGAGATCGCCGTCCATGGCGATAATCACGTCGCCCTTGGATTCGTGGAAGCCGGCCGAAAGCGCCGCGGTCTGGCCGAAGTTGCGGCGCAGGCGGATGACTTTCAGGTGCCCGTCGGTCTCCACCAGATTGGCCAGAAGCACGAAGCTCCGATCGGAGGAAGCATCGTCCACGAAGAGGATTTCGTAGGGCCGCTGCAACTGCTCCAGGACCGAGGTGAGCCGGTCGTAGAGCGGCAGGATGGAGGGCTCCTCGTTGTGGATCGGAATCACGATCGACAGCATGGACATGCGAACATTAGTGTAACATTCATGGACCGGCTTCCCTTCCAGGCGACCGCGGCCGGCGCCTTCTACCAGCACATCCGGCCGCTGCCGGTGGCCGTGCTGCTGGACAATGTACGCAGCCTGTACAACGTGGGCTCGTTCTTTCGCACCGCGGATGCCGCCCGGGTGGAGAAGCTGTACCTGTGCGGAATTACCGGCCGCCCTCCGCAGCGCGGCATCACCAAGACCGCCCTGGGGGCCGAGGAAACGGTGGCCTGGGAGCACACCTGGGAGCCTGTTCCGCTGATCGGCGAGCTGCGGGGGCACGGTTACGAGATCGCCGCCATCGAAACCAGGGTGCACGCGGTGGACCTGTTCGAGTGGATGCCGCGGTTCCCGGTGTGCGTGATTTTCGGCCACGAAGTGGAGGGCATCCGGCCGGAGATTTCGGCGCTGTGCGACACACACGTGCGCATCCCCATGCTGGGCGCCAAGCACTCGCTCAACGTCGCCACCGCGGGCGGCGTGGTGATTTACGAGCTGCTGCGAAAGTACGGGGCGCTGGCGGGGGCGGGCTGCTGAGCCGGTATGCGCTACGATATAGAGGCTTGCCTCAAACACTGCCTCGGCTGCGCTCGAATGTGGACTTCATGCCGTCCCCGTCGCCGGACCATCCGGGGCTGTTCATTCGCGATCCGTACCGCTTCTCGGACGCCATGCTGGTGATTCCACCGGTGCTGGTGGAGTGCCTTCACTGCTTCGACGGGCAGCACACGGACCTCGACCTGCGGGCCGCGCTGGTGCGCGTGACCAACAGCCTGGAGGTCGGCGAGATCCAGCGGCACCTGGTGGAAACGTTGAGCGCTGCCGGTTTTCTGGAGGACGAAGCGTTTGCGCGGCTGGAGCAGGAAC
Source organism: Bryobacteraceae bacterium (assembly GCA_035638575.1). Taxonomy (GTDB): domain Bacteria; phylum Acidobacteriota; class Terriglobia; order Bryobacterales; family Bryobacteraceae; genus DASQZT01. The sequence continues at coordinate 10,865 of DASQZT010000151.1, forward strand.
GGCGGCGCGAATTCGCGGAAGCGGAGGTGCGCACGCCGGTCCACGCGGGTTCGGCTTATCCGGACACGGCCGAACCGCTGCGCGAAACCATGGCGCGCTACATGCCCGGCGCCGGCGTCCCCGCGGCGGACGGCAACCTGGTCGGCATTGCCGCCCCGCACGTGAGTCCCGAGGGCGGCTGGCAATCCTACCGCGACGCCTACCGCATGCTGGGCCCGGAGATGCGCGATCGCACCTTCGTGATCCTGGGGACCTCGCACTACGGCGAGCCCGAGAGGTTCGGGCTGACGCGGAAGAATTTCGTCACGCCGCTGGGTGAGGCGGTCACCGACCGGCGGCTGGTGGACTGGCTGGAGGAGCGCGGCGGCGGCGCCGTGGCGATGGAGGACTACTGCCACTCCTTCGAGCACACGATCGAGTTTCAGGTGCTCTTCTTGCAACACATGCTGGGCCCGGACGTGCGGATCGTGCCGATCCTGTGCGGTCCCTACGCGCGCAGCCTTCGCGGCGGCGGACGGCCCGAAGACGAGGACGGGGTCAGGCAGTTCCTGGACGCGCTGGGCGAGATGAACGACCGCGAAGCCGGACGCCTCTTGTGGGTGCTGGGGGTAGACATGGCTCACATGGGCGCCCGCTACGGCGACGATTTCCGGGCGGCTGCGAACCAGGGAGTCATGAGCGAGATCGGGGCCCGCGACCAGGACCGCATCACGCGCATCAACGCCGCGGACGCCGCGGGCTTCTGGGAGCTGGTGACGGAGAATCGCGACGACCTCAAATGGTGCGGCTCCGCGCCGTTCTATACCTTCCTGAAAGCCGTCCCCGAAGCGCGCGGCGAGCTGCTGCGCTACGAGCAGTGGAACATCGACGAGCACAGCGTGGTGAGCTTCGCGGGGATGGCGTTTTCGAAAGCCGGCGGCACTACTCGATCGTAGCGAGCACATCGCCGGCGGCGACCGTCGCGCCCTCTTTGGCGGGGACGGCGATCACGCGGCCGGCGCGGGGCGCCTTGATTTCGTTCTGCATCTTCATGGCTTCCACCACCACCACGCCCTGGCCGGCTTCGACCACGTCGCCGGCGGCGGCCAGCACGCGCACCACTTTGCCGGGCATGGGGGCCGTGAGGTTCTGCGCGCCGTCGCCGCCGCGGCCACCCGCTTTCGGGGTCCAGCGGCGCGGATCGCGCACCTCCACCTCGAAGCGGTACCCATCGATGACCACCACGATGGCGCCGGCGGCGGTCTGCTCCACGCGCGCGTCGTAGCTGCGCCCGTCCATCAGCACCGAGTAGACGCCGGGCTCGGGAGCCTCCACCTGGGCGTCGCGTGCGTCTTCGCCGCCGATGCGGAAGCGGCAGTCCGGAGCGGGCGCCAGGATTTCGATGGCGTCCTCGGCGCCGTTGATGGTGAGCGAGAGCTTCATCTGAGCAGGTCGTTTCGCCCGGAGGCGAGCCATCGGCCGGCGCCGGCCGGCCCGTTTCCGCCCAACGGAGCGTCCGGCTCAGGCCGCGTGGCGTGCAGGGCCGCGGCGAGCGCCGCCACGGCCGCGAGATCGCGCGGCGGTTGGGGAGCCTGGTGGCGCTGGAAGAAATCGTCGATGAAGCCGGTGTGGAGGCGGCCGGCTCGGAATTCCGCGTCTTCCAGGATCTGGCGGAAGAAGCCGATGTTGGTGCGGATGCCGCCGACGTCGTACTCGCGGAGCGCGCGGACCATGCGATCGGCGGCCTCGCCGCGAGTGCCGGCCCACACCGCGAGCTTGGCCAGCAGGGGATCGTATTCCATGGGGACGGTCCAGCCGTTGTAGACGCAGCCGTCGAGGCGGACCCCGGGCCCCAAGGGACGCGAGAGGCGGGTGAGCCTGCCCGGGTACGGGAGGAAATTGTTGTAGGGGTCCTCCGCGTAAATGCGGCATTCGATGGCGCAGCCGCGCCAGGCGACCGCTTCCTGTGCGAACGGCAGGCGGGCACCGGCGGCGATTTCGATCTGCAGACGCACCAGGTCCAGGCCGGTGACCAGTTCGGTGACGGGGTGCTCCACCTGGAGGCGCGTGTTCATCTCGAGGAAGTAGAAGCGGCGGTCGCGGTCCACCAGGAATTCGACGGTTCCGGCGTTGTAGTACGCGGCGGCGCGGGCGGCGTGGATGGCGGCCTGGCCCATGGCGTGGCGCATCTCGGGATGGAGCGCCACGAGCGGCGACGGGCACTCCTCGATGACCTTCTGATGGCGGCGCTGGATGGAGCATTCGCGCTCGCCCAAGTGCACCATGTTGCCGTGCTGGTCGCCCAGGACCTGGATTTCGATGTGGCGCGGCTGGTCGATCAGCTTCTCGACGTAGACCTCGCCGCTGCGGAAGGCGCGCTGGGCCTCGCTCGAGGCGTCGCGCAGCGCGGATGCCAGGTCGCTTTCGCGATCCACGACCCGCATGCCCTTACCGCCGCCGCCGGCGACGGCCTTCAACAGGACGGGGTAGCCGTGGCCGCGCCCGAACTCGACGGCCTCGTCGAGCGTGACGCCGTGGTCCGTCCCGGGAACTACAGGCGCGCCGGCCGCGATGGCCGTCCGGCGAGCGGCGGTTTTCGAGCCCATGCGGCGGATGGAATCGGCCGAGGGACCGATGAACACCAATCCCGCGTCCGCGCAGGCGGCGGCGAAGTCGGCGTTCTCGCTCAGGAAGCCGTAGCCCGGATGGATGGCCTCGGCGCCGTGCTTCCTGGCGGCATCGATGATGCGATCGATTCTCAAGTAGCTGTCGGCGGAGGGCGGCGGCCCGATGCGCTCGGCCTCATCGGCCATGCGCACGTGCAGGGACGTGCGGTCGGCATCGGAGTAGACGGCCACGCCGGCAATCCCCATCTCGCGCAACGTGCGCAGGACGCGGACCGCGATCTCCCCACGGTTGGCAATCAGGACCTTACGGAACATGCAGCAAGAATTGTAGCAGGAGGTTCGCGGGGTCCGGCCGCGGCGCTCGCCGCCCGGCAGCGATTTGCCAATCGTGGTACAGTCCGTTGAGGACCGGCTTGGAAGTGAAACGCATTCTGGTGACCGGCGGCGCGGGCTTCCTGGGAAGCCATCTCTGCGACCGCCTCGTAGACTCGGGCGCGGAGGTGCTGTGCCTGGACAACTTTTTTACGGGGGCGAGAGCGAACGTCGCGCACCTGCTGTCCAACCCGCGGTTCGAGCTGATCCGCCACGACCTGGTCAACCCCATCCTGCTGGAAGTGGATCAGATCTACAACTTCGCGTGCCCCGCATCGCCCGTGCACTACCAGTACAACCCGGTCAAGACGGTCAAGACCTGCGTGATGGGTGCGATCAACATGCTGGGCCTGGCCAAGCGGGTGCGGGCGCGCCTGCTGCAGGCTTCGACCTCGGAGGTTTACGGCGATCCGTCGCAGCATCCACAGGCCGAGTCGTACTGGGGCCACGTCAACCCGGTGGGCGTGCGCAGTTGCTACGACGAAGGGAAGCGCGTGGCCGAAACGCTCATGATGGACTATCACCGCCAGAACGGCGTGGATGTCCGGATCGTGCGCATCTTCAATACCTACGGCCCGCGGATGGCCATCCACGATGGCCGTGTGGTGAGCAACTTCATCGTGCAGGCGCTGCGCAACGAGCCCATCACGGTTTGCGGCGACGGCGCGCAGACGCGCTCGTTCTGCTATGTGTCGGACCTCATCGAAGGGGTCCTGCGGCTCATGAACACGGAAGGGCTGACGGGGCCGGTCAACATCGGCAATCCCGACGAATTCTCCATCCGGGAACTGGCGGAGATGGTTGTCTCGATGACCGGTTCCCGATCGGAAATCGTTTCGCGCCCGCTGCCGCAGGACGACCCGGTGCAACGGTGCCCGGACATTTCCCTGGCGCGGAAAGCGCTCGGGTGGCAGCCCACGGTGCCGCTCCGCGAGGGGCTCAAGCTCACCATCGAATACTTCGAACGGGCTATCGGGGAGTAAGCCGCGCGATCTCACACGGGGCCGCCAAGAATTCGCCACTCCGTCAGAAAGTTGACAGAGCGGCGGATGCGCCGGGCCCACGTTTTCAGTATCTCGAGGCACTGCGGGAGCGGCAGTAAAAATGCGAGTCGCACAGCATGGGTTCTATAAACATGCTTTCCAGCAGCTATCTACAGTCGGTACTCAGCACCGCTCTCCAGGGCACCGGCTTGACCACCAATTCGGCCGGGAACAATCTGAACGGCGTCGGCACGTCTTCGCTCACGCTCCAGCCAGACAGCCCCCAGCTTTCACCGTTCGCTCAATTGATGAGCACGCTCCAGCAGCTTCAGCAATCGAATCCAACCAAGTACCAGCAGATCACCGGGCAAATCGCGACGAACCTGACACAGGCCGCGCAAACTGCCCAGACGAACGGCAATACGACGGCGGCGACTCAACTCACCCAGCTTGCGACGGACTTCACCAACGCCTCGACGAGCGGCCAACTCCCAAACATCCAGGATCTGGCCCAGGCGATCGGCGGCCATCACCACCACCATCATCATTCCCACGCGGCCTCCGCCGGTTCGGGCAGCGATTCCAGCAGCTCGACTAGCGCTTCGAGCACCAGCAGCTCGAGCAGCACGAGCCAGGTGATGGATCAGTTTCTGGCGGCCTTCCAGAGCAGCGCGACGCAGAACGGCCCGCTCAATCCGATGGGGATCATTCTGAACACGCTGTCCAGCTCTGGGATCAACATCTCGAATTCCTGACGGGGCGGCAAGGGGTCCGATCCATAGAGATTTGAAGCCCGGCGAGCATGGCTCGCCGGGCGGGTTGACAACAGTTGACAACCCGCCGCAGGTTGCCAACTGTTGCCAACCTGCCCCACAAGCCTGATCAAAAAACCGACAGACTGTGGGAATCCTGACGGCACCCAGGGTATCCGCCGGATCGAATGATTGATTGAAAAAGGATAAGTAGGTGCTAAAATCCTAATCATAAACGGCTCGAATCGTGGGAAGCCGTGGTGACGAGGGAGAAACGCCGAGAAAACGAACGTTCGCCGATGCGGGGTCGACGGGAAGCTGTATGGTTTGTGGGCCGCCCGGCGGGCCGAAGCCAGCGCGCGGGGGGTTCCAACATATAGGATTGGCCACGGGCGGGCACCAGGTGCTGGCCTGGAATTTCGCCCCATAGGGCATTGCGCCGGCCGGGCGCAGCGCGGAGATGACCGATGGGCACGTGTTCGGTGACCCTGGAGACTCTCCCCCGGTACCCCGAGGGGACGGAGATCCTGACCTGCCTGCAATGCGGCGCGTGCACCGGCACGTGCCCCTACGGCGACGTGATGGAGTTTCCGCCCCGCCGCATGATCGCCATGATGCGCGCGGGGATGCTGGAGAAGGTCTTCACCAGCGACAGCCTGCTTTCCTGCGTGGCGTGCTATGCGTGCATGGCGAAATGCCCGCGCGGAATCCGGCTGACCGAGATCCTTCTGCCGTTGATGAAGGAACAGACCCTGACGCATATGCCGGAGCTGCCCGGCGAGCTGCAGAAGGCGCTGCAGAACACCCTGCGCTACGGCAACCCGATGGGCGAGCCATCGCGCAAACGGGCCGCCTGGGTCAAAACGGCGGGAGTCCCCATCCGCATTCTGGCCGAGGATCCGAGGCCCGCGGACGTCCTCTGGTTCGTGGAATGCTACACCTCTTTCTACCCGCGCGGCCAGGATACCAGCCGGGCCACCGCGAAAATCTTTCACCGGTTGGGAATCGACTTCGCAATTCTCGGCAATGAAGAGAAGTGCGCCGGCGAGTGCGGACGCCTGACGTGGGAGCCGGGGCTGTTCGAGACGCTCATGGACTACAACATGGCGGTCTTCCAAAAGTACCGGTTCCAGCGGCTGGTGACTTCCTGCCCGCACGCGCACAACGCTTTCAAGAACCGCTACCCGGCGCTGGGTTTCAACTGGCCGCTGGAACACACCACTCCCTTTCTGGGGAGATACCTCGACCGGCTCAAACCGCTGCTGGCGCGGAAACTCGACTACAAGGTGACCTATCACGACTCGTGCTGCCTGGGACGGCAGAACGAATTTTACGAAGCGCCCAGGATGCTGTTGCAGGCGATCCCGGGCGTGAAACTGATCGAAATGGTTCACAACCGCGTCAACGCCATCTGCTGCGGCGGCGGAGGCGGCGGCATGTGGCTGGACACTTACTTCAAGGCGAAGGGCTACGAGCGGCTGTCGGAGCGCCGTGTCCGGGAGGCCGTGGCGACCGGCGCCGACGTCCTGGCGGTTTCCTGCCCTTACGAAGTCTCACGCTTCGAGGATGCCCTCAAGGTGGTGGGCTACGACAAACGAATGATGGTCCGGGACGTCACCGAACTCCTGGCCGAGGCAATGGAGGAATAGCCATGCACATCGTGGTTTTGCTGAAAATGGTGCCCGACGTCGTGGAGGACCTGGAGATTGCCCCCGACGGAAAGGGGCTGGATCTGGAGTATCTGCGCATGATCCTGAGCGAATCGGACGATCACGCGCTGGAAGAAGCGCTGCTGCTCAAGGAGCGGCACGGCGCCAAAGTGACGGTGCTGGCGCTGGATGCGCCGGAGGTTGACGATGCCCTGTTCACCGCGCTGGCCAAGGGGGCGGACCGCGTCGTCAAGATCGTCGGGGTGGATGCGGGGCTCTCCACCCGGATGGCGGCGCGAGCGTTGGCGCAGGCCATCGAGCACGATCCCGGATTGATCGAGGCGGACCTGATGCTCACCGGCGTTCAGGCCATCGACGACCTGGACGGGCTAATCGCGCCCTTGCTGGCTCACGAACTTGGCCGGCCATACCTGGGAATCATCACGCGGGTCGTGCTGGATGCCGCGGGCAAGACGGCGGTGGCGACCAAAGAGTATCCGGGCGGGGTGCGAGGCGAATTCGAAGTGCGGCTTCCCGCGGTTCTGGGCATGCAGGCCGCGGAGAAACCGCCGCGCTATGTCCCGGTGGCGAAGGTGCGGGCGGCCATGAAATCCCAAAGAATCGATGCCACTCCGGTTCCCACGCTGGCGGACGGGGGCTTTCCCACGGTGCAGGTGGTCGGCATGAGACGCAACGAGCCAGCGGGCCACGCGGTGATTCTGGACGGATCTGGTGAGCGGGTCTCGGAACAGCTCTGCGAAATTCTGGCCGGGCGCGGCATTTTCTGAGGAGGCGACGACAATGACTGGAAGCATTTGCGTATTGGCCGAACAATGGCGGGGACGCATCTCCGACGTGACGTACGAAACGCTGGCGTTCGGGAGAGAAGCCGCCGGACAACTCGGCGTGCCGCTCACCGCAATCCTGGTCGGCTCGAACCTGAAGGAACTGGCGCAAACGCTGGGCGCGGCGGACTCGGTGGTTTATGTGGACCACGCGCTTCTGGCGGAGCCCGTGCCGCAGCCTTACGCGGAGGCGCTGGCGCAAGTCCTGGCGGACAGTAGGCCGCTCGCGCTGCTGGCGCCGCTGACCAACGTCATGCTGGGCGTGAGCACGCTGCTGGCGATCCGGCTGGGCGTGGCGGCCGTGAATTTCTGCAAAGACATCAAGGTCGTGGACGGCCGGCTCCGGGCGGTGTGCGTGATGTACGGGGGAAAGATAGAAGCCGAAGTGGAGACGGCCTCGGAGCCGGCCATCCTGGGCATTTGGCCCGGCGCCCGGCCGGCGGACAAGGGCCGCTCCGACCGGACTCCGCCGGTGGAAGAGGTCACGGTTGTGCTGGAGGAACCGGCGGTGCGCCTGAAGAGATACGTCGACCCGGAAGCGGGCGATGTTGATCTCACGAGGCAGGAAGTGCTGGTGGCGGTGGGCCGCGGCATACAGAGCCGGGACAATCTGGGGCTGGCGGAAGACCTGGCAAAGACGCTGGGCGGCGCGGTGGCCGGGTCGAGACCGGTGATCGACCAGGGATGGCTTCCGATGTCGCGGCAGATCGGCAAGTCCGGGCTGACGGTCAAACCGAAGCTGTACGTGGCGCTGGGGATCAGCGGCGCGCCGGAGCACATCGAAGGCATGAAGGACTCCGGCATCATCGTCGCGGTGAACAGCGATCCGCGGGCGCCGATCTTCAACGTGGCGCATTACGGCATCGTGGCGGACGTCGTGGAGACGCTGCCGTCCCTGACCGCCGCGATCGAGTCGAAGAGGGCCGCGGCTCACCATGCCTAGCACGGCCATCTGCCTCTGGATCCTGACGCTGGCCGCCTTCGGACTGTTCGGCCACCGGGTGTATCAATATGTAAACGTCCTGGCGGCGGCACGCCCGGAGAAAAGATGGGACCGCATTCCAGAGCGGTTGAAGCTGGTCGCGGTGAACGTCCTGGGGCAGCGCCGCCTGCTGGAGGAGCCCGTGGCAGGCGCGGCCCACCTGGCGATCTTCTGGGCCTTCGTGGTGTTTGCCGCGAGCTTTTTCTGGAACCTGGTGCGCGGATTGCTGCCCGTTCTTCCGATCCCGTACGCCGAAGAAGTGGGGTGGATGCGCGGCGTGCTAGCGGTGTTCGGCATCATCGGCCTGGCGGCGCTGGCAGTGGCTGCCGTGCGCCGCTATTTCTTCGCGCCTCCCCGGCTGGAGAAGTCGAGAGACGCCTCCATCATCCTGGGGCTCATCGCGGTGGTGCTTCTGTCCTCGCTGGCCGGGCAATGGTATCGCGTCTCGGCACCGGCCGTTTCGCGGGCGATGTGGTGGGTGCACATGGCGACGGTCCTGGGATTCCTCGCGTATTTGCCTTACTCCAAACACCTGCATCTGCTGGCCTCGCCGTTCGGGGTTTTCTTCGCGTCGCTCCAGCCGGGCCGCGTCCCGGAGGCTTCGCCCGGGGCGGACAGACCCGAAGAATTCACCTGGCGGCAGTTGTTCAGCGGGCTGGCCTGCGCGGAATGCGGCCGGTGCGACCGGGCGTGCCCGGCGTTCCAGAGCGGCTTCGCGCTGTCGCCCAAGATGCTCATGCACCACATGAAAGAGTTGGTGCGGAATGCCGCGTCCGGTGACAACGGTAAGTTCACCGGCGAGGCGGTCACACGCCAGGAGATCTGGGCTTGCACCAGTTGCCTGGCGTGTATGCAACGGTGTCCGGTCATGAACGAGCACGTCCCCGTGCTGATCGAAATGCGCCGGCGCCTGATTGGAGAGAGCGATATGGATCCGTCTCTTCAGGAAGCCTTCAAGAATCTGACACGTTATGGAAACTCGTTCGGGGCCCCTCCGCGGGGCCGCCCGAAGTGGACGCAACAACTGGATTTCCACATTAAAGACGCCCGGAAAGAACCGGTGCATTTCCTGTGGTTCGTGGGCGACTACTGCTCCTACGACCCCCGCGTGACCGCGGCCACGTGCACGGCCGCGCGCGTGTTCCAAAAGGCCGGCCTGGATTTCGGCATCCTCTACGAGGGGGAATCGAACTCCGGCAACGACGCGCGGCTGGCGGGCGAAGAAGGCCTGTTTGAAAGCCTGCGGGACAAGAACTCGAAATCGTTCGCCAAGGCGCATTTCGATGAAATCGTCACGACGGACCCGCACAGCTTCCAGGCTTTGAAACACGAGTACCCCGGCACGAACGGGCCGGCGACGGTGCTGCACCACACGCAGCTTCTCCACCAGTTGATCGCCACAGGCGATCTGACGCCGCGGAACAAGCTCCACATGAAGGTCACGTACCACGACCCCTGCTACCTGGGGCGTTACAACGCCATCTTCGAAGCCCCGCGGCACGTCATGGCGGCTTTAGGACTGAAGCTGGTGGAGATGCCGCAAAACAAAACGTACTCTTACTGTTGCGGTGCGGGAGGAGGCCGGATCTGGATGGAAGATCCGCCGGTGTTCAAGGATCGGCCGGCGGTCACTCGCGTGCGCGAAGCCGCGGCCACGGGGGTGCGCACGCTGGTGGTCGTATGCCCGAAGGACCTGGTGATGTTCCAGGATGCGCTGAAAACAGCGGGGCTGGAAGACAGGCTCGAAGTCAAAGAACTGGCCGAACTGGTGGAGCAAGCCATGGGGTAACCGACAGCAATGTCCGGATCGGCGTGTACGTGTGCCACTGCGGCACCAATATCGCCGCCACGGTCGACGTAGAGGCCCTGGTCCGATATGCCGGCAGCCTGCCCGGAGTGACGCTGGCGCGCGAGTACAAATACATGTGCTCGGACCCGGGACAGGAGTTGATCCGGCAGGACATCGGCGAGCGCGGGCTGAACCGCATCATCGTAGCGGCGTGCTCTCCGCACCTGCACGAGCACACCTTCCGCGAAGCCGTGGCACAGGCCGGCCTGAACCGGTACTACTTCCACATGGTCAATTTGCGGGAGCACGATTCCTGGGTGCACGCCGACCGGCTGGCGGCAACCGAGAAGGCCATGGACCTGGTTCGCGCGGCGGTGGGCCGCGTGAAGTGGCACGTGCCCCTCGAACCGAGGGAGGCGCCGATTCACTCCGAAGTTCTGGTGGTGGGCGGCGGAATTGCCGGCATCGATGCCGCCCTCACCCTGGCGAAGGCCGGAAAGCACGTCTACCTGGTGGAGCGCGAGCCGACCATCGGCGGCCACATGGCGCAGTTCGACAAGACCTTTCCCACGCTGGATTGCGCCGCTTGCATCCTGACGCCCAAGATGACCGCCGTGAAAGCGCACAAGAACATCACGCTCTGGACTTATTCCGAGGTGCGCCAGGTGGAAGGCTACGTGGGCAACTATTCGGTCACCGTGCGCCGGAAGCCGCGGTATGTCCTGGAGGACCTCTGCACAGGCTGCCAGGAATGCATCCAGGCATGCGTGTACAAGCAGGCGAAGGCGCCCGACGCATTCAACCTGGGGCTGAGCAAACGCAAGCCCATCTACATTCCGTTTCCGCAGGCGGTGCCGCAGGTGGTGGTCATCGATCCGGAGACCTGCATCGAATTCAAAAGCGGGAAGTGCAAGAAGACCTGCGTAGAGGTGTGCGCCGAGCGAAACGCCATCGACTTCCACCAGCGGGAGGAGATGCGCACGATCCAGGTCGGCGCCATCATCCTGGCGACGGGTTTCGAGATGTTCGACGCCACGCGGATTCCGTACTACGGATACGGAGTCTATCCGAATGTTTATACGTCGCTGGAGGTCGAGCGGCTGGTGAACGCCTCGGGGCCAACCGGGGGCGAGGTGACGCTGCGCGACGGCCGCAAGCCGGCGAGCGTGGGGATCGTGCACTGCGTGGGCAGCCGCGACCACCACACGAACCGCTACTGCTCGCGGGTGTGCTGCATGTACTCGCTGAAGCTGGCCCACCTGATCAAGGAGAAGACGGGGGCCGCGGTCTACAACTTCTATATCGATATCCGCGCGCCCGGCAAAGGGTTCGAGGAGTTCTACAACCGGGTGGCCGAGGAAGGCGTCGTGTTCGTGCGGGGGAAGGCGGCGGATGTTTATCCGGCGGGCAACGGCGACGGCCGCCTGATCGTCCAGGCGGAAGACACGCTGCTGGGCATGGTCCGCAAATATCCGGTGGACATGGTGGTGCTGTCGGCGGGCCTGGAGCCGCGCACGGATTCCAACGAGGTCCGGCGCCTGTTCAACATAGGCTGCTCAGGCGACGGCTTCTTCCTGGAGCGCCACCCCAAGCTGGCGCCGGTGAATACGTTCGCGGACGGGATCTTCCTGGCGGGATGCTGCCAGGGGCCGAAGGACATTCCCGATACGGTGGCGCAATCGGGAGCGGCCGCGGCCCAGGCGCTGGCGTTGATCGACGCCGGCGTGGTGGAACTGGAACCTGACACCGCGCACATTCTGGAGGACGCCTGTTCCGGCTGCAAGACGTGCCTGCCGCTGTGCCCGTACCAGGCGATCCGGTTCGCCGAGGAACAAAAGAAAGCCAGCATCAACGAAGTTCTGTGCAAAGGCTGTGGCACGTGCGTGGCCGCCTGCCCATCGGGATCGATCCGGCAGAACCTGTTCGAGGACGAGGAGATCTATGAAGAGGTTGAAGGCATTCTGGCTTAAGCCGGAGATGAAGCGAAAGATGAAGTTCCAGCGGGAGGCGGACCCCGACTGGGCCCAACAGGTGGCGGAGCGGCCGGGATGCGAAGGGCTGTTTTCCTGCCTGCAGTGCGGGACGTGCTCGGGGACATGCCCGCTCTCGATTTACATGGACTTCGCTCCCCGCCGCATCATCGCACTGGTGCGGGAAGGCTTCCGGGAGGACGCGCTGACCTGCCAGTCCATCTGGCTGTGCGCATCCTGCTACTCCTGCGCGGTGCATTGCCCCCGCCAGATCCGCATCACGGACGTGATGTACAGCCTCAAGCGAGAGGCGCTCCAGCACAACATGTACCCTTATCGCTTTCCGACTCCGGTGCTGGCACAGGAATTCTACGAGCTGGTCCGGGCGCGCGGGCGCAGCTCGGAGTTCTGGCTGGTCCTGCGAATGGCGCTGCGCACCGATCCTTTCCAGTTGTTCGACATGGCTCGAACGGGCTGGCGGCTGCTTCGGACCGGCAGGCTTACCGTTCGCCGCGAAAAGATCGAGCGGGTAAACGAATTGCAAAGCGAGCTGGCCGGCAAGGAGGTCAGATGACCTCCGCGCCATACGGCTATTATCCGGGGTGCTCGATGCAAGGGGCCGGCATCGCCTACGGCGAGAGCCTGCTGGCGCTGTTTCAACTCCTGGACCTTCCGCTCGAGGAACTGCGCGACTGGAACTGCTGCGGCGCCACGTCGTACATGTGCATCGACGAGAACCTGGCGTTTCTGCTATCAGCCAGGAACCTGGCATTGGCGCGCCAGTCCGGTTTTCGCGACCTGGTGGCGCCGTGCAGCGCCTGCTACCTGTGCCTCCGGAAGACCCAGGACTACGCGCAGCGATATCCGAAGATTGCCCGGCGCGTGGGGGAATCGCTGGCGGCGGCGAATCTTCCCGCTCTCGACGGAGTGTGGGTGCGGCATCCGCTGGAGGTGTTGTACACGGATGTGGGAGTGGCGCGGATCCGTTCGAAAGCCACGCGCTCATGGCGGGGCGGGCGGGTGGCCTGCTACTACGGCTGCCAACTGGTGCGCCCGTTCGGGGAGGCGGACCGCCCGCACGATCCGACCCGCATGGATGAATTGCTGCAATCGGCCGGGGTTCCCACGGTGGAGTTCGCGCTCAAGACCAAGTGCTGCGGCGGCGCGCTCACGGGCACCATTCACTCCGTGGGCGTACGGCTGAACTACATCCTGCTGAAGGAAGCGGCGCGAAAGGGAGCGGCGGCCATCGTCACCGTGTGCCCCTTGTGCCAGTACAATCTGGACGCGTATCAGACCGAGATCAGCCGGGAAACCGGCGAATCATTCGATATGCCGATACTGTATTTCACGCAGATCCTCGGCTGGGCCTTGGGAGGCAGCTTTCGTTCGCTGGGCCTGCACCGCGCGATTTCGGGCCGGAGAGTGATCGAAGAGTGGTTTCCGAAGCATCCGGAGGCGGTGGAGAGCTATGTCTGAGGCGAACGGCGCGATTCGCATCGGCGTCTATACCTGCCATTGCGGCACGAACATAGCGGCCGTGGTGGATGTGAAGTCGCTGGCGGCGTACGCCACCACGTTGCCTGGCGTCGTGGTCTCTCGCGAGTACAAATACATGTGCTCCGATCCCGGCCAGGACCTGATGCGCCGCGATGTCGCGGAGCGCCGGCTGAACCGGATCGTGGTAGCGTCGTGCTCGCCGCACCTTCACGAGCAGACGTTCCGCGGCGCCTTAAAGGCGGCCGGCCTCAATCCCTTCTATTTGCAAATGGTGAACATCCGCGAGCACGCCTCGTGGGTGCACGAGAACCGGGAAAAAGCGACCGCCAAGGCGAAGGACCTGCTGCGCGCCGCAGTGAGGCGCGTCGCCCGCCACGAGGCACTTGAGAAGAGCCGGATCCCGATCGATCCGCGCGTCCTGGTGGTGGGCGGCGGGATTGCCGGGATCCACGCCGCGCTCACTCTCGCGAACGCCGGCAAGCAAGTCTACCTGGTGGAGCGCGAGCCGACCATCGGCGGCCACATGGCCATGTTCGACAAGACCTTTCCCACGCTGGACTGCGCGGCTTGCATCCTCACGCCTAAAATGTCCGCCGTGAAGGCGCATCCGAACATTACGCTGTGGACCTACTCCGAAGTGACCCGCGTGGACGGGTACGTCGGCAATTACAAAGTGACGGTGAGACGCCGGCCCCGTTTTGTGAACGAAGACCTGTGCGTGGGATGCCTGGAATGCCTCGAAGCGTGCGTATTTAAGGATGCCAGGGTTCCGGACGACTTCAACCTGGGGCTGTCCAAGCGCAAGCCGATCTACATTCCGTTTCCCCAGGCGGTGCCGCAAGTGCCGGTGATCGACCCCGAGACGTGCATTCAGTTCAAGACGGGGAAGTGCAAGAAGACCTGCGTCGAAGCCTGCGGCGACCGTCATGCGATCGGCTTCCAGTTCGAAGACCGGACCGAAGAGATCGAGGTGGGCAACATCATCGTAGCGACGGGATTCCAGGTGTTCGACGCGCGGCGGGTGCCGTACTACGGCTATGGCACGTACCCGAACGTGTACACCTCACTCCAGGTCGAACGCCTGGTGAACGCATCGGGACCCACCGGCGGGCAGGTGGTGCTGCGGGACGGCCGCACGCCGAAGACGGTGGGGATCCTGCACTGCGTGGGATCGCGAGACGAGAACACGAACCGCTGGTGCTCGCGGGTGTGCTGCATGTACTCCCTCAAGCTGGCGCACCTCATCAAGGAGCACACCGGCGCCGAGGTCTTCAATTTCTACATCGACATCCGCACTCCCGGAAAAGGGTTCGAGGAGTTCTATCAGAAGCTGCTGAACGAACGGGTGCACTTCATCCGGGGCCGGGTGGCGGAGGTCACGGACTGGGCTCTCGATCCCACCGAGGTAGGCAAGCTGGTCCTTCGCGTCGAAGATACGCTGGCCGGCCTGGTGCGGCGGATCCCCGTGGACATGGTGGTGCTGGGAGTGGGCCTCGAGCCGCAGGCCGATGCGCAAGAAGTCCGGCGGCGGTTCAACATGACTTGCGGGAGCGAAGGATTCTTCCTGGAGCGGCATCCCAAGCTGGCGCCGGTAAGCACGTTCACCGAGGGAGTGTTCCTGGCGGGCTGCTGCCAGGGGCCTAAAGACATTCCCGATACGGTGGCACAGGCGGGCGCCGCGGCTGCAGAAGCGCTGGCGCTCATCGACGCCGGTTTCATGGAGACCGAGCCCAACACCGCTTATGTGGGCGACGACTGCTCCGGCTGCAAGACCTGCGGCCCGATGTGCCCTTACCACGCCATCACGTTTTCGGAAGAAGAGAAACGGGCCAGCATCAACCAGGCGATGTGCAAAGGGTGCGGCACCTGTGTGGCGGCCTGTCCTTCCGGATCGATTCACCAACACCTGTTTGAAGACGACCAGGTCTTCGAAGAGATCGAGGGGCTATTGACGTATGCCTGAAACGTTTGAACCCAAAATCGTGGCTTTTTTCTGTAACTGGTGCACCTACCTGGCGGCGGACCTGGCCGGGACTTCGCGCATCAAGTACGCGCCCAATGCGCGGGTGGTGCGCGTGATGTGCTCCGGCCGCGTGGATCCGCAATTCGTGCTGGATGCGTTTGCCAAAGGCGCGGACGGAGTTCTCATCGGCGGCTGCCATCCGGGCGACTGCCACTACCAGGAAGGCAACTACAAGGCGCTGCGCCGGTTCCATTTGCTGCAGCGGCTGGTGAAGCAGATGGGAATCGAAGAGGAGCGCCTGCGCCTGGAATGGATCTCCGCCGCCGAAGGCGAGCGCGTGAAGACCGTGATCGACGACATGGTGGAGCGGCTGCGCGCGCTGGGACCCCGGCAGGGCGCCCGCCGGAAGGAGGTCGCATGAAGCCCAAGGTGGCGATCTACTGGTGTGCGTCCTGCGGCGGATGCGAGGAAGCCCTGCTGGATCTGGACGAGAAGATCCTCGACGTGGTGGCCGCGGTGGACATCGTGTTCTGGCCGGTGGCCATGGATTTCAAGCACCGGGACTTGGACGCCATGGCGGACGGCTCCATCCTGGCCAGCTTCATCAACGGCGCGATTCGCAACAGCGACCAGCGCGAGATGGCGGAACTGCTGCGGGCGAAGTCGCAAGTGGTGGTGGCGTTCGGGGCGTGCGCGCAACTGGGAGGCGTTCCGGGTCTGGCCAACCTGTCGGACGCGAAGGGCATTTTCCAGGAGGTGTATCGCGACGGCGTCGCGCCCGTGAGAATTTTCAGGGAAGACGGCCATCCCCGTTCGCTTCCCGAATTCTACGACACGGTGCTGGCGCTGGACCGCGTGATCGACGTGGACTATTACGTGCCGGGCTGTCCGCCGACTCCGAACATCATCCGCGACGCCCTGGGCGTACTGCTGGGAGCCGAGCTGCCGCCGAAAGGGAGTGTGCTGGCGCCCGACCAGGCGCTTTGCGAGCAGTGCCCGCGCAAGGACACCCGTCCCGAAAAGCTGCTGGTGAAGGAGTTCAAGCGCGTGCATCAAGTGGTGCCGGACCAGCAGACGTGCCTGCTGGCGCAGGGAGTGGTGTGTCTCGGACCGGCTACGCGGGCCGGGTGCGACGCCATGTGCGTTCGCGGAAACATGCCGTGCACCGGATGTTTTGGTCCCACCAGCCGGGTGCGCGATTTCGGCGCCAAAGCTCTTTCCGCGACGGCGTCGATCGTCGAAGGCAACGACGAGAGTGAAATCCTCGCCGCGCTGGACGCGATTCCGGATCCGGCTGGGACGTTCTATCGATACAGCCTGCCCGCCTCGATGCTGGGCCGGCGGCGCATGGAGTAACGGTCATGGACAGCGCTCGCAGAATCACGATTGAACCTATTACGCGGCTGGAAGGCCACGGCAAGATAGAAATCTTTCTCGACGAGCAGGGGCACGTCGACCGCGCGTACTTTCAGGTGCCGGAACTGCGCGGCTTCGAAAAATTCGCGCAGGGCCGGCCGGCGGAGGACATGCCGCAGATCACGTCGCGGATCTGCGGGGTCTGCCCCACGGCGCATCACATGGCGGCGACGAAGGCACTCGACGCTCTGTATCAGGTGACGCCGCCGCCCGCCGCGCGGAAGATCCGCGAGCTGGTCTACTCCACGTTCGTGGTGGAAGACCACGCGCTGCACTTCTATTTCCTCGGCGGCCCGGATTTCGTGGTCGGGCCGCAGGCCCCGGCGGCCGAGCGCAACGTGCTGGGCGTCATCGCCAAGGTGGGGATCGAGACCGGGCAGAAGGTGATCGCCATGCGGCGCAAGCTTCGCGAGCTGATGACGCTGGCCGCGGGCAAGCCCATCCACCCGGTATTCGGCTTGCCGGGCGGCGTGTCCAAGCCGCTCTCCGCCGAGGACGCGGCGCGATTCCGCACGGTGGCCGGTGAGGCCGTGGAGTTCGCGCTTTTCACCCTGGACGTTTTCGAAAAGCTGGTGCTGGGAAACTCCGGCTATGTGGACTTGATCCTCTCCGATCCGTTCACCCATCGCACTTACTATATGGGCCAGGTGGATCAGAAGAATCAACTCAACTTTTACGACGGCGTCCTCCGCGTGGTGGCGCCCGACGGACACGAGTGGGCCAGGTTCCGGCCGGAAGAGTATCTCGACCGCATCGGCGAGCACACCGAGCCGTGGACCTACATGAAGTTCTGCTACCTGAAGGCGCTCGGCTGGAAGGGCTTCTCCGAGGGAGAGGAAAGCGGCGTGTACTGCGTTGCCCCCCTGGCGCGGCTGAACGTGGCGGACGGCATGGCCACTCCGTTGGCCCACCAGGCTTACCTGAAATTCCACGGTACGTTGGGCGGGCGCCCGGTGCATCACACGCTGGCCAATCACTGGGCCAGAGTGGTGGAAATGCTGTATGCCGCGGAGCGCATGAAGGAACTGGCGCACGATCCCGAACTGACGGACCCGGTGGTCCGCACCCTGCCCACGGCAGTGCCCCGCGAGGGAGTCGGCGTGGTGGAAGCGCCGCGCGGGACCCTGATCCATCACTATCGCACCGACGAGCGGGGCATCATCACCTCGGCGAACCTGATCGTGGCCACCCAGAACAACGCCGCGCGCATCGCCATGAGCGTGGAAAAAGCGGCGAAACACCTGATCACGGGCGCCAACGTTCCGGAGGGCCTTTTGAACATGGTGGAGATGGCGTTTCGCGCGTACGATCCCTGCCTGGGATGCGCCACGCACGCGCTGCCGGGCGGCATGCCCCTCGAGGTCCAGGTGCGCGACCCGCGCGGAGCGCCGCTGGCGGTGTTGAGGCGCGACGGCGATGGAAGCATACACAGACACTGAGCGCGGCGAAATCCGACTGCTTGGCCTGGGCAACGAAATCCTGGCGGACGACGCCTTCGGCATCCTGGTCGCGCAGGAGGTGCAGCGGATCTTCCCGCGCGAAATCGAGGTGGTCTGCTCTTCCTCGGCGGGCTTCGCGCTCTTGGACGACATGGTGGGAGCGCGGCGCCTGCTGGTGGTGGATACGATCGTCACCGGCAGGGCGAAGCCGGGAACGATCCGCGTTTTCACAGCCGAGGGGATGCGCACGCCGCCGGCCGCCGCTCCGCACCTCCTGGGGCTCTTCGAGGTCCTGGCTGCCGGACGGCAACTGTGCCAGGACATGCCGGAGGAAGCCGTGGTGATCGCGGTGGAGGCTTCGGATTGCACGACGGTCGGCGGCCCCATGCACCCCGATGTCGAAGCCGCAATTCCCGCGGTAGTCGAACTGGTGAGCCGGTATCTCAGGGACGGCTGGCTCGATCCGGTGTGAGCCCGCTGCGGTATTTCCCCTACCAGTCGACTACAGAGCCATCATCCGGATCGAATCGAGGCCTGTATTCTCTCGGCTCGCCAACCTGCGCCTTCAGCTTGTCTTCGTCAATCGTGATTCCCAGGCCCGGATCGGTGAGCAGCGGGCGGTGCCCGTTTCGGACCGGCGGCAACGGCTTTGCCAGCAGGTCCTCATAGTTCGCGTCGCCATTCTCCTGAATCAGGAAATTGGGGATGGACGCCGCCACCTGGTAACTGGCCGCCAGGGAACACGGTCCCTGTGGATTGTGCGGCGCAAGGGGCGTGTAGTACGCTTCCGCCATGCCCGCAATGAGCCTGAGCTCGGTGATGCCGCCGGCATAGCATACGTCGGGTTGCAGTATCGTGGCGGCGCGCTTCTCGAGAATCTCCTTGAAACCCCATTTCGTAAAGATGCGCTCACCGGTGGCGAGAGGGATATGGGTCTTTCGGCCAAGCTCGGCCATGATATCCACGTTGAGGGGTTGAACCACCTCTTCGTAGAAAAACGGCTGGTAGGGCTCGAGGGCCTTGATGAGAAGCAGCGAGGTGGGCGGTTGCACGGCGCCGTGAAAGTCGATGGCGATATCGACGGCCGTGCCGTACTTTTGGCGGAGACCCTTGAAGTTGTCCACCACCGCGTCGATGAACTTTTGTCCTTCGACATATTTGATCGCCTGCCGTCCGCCGTTCGGCCCGACCTTCATGGCATTGACGCCCGTCTCTTGACTGACCCTTCCGTACACCCGGATCCGGTCGCGAGTCGGGCCGCCCAGAAGCTTGTAGATGGGAACGCCGTACACTTTACCCTTGATGTCCCAGAGCGCCTGGTCGATGCCGCTCGATATGGCAGACTTGATCGGACCTCCGCGGTAGAAGGCTCCGCGGTGAATCGCCTGCCAATGGAAGACCACCCGGCAGGGATCCTGGCCTACCAGATAGCGTCCGACCTCCTGCGCGCCCGCGGCGCAGGCTTTGGCATCGTCCTTGAGCATCTCACCCCAGCCGACGATGCCGGCGTCGGTGGAGATTTTGACGAAGACCCACGAGTTCTTCAGAACGAACGTTTCGAGTTTCGTGACTTTGATGTTGTCGTTGGGGCCGACTGGGGCGGCGGGGCTCGGTTCGGCAGTGAAGGCCGCATCCAGACCCAGCAGCGCTCCGGTGCCGATCAACCCTTGAATTGTGGAGCGACGACCAACTTCCGACATGACAGAAACACCTCCATATATCCAGTTTGCCAACCGGGATACCACAAGCATACCCCCGGGCGCTTCCGTTGGATACCGCCTTTCCTCCCGCGTGCTCTTTTTTCAATACCGGGCCGCAGGTGGGCAGGGGCCGCACACGGTGTTAAGGTGATCAGGTATGAACCGGCGAAAATTCTTCAGTTCCGCCCTGGCGGCCGCCGGCGGCGCCACAGTGGCGTCCCGGAGGGGCGTGGCTGCAATCCCCAAGATGAAGATCCGGCGCATCCGGTACTATCAGCCGCCGCGCGCGAATCCGACCTTTAACCAGAGCAACCGGATCGTAACCATCGAGACCGATGCCGGGATCACGGGAGTCGGCGAGGGCGGATCCAAGGACATGATGGAACAGTGCGCGCCGATGTTGATCGGCGAGGATCCTTCGCGCACCGACCACCTCTGGCAGTTCCTGTACCGCGGCTGGTTCTACCCGCCCGGCCGCGAGAAACTGCACGCGTTGGGCGCCCTCGATATGGCGCTGTGGGACATCAAGGGCAAGGCGCTGGGCGTTCCCGTGTACCAGATTCTGGGCGGCCTTTCGCGCGAGCATATCGAATGCTACTCGACCGGGGTGGCCCGCGGGAGCACTTTGCAGGAGAGGGCGCGCGCGGTGATCGAGGCGGGATTCCGCGCCTATCGCACGGCGCTCGACATGCCCTGGTCGTCCGAGGGCGGCGGAACTCCCACCGGCGTATTCCAGCCTCACGTGGCGGTCGATCAGGAGGTGGAGAAGGCCCGCCAGATCCGCGAGGGCGTGGGCAAGGAAGGCGACTGGCTGACCGACGTGCACACCCGCCTGGATCTTTCCGACGCGGTGCGGTTGTGCTCGCTGCTGGAGCCGTTCGCCCCTTACGAGGTGGAGGATCCGCTGCGCTCGGAGAACAAGGCGGTCTACCGGGACCTGCGGGCCAGAATCAAGGTGCCCATCGCGGTCGGCGAGCAGTTCGGCGACCGTTGGGACATCAACGAGCTGATCGAACAGCGGCTCATCGATTACAGCCGGATCACGCTACCGAACGCCGGGGGCATCACGGAATTCATGAAGATCGCCACCCTTTGCGAAACGCACAACGTGGGGTTGATCCCGCATGCGACGGGGCCCATCTCGGTGGCGGCGCTTACCCACACGCTGGGCGCGTTCGCGGGGCCCGTGCTGATGGAGTGCGGCAACCTTGCCAAGCCGGCGTATCTGCCCCAGGGCGCGGATTTCCACAATGGCAAGTTGTGGCCCCGCGATGCGCCCGGCCTGGGCGTCGAATTCGATCCCAAAGGGCTCGATGTGCTGGCGGACATCACCGTGCGTTCCGCGCCCATACCCATCTACAAGCGGCCCGACGGTTCGATTACCAACTGGTAAGGGTGAGCGCGATGAAGTCTCTTCCGGCTGTGGTGCTCGTGGCTTGCGTTGCCGCCGCGCAGGGTCCGGCGTGGCGGGACCGGCCCGTGCTGGATACTTCGAAATCCGCATACGCCGTCCTGCATGGCGTGCCGGTCTCCGCGGTGGCGCTACGCGATGGCTTCTGGTCACCGCGCCGCAAAGCGGCGATCGCCGCAAGCCTGCCCACGTTTCTGGAACTGCTGGAGCAGAATGGCGAGATCGACAACTTCCGGCGTCTCTCCGGCCGCAAGAACGTGGCGCGGCGCGGACGGATCCCCACCGACGCCGACGTCTACAAGTGGCTGGAGGCGGTTGCCTTTGCCGTCCAGAGCGGCGACGCCGGCCCGCACATCCGCCAGGCGGCCGAGGGCGTAATCGACGATATCGCCGCCGGCCAGGATTCCTCCGGCTATATGGTCTCGGCCTTCATGGGCGAAAACGCCTCGCAGCGCCACACCGGCATGGCCCGCAACCACGAACTGTACATCTTTGGCCACATGCTGCAAGCGGGCATCGCGTGGTACCGCGCCTCCGGCGATCGCAGATTGCTCGACGTGGGACTGCGCATGGCGGACTATCTCCTGCGGAACTTCGGCCTCGACAAGAAGCCGATCTTCGAAGGCCACCCGGAGGTCGAACTGGCGCTGGTCGAGCTGTACCGCACGATTCCCGACCGGCGGTATCTCGATCTCGCCGGCTACTTTCTGGACGGCGATCCGCGCAACATGCAGGCCGTGCGCCCGGCGGACCTGGTCTACCTCTTCACCGTCGAGCCGTTCACCGATCGCACCATCCTCGAAGGGCATGCCGTACGGGCGATGTACGCCGTCTCCGGCGCGACCGACTATTTCCTGGAGACCGGCAACCGGAAGTATCAGACCACGCTGGCCAACCTGTGGGAAGACATGGTCGGGCGCAAAATGTACGTTACCGGCGGACTGGGTTCGCGGGCGCAGGGCGAGGCGTTCGGCGACCCCTACGAGCTTCCCAACCGGCAGGCCTATGCGGAAAGCTGCGCCGCCATCGGCAACGTCTTCTGGAACTGGCGCTTCCTGCAGGCCACTGGCGACGGGAAATACACGGACGTCCTGGAGCGCGCCCTGTACAACGGCGCCAACAGCGGCCTTTCCCTGGATGGCAAACTGTATTGCTACCGCAACCCGCTCGAGGTGGGCGGCGACGCGGACGACAGAATCCGCAACCCCTGGTACTCCACTCCCTGCTGCCCGCCCAACCTCGAGCGCATCCTCGCATCGCTCCCAGGCTACTTCTACAGCACGTCGAAAGACGGTGTCTGGGTCCACCTGTTCGACAATTCCGAGGTGCGATGGAAACTCGAGGACGGCACGCCGATCGAGATGTCGCAGCAGACGCTCTACCCGTGGGACGACAAGGCAACGATTACGGTGACGCCGGCATCCGCGAAGAATTTCACCGTGTTCGTGCGCAAGCCGGCGTGGTCGGCGGCGGCGCGGCTGGAAGTAGCGGGCGTCATGGTGCCCGCGCCGCTCGTGCAGAAAGGCTACTTTGCCATTCGCCGCACCTGGAAGCCGGGTGACCGGATCACGATCCAGTTCGACATGAGGCCGCGCCTTACAGCGGCGAATCCGCTGGTCCGCGACGACATCGGCAAGGTAGCGGTCGAGCGCGGGCCGCTGGTTTATGCGGCGGAAGGCTTGGATCAGCCCGCGGGCACGACAGTCTTCGACTGGCAACTGGCCGTCCCGTCGGGCGGAGCCGCCTTCAAATCCGTCTGGAAGGCGGATATGTTGGGCGGCATCGTTACACTGGTCCACCCCGCCGTGCGCCCCGCCGTGCCGGATCGGGAGCAGCCCCTTTATCGGAACATGGCGGCCGGGAAGTACGTGTCCGGAGAGCTTACCCTGATACCCTTCTACACGTTTCAGAACCGTGAGCCGACCTCGATGGCAGTCTGGATACCGTACCGGATCGCCGGGACGGCCGCGAGATGATCGACACCGCGGCGCAGGTGCAGGGAAGGCCGCGCCGCAAGGTAGAAGGTCTGGCTGCAGCCACAACACCACATCAGGGTGGTACATTCCTTTAAGGCAATTCCTGACAGAGACTTATTTGTACACGAGCATCCCGTGTCATAAGCGCGGGAAACATGCTATCCTGGCGAATTCGATATTCAGGCCTGTTTGACTCTTTTAATACCGATGTTCAACCAATCAGTAATCCAGGAGGATGCATGAAATTCATCAGGATCGTTGGCCCGCTCCTGCCGCTCGCCTTGTTGCTCCCTGTCGTGTGTCTGGCGCAGGGCTCCGTCCAGACGGACGAGATAACCAAGCTCCGCGAACAGATTGCAGCCCAGCAGAAACAACTCGACGAACAGCGGCAAGCGCTCAACTCAGCACAGAGAGCGCTGGCATCCGCGCAGATCGCGATAGATTCCCAGCAGAAACTGCTGGACCAACTGGTTGCTGCGCGGAGCGCGCCGGCTGCCATACCAACGCTGCCCGTTGCGACACCGCCGGCACGGCCGGCCGCACCCGCGGCTGAAGCAGACGCCAGGGTGCGGGACGACCTCTCGCCGCTTTCCTTTCGCATCGGCGGCGCGGATTTCGCGCCAGGCGGCTTTATGGATTTCGCCACGGCGTGGCGCTCCACCAACATCGGAAGCGGCGTCGCGACTTCCTTCGCCGCAGTTCCGTTCAGCAACACCGCGGCGGGCCGGATGCAAGAGTTCCGGTCCAGCGCCGCGAACTCGCGCGTGACCCTTACCATCACGGAGAACCCGACGAAGAACCTGGCGCTCACGGGTTATCTCGAGGGGGACTTCAGCGGAAACCAGCCGGCCAGCCTGTACGTGACCAGCAACAGCAACACCTGGCGCATGCGCCATTTCTGGGTGAACGTGGCGCGCGGAAAGTGGGAGGTGCTCGGCGGCCAGACCTGGACGCTCCTCACGCCGAACCGCTTTGCCGTTTCTCCGGTTTCGAGCAACGTTTTTGTGGGCCTCGGAGAGGATTCCAACTATATGCCGGGCCTGGTATGGGGGCGGCCGGGACAAGTCCGGGTGGTCTATCATCCTGACAACAAATGGTCGATCGCCGCTTCGATTGAGAACCCCGAACAGTTCGTCACAACCGCGACCACGCTGCCCGCGTTTGCCGCCACACAGGTGGACAACGGGAGCGTTTCCACTACGGCCAACGTGCGGCCCGACATCGTAGCCAAAATCGCTTACGACACGCGGGTGTCCGGCAAGGCGCTGCACTTCGAATCGGCCGGCTTTTCGCGGCAGTTCCGGACCTCGCCGGCGCAGGGCAAATACTATGACGCCCAAGGCGTGGGCGGATCGTCCGACGCGGTCCTGGAAGTGGCGAGGAACTTCCGCCTGATTGCCACCGCGTTTTACAGCAGCGGCGGCGGGCGTTACCTGGTGGGGCTTGGTCCGGACCTCATCGTCGGTCCCGATGGCTCCATCTCGCCGGTGCATTCGATGGCGGGCATAGCCGGATTCGAGTATGCGCCGAATTCCAAATCGCAGTTCTTCGGCTATTACGGCGGCACGTATTTCGACCGGAACTACACGGTGGTGGGGCCGGGCAGTTATCTGGGATTTGGCTTCCCGGGGTCGTCTTCGGCCAACCGGCAGTTTCAGGAACCGGTGTTCGGCTATTACTACACCTATTGGAAGAACCCGAAATACGGCGCCCTTCAGCTCATCACGGAATATGCCTACCTGACGCGGGCGCCCTGGTACGTGGCGCCTGGAACTCCGTCCACGGCGCACGCTCACATGGTTTTCGGCTCGTTACGTTTCACGTTGCCGCAAGGCGGCGGGCCAGAGCCGGCGCCAAGGAAGCCGTGAGCGGTTTGGGGTGGCGGCTTACCTGACGGACCCAGATAACGTCCACCCGCGCCGTCGCGCATCGTATCGACGTCGGAGCGTCTGCCTTTTGGGCAGATGACCTGCTGGCGGCCCACTGAAAACAACTCCCCGAATACTCGCGCCATCCGACCAATACCTAGCGGACAGTAACAGAGACGAGAATCATCTACATCCGGTTCTCGCTGGACTGAAGTGTCCGATTCTGCTTGATTCTATTTGGTCGGGGCGGGGCGATTTGAACGCCCGACCCCCTGCGCCCAAGGGAGCCGGGTGGCTTCCAAAGGCTCCATTCGTTATGACCCGTTCTTTATGTTTACAACAACTTGGGGAATCTGCTTTTCGCTCAGAAGCAAACCCAAGGCGGTCAATGGGATGGGTTTTGGCACAGTTCTGGCACAGTTGCGTGGGGTGCCGTGGGATGCTCGGAAGCCTTGCGGCTAAACGAGCTTCCGAGTAGAATGCGGAGTTGTGGTCCTCGTCGAACTACTGAAGCGCACAGAAGGGAAGACCCTCGAATTCAAGCGGGACTTGTCATCCCCGGAGGGCATTCTGAAATGCCTGGTTGCGTTCGCGAACACTGCCGGCGGTGTCGTCGTCATCGGTGTTGATGACGGGTCGAAGAACGTCCGCGGCGTGTCCGACGTGTTGGCGTCGGAAGAGAAACTCGCAAACCTGGTCTCCGATTCGATCCGTCCACGCCTCATTCCCGACATCGAGGTGGTGCCGTGGCGGAATCTGAACGTGTTGGCTGTGCAGGTCTACCCGAGCAACACCCGCCCGCACTACCTGGAACGGCTGGGCCCCGAAGACGGAGTCTTTATCCGCGTCGGCTCGACCAATCGAAAGGCCGAGGCGCTTCAGATCGAAGAGTTGAAACGCCTGAACTGGAGAACTACGTTCGACGAGCAGGCGATTCCGGACCTGAAGTCGGAAGCTATCGACTTCCGAGCTGCTTCCGAGTTATTCGCGCCTTACAGACAAATGACCACCGAGGCATGGAGCACCCTGCGCGTCACCACAGAACATCAAGGGCGTCAGGTGCCAACTATCGGAGGGCTGCTCCTCTTCGGCAAGGACCGGTTCGCCAGGTTCCCAGATGCCTGGATCCAGGCCGGCCGCTTTGCGGGAATCAATCGAGCGCGCCTACTCGACTCGGCAGAGATTCGCTCATTCCTGCCTCGCGCCGCGGAAGAGGCGATTGCGTTCATCCACAAGCACCTGACGCACGAGTCAATCATCGAGGGCGTCCGCAGGGAGGACCGCTGGTCGGTTCCGCTGGTTGCGATCCGCGAGGCGCTCATGAATGCGATCGTCCATGCGGACTACGCCCAGCAAGGGGCGCCCATCCGCGTTGCTTTGTTTGAGGACCGGATCGAGATCGAGAATCCCGGTCTTCTGCCGTTCGGACTCACGATTGAGGGCATCATGCAAGGCATCTCCAAATTGCGGAATCGCGTGATTGGGCGCGTCTTCCACGAACTCCATCTGATCGAGCAATGGGGCAGCGGGATTCAGCGGATGACCGCTGCCTGCCAGGAGGCTGGCCTGGAGTCCCCCAGACTGGAGGAAATCGGGACGCATTTTCGCGTGACCATTTCCAGCGTGCGGGTAAGGCAACCCCATACGGACGAGACCGACCGGCGCATCCTCGCTCTGTTCGGCGATGGAGTTGCGCGGTCGACTGCGGCCGTGGCGAAGCATATCGGACTCTCGCCGCGAGCCACCCTGACACGGTTGAAATCGATTGCCTCTCGCGGCCTTCTGGTCGAAATCGGAACGGGTCCTAACGATCCGAAGCGTCAGTATATTATTGCCTGAGAATACCCCGATGACCAGACGGATGACACGAAGAGACCCAATCGAAAACGAGATCGAACTGGCGCTCAGTCCGGGGGAGTTCATTCGCGATCGCGCCTGCTTCTCGTTCGTAAGCAGCCTCGAAGCGGTTGCGGGCCGAATCGATATTCTCCTGAAGACCGATTCGGCCCGCGCCGCCGGACTCTACGAGATCTTTCTCGCGGGATGCCGTGAGAAGGCCGAAGAACTCGACGACTCGAGCGGGAGCTTCGGGCAGTTTGCCAAGGATCTCATCTGCCGGTGGATCAAGGCCCGGCAGGCGTCTGGCGCCGGTCCGGGCGACACGGCTGCCACATTGCTCGTGTGGATCGACAACGACCCCTATGCCTTCTGCTATCAGATCGAGAAGGCTGTCGCCGAGGCGTTCGACAAGGCCGGCCTCGCGGCATTCAAATCCCTGATGCGATCGCGCTTCGAGGCCATCCCCTCCGAGGAGCGGTTCGATCGCCGCCGGTGGAGCAACGTCCTGCGCGCGATTTATCTGGCGCAAAGGAATCCGGTCGCTTACGAGGCGCTGGCCGAACAGACCGGACTTGACGCGCGGGATTGCCTGGCGCTCGCCACGATTTTCGTCTCGCGCAAGCCGGATCTGGCGCTGGCGTGGGTGGATCGTGGGATCGATCTCGAGCGGACGACCCCGCACGGGTCCGGGGCGGGATACGATCTCGGCAGGCTGCGGCGCGAGTTGCTGACCAGACTCGGCAGGGGAGATGAGGCGCTTGGCGCCGCTTGGGTCGAGTATCGGAAGAGCCCGTCCAAGTTCAGCTTTGACGACCTCATGAAGGTCGTGCCGAAAGCGGCGCGCGCGGGATGGCGCCAGAAAGCGCTGGACGCGGCGAAGGGTGCGGACCTGCACTCGGCGATGGAGTTGATGGTCCAGACCAAAGAGATGGAGCGTCTGGCGGAGTTAGTGCGCCTCACGAACGATGTAGCATTGGAAAACCTCAGTCACTACGCCACCGAGCCAGCGGCCATGAAGCTGGAGAAGCCACATCCCGAACTGGCCGCTCGCCTGTGGCGCGCTCAAGCCATGCGTATCGTCGATGCCGGAAAGAGCAAATACTACGAAGCCGCCGCCGCGAACCTGGAGCGGGCCCGCAAATGCTATGTGCGCGCCGGCCTTATCGCGGAATGGGAGGATGCCGTGCGCCAGATACGGGCCGATCACTACCGCAAGACCGCCTTCATGGCGGCGTTTGAGTCCGTCGCGGCCGGGGCCGGGCATCAGGCGCCGTCTTCGTTCCTGGAACGTGCCAAAGACCGTTGGGGTGTAGGGCGCGAGGGCGGCCGCAAATGAAACATGCCAGTCGGGATAGAGAATTGGACGAACTGATCGACGAGATCACCACAGACGCGAACGGGGAGGCCGAGCAACTTTGGGCCTTCCGGCAAGCCTTCGAGGACAACGTTGCGGTGCCGTGCGAGGCCAGCGTCATCGGCGAGCCAGTTCAGGTGCTGAAGTTCGACTACGATGGCAATGAAAGGCGCGGTCTGACCGCCGTGTGCCGCCGGGCGGATGGAACAAAGCATGTGGTAGCGGCACCCGAATTGGCGATCCCTCCCAGCGCGCAAGGCGGACGCTACCTCGCAGCCTATCGAAAGTGGATGGGGATTGCGCCTTCCCCTCCGAGCACTCGCCGCGCGACCGGGCGCAAGACTGCCACTCCGGCCCTCAGCGTGGAAGGGCCCGTCGAGTTAGTGGTCCTGTCGGTCAAGCAGAAGGCCGCGCGCTGCCACCTACTGGGCAACGACCAGGCCTTCACCTTCCGTGCCGGCAGCCTCTGGGACCTGGTGCCCGGGGAGATCGCGGTGGTCAAGCCGGCGAAGCAGTGGACCTATGCGGGCAATCCCTATTTGTCGGGAGCCATCGAATCCACCCGGCTTGATGCGAAGGCCCTCGGGTTGGTTTCGCTGGGGTTGGAGCAAGTAGGGATCTGGAATCCGGCGGAGCATTACTGGGGAGAGGAGGGCGAACCAATCGAGGATTGGGCGAAGCCGGTCATCGCTCGCGGCCGGCGGCCGGAGTTTGAGATGGAGCAGGTGCTACCCGGCCTCGACGTCGAGGACCCCTTTTCCGATCCGATTGGCCAATCCAATGACCTCAGGGACTCCGGTGATTTCGACGGCGCATACAAGATCCTGATGGATCTGTGCCAGGCCGACCTCCGTTGTCTGGATGCTCATTCGCACCTCGGCAACTTCGTCTTCGACCACCGGCCCAAGGATGCGATCCGGCATTACGAAGTGGGGTTCAGGATCGGCGAGGTATCGCTTGGCGAAATCTTCGACGGCGTGCTGCCATGGGGGTGGATCGACAACCGGCCGTTCCTGCGTTGCATGCATGGGTACGGTTTGTGTCTCTGGCGTCTTGGGCGGTTCGAAGAGGCGGGACGCATCTTCGATCGGATGCTCTGGCTGAATCCGTCCGACAACCAGGGCGTGCGCTTCCTCATTGACCAGGTCCGGGCTAAAGACACGTGGGAAGATAGCCGATGAGGTTGCGGCATCACTCATTTGTCTGAATTCTGAAAGATGTTCCTGAGCCCATCGACGAGGGTCAACCCAGTCGCTTGCACCACCAGAGATGAACCGCCACGCAGACGAATGTTAGCCCCGGTGTAAAACACCCGCAGTTTCCCCGGCTTTGTAGTTGTCCGCAAGTGGTGACATTGGCGAGGATGCCCCCCGACGCGCCAATGATGGCAAAGAGAGTATTCTCAAAACTCAAAGTAGTTATCCTCAAGCCACTTTCGTCTCAGGCACGTCCGGGTTCGCCGGACGCTTCCGTCGAGACGGCGGCAATCTGGAGAGCCTCCCTCTGGATGCCCAGCAACATGCCGCGGAAAACAACGCTATGCAGCGGTGCCACCGCGTACCAGTACAGTAGCCCGAACAACCCGCGGGGCTGGAAGAGTGCCACTTGCTGCAAAGTACACTGATGCGCACCGCGCGGCTCAATGCGGAACTCGAGCAGTGCCTCCCCTGGTAATTTCATTTCTGCCCGTAGCGCGAGCCGGCGATCCCGTTCGAACCCCACGACACGCCAGAAGTCGAGGGCTTCCCCGCAGCCGACCGTTTCCGGATCACGGCGTCCGCGGCGGAGTCCGGGCCCGCCAACCAGACGATCCATCCACCCGCGTATTTTCCACAGCCAGTCCGCGGCATACCACCCGTGGCCGCCGCCAACTCGGCAAACTGCGCGAAATGCCGCCCAGTCGGGAGCCTCTACCGGGAGTTCGCGCGCATCACGAAAAACCGTACCACCCGCCCAATCAGGGTCGCCCGGGATCGGCCCCGCCATGGACCAGTTCGTTTCAACGTGGTGCTCCGCCATCTTGGACAGAGCCGCCCGGATCGCCTCGCGCACCCTTAGGCGTTCCTGCGGTATCAACCTTGTGATCCGGTCCTCGCGACACACCACGGGGTTCTTGAGTCCCTCGGCCAGGGGTTTGGCTATTTCGTGGCTCAACGGAGTGATGAACTGGATCCAATAGGAACTGAGACGCGGTGTCAGGACCGGAACCGGGATGACCCAGCGGCGTCTCAAGCCCAATTCTTGCGCCATGATGCTCATGATGTCGCGGTAGCAAAGCGCCTCCGGGCCTCCGATATCGAATACGCCTCCTGTGGTCTCGGGCTGGGACAGCGCTCCCGCCAGATACCCGACGACATTTCTTACCGCAATTGGCTGACAAGGCGTGCTCACCCACTTCGGCGTGATCATTATGGGCAACCGCTCGACCAGATAGCGCAGGATCTCGAAGGATGCCGAGCCCGAGCCGATGATCATCGCCGCGCGCAGAACCGTCACCGGCACACCAGTGGAAGCAAGTGCTTGTTCCACCTCTCGACGTGAAGAGAGGTGCTCGCTGAGATCGGGCCCAGTCTCACCGAGCCCACCGAGGTAGATGATCCGTCCCACGCCAGCTTCCTGTGCGGCAGACGCGAACTGCAAAGCGAGGTGGCGATCCCAGTTCGCATAATCTGTGCCGGCGGACGTCATAGAGTGAACCAGGTAGAACGCTGCCTCGCATCCCGCAAGGTTCTTGGCAAGCGATGCAGCGTCTGCCAAGTCGGCCTGGCGGATCTCGACACCAGGGTTCGCGGCCCACGCTCGGCCCGCGAGTTTCCCCGGCGAGCGGACAAGACAGCGAATTATGTATCCGTCATCGATCAGACGCGGCGCGAGACGGCCACCTATGTAACCGGTAGCCCCGGCGATCGCGACGCGTTTTGGAGCTGAGACCTCAGGCAAAATAGTACTCTCTTCGCTTTGAGCAGCGTCCGCACATTGTTCATTCTCACACAACCCCCTCCAGTAACCTTCCGGTCGCGTGGGTAGATTGGTGCTCTACGGTAGCTGATCGTGCCAAGCGGACTTGACTGGAATGCGAAGTCGTCGCCATTCAACCTGGAACGAAGCTTCCTGGGGAATTCGATCCCTGGACAACCAGAGAATACGGAAAAAGTGGAAGAGAGAGCGGAGGGTAGGGAACTTCGCCGCAAAGCACATCCCCGACCCTTTCAGTTTCAGTTGGTGCCCACCGTGCTCGATGAGCAGGTCTACATCAAGAACGGGCAGGAATCGTTTCATCCTTCGTCCGAATCTTCATGGTCCCGCTGACTCGCCACGTCGCGTGTTGAGCGTTCGCGGCAGCCGAGCTTGGTATGGAGATTTCCAGGCCCTGGAACTCATAAGTGATCTCGGCGCCACGTCCAGTGAGTTTGTCGTAGAGGCCGATCGCTAGATCGGGCCAACTTTGGGTATCGGGTGTAGTTTGTGTCATGCCCGTTGGATGCCCTACCGTGGCCCACCGGGGCAAACAATTTCTTGGTGCCTGCCGGCGAATGTGTTCATGCCCAGGAAGGTCACCTCTAAGGGGTGATTCTGGAAGCCTCGGGTGGTAGCTCTGCAGGTAGACTGAGAGCGTGCCCGCGTTCGTTAAGAGCGTTCTCATCGATGCACCAGCGGAAGCCGTTTTTCGCTTCCACGAACGGGAGGATGCCCTCTGTCTGTTGACGCCGGCGTTCTCGCCGGTGCGGATGATCGGCAGTACGGGTGGCATCGAGACCGGCGCGCGCGTGGAACTCCGCGTGGGTGTCTTCCGTTGGGTAGCGCTCCACACGGCATATGAGAAGGACCGGCTGTTCGTAGACGAACAAATCCAAGGTCCTTTCGCGCAGTGGGTGCACCGGCATGAATTCGAGGCCGACGGGGCCAGGACACGGCTGACCGACCGCATTGAATATGAACTGCCCGGCGGCTCACTCGTCAACATGCTGTTCGGCTGGACGGTGAGTCTGGGTCTTCGCAACATGTTCTCCCACCGTCATCGCGTGACCAAAGAGGTCTGCGAAAAGTATTCCGCGCGAGAGTCCTTGTGAGCGCAACCCGGTCCTGCCTGATTGTCGGGGCTGGAAATGGCGAGCCTGACGGCAGCCGGCGCGCTGCAAGCCAGAGGATGGGAAGTCGTTCTGCTTGACAAGGGCCGCGGGCCCGGCGTTAGAGGCCTTATCTTTTCCTGATGCTCTCCAGCGCCGCCAGGGCGCGCTCGCGGGCCTCGCCATGATCGACGATCGGAAGCGAATGCTTCGACTCCGAAACCCAACGGCGGACGTAGTCGCCGTCAGGATCGAACTTGCCGGCCTGAATTGCCGGGTTGAAGATTCGGAAGTAGGGCGCCGCATCGGCGCCGCAACCCGCCACCCATTGCCAGCCGAGCGTGTTGTTCGCCAGGTCCGCGTCCACGAGAGTGTCCCAGAACCAGGCCGCGCCTGCCTGCCAGTCGATCAGCAGGTGCTTGACCAGCAACGAAGCGGCGACCATCCGCACCCGGTTATGCATCCAGCCGGTGTGCCACAACTCACGCATGCCCGCGTCCACCAGCGGATAGCCGGTCTCGCCACGCTTCCAGGCCTTGAAGTGTTCCGGGTGCATCCGCCAAGGGAAGGCAGCGAACTCCTGCCGAAGCGCCTGGTGCGGCGATTGGGGATGGTGATACAGCAGATGGTACGCGAACTCGCGCCAGCCAAGTTGCCTGAGGTACGCCTCGCAGGCTCCGTGGTTGCCGTTCGCCAAACCAAGGATCGCGCGCTGAACCGCGCCGGGACTGATCTCACCGAAGTGCAGGTGTGGAGACAGCCGCGATGTGCCCACCAGGCTAGGCCTGTCGCGATTGACCGGATACTCCGCCAGGGCTTCCCGCAGGAAACGCCGCAGTTGGCTCCTGGCCCCCGATTCGCCAGGCTGCCAAACCTGACGGAACCCGCCTGCCCAATCGACTGCCGGTTCCAACGAAAGTCCCGCGAGGTCCAGCGAGTGTGGCCACTGGTCAGGCGAGAGCATATGCTCGGGCGCGTCCTCGCTGATAGCCGTCAAGGGCTTGGTCAGGCACGCTCGCCAGAACGGCGTGAACACCCGAAAGGGCTGTTCGCTGCTGTTGCGAATGGTCCACGGTTCGAACAGCAGGCTGCCATTGAAGCTCTCGGCGATCAGGCCGCTGTCGCGCAGTTTCGATTTGAGCTCACGGTCGCGGGCGACGGCTGCGGGCTCATAACGGCGATTCCACAAAACGGCCGATGCGTCCGATTCCGTCACCAACCCGCTCAACGCAGCCGCCGTCGGTCCGCGACGGATGATCAGCCGCGAGCCGCGCCTCTCCAGTGCGGCGCGGAGGCTGGCCAGCGAGTGGTGCAACCACCAGCGCGAGGCAGCGCCCGGCGGCCAGTCCCCTTCTTCCTCAGGTGCCCAGATGAACACTGGAATCACCGGCGAACGGCGTTCCAAGGCCGCGGACAGGGCCGGATTGTCCGACAGCCGCAGATCCTGGCGGAACCAGAGCAAAGTAGGCGCGGCGCCCACGCCGGTCACTTCGGCTCCTCCACCGCGGCGCCGACAGACAGTTCCTTGATGCGCTGGAACCGGTAGGCGAAGATCCGCTCCACATCGCGCCGAACCTTGAGGGCATGGACTGCCCGGCCGATCATGCCAAACGGAAGGCGGTATCGGACAACGTCCGTCATGCGCGTTCCACCGTCGTGAGCTTCGAATCGATGGGTGTGATGCCACAGCCGGTACGGACCGCTCAACTGCACATCGATGAAGCGAAAAGGTGGCTCGCATCGCCGGATTTCGGTGGTCCACCTCACCGGAAGGCCATGTAAGCTCAGCCGATACCGCAGTTTGGTGCCGGCGGCGATACGGATTGGGCCAGGCGTCAAGATTCGAAACCCCAGCCATGGCGGCGTGATCTCTTCCAGATTGCGGGCATCGGAAAAGAACGCGAAGACCTCATCGAGTGGCCGGCAAATCCACTGCTGTCGCCGCAAAGTGTGAAATCGGTTCAGTGCCGCCTCCTTCCTCGCCCCAGGGCTCGCCAAACAACTTCCGGCGTGAATGAGTTTTGGTTAGCAGCAATTGGAAGTCGCCGATGTGGCGCTCCAGAAACGCGCCCTCGCAGTAGGCCAGGTAGTAGTCCCACATGCGAATAAAGCGATCGTCGAAGCCCAGCCCACGGACCTCGTCGATCGCGTGGTGAGACCGTTTCCGCCACGCCGCCAGCGTGCGTGCGTAGTGCGTACCGATGTCCTCCGCGTGGTAGAGCCCGAGAGAAGTTGCACGCGCCAGCGAACGGAGAATCTCGCTCACCGAGGCCAGTTCCGATCCCGGAAAGATGTACTTCTGGATCCAGTCGCTGCGCCGGTGGTAGGCGGGGAAAGCCTGTTCGTTGATCGTGATGGCTTGCATCAGCATGCTGCCATCGGGGCAAAGCAGGCGGTCGCAGGCGCGGAAGAACTCGTCGTAGTAGCGCAGTCCTACTGCCTCGAACATTTCGATGCTTACGATCTTGTCGTACTGCCCACGGAGGTTTCGATAGTCCTCTTCGAGCAACTCGATGCGATCCCGCTCGGGGATCGAGTCGAAGCGTTCTCGCGCGTATTCGTACTGTCGGCGGCTGATCGTGGTGGTGGTCACCCGGCATCCATAGTGCCTGGCCGCGTGTTCGGCGAACGCGCCCCATCCCGTGCCAATTTCAAGCACATGGTCTTCGGGACCCAGGCGCAGCTTCCGGCAGATGGTATCCAGTTTGTGGAACTGCGCGGTTTCGAGCGAACTGTCCTCGGCTTCGTAGCAGGCGCAAGAGTACATCATGCTTCGGTCGAGGAAGAGCCGGAAGAAATCGTTGCTGAGGTCGTAATGCGCCTGAATGTTGCGCCGGCTGCCCGCGACGGAGTTGCCGCGCATGCGGTGGCGCAGGGCGTCCCATCCGCGGCTCAACGCGCTCAGCAGCCGGTTCTGCTGTTCCAGAGGAGCCAGATTCCGCACCGCCAGGCGGACCACGGCAACCAGGTCGGGCGATGACCAGTCACCATCCATCCAGGCTTCCCCGAGGGCCACATTGCCCCCGAACAAGGCGCGCTGGAAGCGGTCGCGGTGCACCACAACAGTTGCCCGCAGCGAGCTGGCGGGTTCGCCGAACTCCCAAGTGCGGCCGTCCACGATGAGCTCCAGGGAGCCTCCTCGCAGCCGCTCCAGGGTCCGCAGGAACATGCTCTTAGCGGATGACGTCAGAAGTGTGCTCATGGGTGTCCTTTATGCGGGCCGGGTGCGTATACACCGGGACCTTTTTGCAGTAGAGTCTCAGGGCTTCCCAGTGGATTGCGGCGATGACCTTGGCTGTCACCCAGGGGAACCGCAGCAGGGCCTGGTGGAGCGAGGCGGCGCTCCAGGGTTCCCGGCGCAGACGAAGCGTGGCGTCAAAGGAACTCCGCTCTCCATCCATCGTATTCATATGGGCGATGAGCTGCTCTCCCGGCGGCGGCAATACAAACCGGTAGTCGAGTTCCATCGGCATGAAAGGCGAAACGTGCATCGCCTTTGGACAGCGGTACATGCGCGAGTCGGGCGAAGCGAACTGGTTGGCGGCCGAAAGCCAGTAGTTGTGAGTCTCTCCGAAAGTGCTGTTTACTTCCGCCATGATGATTTCGATGCGCCCTTCCCGGTTGTAGCAGTAGAAAAGCGAGATGGGGTTGAAGCTGTATCCCAGGTAACGCAGATGGGTCAGCAGGAAAATGGGGCCCTCGGGCAGGCGGATGCCCTGTTCTGCGGCGTCTGCCACCAGCCTCTGGCGTAGCGTTAGCGCGGGATCACCAAAATGGTCCCGCTCGTGGAAGCTGGCCCAGTTGAAGTGGTTGTAGCCGGCCAACGGGGAAACCTTCATCAGTTCGGGAATGCGATCCACGTCCAGAAAGGCCATGAACAGCGGATAAGTGAACTCGTGCCGGGAAGGCTTGGACCGGCGATGCCGCATGGTGCCGAAATAGATGGCAGGTTGCATGCCGTCAGCACTCCACTCCGAGCGCCCGCGCCACACGCAGCGCGGAGTTGAGCCCGTCTTCGTGAAATCCGTAGAACCAGTACGCGCCGCAAAAATGCGTGTGGTTCCGGCCGCTGATCTCGTTCCAGCGCGTTTGCGCCTGAACGGCGCCGCTGTCATACAGCGGATGATGATAGACCATCCGGCGCAGGACCTTGGCGGGATCGATGCTGCCGTTGGCGTTTAGCGTGACGCAATAGTCTTCCGGAACCGCCAGCGACTGCAACCGGTTCATGTGATAAGTAACCGCGGCGCCGGCGCCGGGGTCCGGGCTCAGGCTGTAATTCCACGCAGCCCGCGCCTGGGGCCGCTTGGGCAGCCAGCGGGAATCCGTGTGCAGGCAGACCTCATTCCGGCTGGTTGTGAAGCGGCCCAGAATATCCCGCTCGGCGTCGCTCGGGTCATCCAGCAGCGGCAGGATCTGATTGCCATGACAGGAGAAGATTACCTGGTCGAAGCGCATTGACGGGCGGTTTTGAAGATGCAGCGTGACGCCCATCTCGTCGCGGGCAAGGGACTCAATATCAACGTCTGTGTAGATTCGATCCTTGTACGGGGCCGTGATGGGCGGAATGTAGCTCTGACTTCCGCCACGGACTACTTTCCACTTGGGATGGGTGTCGATCCCCAGCATTCCGTGGTTCTCGAAGAAGCGCACGAGCGTCAGCGCAGGGAAGCGGCGGATCGCCTCGGTGGACATCGACCAGACGGCGGACGCCATAGGGTAGAGGTAGCGTTCGGTGAACAGGGTGGTGTAGCGGCCTTGCTCGATCACGTCCCCCAGGGTCATCGTGGCGACTTCCGGGTTGTCTAACAGCTTCGGGGCCTCGCGGTTGAATCGCAGGATCTCCCGCAACAGACGGTGTTGGTCCAGCCGTAGCAGGTTCGCGCGTTGGGCGAAGAAACCCCTGAGGCCGCGGCTGGAATACTCGTATCCAGTTCTTTGGCAGGCCACGGCGAACGACATATCGCTCGGCTGCGTCTCGACCCCCAACTCCGCAAACAGTTTGACCAGGTTCGGATAGGTGCGGTCGTTGTGGACGATGAACCCCGTGTCAACCGCCAGCGGGCCGCGGCTGCTCTCCACAGTGACCGTGTGGGTGTGTCCGCCGAGACGCTGCTCCTTCTCGAAAAGGAACACCTCGTGCTTCGGGCTGAGGTAATAAGCGGCGGCCATGCCCGAAATGCCGCTGCCGATGACCGCGATGCGCATCACTCCGCCTCCTGCGCGCGCGGAGTGGGGATCCGAAACGGCCGCAGGTCCCTGACAATGCCGGGAATCGCCAGCAACCTCAGCACGCCGTAGGTGATGTCGATCTCCCACCATCGGATTCCCTGCCGGCAACTGCCCATCGAGAAGTGATGGTTGTTGTGCCAGCCCTCCCCGAACGTGATCAGGGCGAGGAGCCAATTGTTGCGGCTATGATCGGGGGTGTCGAATCGCCGGCTCCCGAACAGATGGGCCAGCGAGTTGATCGCGAAAGTGCAGTGATACAGCACAACCGTGGAGAATACGTAGCCCCAGACGAAGGCTCCCAGGCCACCCATCATCAGGATGCAAACGGCAAAGACGACTGTCGGAACCCAGTGATACCGGTCGAGCCAGCAGAGCTCCGGGAACCGCGCCATGTCCGCGACTCTTTTAGGGTCGCAGGAGTCGTGCTCGTTGGAGAGCACCCACCCGACGTGCGCCCACCAGAATCCACGCTGCCGGGGCGAGTGGATGTCCTGCTCGCGGTCGGAGTAGCGATGATGATCCCGATGCTGCGCCGCCCACCAGAGAACCCCTTTTTGCCCGGAGGTCTGGGCAAGGAACGCCATTAGAAATTGCGCAACCCGCCCCAGCCGGTAACTTCGGTGGCTGAAGTAGCGGTGGTAGCCTGCCGTGACGCCGAACATGCGCAACGAATAGGTAGCAGCCAGCAAGATCAGCAGGTGCGGGGTGGCGGGAACGAAAAGTACCGCAACCACCCCCAGGTGCAACAGCACAAACAGCGAAACGGCCCCGAAATGGTAGCCGCCAGACACTTGACCCGCATTAGCCACAAATTTAGCGTATCGCGTTTGTCCATCGTTTGTCAAGCTTTTGTCTAATACAAATGCTTGACAAACTGCGGCTGTTCTGCAAAGCTTAGTAACGTCAGGCCAAAACATGCCTACTCTCTATCCCATTCGAGCCGTTGCCAAGCTGACCGGAATCCCGGTCGATACGTTGCGCGCCTGGGAGCGGCGCTACCATGCTGTGACGCCTGACCGGAGCGCGCGCGGACGGCAGTACAGCGACGCGGAAGTCCGACGGCTCCTGCTGCTCCGGACGGCGGTGGATGGCGGGCATGCGATTGGGCAGGTAGCCGCGCTGTCGGACGCCGAACTCCAGGATCTGGCCCGCGCCCCGTTCGCTTCCAGGAGCGACCATCGTCCGGATCCCGGTGCACGAGCCGCGAATCCAAATCTGCAACCTCTGCTGGACGCCATCGCAGCCTTTGACTGCGCAGCTATTAATGAGGAGCTGAGCAGGCTGGCCCTGCTGCTGAGTCCCGCCGGAATCGTACACCAGGTGGTCCTGCCGCTGATGCGTCTGACGGGAGAGAACTGGGAGAACGGGACGTTCCAAATCGCTCAGGAGCACATGTTCTCCGCCTGCTTGCGCAATCTCCTCGGTGGCCTGGTGCGTCTGCAAAGGCAGGGCAACGGCGCCGTCCGGATGTTGTTGACGACGCCATCCGACGAACTGCACGAATTCGGCATCCTCGCGGCGGCGATGCTTGCAGTTGCGCAGGATTTCCAGGTCACCTACCTCGGCCCCAACCTGCCTCCCGGCGAGATCGTCTCCGCCGCCGAAAAGTGCGCAGCGAATGTGGTGGTGCTGGGCATCATGAAGACCAATGCCACGCCCGCAGTCAAACGCGATATGACCTGGCTCATGTCTGAACTTCCCGTCTCCACGGAGTTGTGGGCCGGAGGGACCGGCGCGGCCGAGGTCTTCGGCGGCGTCGCGCGGGGCGGCACCTTCATACTTGAGGATCTCGCGGACTTCGAGCGGCATCTTAGCAGATGGAAGACCGCGCCTTCCCAGGAGCCTGCGCGATGAAGCTGTTCCTCAAGCTGCTGTTTGGTGGAATCTTCATCTGGATGACCGTGATGACGATCCGCACCAGCCTCGCGATGAGTCTGTGGCAAGCCTGGCCGACCTACGCAGCCAACCCCTGGGCGGTTGCAACGCTGTGGGACGCTTACTTTGGCTTTCTGACTTTCTATGTGTGGGTGGTCTACAAGGAGAGGAAGATCTGGGCGCGCACCTTGTGGTTTCTGCTGATCATGGGCTTGGGCAACATAGCGATGTCTCTATACGTGTTGATTCAATTGATGCGTCTGCGCGGGGACGAGCCGGCGGAGACTGTTTTGTGGAGACGGGCCCAATGAGAGCTGGTTTCCTGCGCCGTAGAATCGTGATCCCGATCCTGGACTTGCTGCGCCAGGGGATCACACCCGAGAAGATCGCGCTGAGTATTGCACTCGGAATCACGCTCGGCGTCACGCCGGTCCTGGGTTCGACTTCCATCCTGTGTTTCCTGGCGGCCGTTGTGTTCCGTCTGAACGCGCCGGCGATCCAGTTGGTCAACTACTTCGCATACCCCTTGCAATTTGCCCTCCTGATCCCATTCATCCGCATGGGGGAGTGGATCTTCGCAGCGCGGCCCGCCAGCCTTTCCGTAGCCCAGATCGTCAATCTGATCCGGGCCGACGTCTGGAGCGCGATTGCCATACTCTGGACGGCTACCATGCACGCGCTCGTGGCGTGGCTAGCCCTCGGTTCGCTGGCATCGCTGGTCATCTACCTGTTGCTGGCCCCTGTGCTGAGAAAACTGGGCGCGGCGCTGCGGGTGGAGGCCGCATGACAGCCGCCATCCTGCACTCTCTCGCGATCGGAACGACTTCAGTTTGCGGCTTGATGCTGATACTGTGGCTGATCCACCTGCCCCTGCGGAATGCCGCCATTGTGGACGCGGGATGGGCGGGCGGCCTGGCTTTGCTCGGCGCGATCTACGCCGCAACGGGGGGCGGCTACCCGGAGCGCTCGCTGTTGATCGCGGCGATGGCGGCGCTATGGGGCCTGCGCCTCGGGATCTTTCTTCTCTTCACCCGCGTCATCGGCCATCCCGAAGAGGGACGCTACGTGCAACTGCGCCGCGAGTGGGGCGGCAACCTGCCGCTCAAGTTCCTTCTCTTCTTCCACTTCCAGGCTCTGCTGTGCATCCTCCTCTCGACCCCGTTTCTGTTGACGACGCTCAATCGGCGGCCCCAGCTGTCGGCTCTCGAATATTCAGGCGCGGCCTTGTGGCTGGGGGCATGGATCGGCGAGCTTGTGGCCGACTCTCAACTCCAGGGCTTCAAATCCAATCCGGCCAATCGCGGCACCACTTGCCGGGTGGGCCTCTGGCGATACTCGCGGCATCCTAATTATTTCTTCGAGTGGCTGATCTGGGTGGCCTTCGCGGTGTTCGCCATGGGCTCGCCGTATGGGTATCTGGCCGTGTTCGCCCCTGTCCTGATGCTCTACTTCTTGTTCCGGGTCACCGGCATTCCGGCCACTGAAGCGCAAGCACTGCGCACCAAGGGTGACGACTACCGGCGGTATCAACAAACCACGAGTGCCTTCGTGCCGTGGTTTTCGAGGAGTTAATGGAATCCATGCAAGCAAGTACTTTGGAAGCGTCGCCCGTCCTGAAAGCGGGCTACACCAGGTGGCTCGAACGCGACCTCCTGCCCGACTGGCTCATCCGCCTCGGCATCCGGCGGCTGCTGGCGGCTCGGTTGCGCGAAGAAAGCCAGGGAGGGCCCGAAGGGCAGGCGGAACGTCTCATGCAGTTCGTCGAGCAGCTCCGCCGCAGCCCCGTGGCGATCCGCACCAACGCCGCCAATGCGCAGCACTACGAGGTCCCGGCGGAGTTCTTTCGCCACGTGCTCGGCCCGCACATGAAGTACAGTTGCGCGTTGTGGCCGGGCGCGGTAGCGGAACTGGCCGAGGCCGAGGCCACCATGCTCGACCTGACTTGCCGGCGCGCCCGCCTGGAAGATGGGCAGGACGTGCTCGAATTGGGCTGCGGCTGGGGCTCCCTCTCGCTTTACATGGCGCACCACTATCCCAACAGCCGCATCCTGGCGGTGTCCAACTCCCGGTCGCAGAAGCAGTTTATCGACGGCGAAGCGTCGCGGCGCGGATTAGCAAATCTGGAAGTGATCACCGCCGACATGAATGAATTCGACACGGCGCGGCGCTTCGATCGTGTGGTCGCGGTGGAAATGTTAGAACATATGCGCAACTACGGCGAACTGCTGCGCCGTGTCGCCTCGTGGTCGCGGCCGGAAGCGCTGCTGTTCGTACATGTATTCGCGAACTCCCGCTTCGCCTATCCTTTCGAAGTGCGCGGCCCTTCAGACTGGATGGCGCAGCACTTCTTCACCGGCGGACTGATGCCCAGCGACGACCTGCTGCTCCATTTTCAGGACCAGTTCCGCATCCGCGAGCGTTGGCGGGTCAACGGCGTTCACTACCAGAAGACGTCCGAAGCGTGGCTCACCAGGCTAGACCAGCACCGGGACGAAGTCCTGGCTCTTTTCGCTGCGACTTACGGCAAAGACGAGGCTCTTTGCTGGCTGGTGCGATGGCGAGTCTTCTTCATGGCCTGCGCCGAGCTGTTTGGGTACGCTCAGGGGCGGGAATGGATCGTGTCCCACTATCTGTTCGAGAATCTATCCAGCAGCTGAAGCGCGAGCTTGCGAAGGCGTTCCAGCGCCGGTATCGACTGGGGATTTTGAGGGAATTCTGATAGCCACTCTGGCTCAGGCCGCATCCAACTGTTATGCTTCCCATGATTCTGATGGCTTCCGCAATGGTCCAAACTCTCTCCCCGGGCGAACCCATGCCGGTCTTGAAGGGTGAGTTCCTCACCGGCCGGCCCGCAGTTCTGCCGGAGGCC
This sequence comes from Bryobacteraceae bacterium, assembly GCA_035638575.1. GTDB lineage: Bacteria > Acidobacteriota > Terriglobia > Bryobacterales > Bryobacteraceae > DASQZT01. Next base: position 53,322 of record DASQZT010000151.1, read on the forward strand.
GCTTCCGGCCGCGTGGCCCTGCTGGCCCTGGGCTTCACTTATGATTCGCGATTCGTCGTGGAAGCCTGGGTTGGCCGGTTCCGTAAAGACTTCGGCGAGAATCCGCAAGTCACGTTCTACGAAGTCCCCATGATCGGCGGCATGGCCCGCCTTGGAAAGTGGTTCATCGATAGCGGAATGCGGAAGGGTACGCCGAAGGAGGATCAAGAGAACGTCATCACGGTCTACGGGGGAACCGATTCATGGAAGCAGCGCCTGGGCTTCCAGTCACCCAATGCCGCCTACCTGCTGCTCCTTGACCAGCGCGGCGTGGTGCGGTGGCGGCACAGCGGCCAGTTCGACCAAAAAGCCTACGATGAAATGTCAATCCAGGTAACCGCTCTGCTGAAGTAGCTACCTCTACTCCGACAGACCCACGTCACGCCGGAACGATGGTGCGCTCGGATGAGCCAAACTGTCTCTCCAGACGCTGCCTCAACTCAGCTCGAGCCCGCATAAGACGGGACTTAGCCGCTACGAGGGTGATCCCCAACCGCACCGCCACCTCATCCATAGGCAACTCGTCCAGATCGCGCAGCACCAAGACACTACGAAGGATGGGAGGCATCCTGCGGACCTCCCGGTGCAGGATGGCGGACATCTCCCTGCGCCCAAGTTCCGCTTCGGGAGTGGGTCCTCTGTCGGGGAGTTCCATCACGCCGACGTTCCCCTCGTCGGCTCCCTCATCCAGATAGAGGAAACTGGCTTTCCGCGCTTTCCTCAGCCGCATCAGGCACTGGTTGATCACGATCCTGGAGATCCAGGTCGAGAACTTCGAGTCGCGCTGAAAGCGGCCGAGGTACCGCCAGGCGTTCCAGTAAGAGTTCTGCACCTCATCTTCGGCGTCCTGCCGGTCCTTAAGAATGGAGAGTGCCAGCTTGAACGAGGAAGACGAGTTCCGGCTCATCAGCTCCGCAAAAGCAGCCTCTTCTCCGTCTTGGGCCAATGTCAGTAGCTGGTCGTCAGAGAGATCGTGCATGCCTGCAGTTTTCACAGATATTCACCTACGGAGGAGATTGCGGCGGGCGATAAGCAGATTCACTGTACATAAAAGTCAATTCAGTGTAGCTAATGTATTGACACAATCATTCAGTGCTACTAAACTTTGTTAAAATGAAGCAGGAAAGCGGCTCTGAGACGATCCAGCGGGTTCTGTCGTCCTATGATCTTGGCCGGAAGCTCCGGCAACTGCGCCTTCGTAAGAAGATCGCCCTGGTGGACCTGGGAAAGCACACGGGACTCTCTCCGTCCATGCTTTCCCAACTGGAAAACGGTAAGATGATCCCCACGCTTCCCACGCTGGCGCGGATCGCTATGGTTTTCGATGTCGGCCTCGAACACTTCTTCGGGGACAAGCACGGGCGGAAGCTGTTTTCCGTGGTTCGGGCCCAGGAGCGGATGCGCTTTCCCGAGCGGCCCGACGTGCCTTCTCCGTCCTACTTCTTCGAGTGCCTGACCTTCGCGACCCAGGGAAAAGGCATCCAGGTTTACCTGGCGGAATTTCCGCAGCGCGCGCCGGTAGAGGGCAGCGAGCACTTCCACGAAGGATCGGAGTTCTTGTTTGTGCTGGAGGGGTCGTTGACCATTCGCTCTCAGGGCGAGGATCACGAACTTGGGGCCGGCGATAGCGTGCTTTTGGACTCCTCCGAGCCGCACAGCTATTTTGGCGGGGGAAAAACGGGCGCGCGCGCCTTAGTGGTCACCGTGCCTCCGCGGATTTGACCGGCGCCCGCTTGGGCGGAGGGCAACAATCCGGCCCGCAGGTATCGCAACCGGCGCTCGCCCTGCCGAGGCAGCGCCGCTCGCGGCCCTCGGTCAGCTCCAGAATCAGTTCGCGGATCATGGAAACGAAAGCCGGATGCACCCCAACCGTTGCAGCGCGGGACAGGTTGACCCCGATTTCCCGGCACAACGCGGCAGCTTCGGTGTCCAGGTCGTAAACCACCTCCATGTGATCCGACAGAAATCCGATCGGCGCCAGAACCAGGTCCTTGAGACCTCCGCCCGCGTGCAACTGGCGGATGGAATCGCAGACGTCGGGTTCGAGCCAGGGCTGCATGGGCGGACCGCTCCGGCTCTGGTACACCAGCGCGCCCGGTCGGCCCACGGCTTGCGACACGAGTCCGCAGGACTCCAGGAGTTGTGCCACGTACGGGCTCATTTCGGCCATGGAAATGGGAATGCTGTGCGCAGTGAAGAGGAGCGGCGCCGCCGCGCGCCGGTCGTCCGGGATCCGGTTCAGGGCTTCCCGCACGCGCTCGGCCATGGCATGAATGAAGCCCGGGTGGTCGTGAAAAGTTCGCAGCTTGTGGATCTCCGGCGCGCCGGACCCGATTTCCGTCCTCGCCCGCTCGAAGTCCTCCCGATACTGCCGGCAGCCCGAATAAGATCCGAAGGCCGATGTCGCGAAGGCAAGCGCCCGGCGAATGCCGTCCGCCCGCATGCGGCCGAGCGTATCCGCGAGCATTGGATGCCAGTTCCTGTTCCCCCAGTAGATGGGCAGCGCCGGTGCCTGCGCGTTGAGTTCGCATTCCAGCGCGGCGATCAAATCGCGGTTCTGTTCGTTGATGGGGCTCTTGCCGCCGAAGTGGTAGTAGTGTTCCGCAACTTCCAGCATGCGCTCCCGCAGCACATTTTTTCCGCGCAGCACATACTCCAGGAAAGGGATGACGTCTTCCGTCCGCTCCGGCCCACCAAACGAGACCAGCAGCAGGGCGTCATATTGGTCGGGAAAAACAGGCGGGCGAGAAGGCGTCACAGGCCGCTTCTCGATTTCAGCGGGACCGCGCACATGCCGGCGTAATCTGGCCTGTCGGCCGCAGTCCGGTGGCGGAAGCGCCGGACGATGCCCGATTCGTCGATGAGAAAGAGGCCGGGCATCTGAAAACTATCCGCGGTGAGGCGCCCGATTCCGTGACGCGACAAAACTCCCTCGGGCAAAGCCCGCCAGAGGACCTTCGGCCCGAACAGTTGCCGGAGCCTGCCGCGTTTCAGGCCGAACGCCTGGTACAGCTTTCGATCGGGATCGCAGATCCGGTCCACGGCGCCGAGGCCATACCTCTCTGTCAGCTTCTCAATGGCCTTGGAATCGCCCATGTGAACCAGCACGATCCGCACACCGGCCGCCTCAATGACACCGCGCTCTCGTGCCACGTCCCCGATCGCCTCGCGGCAAAACGTGCATCCTGCGTGGCGCAAGAATACCAGCAATACCGGAGATGCCTCGGACAACGCCGCGAGTGTTTGTCCCGATTGCGTCCGGGCCCCGTCGAGAGCCTGCAAGATATCCTGCAGTTGTGGTTGCGCCATAATTCCTCAAAAACGTGGGGCAAACCGCGAGGCTCACCCCCTCTAGTGTCGTAGACTCGATTGCGGCTACTGCGGGAGAACCACCGTGTCGATCACGTGAATCACGCCGTTCGTGCACAGGATGTCGGTTTTAACAACTTTCGCGTTGTTCACCATCACCGACCCCATCTCGGTCTTCACAGTCAACGCCTCTCCGTTCACGGTCTTGGCGCTATTCAACGTCACCACATCCTTCGCCATCACCTTACCCGGTACGACGTGGTAGGTGAGGATCGCCGCCAGCTTGGCTTTATTTTCCGGCTTCAACAGATCTTCGACCGTCCCCGCAGGGAGCTTGGCAAAAGCCTCATCGGTCGGCGCAAACACTGTAAATGGGCCGGGGCCCTTCAGTGTGTCAACCAGTCCGGCCGCTTTCACAGCCGCGACCAGGGTGTTGAAGGATCCGGCGGACACCGCGGTATCCACGATATCCTGCGCCGGGGAAGCCGCGAAAGCGACCGTAGCCAGTAAAAGAGACGCCACACCGGCGCCGGTTCTCAAAAAACGATTCATCTTCATTCTCCTCTGATCCAATCTCGGTGGGAGCTAACCTCCCACTAGGTTGGATTTCGTCTTGCGCAGATTGGAGGTAGAAAAACCTTCGCGAATTTGTGAAGCTCCCCAGTCGCTCCCGCTCATGCTTACGCTCACAGGATTCCAACCCATGTAGTCTTCCGAGCGAGCGACGCGATTGGTCATGGCTCTACAACCGGTTCGCAGACAGAATGGCCCGGCTGCTCATCGCGAATAACGGAATGCCGCCGCAGGTTCGATCCGGCCAGAGTTTCACTTTATACCGGTTTGCCGGGCCGCATCCCGGTATTGTGAAACATTGTTCCCCGCCTCGCGGTGAACTAAATTCCGGACGCGCGGTGGCTCACCAAGGCCAGGAATTCGTCGCGGGTGGATTTGCGGTCGCGGAAGGCACCCAACATGGCGCTGGTCATGGCGCCGGAGTGCTGCTTCTCGACGCCGCGCATCATCATGCAGAAGTGGCGAGCTTCGCAGATGACGCCAACACCCAAGGGATCGATGCTTTCCTGGATGCTCTGCGCCACCTCCTGTGTCAGGCGCTCCTGGATCTGCAGGCGGCGCGCGAAGGCATCGACAATCCGCGGGATTTTGCTGAGCCCGATCACTTTGGTTCGGGGCAGGTAGGCCACGTGCATTTTGCCGAAAAACGGCAGCATGTGGTGCTCGCACAGGCTAAAAAACTCGATGTCCTTCACCACCACCATCTCGTCGTACTTCACTTCGAAGAGGGCGCCGTTGACAATCTTGCGGATGTCCATGCGATAGCCACTGGTGAGGAAGCTGAGCGCCTTCTCGACCCGCAGCGGTGTACCGGATAGGCCCTCGCGCTGTGGGTTCTCGCCCAACCGGGCCAACACTTCCTGAATCAGCGGAGCCAGACCGGGATCCGTTGGCTCAGCATGGATCATCTTCGCGACTGCTGCATTCGATTTCATAGCTCTTGATTCCGAATATGTTCCGAGCGGTCCCGCGCGCCGACGCGGACGGTTGCTTCCACTGTCTTCGATTTCACTTTTCGCTGATTGGAGGTACAAAATCTCCGCGCAAGTTCCAAATGACGTCCTCTCCCTTTCAGTTCAGCTCTGAGCTGCAAGCGATCCACAAAGGTGATCGCACTGTTCCTCATCGCCCGGCTTGTTCCGCGGGCAAACATTGCAGAGCGCCACCGCATCGGCGCCGCCTGCCATGCCCTATCAGCGCGGCCAGTTCTGGATTCGCCGCTTTCGCGTGCAAGCCGAAGCGTTGTGCGCCACACTGGCTGCGTTGACGCAACCGGCTCCCGCGCCCGACTTCGCCCACCGCGCCCTGGCCATGCTCGAATCTACCGGCTGGATCGCCGCTCACCGCTTCCTGTTTGCCGGCTTGCGCTGCCATTTGTTGGGCTGGCCGCGCGGTCTGGCTCCCGACGGCCGCCGCGCCGCTTTCTCCTCCGCCGCGCCCGCCTAGCCAAGAACGAGACCGAACTATCAACGCAGATGAGTGCAGAACGCTCTGGCACAGTCTTCAAGATTGAAGGTTCTTTGTCACAGTTTTGGCACAGTCGACGTCAGGATCGGCAAGAACGATGGACAGTGGGACTAGCAACTTATTTGGAATCTTAGCTGTTCGGTAGGGTTGGGGCTATTCCTAATTGTCCGATCACCTGCCTCGGGGGCAGGAGGTCGAGACCGGCGCGCGCCCCCGCGCCGTTTCCGAGCGAAATCGAGAGCCACAGTTCTTCAGTTAACCCTCCCCATTGCATAGGCCTGCGCTAGGTGACGGCCAGGCGGGACGGGCTTATGCTAAGACTGGATCGCGTGGTCGCGGAGAGTCTAACCAACCGGGGCAGATCCTGAAGGAAAACCGCAGGCACCGAAGGGGTTTTGACACAGTGTTCGACGGTTTTGGCACAGTCAAGGCGAGAGGCTACAGGCATCAACCGCTGTTGAATCAATAGATTATGGTCGGGGCGGGGCGATTTGAACGCCCGACCCCCTGCGCCCAAGGCGGATGTTGTAGTGCTGCAAAGGTAGCTGTTTTTCAACTACTTGCAGCTAAAGGAGTTGTTCGGAGCCTGTTGAAGCCCGCGGATCCATGTTGAACTTGGAGGCTTTGGAAAGCTACAAAATTGACTACAGTCGGTCCTAAGCTTTTAGGATCAACAGAGGGCGGTCGGAAGGGCGGTCTTCGGGGATTTACCCCGACCACCTGCCAGTAGGACAGACGATTCGCCCTCTTCCGTATCTCCTGTTTTCAACAACTTGGCCCGCAGTGCGTTGTGAGACGTGTTGAGCGCTGTGGATTCGTAAGGTTCTCGCCATGACGGGTCATCTCATCACCATTCTACGCCGGAATGGAGGGGCCTCTGTTGTGTCGGGCGGTGCACCTGATGAAACACGGGCCCGGTACGCTAAAGCACACGAGAAAACTCGCCCCGTCGGCGGCAGAAGCCGACAGACCGGAAGCATTCTGGATGCGGAGCCAATCCGGGAGGATCAGGGAAGACGACCCAGCCTCCGTTCGGCCTTGCGGCCACCGGCCATGCGATCCCACGCGTTGGACTGGTGCCGGGTGCCGGCCGAGGTGTGCTACGACGTGCGATCGACCACACGGCAAGAACCGTTATGGAATGAAGCACATCTGCCATCACGAACCCAACAGCTCCTGATCGTCTGGCTGTTGATCTTGTTGGCCTTGGTCATCGAACGCCGTCCAGGTTGCGCTATCTGCACCGTGGCGACTATGGCATTAGCTCCGCCATTGATTTGTATACCGATCTCTGGTTATGCCTGGTTTCCCGCAGGCCCCCAACACTGGTCGTACCCGGTGCCGTGCGGACGGCTGGCAGCGCTCCGTTTGCTCTTTGACAACTCGACGCTTTCCTAATGGAGTGATACCCCTCGGAATCCCGTCGCTCAACGGCCAGCAGGAACGCTGCCTCCCCCACCACTCAAATCCACTCCACTGCGCCAACTCCTGCTTTGAGGAACTTCCGAAACAGTTGCCCTACCGGGTCCCGGCTGAGACACGGGCTGAGTCTCGGGCTTGACTGGTGCTCCTTTGTCGACGATACTGAGACCTTCGGGGAATTCCGAATGACATTCTGTATTGTGGAACAAAGAAACCTGGACGATGTCGCCATCGTGATCCGGCAGGAAACGGATAATGTGGCCGTGGTGACGGTGGACTGCCTGGAAATGGGGACTAAGCTCAGCTATAGGGGAGAGCTGATAACGATCACCGGCCGAGTCCTTTGTGGCCAGAGTTTCGCCATCCGTTCCGTGCAGGAAGGTCAGCCATACGTTTCGCTCGGTGATCCCTTTGGCGTGGCGTCTCGGCCGGTCAAACCTGGAGAGCCAATCGACGGAACGAACCTCGACCGTCGTTTGCCGAGGCTCAAGGTCGCGTACTGCGACAATCCCCATCCGACAGACATCGATGACATCCTTTCAGCCCGGACCTTCGCTGGTTTCTTGCGGGAGGATGGAACCGTGGGCACTCGGAATTTCGTCGGGCTCGTGGCCTCTGGGATGTGCTCTTCCACCGAGGCGCGCGAGATCGCCGCACGTGCTATGCGCCAGCTTTACACACGGGAGAAGTATCCAAATGTCGATGGGGTGGTGGCAGTCATTCAAGAGTCCGGGTGCGGCATGCCGGACGGTCACGGCGTAGACATTCTAAACCGCCTTCTCACAAACACGCTAAGGCATCCCAACCTCGGCGCTGCAATCTACCTCGATCTCGGTTGCGGCAAGACGTGCGTTGAATGCTCAGCGCCGATCTTCCAGAGAGAGGTTCCGGGTTATAACCAACGCGTTGTAAACATGACGGTACAGCAGGCCGGCGGCAGCCGGAAAGCGATTACGAAGGGTCTGGAAGTTGTCGAACAGCTGCTGGATTACGCCAACAAGTGCAAGCGTCAAGCTCTGCCCATATCGAGCCTGATTGTTGGCACGAAGTGCGGAGGCTCGGACCGATGGTCGGGCGTAACAGCGAACCCGGCAGTCGGCGTTGCCGCGGACATGTTCGTGAAGGCGGGAGCCGCGGTGCTCCTGCCGGAGATTTCAGAGCTTCAAGGCCCGGCCATGGTCGACCTGACGCGCCGTGCGCGGACGCGCGAAGTGGGGCGCAAGCTTATGCAGTCTCTGAATCGCTTTCAGAAATATGTCCACATGTTCGGAGACGATTTTCGCGACAATCCCACGCCGGGCAACATCAAAGGAGGCCTTTATAATATCTATTTGAAATCGACCGGAGCGAAAGCCAAAGGTGGAAGCTCCATCGTGGAGGATCTGTTGGAGTACGGTGAGTGGCTGGGGGATCGCCGGGGTCTTTACGTCCTTTATACACCGGGTTACGACCAGATCTCTACTCCGGCACTATTCCTGAGCGGCGCACAAGTTGCTCTGTTCACAACGGGAAGAGGTACAGGCATAGGATGCGCTCTGGGGCCGGTCATAAAGATCGGCTCAAACAGTCCTCTTTGGAGAATCAACGAGGATATAGACATTAATGCAGGAACTATCCTCGATCGCACGGAAAGCACCGAGGAGGTTGGCCGAAGGATCTTCGAGAATACGATTGCTGTTGCCTCGGGCCAAATGACTGTTCGTGCAGAGGATTCTGGTATTCACACTGAATTCAAGGTCTGGGAATCGCTCTGGCCGGCACTGTAGCTGGATGCGATACTTCGACTCCGGCCTGCCCAGTCGTACAGGCGCAGGATCGAGCTCAGACCGGGGCCTACAACGGGAAGAACCTATTTCAGAAACTCTCGATGCGTTGGCAATCGGGTAATACGGGATGTCCGGGCACGTATACTTACAGATAACCCAAGGGATCGGCGGGCAGAGGGCAGAGGTTCCTACGATGCCCGCACTCGAGTCGAGACGCGGAGAAGTCCTATACGGGCAGCCGTCAAGCCAAAGGTGGCTTTCCAGGTTGGTCTATCTCGGCAGACGAAAGACGGGATGTCAAATATGTTCGATAAGGGAATTGAGCAACTCACGCTTTCCGCCCTTGAACTCTCCGCCCTGGGGGAGCGGTTGTATGCGGATGAGCGCTCGTACCGAATGGGGCGGCCGTTCAGCGAGGATTACCCAGACATGACGGTAGCGGATGCATACGCGATCCAGCTTGCGTACATCGAGCGACGGGTTGCAGCGGGCGCACGGGTCTGTGGGCACAAAGTCGGTTGCACGAATCCGGTCGTGCAGCAACTGTTTAACATTCACCAGCCGGATTATGGACAAATCCTCGATGACATGGTGCTGCCTGACGCGGCTGAAATTCCCTTGAAGGAATTGATACAACCGCGCATCGAGGCGGAAATCGGCTTCATTCTGAAACGGCCGCTTTACGGGCCTCGAGTCACGGCGACGCAGGTTCTCCTGGCAACGGCCGGCGTGGTGCCATGTTTCGAAATCATCGACAGCCGTATAGAGAACTGGCGCATCAAATTCGTGGACACGGTTGCGGACAATGGGAGCAGCGCCCGGTGCGTTCTAGGCGATCGGGTGACACCGGCGGATACCGTAGACCTGCGGCTCGTAGGAGCCGTTCTCGAGAGGAACGGGACGGTTATTGCCACCGGCGCCGGCGCCGCCACCCTGGGGCACCCGGCCGCCGCAGTGGCCTGGCTAGCGAACGCGCTAGCTCTAAGAGGCCAGTTTCTCGAAGAAGGGCACATCGTGTTGTCCGGAGCTGTTACCAACGCGATTCAGGTGCAGGGTGGAGAGTTTTTCCAGGCCAGCTTTGCGGGTATGGGAACAGTTCGTTGTCGGTTTACGTAGGTGCTGGAGACAGCTCATGACTGATGAGGCACGAAAGAAAAAGGCGCAAGCAATGGAACAGTCGATCCGCAGTTACTTCGATGCTTGTAACGCGGCCGACGTTGAGGGGATTCGGTCATGTTTCGTTGCCGACGCCGTCCACTATTTCCCTCCGGGAATGTATGGCGGTCCTTTTCGAGGCGCCGGCGATATCGCCGCGAAGTGGAAAGCGGCCGTCGCTAACTTCGGTTCTTTTTGGACTGTGGATCATGTTATCGTGGACCCGGAAACGAATCGCGCGGTCATCGAGTGGACGCACTTCAAGACCAAACTCGGAACGGTTCTGCGTGGCGACGAGTGGTACGTATTTGATCCGTCCGGCATCTTGATTCGTGAGATACGCGCTTATTACGCTTCGCCCGCAGATCCGCAGCTTTCACGACTCGAGCTGGGAGGCTTCGATTATGAGGAGCGCGGTTACCCCGTTTCTCCACCGGAGCGCCGATAGTGCCCTCCTCGCGGCGCGGATCGTTGTTACCTCGACAGCGTGGTGCTCGATCCGGGCCGCCGAGCGTTCCGTCCGCTCATAACTTGGAGCCTCGACAGCGGCCTTCACACCAGACCGTAGCTGGCGAGATCAACAAAATTCCCATAAGTTGCCATCGACTCTTCCAGGAGCCTTTCCCCGGTAGGGGGGAGCTCAGATAACTCCCGGTCGATACGGTCGAACCACTTGCGCTCCATAGCCGTCAATTTCAATAAGCCCGCCTCCACGCCGCCTCTGAGGACACCCAGCGCCGCCTGACCCGCAGCCACCGTGCGCCTGTAATCATCCTTCTCGGCTACGATGGCCCGGGCAATTGCGACTGCTGCCGTGGGAGACAACACCGCAGCCTGCGGGCTCAGCCACTCGTCGGATTGCGTCAGCCAGTCGCGTAACATTGCCGCACAACCGTTCTGGGCGGCCGTATTCATGAGCCGGCAGTCGTAAGCCAACGACTCCGTGCAGGCTTCCGGCGCATTGCCCGACAGCAGACGCACATTCTGCACCGACTCGTTGCTCCACAAGTCGCACATCGCTGCTGCAATGTTGCCGACCGGGCTGAAATGGGCGCAGGCTGCCGACTTACCTTCCATTGATATCGGACAGCCAGTGATGGCCTTGATCACAGGACCCTCGTAGGCGCAGTCTTTCGAAGGACCGACTGCCCCGTGCTCGAACGCCACCAGGCTCCGGGCCGCGCCCATCGCCCGCACCACCGCCGCGAGTACCTCCGGCAGCATCTTCTGATGCGCCAGTTGCATCGCCGTATTGGCGAAGCCGCACGCTGTGTCGCCGCCCGGCACAGCCTTACCCGCGCACATCGCCGTGATCCAATCCCACAACCAGGCCATGTCTCTAGGCGCCAGAACGCCGAGCGCGAGGACAATACCCCGAACGTCGCCGTACATCAACCCCTGGTCGTGCACCTCCTTGCCGCCGATCGATTCGATGGAAAGGATATCGGCTCCCGCTTCGATACACAACTCGAACGAGTGGCGCAAGTTCTCCCAAGGTTCGCCGGTGCGCAACAGAGGTGGTTTCCGCTGGTCGCGGATGTCGGTTGGCGTCACGCGCAAGGCGCATTTCAGCCCGTGCGATTCGTACGCCTCGCGCAGGTGGCGGCGGAGCAAGGCCGTGATCTCGGCGCCCCAACCCGGCGTCTCGGTCATCGCCGGCAGAAGTTCGAACTCCAGCACGATGCCCGGCGTCCGGAGCGCCACCGCCCGGCGAAGAATAATCTTCGCCATCTCCTCGTACTGCTGGATTACCTCAGGCCAAGTTCCCCGTTCGATGCTCATCAGCGGTAGCGTGAAGTTCACCTCGGGATAAACCTGGCCGCCGCCGATGGTCAGATCGAAGCCGCAACGCACCGGCCGCGGGCAATGGCCGTAGATGAGTTCGTCGGGATTAGAGATTGCTAGCATCCCAGCCCACCTTCATCGGATCTCGCACCAGCCACCGCGCCGATTACGGTCTCGCTGTAACCGTCCGCAGCGATCTGCTTTTCGTACTCTTTGGTCACCGGCGCGCCGTCGCCGATCATCTTAACCCGATCGCGCAGCCCGGCGGCCTTCAACGCTTTGACGGCCGTCTTCATCGACGGCATGGTGACAGTGCGCAACGTCGACAAAGCCACAATGTGGACACGCTCGCGGATGGTTGCGATAAACTTCTCCGGCGCGACATCGGGCCCGAGGTCGATAACCTCGAACCCACCTCCCTCGAGCATTGAGGCCACGAGGTTCTTCCCGATGTCGTGCAGGCCGCCCTTCACCGTAACGATGACGTCCCGGCCCGCCGGTTCCGCCCCGGGTTCCTTGATCAGCGGTTTCAAAACTTTGTTGAGATTTGCCATATTCCTATTCCGTTTTTCAGAAACTCAGAGCACGTGCCAGATGTACAGGTACGCCAGCGATTCCGCCTCGTCCGAGATGCGCCATACGACGTTGGGTCGCCGCAGATCAGAGGCAGTTCTCCGCAAACACCGCACCGCACCCGTGCCGCAGTGATCCAGGCGAGTATCGCTGGGATGGCGCCGTTGTCAGTGGGTGCGGTCGTCAGCTTAGCCGAGGGTAAAGAAGGCGGCCGGTGGACGCCGTATTCCTTCGCCGCTCCGGTCATCGCCTTCAAACCCCGAGCGTCGCGCCGCCGCTGTGTCCCGCGAATGGCATGCTGTCAACTTCTCAGTTTGGAAACCATGCACCGGGCGGAAGACAGAAAGATGTGGGCATCAATACTCACCGTCAGATAAGAAACACCCCAATTCCGGTATTCAAGTGCCGTCTCGACGTCATCACAATACGTTCCGACACGCTTGTCGACACCACGGGCCATCCGAATACAGTCGGCAATCGCCTCACGCACTCGTGAATGACGCACCTGGCCAGGCACGCCTAGCGACTGAGAAAGATCATACGGTCCGATGAAGGCAACATCGAGACCCTCAACCTGCAGGATAGCATCGAGGTCGGCCACAGCCGCCTGTCCCTCGATATGCGCCACAACACAGGTGTCTTTGTTGGCCTCCGCAAGATATTCGGAGGTCTCGTAGGCCCGGTAACTGGCGGCTCGAACATAGGGTTGGAGTCCCCGCTCGCCAAGGGGATGATACTTGCAGGATCTAACCGCCGCCCTCGCCATTTCCGCGGACGAAATCTGGGGAACATGCACGCCGGCAGCTCCCATGTCCAAAGGTGCAGCAATTGCGGCCGGCTCACAGGTTGGAACACGGACCATAGGGCTGATGCCGGTGGACAAGCTGGCACGAATCAACTCTTCTGTGTCCCTAAGGCCGATGCAACCGTGCTCGCGATCGATAACGACAAAATCGAACCCGGCTAACCCGAGCAATTCGACCAGAGTCGGAGAAGGGATTTCAAGGAAAGTACCAATCACAAACTCCTGCGAACTCATTTTGGCTCTGAGCGAGTTCGTCCGCAAACGTATCGAGTGCCGGGCTCCGTCGAATGGATTCACGCGCGACCCTCCGTTTGAGTCACAGCTTGATACCCAAACTGTTGCGACAGAACATCGCTACACGCGAGCAGCATCGACTTAAAAGTCTCCAGCTTTGCGGGTCCTATGCGGTTCTTCGGAAAGGAGACACTCACAGCAGCGATGATCGTGCCCTGGTAGTCGCGCACAGGCGCAGCAATGCACTCCACGCCGGGATAAAGTTCCCCGTTGTCGAAGGCGAGTCCGGACTTCCGGACCTTGGCCAGTTGCGCCGACAGCTCTGCGAGAGTCGAAATGCAGTTAGCGGTCGGCCTTACGAGATCTCGACTGTTTGAGTAGAGCCGAGTCAGGCCCTCCTCGGCAAGAGACGAGAGCAAGGCCTTCCCCAGGGCAGTGCAGTGCGCCGGAAGTCTCTTTCCCGCCTGGCCGGTCATCCGCAGCGGGTTCTTGGACTCCCTGATGATCAGGTAGACCACTTCCGTTCCGTCCAGCACGCCCAGGTTACATGTTTCGTCGGTACCATCCGCGAGCTGGGCTATGACCGCCTCCCCGTACCGAATCAGCGTGCTTTGACGACTCAAGGCGCCGGCGAACCGAAGAAATTTAGCGCCCAACAGATAGCGCGACGAATCGGGATCCAGCCAGACAAAGTCGCGCTCCCGCAGAGTAGCCAAGATCCTGTGAATAGTGCTCTTGCCGATTTTCAGCGCCCTGCTGATATCGGTCAAGCTGGCTCCACTGTCGGATGTTCCCAGAAACGCAAGGATGTCGAGGGCCTTTACAAGCGATTTGACCGGATACTTGTTGTCATTAGAACGGCCCACCTTGGGGCGAACACTTTCGTTGTTGTGCCGCAGTGAAGGTATCAAAGGAAATCACCACCGTCCTACACTTATCACCAGAGTCCTAAAAGCGCAATGGGGACTCCTGGCGGTCCCGCCCTGTGATGCTCGCCGCTCTGGCGACATGAGAGCCACGTTGCGTTCTCGATGTCTCAGCTCGTGTACCCACCGTCGACCACCAGGGTCGTTCCTGTAACATAGGAGGAATCGTCCGAGGCGAGGAACAGAATCGCCGGCGCGATCTCTTCCGGCTTTCCGAAGCGCCTCATCATGCAGCGAGGCCCAAGAAATGTCCGTTCGGCTTCTTCGACCGACACTCCCATCTGGGCGAGCAACGTGTCCATCGCCGGGGTGTGAACCATTCCGGGGCATACGCAATTGACTCGAATCTTCATCGGAGCATAATCCAGCGCCATTGACTTCGACATGTTCACAAGGGCCGCCTTCGTCGCGTTATATGTCGTCCAGCCGGGCATGGCCACCAATCCATTGATTGACGCAACGTTCACAATCACACCGCGGCCCTGTTTTTGCATGACACGGACCGCATACTTTGAACAAAAGCTCCCTCCTAAAACGTTCACACTCCACACCTTGTCCCAGTCTTCACGCGTAGCCTCGTCGATAGGGTGGTGCGAGAAGGAGGCGGCATTGTTCACAAGGATATCGAGCCGGTTCCAGGAATCCATGGCCCGAGAGACAATTCGCTCCGCTCCTGGCTCGGTTGACACGTCTTCCGCCAAGGCCTCGGCGATACCCCCATGTCTTCTGACTTCGTCGACGACCTTTTCGGCTCGCTCCGACACGATATCGACTACCAGAACTCTGGCGCCCTCGCGGGCGAAAGAGAGGCACGTGGCACGACCGATTCCCGACCCTCCTCCCGTGACGATCGCCACTCTGTCGTTCAGCTTCATTGGCTCGACTCTCACTTAGGTTTTGAGCGCTGCTCACCAGGCAACGTGGCTCCAGAGCTTCCACGGTAGACTGCATATAACGACTGCCTGGCAGCCACCAGCAAACGGTGCGCCTCGGACCGCCGACGCAGACGTTGGCCCAGAAATGTTGCAAGGAGGAGCGGCGTGTCACTGGATACGGTTTCGATTACGTCATCTCCTCTCTCCGCTGGTCCTACATTGTAGAACGCTTTTCTCAATAAGCAGCCAAATCCTTTAGTATCACGGGTTTCACAGTTTGTCAAGAGAAATGTTCCGGTTCTCTGCGAGGCCAGCATTGGGGCCGCCCAGGGTGCCCGGAGGACGCTGGGGGTCGATCCGGAAGGAAACCGGGGAAGGAAGCCGCAGACGGAGCCTTTCAGCGGGGACCGGAAGGCCGGGTACAGGACCTAATGCCACTCCGGGTTTTACGAAGGACTGCGGAACACTACCTGGAGGTGTTTGTGGCCAACGATACGGAGCCCAGTTTCCTGTTCGGCATTGACGGCCGGGGTGAATTTGAAGAGATCGTGTTGAGAGCGGGAGCCGCCTACAGGGATGGCGGCGGGAGTATCTCGCGCATGGGGGCCGATTACCGCGATTAAGCCCGTATCCACGTGGCAGGTGCATCCGGATTGAAAGGGACGTCTGAAATATTCTGATCATATTCGTATGAGTTGTGATAACTTGGCCAAAGGCGTGGGCTGGCTGGCTAAGAGGTCCGCGCCTATGGTCTGGTGTACCTTATGCGACGATTCAGTCTTGTACTGTTCCCTCTTCTCTCCAGCGCTTGCGCCTTTGGGCAGGTCCGCGACTTTGTCAGTTTCGCCAAAGAACTGATCGATCCGGACGCGCTCACCCGAGTCGATTTCATTGCGACCAAGATGGACTCCAGCTATGACCGCACCGGCGGGAACCAGGACGGATTTCTGAAGGAGCGATACAGCAGCGATGGGGTCTATACCATCACAGAACTGGAAGGTCCGGGTGTGATTCGCCGCTTCTATGCGGGCACGCCCGGGGGAGTGCTGCGCATCTATATCGACGGCGACCCAAAGCCGGTCATTGAGATGCCGTGCACCGAGTTCTTCTCCGGCGGCACCGCGCCGTTTCTGCGGCCCGTCGTCGGGCCCATGGGCGGATCGAACCATGCCTACTTCCCGATCCCGTACGCCAAGTCGATCAAAATCCAAACCAGTCGCCGGACGGACCCGGAGCCGGCAAGACCCGGCGATGTGTTCTCCGCCAGGACCGGCGGCGTTGGTATCTACTATCAGGTCACCTACCAGACCTTTCCCAAGGGAACTCCCGTCCGCTCCCTTCGGTTGCCGCTGACGGGCGACGAGCAAGCCGTCTGGAAGCGTGTAGTCGAAACCTGGAGCAACCCCGGTCGCGATCTCAGGCCGGCAGGGCTTGCACGGCTGACGGTGGACCAGGACATCCGCGTGGCACCCGGCCAAACCGCTAGTTTGGCGAACCTCACCGGCGCCGGCGCCATCGACGCTGTCCAGCTAAAGGTCGATCCTCCCGATGCGGCGCTCCTGCGCTCTACGTTGCTGCGCATGCGCTGGGACGATGAGAAAACCGATGCCGTGGATTGCCCCTTGGGAGACTTCTTCGGCAATGCCTTCAGCCGGGTGCTTTATAAGAGCCTGCTGATGGGTCTGACTGAGGAAGGGTTCTACACCTACTTCTCGATGCCCTTCGCCTCGAGTGGTCAAATCAGCATTGTCAACCAGAGCGCAACCCAGACCCTGACGGTTCGCTCAAAGGTGGTCTGGCACAAAACCCAGGGCATGGCGGAAAATGTCGGGCATTTTCACGCCAAGTGGCGGCGCGAGGAAGTTGTGGCTGTGAACACGGGGGGCAAGAACACGACGGGCGAGTACAATTATCCGGTTCTGGATGTGCGCGGGCAGGGCCGCTATGTCGGCATGAACTTCAACGTCTTCAACCGCCAACTTCGGTGGTGGGGCGAGGGTGATCCCATGATTTTCGTAGACGATGAAGTGTGGCCGCCCAGCCTGCACGGCACCGGTACCGAGGAATATTTCAACGACGGCTGGAATTTTCACGAGTACATCATGGCTGTGGGCGCCGACCCGAAAGCCAGGGAGCCGAACTTCGCCGCTATCTCCGGCGTTCTTGATCCCGGCATCGAGTCGCCCAGGAACTGCTACGGCGGCAACGCTGTATTTGTTTTCCACCTTGCCGACTCCATGCCGTTCCAGAAGCACCTCCGGGTAACTTTTGAGCACGGCTCGGCAAACGACTTTACCAACGATTATTCGAGCACGGCTTTCTGGTACGCTCGCCCGGGCGGCATGGACTTTTTCGTCATGCGGCCGCCCGAGGAGCGCGGTGTGATTCCTACGGACCAGTGGCCGAGCATGCGCCAGCAAGCCGTAGAGAGGCAAGCAGCCCAGGGGGCCGCTGCCAGATAGGTCACTTTCGCATCAGCTCAAGCACGCCGGACGCAGATTTCACTGTGAAGCATCGATGGTTCAAATGCAGCGGCCAGAATGGAGGATTCAAATATAAAATGTCTACTTTTCGTATCCTGCTGGTTTTGTCCGGTATGGCAACGGTGGGCTCCGCCCAGCAGCGTATCATCCCGGTATGGCCCGGTGTGGCGCCGGGGTCCGAGGGCTGGACCCAAAAGGAAGTCGGGTATCCCAATCCACGGACGAGCGAGAAGATGGTACGCAACGTTGTCACACCTACCCTTACAGCCTTCTTGCCCGACAAATCGAAGGCGAACGGCACCGCTGTGTTGATCGCTCCCGGCGGCGGGTTTCGTTTTCTCTCGTGGGACAGCGAGGGTGTGTTCGTGGCAGAATACCTCAAAGCGTTGGGCGTAGCCGCGTTCGTGCTCAAGTACCGCCTTGGCGAGACGCCGGCGGATCCGGCGGAATTCGAGCGGATAGTGAGCGCAATGCTCAGTCGCCTCAGCCGCGCAACGCCCGCACGCGAATCCTCCGGCGCGCCCGGGACAAGCCCTGTTGCCGCTGCTGCCGGAGCCCCCGGGGCCGGTGATGACAGTGGACTGAACATACAGGCAATGGCGGTTGCGGATGCCCGGCAGGCGATGAAAGTGGTGCGCCAGCATGCCGCCGAGTGGGGAATCAAGCCGGACCGGGTTGGCCTGATGGGCTTTTCGGCCGGCGCGATCGCGACCATGGGAGTTGTCATGAACCATGACGCGGAAGCCCGCCCGGACTTTGCGGCGCCAATCTACGGCGGCAGCACGAACGGCGCCGCGGTTCCGGACGATGCGCCTCCGCTCTTTATCTGCGTCGCTGACGATGATCGCCTGATGTCGGGTTCCAGCGCCAAACTGTATACCGACTGGAAGGCGGCTAACAAACCAGCCGAATTGCACATCTATTCGAAAGGCGGCCATGGCTTCGGGTTAACAAAGCACAACCTGCCAGTGGACACCTGGATCGATCGTTTTCGCGACTGGCTCGACGTGCAGGGCTTGCTCAGGCCGGCGGCCAAATAGGACGCATACACTTACTGTGAACGTCAAGATGACCGGGTGGTAATCTACGACCGGTTCTGGCCCTATTCCAAGCAGGCTGACGTAGCTCACGGCCATCCGGTCGAGTTCATGCAGCAGGTGCGGGAGGCTTTTCCGTCCCGGAATGCGTACGTCCGCATTCACCGCAGGCGACGAAAAGCTGGATCTGAATCTCTGCCGCCGCGGGGCATTGGAACACCTGCGCCGGGCCATCCGGCTGGGGCGCGCGCAAGTATGTCGCTAGATTGAACGGTCAAAACGCGGCTGCCCATCACCAGCTTGGCATACTTCGCCTCCTTGATGGGTGCGAAGGACCTAGAGCACCCCGGCACTTTCCTCGCCGGAACTCCAGGCAAGGAGAGCCTACACTTCAGGCCGTCTGGGCTGCGATGCGTTCGCCGCGGGCGACTCTGCGGCTGAGCCAAGCGTGGAGGCCGAACAGGGCGGCGGAGTACAGAAGGTCCGCGGCCAGGGTGCGGCCGTAAAAAGGAATGGCAGCCACATAGCAAGCCACGAGACCGCCCAGCGTGTGGCTATAAGTGGTGGGGAAGTGGAGCCATACACCAAAGTTGGTGATGAGGAAGAATTGGAAGCTTCCAATAGCCGCGGCCCCGCCGATACGAAACGGATCAGCGCTGGCGCGCAGCAACCGGCTTCCGATCCAGGCGTTCAGCAGGAAGGATGCGTAGACGAAGGGCGTGAAGAAGGAGTAGCCGCCGACGAGCGGGTCGGTGGCCGCCATCAGCAGCAGCGGCAAGAGGTAGGCCTGCCATCCGCGCAGGCGCGCACCGCCGAAGAGGCTGAGTCCACCCACCGGCGTGAAATTAGGCGCGTGTGGCACGAGGCGAGCCATGGCGCTGACGATGCTGAGACCGATGGCCAGCGATCTAGACGTGTTCTTCTGCATTCGCGTTCTCCTTAGATCGATCTTCTCAGTCAATTATGTAACATGTCCATACGTAACATGTCCAGGCACCACGCAATCTTCTGCTCCATCACACAACTGTTTCGGAAGCTTCTCAATGCAGGAGTTGGCGCGGCGCCCACCGTACAATAGGCCGGCTCGCCTGTCCCGATTCAGGATTATTCAGGATCGATTTTCCAGAATTCTCTTCAGTCGCACCTGTTATGCCCAAAGTCAAAACACCGCAAAAAGAGAATCCAGCTCTGCACTTGTAAACGGGGAAAGGAAAACATTCACTACACGAGGAAGTTGGTTCACATCACGATATGCCGTCGGGGGAACGGGAAATTGTTGCTTGACAAGCTGTGAGATACGTGATACGTAAAGGATTGATCCACATATCGAGAAATGTGTTCTGCAATGTAGAACACCTAAAAGAGGAAGAGCGTGGGCCGTGGTAGCAGCATGTGCATGCCGTGAGTTCTATGCGATTCCCCTGACTGGACGGAGCTGGGCACCACGTCATGTCAACTGAAGGAGACTCACAATGAAGACCGTACGTCTTGCGGTGTTTGCAATTTGCTTGGCCGCGTCCGCCAGCGGACAGGAAATCCGTGCCACGCTGTCGGGGACCGTAACCGACCCGTCCGGTGCGCCGGTTGTCGGCGCCACGATATCGTTACGGAACACGAGCACCAACTTCACCGTGACATCAACTACGACCACTGCCGGAGGATACTACTTTCCGCAGCTTCCGGACGGCCCATATGAGTTGAGCGCGGAAGCAACAGGCTTCCACAAATACAGCCGCACTGGGATCCAACTGGCTGTTGCGGAAAAGGCCGTGGCGGACATCCGCCTCGAGATTGGGTCAGTCGCCGAATCTGTAACAGTTACGGCTGCCCTGACCGGGATGGAAACGAACGAGTCGGTAACTGGCCAACTCTTAAATAACGTTGCGGTGATGGCGTTGCCCCTGAACGGCCGGAACTTCCTCACCTCGCTGGTTCTGGCTGCGGGTGTGGTTTTCACACCGCAGGTTGGACCGAACGCGGGATGGAATGGTACCCGGCAGTGGGAGAGCGGCCCGTACGCGGGTGCGTTCACGATGCACGGCGGCGTTAACAACTCGAACGCCTTCCTCATCGACGGGTCGCCGATGGGGATCGAAGGCGGAGTCACTTGGATCCCGATGGAAGATGCCATCGAAGAACAGAAAGTTCAGACGCCCACCAGCGACGCATCCATGGGCCTGAGCGGCGGCGGCGTGACCAACGTGGTAATGAAGTCGGGGACTAATAAGTTTCACGGCGTCTTGAGCGAGTTCGTACGAAATAATCACTTCGAGGGCTTGCAGACGCAACTGCGGGCGGTCGGGACTCCAGCGGCCCAACATCAATGGAACAGTTTTTCAGCACTGGTCAGCGGACCCTTCATCAAGAACAAGTGGTTCTTCAGCGGCGGTTATGACGGGTACCGCGAGCGCTCCCCGTGGTCGAACGTAATCAGTGTTCCGTCGATACTCCAACGGGCTGGAGATTTCTCCCAAACCTTCAACGGCGCCGGCCAGCAGGTCCAGATCTACGATCCTCTCACCACCAATGTCGTGAGCGGAAGCTACGTGCGCAATCCGTTCCCCGGCAACATACTGCCGGCGAGCCGCATCAGCCAGATCGCGACGAATCTTTCGCCATTCTGGCCGGTGCCGGACACGGCCGGGGTTGCGTTTACCCACACCAATAACTATGTGATGGTCGCGCCCGGGAAGTTGGCGAACGACGCGTGGCACATCAAGTCGGATTACGATTGGAACCAGAAGCATCGCACGAACTTCACGATGTCACAAAATTGGGGCTATCAGAAGGGTAGTAGGAGCGGGTTCGCCGGCGGGAGTCCGGCTAATACCGCCACTTGGCCGGATATCCGGGTCCATGAGGGAGCGGTGCTCGATCACACCTGGTCGGTGAACTCCACTACGATGGTCGACGCCCGTCTCACTTGGGACCGCTGGCATGAGTACAGCAGCCATAACGATGCCGCTTTAGACTTCGACGGATCGACGCTGGGGTTCACTGGACCTTACAGTCCGTACGGAGCCCATTTCCCCCAAATTGCCGTCAGCGGCATGGCCACGATGGGCACCGCCGCTTGGACGTACCGTGCGCAAAACCTTTACAGCGCCGGCTTGGATGTTTCCAAAGCCCTCGGCCGGAACACGCTGAAGATGGGAGGCCGGGCGATCGAAAACCGCTATCCCAACGAGTCGCGCGGTGCCTTCCTGGGCAGCTTCGCCTTCACCGGAGGCTACACGCAACAGAATGCTCAGTTGACCGCGCCCACTTCCGGCTATGGCTTCGCCTCGTTCATGTTGGGCTATCCGAGCAGTGGAAGCGCGAACACGTACGATTCCTTGATTGCCTACACCCACACCTATAGCTCCTACATCCAGGACGACTTCAGGGTGAGCGATAAGCTGACGCTGAACTTCGGTCTGCGGTGGGACATCCAGACCCCGCCGGTCGAGCAACTCAACCGCGCGGTGCAGACCTTTGATCCGACTGGGGCCTCCACTTTGAACGGCGTGCCGGTCGAGGGCGGCCTGGTCTTCACCGACAACAACCACCGCACGCGGTATGACACCCACTACCGTGACTTCCAGCCGCGCTTGGGCTTAGCCTACAACGTTCTCCGGAAGACGGTGATCCGCGCCGGTTACGGCTTGAGTATGCTGCCGAACAACCAGTTTGGTGGACTGGGGGGGCCCGCCATCGACCAGAGCGGATACAGCTCCAGCACGCCGTTCGTGGCAACCCTGGGCTCCGGCCTGCAGTCGTACATCCCCAACCTGCCGGGAACGGGAACCTTTGCCGACCCCTATCCGAACGGCTTCCTGCCGCCTACCCGAAACTCGGCCGGACTGTTGACCTACGTTGGGAGGGCTGTGAGCTTCGTCAATCCGGGTTACGTCGTCCCGCGCATCCACCTGTTCAATTTGGGAGTCCAAAGGGAACTGCCATGGGCTTCAGTGTTAGAAGTTTCTTACGTTGGTAGCCGTACGCGGAAATACCCCGTCACCCGCTCTCTCAACATTGTGCCGCTCGCTCAGCAGCTCGCGGCGCTCGGCAATGCCAACTATTTTAACCAGGCAGTTGCGAATCCGTACTACGGCGCGCCGCAACTGGTCGGGACGACCTACAACAACCCGACCGTCACCAACGCTACGCTGATGACGCCGTACCCACAATTCACCACGGTCAGTGAACTTGGAAACCCCGTCGGCTCGGTCAGTTACAACTCGCTGGAGAGCCGATGGAACAAGCGCATGAGCCATGGCGTGCTGGTCACACTAGCGTACACGTACTCCAAGAAGATGTCGGCGTTATCGTATCGGACAACCTGGGACACGGCCCCGCTGAGACAGATAGACTCGCAGGACGTCCCACAACAGGTCAGCCTGGCTGGATTTTGGGACATTCCGTTTGGCAGGGGCAGGCTTCTGGGCAACTCCTGGGGCAGAACGCTGGACCGGGTGCTCGGCGAGTGGCGTTACAACATTACCATCGACAAGATGGTCGGGTATCCGCTCGCCATGCCGGGAATCGCAGTCAGCAACCCTCTGAGTCCGAGCCCGACTAACGGCCTGTATTTCAACACCTGTACCCAATTGCTCAGCGGATCCCTCTTTCAGTGTCCCTCGACCAGCTCGCCGGTCGTGTGGCGCCAGGCGAACTACAACGAGATCACCAGGTACTCCACGCTTTGGGACCAAGTCCGAGCCCCGACTCGGGCCATCTGGAATATGTCGCTGTTCAAGGAGATCCCGGTAAACGACCGTATCTCCTTCCAGTTGCGCGCGGAGGCTTTTAACGCGTTCAACACACCGCAGTACAGCGCTCCTGATACGACTTTAACGGACGCGCTGTTTGGACAGGTCACAAAGGTACAGTATAATTATCCGCGCAACATGCAGTTTGCGTTGCGGCTCATCTTCTAATCCGCGCCGGGACGCATGTGGTCTGCAAAATGTGAAAGTTCGGGCTGTCCCGCCAGCCGGGATGGTCTGCACGGAATGGAGCCCCCACGTACACTCCACATACGTATGCTGCCGCGCTGAGTTTCGTGATCTTCAGCATGTTCTGCTGGGGATCGTGGCCCAATTTCCTCAAAGCCATGCCGAAATGGCGGCTGGAATACTTCTACCTGGATTACGCGTTCGGTTTTCTCATCACGGGCCTGGCGATCGGGGCAACGTTCGGTTCGACAGCCTCACTGCTTCCCGGATCGGCCTTTCTGGTTCGGTTGGTAAGAGCGGCCCCGCTGGAAGCGTTTTTCGCCATGTCGGGTGGGTTTCTCTGGAGCTTGGGCAACGTGCTGATGGTGAACAGCATCATGATTGCCGGCCTAGCAGTCGCTTTTCCTGTTACTTCCATCCCGGCCATGGTCCTGGGCGTAGGCATTGCCTATTGGACGCAGCCGATCGGAAATCCGCTCTATTTGTCCGCAAGCGTGGTGGTCCTCCTGCTTGCCGGTTTCGCCAACGCGCGAGCATATGGCCGGCTCGGCAACCCAGTGGAGACCGACAAGCCAAAGGGTATCAAGTTGGCTCTCCTGGCCGGTATCATGGTGGGCATTTTCCCTCCCTGCGTCGGCCGCGCAATTACCGGCGTCCATGCGCTGGACTCCTATACGGTTTCGATCTACTTCATGATCGGGGCACTGGCGGCAACGCTGGTGGCCGTGCCGCTTCTTCTTGCACATCCCCTAGTGGGAGAAATCGGCAGATGGAACGGTTACTGGCACGGCAAGAGATCCTGGCACGTGCTTGGACTTCTGGCCGGATTCGTTTGGAGCTTCGGGACTATGTTCAATTTCCTGTCGGCGAAAACGGTCGGCATGGCGATAAGCTGGGGTATCGGCAGCGGCGCCAATATGGTGGGGGCGCTGTGGGGAATCTTTCTCTGGCGGGAATTCGCGCATGGCGACTCGCGCGCGAAGGTCCTAATCGCGATCAGCTTGGCGCTGTACGTTGCGGGAGTCACCGGAGTAGCGCTGGCATATAATGGCTCGTGAGCCGCACCTGCCTGAATACAGGGATTGCAATTTGGAGACAAGGACCAATGACACAGCGTGAACACCGACTAATGCGGTGGATGGCACCGCGCAGATGCTGGCTGGCCATTGTATGCTTTTCGTTCGCATTTCTTTCCGGCGCGCCAGCGACCGCACAACCGAAATCGCGATCAGCCGAAGCGCAGCCGAACGAAGCGCAGCCAATGCCCGTCCGGCCGGACGGGTTGCTCGATAACCTGTATCAGCTCAAGAACAGCAAGACCGCCCGGATCTCGTCCGCGGACCCTACTGGCGGCAACTCTGACTGGATTGTCATCTCACCCGGCGAGATTAAGACTCTGGCCGAGATTCCGGGCACTGGTGCGATCCGGCGCTTCTACGTTGCGCCACTTGCGGCCGATCGAATGCGCTATCGAAAGCTCGTGCTGCGGATGTATTGGGATGGCGAGAAGGATCCGTCGGTCGAGGTTCCGCTCGGAGACTTCTTCGGCTCGGGACTGGGCACGCTGCGGTATTTCCACTCCATGGTCGTCGACATTAACCCGGGTATGAGCGGACGGGACTTCGACGGCCTGGTCAACTACTTCCCCATGCCTTTTCAAAAGGGGGCGCGCATCACGCTCGAGAATGATGGCCAGGTAGCGGGCTTCCGCCTCTGGTATCACATCGACTACGAGCAGTATCCTTCTGGTGTGCTGCCGCCCGATTCCGGCCGGTTCCACGCGCAGTGGCGGCACGTGATCGCGGCCCCGGTACCGCCAGGCGTCCCCAAGAACACGACGGCCGGCAGCGCGGCGGTCAAGAACACCACTGGTGAGAACAATATCCTCATCCTGGATGCGGAAGGCCAGGGGAGTTATGTCGGACTGTTCCTTACCGTGGACAACGTCATCGGCGGATGGTACGGGGAGGGAGACGACATGATATTTGTGGACGGCGCGACCGTCCCTCCCACGTATGCCGGAACAGGTCATGAGGAGATTTTCAACTCCGGGTGCTGTCCGGACAAAGAATTCTGGGGTCCCTATACCGGGTTTTATCTAATCGAGAACCGCAACGGGAATTTCAGCGGCAAGAACCAGATGTACAAGTTCTACCTGAACGATCCCGTGCGTTTTCAGAAATCGATCCGCGTCACGGTCGAGCACGGCCACGCCAACAACTTCGAGAACGATTACACATCCACCGCATTCTGGTACCAAAAGGAGCCGCACAAAGCCTTTCCTCGGATGCCGGTGGCAGAACAGCGGCTGCCGCGCTGGCCCGAGGGTGTCGGAGAGGCGATGGATAAGGAACTGAAGCTGGGGCAAGAGATGATACGCTTGATGGGCGGGCAGGGCCGCATGAGCGCCGACGACCGAAAGCAGTTGATGGCGGCGGCGGCGGAACGCTCAAAAGCCTTTCAGGCGCTACGGTGGGCCGATTACATCGGGGCCGTGGCGGCCATGGAAACAGTCGTGAAGCGCTATGCCGATGCAAAGCAGCAATGACGGGCACTGGATCGGAACCAGAAAGAAGAGGATAGGGCATGACGCCAAGAGAGCGTGTGATGGCGGCGATGAACGGCGAATCGATCTTCCCCGTTCCGACCGACGTATTCGAAAACGGAGTTCATCCGGAGCTGCGAACGAGGCTTTCCCGGCACTTCGGGATCGCCGAACAGGACAATGAAGCACTGCTGAAGATTTTTCAGGCGTCCATCCGATGGACCAGGCCGCGGTACATCGGTCCGGAGCTTGAGGAAAGCTCGTCCCACGTGCCCGTTTATCCGGCCACCAAGATGGTAAAGGACATCTGGGGAACCTGGGGCGAGTCTGCCGCGACCTACTACGATGGGCTCCCGCGTCCGTTGATGGGTGCGGAAACCGTCGCTGAAATCGATGCCTATGCCTGGCCAGACCCGGACTGGTTTGATTATGGGAGGGTCGGCTGGATTATGGACCCGCCAGGAACCTACATTCCGGTCGCGGAGTGGAGTGAGCGCAATAGCGATTATGCGCGTCTGGCCGGCGGCTGGAGCCCGATTTCCGCCAAGTCGATGGATATGTTCGGCATCGAGACCGGACTCCTGCGGATCGCCGAGCGGCCCGACCTGATGGAGGCCACGGTCGCTCACATCGGCGAGTTTTGGGAAGGCTACTACCGCCGTTTCGCGTCAGCCGGCCGTGGGCACTTCGACATCCTTGCCTGGGGCGATGACTTTGCCAGCCAGCAAGGATTGCTGATGAGGCCCGCTCTGTGGCGCAAGTGGTTTCTGCCCATCTGGAAGCGCTTATTTGCGATCGCTCATGAGAACGGGATGAAGGCGGCGCTTCATTCCTGCGGTTCGGTGCGCGCCGTTATCGGCGACCTGATCGATGTCGGGCTCGACATTCTGGAGAACGTGCAAACAACGTGCAAAGGCATGGATCCCACGGAACTCAAACGGGAATTCGGCCAACACATCACGTTCTATGGCGGTATGGATACCCAGGTTGTCTTACCCCGCGGCAGTCCCGAGGACGTACGGCGCGAGGTCCGGCGGCTGATCGACATCCTGGGTCAGAACGGGCGCTACATCTTCACCACGTCGCACTACCTGATGGATGATGTGTCGGTCGAGAACGCGGTGGCCATGTACGAAGAGGCCAACTCATACCGGATGTAGCGATAGGAGATATTTATGGCGGATCTTCAACAACTGTACGACTCCATTTTGATCGGCGACAGTAAGACTGCGGTTGCCATCACCAATGTGGCCATCGCGGAAGGCGTGGCCCCGATCGATCTGGTGAGCAAGTATATGGTTCCGGCAATGGATGAGGTCGGTCGGCGATTCGAAAGCGAGGAGTACTTCGTGCCGGAACTGCTGCTGGCCGCGCGTGCCATGAAAGGCGCGCTGGAGTTGCTGCGGCCGCTGCTGGCCGCCAGCGGAGCCGAGCCGGCCGGCCGCGTCATTATCGGCACGGTGAGAGGCGACCTACATGACATCGGAAAGAACCTGGTCGCCTCGATGCTGGAAGGCGGCGGTTTTGAGGTGCTGGACCTCGGCGCAGATGTTTCGCCAGAAAAGTTCGTCGATGCGGTCAAGTCGCGCAAGACGGATGTGGTGGCGCTCTCGGCGCTGTTGACCGTCACGATGCCGGCGATGAAGAGCACCATTGAGGCGCTAAAACTGGCCGGCGTCCGCGACAAGGTGAAAGTTATCGTCGGTGGCGCGCCCGTAACTAAGCAGTATGCCGAGCAGATCGGTGCGGACGGCTACACCGAAAACGCCAGCGCGGCCGTCAACCTGGTGCGTGGGATAATGGCCCGGCTGTAAGCCGGAATGTACCGCGGGCGCTTGCACGGCGCTCAGTTGCAGGTCCCCAAAATGATAGGATCGAGAAATGGCGGATTTCGGCGGCCGGCCGGTGCGCTGGGTCGAAAATCTTGATCTCGCAAGCAGCGCTGCAAACGGAATCCACCAATGCTGACCGCACTCCTCTTCTTCCTGGCCGCGGCGTCGCCGCCAGAGAACCCCGCGGACGAGCATTACCAGAAAGGCGTAGCACATTTCCAGAACGGAAGGCTGAATGAGGCCGTCGCGGAGTTCGAGGTGGCCACACGTCTCGCGCCCGCTGACGCGCGCGCGTGGAAGGGCCTGGGAATGGCCTACGCTGCGCAAAGTAACTTCAGGCTGGCTGAGGGTCCGTTCCGTAAAGCGTGTGAGATGGCTCCGCGAGACGAGGACGCCTGCTACTATCTTGGGCTCGCAACTTACAACCTGAGCCGGTACAAGGACGCCATCGACGCCTTTCACAAAGCCCTCAAATCCGTCGGCCCGGGTGGGCGTGTGCATGCCGCGCTGGGCCGCGCCTTGGAGGCCCTTGGGCAAAATGATGAAGCAGCCGAGCGGGAGTTGCGCGAGGCCATCAGATATGACGACGGTAAATCCCCCCCGGACCTCGATCCGCGCGTCGAGTGGGGGGCATTTCTGTTCCGCCAGGGGCGGCTGGAGGAAGCACTGCGCGCGCTGACGGAGGCCGTCAAAGCCCGGCCCGATTCCGCCCGGGCGAATTTCGAAATGGCGAGAGTCCTGGTTCAGTTCGGCCGGCTGGAGGAGGCTGCCGCTCGCCTGAATGAAGCCGTGAGGTTGGACCCAAAATACACGGCGGCGCACTTTCTTCTCGGGAGGGTGTATTTCCGTTTGGGCCGAGTCGCGGACGGGGAACGGCAGACGCAGTTAGGCCGGCAGCTTCCCCCAATCCAGCGGTGAAGGCAACGGATCAAGGAACCGCAGGTTCCTCCACGGTGACGTACCGGTCCGCAGCCACGTCGCGAAGCTGTTGCAGCGCTCCGCTGGGCCACTGTATCTCGACACGCTTCGCCGCCCTATCCTTGCCCAAGCCGAAAAATACTGTCTTGTCGCTGGAGCAGGCGAAACCGACAGAGGTGGTGACATGATTCCACTGCTCCAACCCGGATGCCGCTACCACGTGGATGCGGGCTCCGATCCCGTCACGGTTGCTGCGCCGGCCCTTCAGCCGGAACGCAAGCCAGTGGTTTAGTGCGGGCGAGATGTTGTGCAGCAGTTCCGGCCGGTCGTTCAACCGCGTTACCACAGCATCCACCCGCCCGTCGCCGTCAAAATCGCCAAACGCCACGCCGCGGTGGAGCGCCTCCTCACGCAACGCGTCGCCGGCCTGCGCCGTGTAATCGACGAACCTTCCGTTTGCCAGGTTCGCGAGCACCACGTTGCTCTGCTTCGATTTCAGGTTCGAGAAAAGCTCCGAGTTGTCCTGCACATTCCCGCCAGCCACCAGTATGTCTTTGTAGCCGTCGTTGTTGAGGT
The DNA here is from genome assembly GCA_035638575.1 of Bryobacteraceae bacterium. Taxonomy (GTDB): domain Bacteria; phylum Acidobacteriota; class Terriglobia; order Bryobacterales; family Bryobacteraceae; genus DASQZT01. Next base: position 82,579 of record DASQZT010000151.1, read on the forward strand.
CGAACATTCCGCCGCTCCAACCGCTCGCGGTGTGGGTGATCTTGCCCATAAGGCTCGGGCCAGTGACGTCGAGAAAAAAACCCTTGCCCAAATTGCGGAACAGTGGGAATGTCTCATTGGCCAGCGCAAAGATCAGGAGATCGTCGCGTCCGTCGTTGTCGTAATCGCGGAAATCGGCGCCCATGGACGAGATCGTAGCGCCGGCATCATTGTAGGCGACTCCCGCTCTCAACGCGATCTCTTCAAATTTACCCCGGCCGTCATTGCGGAACAGGAAGTTGGGCTCCGTATCGTTGGCCACAAACACATCCAGGTAGCCGTCCTGATCGTAATCGGCGAATGCCACTCCCATGCCCTTGCCAATGTGGGTTGCGATGCCAGATGGTACCGAGACATCGGTGAAGGTCCCGTCGCCGTTGTTGCGGTAGAGCGTATTCGGCAGTCCGTCGTAAAACTCGGGGTGGCAATAGGTCCTATACCCGGCCTTCAGGTCCCCGCAGAAGGGCTCCGTCTGCGGCTTCCAAGCACAGTAATTGACTACGAATAGGTCCAGGCGGCCGTCGTTGTCGTAGTCGAACCAGCCCGCAGCAATGGACCACATCTTGCCACGCTTCGGATCGATCCCTTCTAAGCCAGCGGCTTTGGTCACGTCCTCGAACGTGCCGTCGCCCCGATTGTGGTATAGGATATTGCGATTGACGCCGGGTAGGAACAGATCGACAAAGCCGTCGTTGTCGAAATCCCCGGCCGCAACCCCCATGCCGTAGCCTTCCCCGGCCACGCCCGCCTGAGCGGTGACGTCAGTGAATGTGCCATCACCATTGTTGCGATACAGTCGGTTGTAGAATTCGGGTCCGGTTTTGGTAAGTTCGGGAATCCGCGCACCGTTGACGAAGTAGATGTCCGGCTTGCCGTCGTTATTGTAGTCGAACACGGCAACTCCCGCGATCATGGTCTCAATCTGGTGGTTCTGCCCCGTGGCCGAGTTCCGGACGGCGAAGCGGAGACCTGCCCGTTCGGCTATATCTTCGAACCGGATCGGGTCAATAGCCTCGCCGGCAGGGGCGGGGCGAAGCTCCAAAACCACGGCGGTAACGGCTATAAGCAATACGAGGCAACGCCAGCGCATGCGACTCTGCTGCCATTTTCGCACGGGAAGTGCGAGGGCTGCTACGGGCAGTGGCACGGGCCGAACTGAGTGAAAATCTCCCGGTGCCACGCTGGAGGAGATCCGCGCGCTGGCATGGGAAACACTGCGGCATCGTGCGCTTCGGGCGACGGACTGCAATCGGCCCAGCGATGGCTGCTTTCCAACTCCCTTGGCGGTCCACCTCATTATGAGCTGCGCAACGTGTATCAGGTCGTGACGCTGATTGCCGAGCGTGCCATCACCCGCCAGGAGAGCCGCGGCGCACATCTCCGTACGGATTTCCCGCAAAAGTGCGCGCAGTTCGGTGAACATTCCCTCGTTGTGCGGGGAGCCAGCCCGCGATTCGTATCGCTCTGAAGCATGTACACGTTCTACTGAGCGGACCTCTGTCATCCCGCCACTGTGGCGGAATGTCAGAGGTCCGCCCGTTTACCGACCCGTTCTACCAGGGCCCGACCACCTGCCGCAAAAGCAGGGGGTCGCCCATTCTGAAAGCCAATGTTGACGGACCTTTTTTGAGCCGGCGGCCGAAACTGTAGTCAAAACTGTAGCGATGGCGTCCTCACGGTTCAACAAGTCTCAATAGGCAGTTTTGCAAGTTGTTGAAAACAAGGGCCAATTTCGTAGGGTATAAACCGGAGATCCAATGTGCCCAAGACATGAATACGTCCAACACTGCATAGCTCGGAACCGCTTTGAATTCAATATGTTACGCCGGCATCGTCTACAGGGTCCAAATTGCGCTGTAGTCAATTTTGTAGCTGGTGATTTCCTCACAGTACGACAGCCGCAAAACTTGGGGACCAGAGGAGAATGCCTAATCAAAAGTCCGGACAACCTCCAACCGGCGATTACGGCCCAACGTCGGTCCTAAGCCTCTCGAAAGTGCCAGCTTCCCAAGCTGGACGTCGCGGGTTCGAGTCCCGTCTCCCGCTCCATTTTCAACAACTTACGGACCTCTTCTGACGTCCTTTTTCGGTTCTTACTGCACAATTCGCGGCCGGTGCGACCGACGCCGCTGCGTTTTGCCGAGTTCGGTGCCGCCGAGCGGCTTGATTCCCCGGCCGCCCCGGGCCAGTTTCCTGTTTGGCCACCGCACGCCCAACCAGTCGCCGGTCCGGAAAGACGTAGGGAATCTGAGCAGGCACGCAGTCGGGCGTGGGGTCCAGAATCGCGGGCAGATCCAGAAGCCAGGCTTCCACATCGGCGGGTGGCGCGGGAGTGCCCCACGCTATCAGAGTATCGATTCCCGTGCACCGTGCCAGCCAGTGCGTCAGTGCCGGCGGGCACTTCACCAGCACCGTGCCCCCCAACTCTTTCACCAGCGGCGCGAACCGGATGAATTGCAGGATGTCGCCGAAGCCATGTTCGGTCCGGATCAGGATGGTCCGGCCGGCCAGAGGCGAGCCATCCCAAGCCGGCATCACGGAAGAAGGAGCCAACGTGCCAGAAGGCCGGTGGCGCCATGTGTACTCCGCGAACCCGCGGACGAAATCGCCGGCCCGCAGCCACGCCATCGCGCGATTCACATGCGCCGGGCTACCTCACCGAAGAGTGCACTCCCACGAGCGTGATGCCGGCCTTGAGCGCGCTGGGCCTCATGTGACGCCATCGACAGCGACCGGCGGAGCGGGGCCGGCGGAGGCCGACGCGGCCGGCGCGGTGGTGTGGTGCTCGGTTGCAGGCATCCGGTGCGCGAGAAGGGCAGGAAAAGGGCAAGGTGTTGTAGCGCTCCGTCTCGCCAGGGGGCCGAGGACGTTGCCCGTCTGGCCCCTCTGCGCGGTGAAGCCGGCGTAGCAGATTCCGCAACCGAGCGTGCGCCTTCCCTTGCCGTGATATCAGTGGCGAACGCCTCTCTTACTTGATCGCGACGCAGGTGCCGACCTCATAGACGTCGTCCGCAGTCTCGAAGACGTTCATTCCCTGCGGGATCAGGTCCTTGAAGTCGAACGTCTTCCCGTTCAATGTGAAGGGCTTGCTCGACACCAGTTCCGCCGAGGAAATGAAGGTGCCCGAAACCCCGCCGTCGGCGCTTTGGAACATCCCCGCTTTCCTGACGAACTTGGCCACGGGGTCGCCCCAGGTACTCCGGGTAGCGTCGGTCCAGATGCGGCTCTCGGGGTTGCTGCTGTAGTAGATGGTGGCGGTTCCCTCGGCAATCAGGACCACGGTATACTTCCCGTTGTCGGCCAACACCTGCGCCTTGTAGTCCGACACCCAGATAAAGTGAGCGTGCGCCCTGTCGACGACCGGAGCACCGAACAAGGGCGCCGAGAACAAAGACTTCAGGTCGAGATCTCCAATCATGGTGTAGTAGATCAGGCAGACACCATCGAAGCCTTCGGGGACGGGGGGTTGGTTGGGCTGCCCGTTGGGGAGCAGGGTGTTCGGCTCATTCAGGTAAGCCATAACCACTTTGGAGGTTCCGGCAGTTTGGGCATTCAGTGAGGCGTAGGACCCCAGCAGCAGGCTTCCCAGCAATACGATGGTTGCGAGTTTCATATGTGTTCTCCTTTCCTGCCCGGGGCCAACAGGTCATTCTGTGTCCCCGGGTCTCGACTGGGAAGACGAAAAGCAGAGGCAAAAACGATAATCGAATCCTGATATTTTGTTGGGGGTATACTGATACTGGCCACGCAGGGTTCCATTGGCCGGGGGCCTATGGCTGACGCTACTACGCTCTTGCTGGCCTGGAGACAGGGAGATGAAGCGGCACTGGAGCAGTTGATCCCGCTCGTCTACCAGGCATTGCGCCGCATGGCGCACCGCTACATGGCGGGACAGCGCGCCGGCCACACTCTCCAGACCACCGCACTGGTACACGAAACCTATCTGCAACTGGTGGACTACCGGCAGGTGCGCTGGCAGGACCGCAGCCACTTTCTGGCGGTCAGTGCTACGTTGATGCGCCGGATCCTGGTGGATTATGCCCGGTCGCGCAACGCCGGCAAGCGGGGCGGCGCGGAACGGCCGCTCTCCTTCGACGAGAACCTGACCTTCTCCCCGGCCGCGAGCGCCAACCTGGTGGCGCTGGACGACGCCCTTCAGGCGCTGGGGGAGATCGATCCGCGCAAGAGCAAGGTGGTGGAACTGAAGTTCTTCGGCGGCCTGGACACCAGGGAAATCGCAGCGGCCCTGGGAGTGTCGGAGCCGACAGTCCTGCGCGACTGGAAGCTCGCCAAGGTCTGGCTGCTGCGCGAGGTGACCCGCACATGAACGCCAAGCGCTGGCAGGAGATCGAACAGCTTTACCACGCGGCGCTGGAGCGCGAAGAGGGCCAGCGGCCGGAGTTTCTGGCCAGGGCTTGCGGCGGCGATGGCGAATTGCTGCGCGAGGTGGAGTCCCTGCTCGCCGTGGAGCCCCGCGCCGGAGATTTTCTCGAAGAGGGAGCCGCGGAAGTGGGGGCGCAGATGTTCGCCGAAGACGAGCCGCCCCCGGCTAAAGAACCGCTCGCCGCCCGCCTGGCGCCGCACTATCAACTGATCGAGAAGCTCGGCGAAGGCGGAATGGGCGAAGTGTGGAAGGCGCGCGACACGCGACTGGACCGGACGGTCGCGGTCAAGTTCCCGAAGCGGCAGTTCAGCCAACGATTCCGCCGGGAAGCCCAATCGGCGGCGGCGCTCAACCACCCGAACATCTGCACCCTTTACGACGTCGGCCCGGATTACCTGGTGACGGAGTATGTGGAGGGGCGGCCGCCCAAGGGACCGCTGCCGGAAGCCGAGGCGGTCAGGATCGGCATCGAAATCGCCGCCGCTTTGGACGCGGCGCACCGGCAGGGGATCGTGCATCGCGACCTGAAGCCGGACAACATTCTGGTCTCGAAGTCGCGAGTGAAGCTGCTCGATTTCGGGTTGGCCAAGACGCACGCCGCCGGGCCGCAGGCGGTCTCCGATGCCACCTTGACGAATCCGATTACGGGCCCGGGCGTCATACTCGGCACGCCGCAGTATATGGCGCCCGAGCAGGTGGAGGGCAAGCCGGCCGACGCACGCACCGATATCTTTGCGTTCGGCTGCGTGCTCTACGAGTTGCTGGCCGGCCGGCGCGCGTTCGATGGAAAGAGCCCGGCGAGCGTAATTGCGGCGATACTGGCTGTCGAGCCGCCGGGCATCCGGAATCCCAGCCGGCGATCCCGGCCGCGCTCGAGCGTGTGGTGACCATCTGCCTGGCGAAAGATCCGGACAATCGCTGGCAGTCCGCCCGGGATCTGGAGCACGCTTTGCGCGGGGTGCAGGATTCAACCGGCGCTCGATCGGCCGCGAGACCGTACGCGCGGTACGGCTGGATTGCCGCCGGCCTTCTGTTGGTTGCGGCGTCAGTCCTGGGATACCTTGCGCCGCGGCGCCCGTCCGAAACGGGGCGTCCGGTTTCGTTCAGTATCATGGCTCCCGGCGATTCCACGCTCGGGGACGCGAGAGTATCGCCCGACGGCGAGCGCATCGCTTTCTCCGTCATTCAACCCGGCGGTCTTCTGACCGGGGGGAGATCTCAGATCTATGTGCGAAGGCTGAGCTCTTCGGAAATGGCGCCCGTCGCGGGGACCGAGGGCGGCTCGGACCTGTTCTGGTCGCCCGATAGCCGGAGCCTCGGGTTTTATGCCGACGGACGCCTGCAGCGGGTGGACGTCGCCGGAGGACTGCCGCGCACACTCTGCACGATCGCCGATGTGACGACCGCAGACTGGAGCCGGGATGACGTAATCCTGCTGGGAGGCATTGCCAGGGGGTTAATGCGCGTGTCCGCACAGGGTGGAACGCCCGAACCGGTGACCAGGCTCGACTCGCGGAAGGAGGAACTGGATCACATTTCCCCTGTGTTCCTCGCGGATGGAAAGCGCTTCCTCTATGTCGCCCGCCAGACGCACCTAGGGCTGCAGGCAAAATGGGGATCTCTGGACGGCAAAGAGTCGGGCGAGTTGCCGGTTCAATCCGGGTTTCTTCAGTTCGTACCCCCAGGTTACCTGCTGTTCCCCCGCGAGGGTGCGGTGTTTGCGCAGAGACTGGATTTGAAAAGCATGAAACTGGCCGGCGCGCCGTGGATGGTGGCAGGACCGGCGCAGGGGAATTTGAACCAAGTCTATAGGTTCTCAGCTTCCGGCAACGGCGTTCTATTGTGGACGCCCGCGACCGCGCCAACTGTCTCGGAATTGACCTGGCGCGGCTGTGCACCCTTCCCGGCGTAGACATCACTACGGCGTACACGATCATAGCTGAGATCGGAACGGATATGAGCCAGTTTCCGGATGCGCGCCACCTGGCCAGTTGGGCAGGATTGTGTCCCGGCAATTCGGAAAGCGCCGGCAAGCGCTTCAGCGGACGGACCCGCAAGGGGAACCGGTATCTGCGACGCATCCTGGTGCAG
>DASQZT010000152.1:0-2770 GCA_035638575.1 Bryobacteraceae bacterium
AGCCAATCGCTTTATCCGCGACGAGGTGCCGAAGTGTTGGACACCGAGTCCAGAAGCGGGCTCGCTTCACGACGATCAGTCAACATCCGGCATCATCACAGCCTCAAAATATCCCATCCGCGGCCAGTTGGGTGAAACTTGGGTCGGCATCAGGTATTGGCCCGCGAGTTGCTTCATAGCGATGCGAAGGAGCATCGCATGATTCTTCGGCGCTTGCGAGAAGTTTACCGTTAAAGCTCGGTTGAAGATAGCCAGGCTGGGAACAGGATTGGGTGCCGACATCAGCATCCACGCCGAAGGCGTGTGTGAAGGAGATGCCCGACGGCGATATCATCCACGCCGAAGGCGTGCGGGCGGATTTCTTATCATCCGCGCCGAAGGCGCGTAGGGCCAGTGCTTGGCTGCGGTGGGGGCCGCAGTGGGCCTACCGTGTTTGGGCCAGGCGTTCGATCTTGTGGCGCAGATGCTGAAAATAGCCCGGACTGACGCGTAGACTGAGCACTTCCTCGATCACTGATAGGAAGTATGCCAGGGATCGAATCGTCCCGAGGGGCGGGGAGCCGGCGGGACGTATCATCCGGCGCGCCGCCGCCAGGACCAGAGCATTTTCGACTGCCATCAAGGGCACACCCCGTTCGTGCAGTTGTGCTGCCAGAAGGCGGTCCGGGCGGCGGACCGTGCCCGTCGTTCCCGGTGTCTGCCGGTAAGCGCTGAGAACCTTGTCGATATATTCTTCCCGGCTGATGGAGTTCTCTCCCACGCGATTCTTCCTCAACCCTGCAGTTCGCGAAGCGACGGGCCGTCGATGGTCACCGTGTGGCAGTAATGCCGCACGCGGCTCAGCAGCGCGTCCACCATCGATTTGTTGCCCAGGAAGTTGTGCCACTCGTCATAGACCAGATTGGTGGTAATGATGGTGGAATGGCAGTGGTAGCGCTCCTCCATCAGCTTGAAGAAGATGTTGCTCTGCTCGGGTCTCAGGGTCAGATATCCAAATTCGTCGATCAGAAGTACGTCCAGGCGGGCGAGGCGTTTCAGGAGTTGGCGCGTGGAACGGTCGGCTAGCGACGCATACATCTCATCGAACAAGTCCTGCGCGCGGATGAACTGGCAGCGGTAGCCGTTCTCCAGCGCTTTCAGCAAAAGGCCACACGCTAATCCGGTTTTGCCCCTGCCCGTTTGCCCGACCAGGACGATGTTTTCCGCCTTGGCGATGAACTCCAGCTCCGCGAAAGCCCGGATCTGTTTGCGGTTGACACCGGGTTGGCGGGCGAAGGGGAAGGTTTCCAGCGACCAGCGCTCGGGCAGGTTGGCGCGCCGGATGCGCCACTCCAGGGCGCCCTCCTGCCGTGCGTGCCACTGCGCGCGCACCAGACGAGTGACCAGCTCCGAGTAGGTGACGTCTTCCTTTTCGGCGGCGCGTAACTGTTCGTCGTAGATCTCCAGAATGCGCCGGAGCTTGAGGTTCTTCAGCAGTTGTTCGAGTTCTTCAGTCATCGTGTGAGCCATCGTCGAGCAGAAAGTAATCGCGCACCACGCGGCGCAGGATCATCCGTTCCAGCCGGTCCAGGTCGTAGAGGCCGTAGCGGGCGGCTTCCCGCACGGCGGCCAGCAGCGGTTCCCGGGGATACTCCCGCACCAGGCGCAACAGTTGGCGCAGGGCAAGTGTGGCCCCCTTGTGACTTCGTTGCTTCAGCGCCGCGACATAGTCGGCCATCTCGGGCACGGCCGCCAGAATGGTCTTCTCTTCGGGATGGGGATCGGGACGCTGGGCTCCCTGACCGCGCGGCGGACGGTGCGCGGCCAGCATCACCCGCTGGTGCTCGGCTTCGGCGAGGCGGACGTGGGTGATCATCTTGCGGGCATCCAGTTGAATCTCGATCTTGTCCCTGGTCTCGCGTACCTCCACGCGGCGGCCGATCCAGTCCACCGGCACCGAGTAGCGGTTGGTGTGCAGCGCCACATAGCCTTCGATATCCACCAGACGCTGGTGCAAGCGGTAGACCTCGGGAATCCAGGCCGGCAGTGGTTTCAGGCGCAGCCGCTCCACCGCGAATAACTCGCGCGGCACGGCGCGGATGTGTTTCTTATACGTCGAGTTGACCTTGTCGCACCATTGGCGCGCCTGCTGATTCAGGTCCTCCCAAGTGGCGAACGTGCGCCCCGCCAAAAAGTTGTTCTCGATGAACCAGAAGGGCCGTTCCACGCGCGCCGAACGATTCGCATTCCCGATCGCGTGCGCCACGAACTGAAAGCCGAAGCGCTCTCCGAACGCGGCCATCTCGGGTACCGGCACCATCTCGCGTCCGGTGCCGTGCAACACCACCACGTGCGTGTTGTCGATCATGACGCGCTGGGGGGCGCCGGAAAAGTAGCGCAGCGCCTCGGTCAGAAACATCTTGCAGTCGAACCGTTGAAAGGTCGGGGAGCACTGAAAGAACACCATCCGCGAGTAACACAGCACCGCCGACGCGGTCTGCACCTTGCGCTTCTTGCCGGCGAGAGAGACTTCGTGCGGAGAAGTGTCGTGTTGCATCTCCTCGCCCGGCTCGAAGTGGTACTGCCCCGCCGGCACGATGGGCGCCTGACCGATCCCATGCTTACGGCAGAACGCCGTCAGCGCTTGATAAGACAACGCCGCACCACCGACCACCAGTTCTTCATGGACTCGCACGAGATTCTCCTTGCAGGCGCTGAAAAGCTCCAGGATCCGTTCCCGGTAAGGCTCGGCTTTCTCGGCACGGTGGATCTCCGGCACCTGGGCGGCGTT
>DASQZT010000153.1:0-102317 GCA_035638575.1 Bryobacteraceae bacterium
CAACTGGCGGCTAGGCCGCCAGTTGCGCCCGCCTGGCCACTTCCCGCCGCATCATGTGCAGAACGCGGCGAAGGCCGCGCTGCCAGTCCGGAAAAAGATCGACATATTGATACTCACGTTGGATCGGACGCGGAACGCGGCAATTGTTCAGGCGCACGGGCACCACGAAGATCTGGTCCAGGGGCATGCGCCGCGCGCAGTCCAGCGCATAGCGGATCTCGGCCTGGAAGCCGCCCCGCTTGTTCACCGAGTTTTCCGAGAAGCAGGCCACGAAGAAATCCGAGGCCTCGATGGCGCTTTCGATGGCGCGCGGCCAGTTCTGGCCCGGCAGCAGTTTCCGGACGTCCATCCACGCGCTGAACCCCGCGCTCTCCAGTACGCCGGACAGCCGCTCGGCCGCCGGCTGGTCTTCTTTCGCATAGGCCAGGAACACCTGCGGCGCCCGGCGCGGTTCGAACCGGAAGCCGCGCACGGCATCGGGATAGAAGACGCCCAGTCCGTCGATCTCCACCGCCTTGCCGGCTGCCAGCCCGCGGATCACGATCTGCGACAGCCGATCGATCATGGGGGAATCAGCCACGCTTCCCTCCCCGCTTCCGCCCCTCGGGCTCGAAACTGACCTTCCCACCCGGAGCGCCCACGAACTTTCCCAGACCGGGGAAGGAAGTCTCTTTGCCCTTCCGAAGGTTCGTCAGAATCTGCCGAACCACGCGATCGAGGCCGTCGGCGGCCTCGGCTTCAGTGACGCCCGTTTGGCGGGCGATGCGTTTTGCGATATCCGGCTTATTCATTCCGATTTCACTGTACCAGCAGGGTGTCCGCGAAACCGGGCCCGCGGCCCGCGGCCGCGGCGGGAATTCATTGAAAACAAGGAACATCAGCGCTAAATTAAAAAATGCTAAGTCGTGTGACCGCCATTATGAAGTGATTTTAATTACCAGTTAAGGAGCCATTCATGTGCGGTCCGCTATCATAGCTGCAGACGACAAGAGTTCGTCCCCCCAATCCAAAGGAGAAACGCAATGAAGAAACTGATCCCGCTGATTCTGGGCCTCTCGCTGGTATTCGGAACCGTGGCCGTGACGTTCGCTCAGGACGCGCCGAAAAAGGAAGACACCAAGAAGGCCGGCAAGAAAAAGAGTGGCAAGAAAAAGGAAGAGACACCCAAGAAGGATGGCGGCAAGTAGGCTGCTTCCAGTTAGAAAGTCGCTGGGAAGCCGCGTAGCAGCCGTCCGAGAACCTACGCGGCCCTCCAGTGTTGTTCCCTCCCCAGGCTCCTTCCTCTTGCCGATTCTGATCGCCGCGCTGGCGGTCTGCGCATCGGCGCAAGTTCCCCCTTGTATCATCCAATCCGAAACCGTGGGAGCAGTGCACCGTGGAATGACCGCCGCACAAGCTCGCGCGGCGCTCCCGGGTGCGACTCTCGAGCCGGCGGAAGACCCTGATGGGCTGCCGATGCTTTCGGTCACGCGCGATGGCGTGCACACGCTGCTGGATTTGTACCTGGACGTCGACGAGCCGCGAAAGGAGCGCGCGAAGATCGAGCTGATTCGCGTCTTCGATGCCCACTGCGCCACGCGCGATGGTGTTCGTCCGGGCATGCCCCTGGCTGCTGTGACCGGACGATACGGCCGGCTGAGAAGGGTGATGACCACGGAGTCGGAGTCGCGCGAGTATGCGGAAGTTCGAAAAGCAGCCATCCTGGCTCGACATCCAGGTGGGTAACGGCGAGGCCGGCATCTACCCGCCGGGCAAGCGATGCACCACGAGCTATGTGCCCTCTGCCGCTGTGGTGAGCCTGTGGGTGTCGCATCCGGTGGCCAACAAGCTGCCGGAAGATGAGGCCACGTGCGACGCGCCGCCTCCGAAGAAGTAGTGGCGCCGGCGCAGTGGTCAGGGCAGTTGCGGGTCGCGGTTCTCGGCGGTCGCACGGACCAGTTCGACCAGTTCCGCCACAACCGAGTCCGGGAGTTGCTCGTGGGTCAGGCTCTCGCACAGGGCGGTCAGATCGATTAAACGCGCCAGGTGCCGCCAGTCGTGTGGCAATACGCCGCCGCCGTCGAGGTAGCCGGCTGAGAAGTGCGGCTCGGCGAGCGGACGCGAGGCGCGCTCGTAGCGCAGGAAGTGGCCAAGGTCGGCCAGGGGGGAGCCGGAAACGGCGAACTCCCAGTCGAGAACCGCGGCCACGCGCCACCGCCCTTCGATCGAGCGCACCAACAGGTTGCGTTTGCCGAAATCGCCGTGGACCAGGCGCGCTTCGTCTCCGAGACGCGCCAGTTCGGGCGCGCACGACCACACCATGGCATGCACGCGATCGCGCAGGTCCGGCGGCATCCGCGGCTGGAGGTTTGCCGAAGCCAGGCACGAGTCGACGAAACGCGGCGCGGGATCGGCGCCTTCCATCAGCGGCGCTCCGACCGCGGGTCCCGCAGCGAGCCATCCCGGCTGGGGAAAGGCGGCGCGGCCGATCGCCGCCAGGGTTTCGCCGGCGGAGTATGCCGCTTCCGAGATCGACCGCGTGCCACCGCTCAGTTTCAGCTCCCGGAAGGTGATGCCTTCGACGAAGCGCACGAGCACGAGGGGCGGAAGATCCTCGAACCCTCGCGGCTCCGCGTGGATCACCTCCGGCACCGGGACCGAGCCGGCGACCAGCCGGATCAAATCCAGCTCCTTCCGGCAGATCGACGCGTCGTGCTCGTAGATGCGCAGCACCAGCGATGCCCGGGGAGCTTCGAGATCGAGCTTGAAATTCGCATTTCGCAAGCCGTCGCCGAGCGGCTCGATTGCGGCTACGCGGCCGTGCGGGAACGCGAGGCGGACAATGCGCTCCACAACCGGCGCGGGCAAAGTGCGCCGCGGCTCGGGCCGCATCCAGCGGGCTTCATGGGGAGCGCCGGAGATCATATCGTCTATGATCGCGCCGCCGGACGCCGCCCGGGGGTCTTCCGCGAATGCCGCGAGTTGAACCTGCGGCGTACAGGGATTATCGTGGAGGTTCCTTTTATGACCACGCCCACCATCGCCTCCCGCCCCGCCGAGGAGCTTTATGCCGAGCGGCTCTCCCGCTATGTCACCGCCATGCGCAACGGCACGCCCGATCGCGTTCCGCTCCGCCCGCTGGCGGCCGAAATCACCGGCAAGTACGCCGGCTTCACCTGCCAGGAAATCACCCACGACTACAACAAGGCCTTCGAAGCCGTCATCCGCTGCTGCAAGGATTTCGAGTGGGACGCCGTGGTGCCCAACATGGTCTACGTCTGGACCGGCCTCACCGAGGCCATCGGGCTGCGCTACTACGGCGTGCCCGGCATTCACGTCGGGCCCGACGTCGGCTTCCAGTACCGCGAGCCCTCCGACGACAACGCCTTCATGAGACGCGAGGAGTACGACGAGCTGATCGAAGATCCCGTCCGCTTCCTCTATGAAACCTGGCTGCCGCGCGTCTCCACCGAAGTCAGCGCCAAAGGCCAGCCGGCTTCCTACCGCAACAACCTGTCGTTCGTGAAGGGCGGCATGGCGATGCTCGGCTACTTCAACGCTTTCGGCCCGCAGGTCGAACGCATGCGGCGGGAATGCGGCACGCCGTCCTCCATCTGCGGCATGCTGAAAGCCCCGCTCGATATCCTGGCCGACAAGCTTCGCGGATACGTGGCCCTGGCATTCGACCTGATGGAGATTCCCGACAAAGTCCTGGGAGCCTGCCAGGCATTGATGCCGCACCTGGCGTGGCTCGCGCTCTCGAGCGCCGACCCCAGCGGCACCCTTCCCATCCCCATCTGGATGCACCGCGGCTGCACGCCCTTCATCTCCCGGGACCAGTTCGAGACTATTTATTGGCCCACCCTGCGGCCTGTCTTCGATGCGCTTTGGGCGCGCGGAAACCAGGTGCTCATGTACGCCGAAGGCAAATGGGACGCGCACCTGGAGCGGTTCGCGGAACTTCCCGCCCGGAGCGTCGTCTTCCACCTGGACCGCACCGACCCCGCCGCCGCCCACCGCATCCTGGGCAGCAAGTTCTGCCTGAGCGGCGGCGTGCCCAACGCCTTGCTGGCCTTCGGCAGCCCCGGCGAAGTGAAGCAACACTGCCAGCACTTGATCGAAAGCATCGGCGCCGAAGGCGGCTACATCATGGATGCCTCCGCCATCATCCAGAACGACGCCACCATCGAAAACGTCCGCGCCATGACCGACGCCACGCTGGCCTGCGGCGTCTATCGTTCCCCGTCGTCGCCGTCGCCCACGCCGGAGCCGCCGCCCGTTACACCGGGCCTGCCCGCGTGGGTAACCGCCCCGAAGATCCGTCCCGGCGTGTGTTTCCCGTTCGAAGAGAAGTTGAAGGGGATGCCGCCGATTTCGGGCGACCCACAAATCGTCCGCGCCGTCTGGGACAATATCGAGTCGCTCGCCTACCTGTATATCTGGCACGTGCTTCTGAGTTTTTAGGAGAATCCGATGACTGACACCGATCGTCCCCAAGGCGCGCACCGCCGGCAGTTCGTGCGGGCGGCCCTCGTCACCGCGGCTTCCTACAGCCGCATCATGGGCGCCAACGAGCGCATTCGCGTCGGCGCCATCGGCACCGGAGGCCGCTGCCAGTTCCTGCTGAGCCTGCTGAACCAGCTCGAGGGTAACGAAATCGTGGCCTGCTGCGACGTCTACGAACCGCATCGCCTCGAAGCCAAGGCGCAATACGCCAAAGACGCCACCGATTGCCTGGATTATCACGAGGTGCTCGACCGCAAGGACATCGACGCCGTGGTCATCGGCACGCCCGACCATTGGCACGTGCCGCTCCTCACCGCCGCCGTCCGCGCCGGCAAAGACGCTTATTGCGAGAAGCCCGTCACCCATACCATCGAAGAAGGTGAGCCGCTGATCGCCGCGGTGCGCGAATCCAAACGCGTCGTGCAGGTGGGCTTGCAGCAGCGCAGCTGGGACCATTTCGCCCGGGCGCGCGACGAGATCCTCGCCGGCAAGCTCGGCCAGGTGACGCTGATTCGCACCTACTGGTTTCAGAATCACATTCCAGCCAACGGCCGCCCGCCGTCTTTCGATACGAGCAAGCTCGACTGGAAGCGCTTCCTGGGCTCGGCCTCGGACCGCCCCTTCGACGCCGACCAATACGGCAACTGGCGCTGGTACTGGGATTTCGGAGGCGGCGCCATGACCGACCTGTTTGTCCACTGGGTGGACGTGGCCCACTGGATCATGGGCAGCGACACGCCCACGCGCGCCACCGCCACCGGCCTGAAGGCCATCCTGCTCCAGCGCCAGACTCCCGACACCATGAGCGCGGCGCTGGCTTATCCGAACCGCGTGGTGGTGGAGTTCGATAGCGCGCTGCTCGGCTACATCGAAGGCGGCGGCCTCATGATCCGCGGCACCAAAGCGGCCATGCGCCTGTGGCGCGGCGGCTACTCGGTGTACGGCGAGATCGCGCGTTACAGCGAGCGGCCCGACCCCACCAATCCCATCGAGGACGTGAAGGCCACGGGCGACGGCACTCTCACCCACATGAAGAACTTCCTGGACTGCGTCCGCTCTCGCAACACACCCAACGCATCGGTGGAGATCGGCGTGTCCGCGGCGCGCGCCGGCCACGTCGCCAACTTCGCCCTGCGCGGCAACGGCGTGTGGATGGGCTAGACCGATGGCCGCCCGGCGGGCTTTGTGGCGCGCACGAACGCGCTCAGGAATTTGCCGTCCACCTCGGGGCCGATGATCTTCGCGTCGAGGCCTTGGTCCGCGAGGAACGAAAGCGCATCCTCCGCCCGGTAGATCCGCGTCGGCTCGACGTCGATCTTCTCGAAGCCGGCCGCGGCCAGTTTTGCCCGGTACTCGTTCTCCTCCAGGGCTCCGGCGACACAGCCCACCCACAGCAGGATGTTCTTGCGGATCTCGGGGTGGACCTCGCCCCTGGTTACCACGTCCGACACGGCGAACCTTCCGCCCGGCTTCAGAACGCGGAAGGCTTCCCGCAGAACCCGGTCCTTGTCCGCCGACAGGTTGATCACGCAGTTCGAAATGATCACGTCGACCGAGTTGTCCGGCAGCGGGATGTTCTCGATCTCGCCCTTCAGGAACTCGACGTTGCCGATCCCGGCCTTCTTCTGGTTCTCGCGGGCGAGGGCCAGCATCTCGTCGGTCATATCGAGTCCGTACGCTTTGCCGCCGGGCGACACGCGCCGCGCCGACAGCAGGACGTCGATGCCGCCGCCGCTGCCGAGATCCAGCACGGTTTCCCCGGGCTTGAGTTGCGCCAGGGCAGTCGGGTTTCCACATCCCAGCGAGGCCAGCACCGCGGTGTCCGGCAGCTCGTTCTTCTGCAGTTCGTCGTACAGGTTCGAAGTGATGGGGTCAGCTCCGGAACAGCACGACGAGGGGCTGCTGCCGCAACAGGCGCTGCCTTCTCCCGTGACCACCCGCAGCGCGGCCTGGCCGTATTTCTCTCTCACTACTTCTTTCACGTCCATGGGAATGATTCCTCTCTAAACTAACGGCCGCGGAGCTGCACGATCTGCGCGGGCTTGACCGCCTTGCTTCGAGTGCAGCACTCCGCGTACAGGAAAGTCAGAAGCTCCCGCAGCGCCTCTTCGTTGGCGCTGTACCGCAGGAACGTGCTTTCCCGCCGGACCCTTACCAGGTCCTCGTTCTTCAGCTTCTCCAGGTGGTGGGAGAGCGTGGACGGCGGAATCCCCAGCTCCGTCTGAATCTCGCCCACGACCATTCCTTCCGGGTGCGCGCTCAGCAGCAGCCGGACGATCCTCAACCGCGGCTCGTTTCCGATCGCCGCCAGCATGTCGGCGAACCGCGCGATCTCCTCAGACTCGGATTTCTTCACCGATAATTCGATTATAATCGAATTATGGAAGTTGTCAAGTGCGGCGCAGCGCCTACCGCTTGTGCACTTCCATCCGCTCCGGCCGCGCCACCGAGTTCACATCGGGGTCGTAGTATTCGTAGACTCGCGACTGGACGGTCCACGCGCGGATGGGATACTTCGCGCGGAGACGGTAGCGCAGGGTCACCGTGTCGCCGGCGGCGATCGAATCGAAATACAGAATGGCTTGCGTCGCGGTCAGGCTGAACTTCTCCAGGCGGCCGCTTTTCCGGCCGGCGCTCTGCTCCTGGTACGTCTGTAAATCTTCGCTGAGCAGGTCGAACCCCGGAGCGATCCCCAGGTCCACCATCACCATGTTGGCGGCCTTCGCCAGGTTGTTCTTCACCGTCGCGGTGGCGGTGGCGATATCGTCCTGCGCCAGCCGCGTGCGGTCGTAAGCCACCCCGATGGAGAGAGCTTCGTTGGCCGGCTTCTCGTTCCAGGGGAGGAAGTAACTCCCCACCACCTGGTAGGCCAGGCCGCCCTTCCCGTCGAACCGGATCGCCACCGCGTTGGCGCCCTTCGCATCGACGCCTTTGAAGACGAACTGGTGCAGCAGGTCGTTGTTCTCCGGAGTCAGTGTCAGCTTCTCGGCCGGCTTTCCGTTCAGCGTGATTTCGAGCGTGCCGCGAACGTCCGCCGCGCCGCTCGCGGTGGCCGCCAGCAGCGCCCGCAGCGCCATGATGGTCGCCTGCGTGGTGCCCCAGGTTCCCGAGGCATCCTTCTTGGACGCGATATAGCCGAGTGCCTTCCGCGCCGTGCCCGACGCCTCGCCCCATTTGAGCAGCGCCTGCACCGCCAGCCCGGTCGTCTCCACGCTGGCGCTCGCCCCGGTGGAATAGACGCCGGTCTCTTCCGAGGTCCACCACGCCAGTTCGTCCTTCTCGATGTGGGCGTCCAGCAGGAGCTGCACTGCCTGGCGCGTGAAGTCCCGGTCCTTTCCATAGTCCGCCGCGAAGTTGGCCAGCACCGCCAGCGTGTAGGCGTCGATCTTCGCGCCCATATGGCTCCCGGCAAATTGCCTGGCCCTCTCCACCGCCGGTCCCTGGTATCCCGTGTTCTCGAGCGACCATCCCACGTAGGCGGTGATGCGCAGCACATCGGAGTTGTAGCGGTTGGTGGCGCCTTCGTTGATGAAGGAAGCGTCCGGCTTCCAGCTTCCGTCCGGCTGCTGCTGCGAGGCCAGCCACTGCTGCGTCCTCGCGATCAGCTTGGGGTCCACGTCATGGACTTTCGACATGTCGTAGAATTCCATCAGCCCGTACGCCGTCAGGATCTTGTTGGCGGGCGCGCTGCCAAACCACGAAAAGCCGCCGCCGGGAACTTCGAAGGTCAGCAGGCGTTGATATCCGTTGGCGATGAACCCCTCGGCCTTGGCGTGCACCTCGGGTGTCAGCTTCCTCGTGCGCTTCATGTAATCCAGCGCCAGTATGTTGGGGTAGGTGCTCGACGAGGTCTGCTCGAAGCAGCCGCCCGGCATCCGCAGGATGGCGTCCATGCCTTCGATCACCTGGCTCAGCGGCCCGGGGTACAGCCTCACGAAAATCTTACTGGCGTCCGGGATCGAAGCGGCGGGAAAATTCACGGCGTGCTGCACCGCCGTTTCCAGGCGCCCGTTGAACACCACGCTCTGCTCGCGTCCGTCGGGAACGACTTCGATCTCCCGGACCACGATGTCCGCGCGGTTGGCGCCGCCCTTCATCCGCGCTGCG
Organism: Bryobacteraceae bacterium; assembly: GCA_035638575.1. Lineage (GTDB taxonomy): Bacteria > Acidobacteriota > Terriglobia > Bryobacterales > Bryobacteraceae > DASQZT01. Next base: position 8,593 of record DASQZT010000153.1, read on the forward strand.
AGCGTGAATTTGAATTTCCCGATGCGCTTGGCTTCCAGCGTAAACTGCGACGCGCCCACGCGGCCGGAATCCACCGCGACGGTTTTTTCCGCGGCATCGTCCACCAAGGCGTACCAGTCGTCCGGCTGCAATTGCAAGCTGACGTCTCCGCGCGCGCCCGAGTAGTTGTAGATGGCCATCGGGACCGACACCCGGTCGCCTTGGGTGAGAGTCACCGGCAGATCGAGGTCCACGAAGAAATCCTGGAAGACCTTGAGGCTCGAGGTCCCGCTGCCCAGCGCGCCGCGCGCCGTGGATGCCATGAGAGCCATGCGCCACCTGGTGATGGAGTCCGCCAGCGGAATGGCGATGCTGGCGATGCCGTTCTGGTCGGTGATGATTTCCGGATTGATGTACAGCGCCTCCGGGAAGTAGGAGCGCACGCGCGGAGCGGCCGCAACCGATACGTCCTTTCTAACAGTCGCACTGTTGACCGCGAGGCGCTCCACCATTGCCATCGGGGGAGGCGGTGCAGCAGCGGACGGCACGCCTCCGATGATGCCGCCCACAACGCCGCCGGCCACGCCGCGAGCGACGCCACCCCCGCCACCCATGCCGCCCATGGCGCCCATTTGTCCTTCTGCCATGGCGAAACGCACGTTGCCACCCACCCTGAACCGAGGCTGGGCGTCGCCGACCACCACCACGCTCGCAGATTCCTGCCGGAGAACCGACGAGAGGATTGCGCGGTCGCGCGCATTGAGCGTGAGTCTCCTCGAAACCGTCTCGCTCCCGCTGGACACCTGCACCTCGTAATCGCCCGCCGCGACCGCCGCCAGCGTGAATTGCCCATCGGCATTGGCCTTCGCCGTGCGCGCCGCTCCGCTGGAGGCTTCCCGCAGCGTGATGGTGGCGCCCTCGAGCGCGCCTCCCCGCTGGTCGGTGACCGTTCCCACGACTTCCGCGCGGCCGTTGAAGGGCCCGCGATCATGCTCCATGTTGACGTCGATACCGCTCGCTCCCGAGCTCGGACGGCCCACCGTCTTCCTGCCGCGAACCTCCAGCCAGGTCGCCAGATCGTCTCCCGTGTCGAATCGCTTGTCCGGACCCGCGCTGCGCGCCAGGTAGTACGTGTTTTGGGCGTCCGATGACATGCGGTCGACACGCAGCGGGGTGCCCCACGCATCGCGAAGCCCCGGCCCGCCGGCCTGGTTCAAGTCGCCCCCATTTTGCGCGTATCGGACGACCTGCGCCACGAAACGCGTCCGGTAGCGCCCGGCATACTCCCAGAACTTCGTCACCGGCACGGTCCTCCCGAATTCCGTCTCGAACCTGTTGGTGTTCACCATCTCCGTCGCCGAGAACAGCGCGCGGGCCGCCCGGTCCCGCTGGCCGGCCTGGCCCTTTTCCGCCGTCTCAACCACCTCCGGCATGCCGATCGAGTGGATCTCGTACCGCGGCTTCATGACTTCCTGCTCCAGATAGAAAAAAACCTTGGCAAAGCCCGGCTGCTTTTCCGCCAGCGCGAAGACGGCCTCGTCCACCACTTCGAGGCCCAGCGCGGCCTGCACTCCTTCGCCCTTCGCGTTGGTCACGCGGAAGCGCAAGCGTGCTTCGTCGCCCGGCTTATATATAAGGTTGTCCGCGGCGGCCTCGATTTTCAGCTCGTCGGCCGGCTGCACGAAAACCAGCCGATGATCGCCTACCGGCCGCGCGTCGCGGCCGAAAAGGTAAGCGTTGAAGTCGAGCGTGCCCGCCAGGTCCGGCGTGGCGGTCAGGGCCAGTTCCGCCTGGCCCTTGACGATATCCAGGTCGCGCGTCAGCACGGTCTGCCCTTCCTTGACGATGTCCGCATACGCCGTGCCGCGCTCTTTCGTCGAGAAGACATGAAGCTGAATGCGATCTCCGGCGCGATACACCGCCCGTTCCGTGCGCAGCAGAATCTGGTCGGCGCCTTGCCGCATGTCGAGCTGCACCGAACTCGTCGCGCGGTTTCCTTCTTTGTCGCTGGCCTCGATCTGAAGCGTCCTGGTTTCCGCGCCCCCCGTGAGGCGCACCACCGCGACCCCGCCGGCATCGGTGGCCGCAGTCTGGTCCACGCCGCCAGCGGCGCGGACTCTCACGTCCGCCGTGGCTGGCTTCCCGTCCGGATAGGAAGTAAGAATGAAGACCTGGTTCTCGAGATCGGGAATCAGCGTGCCTCCCTCGGGTACCGCCGTGATGATCAGCGGCGATTCGCTGACGGTGATCGGTTCGCCGCGAGTCTCGGCGTGGCCGGCGGAGTCTTTCACCGTGGCTTCGATCAGCACGCGCGCCGCGCCGTGACTGAGCGGGCGTCCGGCGAAGTAAGTGGGCAGGAGGAGGTCGAAGCGATACGCCCCATCGCCATCCGTCCTGCCTTGCACGCTGCCTACTTCGAACATCGCGACGTCCATGCCCGACCCTTTGACCGTAATCCCGGCGCCATCCACCGGCTTTCCAAAAAAGTAATTGGCGCGGACCGTTCCCGTCACGTGGTCGCCGGGCCGATAGCCGCGCTTCGCCTGGTTGTCCTTTCCGGCGAAATCGACGGCCACTTTGAACTTCGGCAGCACGTACCGTTCGACGTTCAGGGCGATCTCCGCGGTGTTCCGCGGAGCCGCTTCGGATTCGCCCATCAGGGCCCGCAGGTGGTAGGCGCCGAGGTTGACTTCATCCGCCAGGCCGAATTCCGCCGACGCAATCCCGAACTTGTCGGTCTGCGTCGCTTTCTTGAAAACCTTGTTGCCGCGGGAGTCCTCCACTTCAAAGGTCAGCTTGCGGGCGGCGGCTGCCTCGTGACTGGAGCGGTCCAGCGCCAGCGCGCGCGCGTGGATGGTCTGGCCCGGCTGGTAGATCGGCTTTTCGGTGGTCAACAGAATGGAGACTTTATCTTCCAGGCGCACCTGCTCGGTAAGCTCCGTCGACCCGATCGGCGTGTCCACGACGTATCGCAACGGATAACTGCCCACCAGGCCCGCGGGAAACCGGAACTGCGCCTGCGTGGTTCCTCGCCGGTTCAGCGGCCCCGTGAACAGCGCGCGCGATCTCTGATCCGGAGTCATCAAGTCGATCCGCACCGTGCCGCCGCCCGCAATGGCCTCGTTCTTCGAATCCGTGACGATCACCCGCACCGCCGCGGTTCCGCCGGCCAAATAGGATTGCTGGCCCAGGATGTGGACCACCGGAGTGCGCAGGATCTGCGAGATCGACTCCGTGCCCTCGAGCGCCGCATCCTGGTCATCGCCGTAAGCAAACCGATACCGCAGGCGATGCCACACCAGCTCATCGGTCCCCAGCGCCTTGGCAAGCTTCAGGTCCTCCTGCCACGACTCTGTTCCATCCCCTACCTCCACCTGCCGTTGGGAGCGACTGGTCACCTCATCTTCGGGATTCAGCAGCTCGACGGTCAGTCGTCCCGCGCCGGCATGCGGCGCGCGATAAGGAATGGTCACGTGCAACGTGCCGTGCGAGTAGGTAGCGGCGATCGATTCGCCATTCGCCGCCTGGGCCCCCTGGTAGCATTCCACTACCAGCGCGGGTGCGACGGCCAGCAATGCGGCGCAGAAGAGAAAGAACGTCGATGGCTTGATGGGTCCGTTGTAGGCTTGCATGATGTGTCCTCAACCGGCTTGCAGAGTTGGACCGCGGTGGCCGGCCAATTGTTCCTGCCGTCGAGTCCGCCGTCCAGCCGTGTCACTGATGAATTGCGCCATGCCTCCGTTCCTTTCACATGCGGAGCCGCTTTCCGGGCCCACCCCGCACACCCGGGCCGCTCCGGTTTTTTCGGAATGTGGGATCGTGATAAAGGGTATGGATCTGGTTCGAGGGGCACTTCTCGCCCTTCTTGCCATTTTCAACGATCGCGCCCGTCATCGAAGACCGCTTGCTAATGTGGTGTCTCGCTTGAGAATTGACAACGCTGCGCAACGCGATGTGGGGCAGCCATTCTTGGCTGCGGACCCGCTTTCCAGCGGGTCCAGCCGGCTGAAAGCCGGCTGCGGGGAATTGCCCGCCCCGCACCCTATTGTCAAATATTACGCTGGACAGGACACTAACGCGCGCGGGTTCGTCCGCCACCGGAGTTCTCCGGCAAATCGTACCTCCCGTTACCGATTCCCATAGTTGTCACATCCGAGCCCTTGGGCCGTAGCGTTGCCCGGCAGGGACAGCCGCGTCTTGGGCTCGGGACCTCCGGAAGGGCCCCAATTGTACGCAACTGCAACAAATTAAAAGCCCTGCTGAACTTCTGCACACCCTGCTTCATGGACCCGTCGCCCGCTGAGGCGCACCGTTTGAAGAGATTGGCCACAGATTTGCCCATTCTCCGGTGAATTTTGCTACGATTTAGGAGTTCAGGAGGTTAATGTGTCAATTCTAAAGCCTGGCTTATGGGATGGAAGTATCTGGTCCTGTTGGCCTTGACCATTTTTTGGGCAACCGCAGTCTATGCCCAGACCGAGACCGGACAGATCACCGGCACGGTTTTCGATGCGACCGGAGCGGTCGTTCCCAACGCGAATGTGACGGTGAAGAACGTGGCTACCGGTGTCAGCCGCTCCACGGCCAGCAATGCGGCTGGTGTGTATGTGCTCCCGAACCTGGGTCCGGGGGACTATGAGATGACGGTTGCCGCGTCCGGCTTTACGACCACCAGGCAGAAGGTGACGGTTGCGGTAGGCACCAGGGTCGGCGTAGACGCCCACCTGGAAGTCGGCGCCGCCACCACCACGGTGGAAGTGGCCACCAGCGCCGTGCAGGTGAACACGGAATCGCAGACCATAGGCAACACCATCAGTACTCAGCAGGTGATGGAACTCCCGTCCCTGAACCGCGACCCATACGCCCTGGTGGCGACGGTGCCGAACATCTCGCCGGCGGACCCGGATGGCCGCGGCGTCGGCTATGCCATCAACGGCATGCGCTCGGCCAGCACCAACGTCATGCTCGACGGTGTGGCCAACAACGACGAGTTCGGAGCGGGCGTCGGCCAGGCAGTCCCCATGGACTCCGTCCAGGAGTACAGCGTGCTGACCAGCAACTACACGGCCGAGTTCGGGTGCGCCTCCGGCGGCATCGTGAACGTGGTGACCAAGTCGGGCACCAACGAATTCCATGGCACCGCGTATGAATTCAGCCGCGTCTCGGCGCTGGCCTCGAATAGTTTCTACAACAACGCCTACGGTTTGCCGAAGGGTATTTACGACCGCAACAACTTTGGGTATTCCCTCGGCGGGCCGGTGAAGAAGAGCAAGCTGTTCTTCTTCCAGAATACGGAATGGCTCCGCATCCGCAGCTATTCGAGCCACATCAACCTGGTCCCCACGTCTCAGTTCATCGCCGCCTCGGCGCCCGCCACGCAGTCTTTCTTCCAGGCTTACGGGAAGCTGCGGCCGGACGCTACCACGATGACCACCTACACCAAGGACCAACTGACCGCGCTGGGTTCGAACCCGTGCACCGGCTCGGCGGCAGGCGGGGCTTGCGCTTCCCTGGCGGGCTCCCTGCCCATGTTCTCGCAGGTCACCTACCAGACACCGGCCGACGCCGGCGGCGGCGAGCCTCAGAACACCTACATGCTGGTGGGCAACGTGGACTATGCCCACACCGAAAAGACGCAGATGTCTTTCAAGTACGCCTTGCAGAACCTAAACGAATTCGCGGGGACCAACGCGTATAGCGCTTATGCCGGCTACGACACGCCCAACACCAATGTCAACAACCACGCCACTTACTCCCTGACCCACACCTTCACACCCACCTTTGTCAGCCAGACGCGGGTCAGCTTCAACCGGCAGAACAATACCCAGCCGCTGGGCACGGCGCCGGTGGGGCCGACGCTCTACATGACTTCGAGCGTGGTGTCGCTGGCAAGCGCCAGGGTCACATACCCGGGATATCTCCCCTGGAGCCCCGGCTCGGCCATCCCGTTCGGCGGACCGCAGAACTTCGCGGTGGTCACCGAAGACGTCAGCAAGGTAATCGGCAAGCACAATTTCCGCTTCGGCGGCCAGTACGAGTACATGCGCGACAACCGCATGTTCGGCGCTTACGAGGAGGCCGTTGAGACCCTGGGATCGAATCGCGGCAAGGCATTCGATAACCTGGTGCAGGGCCAACTATACTCCTTCAATGCGGCCATCAATCCGCAAGGAAAGTTCCCCGGCCAGACCATCAATCTGCCGGTGGGCCCTCCCGACTTCACCCGCAGCAACCGCTATAACGAAGGCGCCCTATACGCTCAGGACTCGTGGAAACTCACGCCGCGCCTGACTCTCAACCTGGGCCTCCGCTGGGAATACTTCGGTACCCAGCACGACAAGAACCCCGCCCTGGATGCTAACTACTACCTGGGCACCGGTTCGACCATCCAGCAGCAGATCGCCAGCGGAAGTGTCGAGACTGCTCCCAACAGCCCGATTGGCGGACTGTGGGCCAAAAACTACAAGGACTTCAGCCCGCGCGTGGGCATCGCGTGGGACGTCTTCGGCAACGGGAAAACCAGCCTCCGCGCCGGTTACGGCAAGGGCTACGAACGCAACTTCGGCAATGTGACTTTCAACGTCATCCAGAACCCGCCCAACTACGCGGTGCTGGGCCTCACCGCGGGTGTTGACTTGCCGACCATTCCCATCTCCGTCAACAACGCTGGTCCCCTGGCCGGCAACTCCGGAAGCAAGGTGCTCCCGGCCGTCACCCTGCGCGCCGTTGACCCTAACATCAAGACGGCCTACGCCCACCAGTTGAGCGCCGGCCTGGAGCACCAGTTCACCAACCAGGTGCTGGCCAGCATTTCCTACTCGGGGTCCATGGGTGAAGACCTGTACTCCATCGACAGCTACAACAAGGTGGGCGCCGGCAATATCTACCTGGGAGCCCCTTGCACGCCGGGAACGGGCGGTCCGGGCGACTTCGGCAACTGCACGGCGCGCCTGAATCCGCAGTACGGGAATATCAACTGGCGCGGCAACGGCGGCATCTCCAACTACAACGCCCTGATCGGAAGCGTGACCCTGAGGGATATCGCCCGCTCGGGAGTGACGCTCAATGCCAACTACACGGTGTCGCACGCGATCGACAACCTCAGCAGCACCTTCAGCAGCGGCACCGCGGGGGACTTCGAGCTGGGATTCATGGACCCCTTCAACCCGATGCTCGACCGCGGCAACGCCGATTTCGACGTTCGCCAACGTATGGTGGTCTCGGGCGTGTGGGCCATTCCCGCCTTTAAGGGCAGGACCACCACCGACAAGATCCTCGGCGGCTGGGAATTGGCCCCCATCTTCACCGCGCATACCGGGGCGCCCATCACCATGTACGATTGCAGCAACGACTACACCTACTGCACGCGGGCCCAGGCCCTGACGTCGTTGCCCGCCTCGGGCGTAACCAACGTGGCGACCGGCACGCCCGACTCCTACCAGTTCTACCAGATCAGCCCCAAGCAGTTCGCCATTGGCACCTGGGCCAACCCCAAGAATAACCTGAGCGACTTCGGGCCCTTCCCCAGCAACCTGCTGGGCCGCAACACCATTCGTACGCCCGGCAGTTGGAACCTCGATCTGGGCTTTTACAAGAACAACAAGGTGTCGGATCGCGTCAACCTGCAGCTCCGCCTGGAACTCTACAACGCCTTCAACCACGCCAACTTCAGCGTGGATGGCTCAACGGCGGATGTTTCTTCTTACTCTTTCGTCGCCGGCTCTTACAACGGCAACCGCAATCTGCAACTGGGAGCGAAGATCAGTTTCTAGGCTCCCGAGTTCGGTCTGAACCACAGGGCGCGGCGGCTTTGGCTGTCGCGCCCTTTTTTGGATTCGCGGAAACCCGCCACGGCCGGTCACACGATTTGATAATTTATTTTCGCGGCCGCAAGCCCCCTCCCCCGCCTATCTCCAACAGCTTGATTCCGTTGGGCTACGGGAACTAGCCAGGCCCGCGGCAAGCCTCGAATCCGGATCTTGCCGCGCGGTTCGAAGCCCGGAAATTGCCGAAGCGGATGATAAAGTGTGTATGGGTTAAGTTATGCGGGAACCCCGATAGCGGGTTGAACCTGCCGAACCGTATGTATGCTTACGGTCGGTTTTCGATAAGTTGTTTGCTTTCAACAAAGGTGGCTTGAAAGACCGTATGCATGCATACGGTTGTCAGGAGTTCGGAGGGCACGGCGGTATTCCAACGCCGCTGTCTTCGAGTGCCGCGCCGATCCGCAGGATGAGCGCCTCTTCGAACGCCGGGCCGGCGATCTGCATTCCGATCGGCAATCCGGCCGGGCTTAGCCCGCAGGGGATCGACAGCGCCGGCAGGCCCAGCAGATTTATGCCGCGGACCAGGCGGGTCGCGGACAGCCGCGCATCCTCGTCGCGGCCGCCCAGGCGAACCGTCGTCTGGCCGATCTGGGGCGCCGGGGACGGCGTGGTGGGAGTGATCAGGCAGTCGATCTCCGTCCACAGCGCGGAGAATTCCCGCTGCATCTTCCGCCGCAGCCTCTGCGCGTTGACGTAATCGGTGGCGGGAATGAGGCGCCCCTGGTCCAGCAGGGCCAGAACGTCCGGGCCGAATTTTGTGCGGTCTCCGAGATACGGCTCCATCACCGCCGAGGCCTCCGCCAGCAGAATCACGCGCGCCACCGCATTCAGGGCCGCAATGTCGGGAACCGCGACCGGCTTCACTTCGGCGCCCAAAGACTCGGCGCGCGCGATCGCGCCGCGCACCGCCGATTCCACGTCCGCGTCCATCCGGTCGAAGTAGAAGTTCAGCGGAAAACCGATCGAGAGGCCGCGAATCGAGCAGCCGTCTCGCGGAACGAAATCGGGAACCGCCCGGCGGGAGGAGGTGTCGTCGCGGCGGTCGTGGCCGGCGATGGCGTTGAGCACCGTCGCGGCATCGCGAACCGTGCGGGCCAGCGGCCCCATGTGGTCCAGGCTGTAGCTCAGCGGCAGCACGCCGTAACGGCTGACGCGCCCATAGGTCGGTTTCAGCCCCACGGTTCCGCAGAAGGCGGCCGGAATCCGGATGGAGCCTCCCGTATCGCTGCCCATGGCGGCATACAGGATCCCGGCCGCCACCGCCGCTCCCGAACCGCCGCTCGAGCCGCCCGGGCTATGCTTCGCGTTCCACGGATTGCGCACCGCGCCGAAGTACGGGTTGGCCGACGTGATCCCGTACGCCAGTTCGTGCATGTTCAGCTTGCCCAGGATCACCGCGCCCGCCGCTTCCAGCCGCGCCACCACCGTCGAATCGTAGCCGGCCGCCTGGTCGCCGTGGATTCTGGAACCCCCGGTGGTGCGCACGCCGCGCATGGCGAACAGGTCTTTGACCGCGATGGGGATTCCGTGAAGCGGGCCGCGATCCCGCCCGGCGGCCAGCTCGGCATCGGCCTCGCGCGCGCGGCGCAGGGCGTGCTCCGCGGTCACCGTGATAAACGTGTTGTGCGTGTCGCGCTCGATGCGATGGAGCGCCGCCGCGGTGAGTTCCCCGGCCGAGACTTTGCGGGCGCGCAGGTCGTCCGCGGCTTCCCGGATGGTCACTCGCCCTCCTCTTCGAGGCGCATTCCGATGGCGGGCTCCAGCTCCGGAGCCAGGTCCTTCACCAGCGGCCGGAACGTTTCTTCGAGTGAGTCCAGCGGACCGGTGAGCCGGTCCAGGTCGGCGGCGGGGATATCCATCCCGCCGGCTTTGGCGATGGTCTTCCAGTCCTTCACAGCACTCTCTACGATAGCGGATCTTCCCTGCCGTGGCGCGCGGTCCACTCCGCGCCGGCCAGCACGATCATGGATGCCGCGAAGCTCCAGAGCAGAATCGTCACCGAGTATTGAAAGATGTTGTACTCGCGTTCGAGCTTGGCTTTCAACAGGGGCCAGATCAGCAGGTTGACGTATTTGAGCGCCTCCAGCGCCAGCCCCACCAGGATCGCCACGGGAGCCACCCGCGCGGGCTCGATCTTGCGATTCGGCAGCAGCCAGTACACCAGAAACAGCGCCAGGATGGAAAGCGGCAGCGCGGCGATCTTGAAAAACAGCAGGTTCAGCCAGACTTGTATGGAGGCGTGCGAGCCGGCCCAATCCGACATCCATTGCTCGTTCAGCGCCGTGAACATCAGCGACAGCAGCGCCAGCAATCCGCAAGCCAGGATCAGCCCCAGGGCTACGAGCTGGTTCTTCCAGTAGGGCCGGTTCTCGGCGACGCCCCAGGCCCGGTTGAGCGCGACTTCCAGCGGTTCGAAGATCCCGTTGGCCGTGAACAGGAGCAGAAACATGGAAGTCAGCCCGAGTCTTCCGACCATCCACGGCTGCAGATTGCGGGCGAAAAACTCCCCCGCTCCGCGCGCGAAAAAATCGTTGAGCGCCAGGTAAATGGCCTGCTCGGCCGCGCGCCAGTGAAGCACGTTGTGGCAGAACCCCATCATCACGATCAGGAAGGGATAAAACGCCAGCAGCACGCTGGCCGACATGGCCAGCGCATAGACGTGCGCCTCGGTCTGCATCAGGTAGCGCGCGGTCGGCCCGATGCGCGACCACCAGGGCTTAGCGTGGGCGATCTGGATGGGGAGCAAACTACAGGGTAACGCCGCCGCGCGGCAACCGGGGCAGGAAACCCCGGCAGGCGATTACCAGTTCAGAATGCGGCGGATATTGTGGGCCTGGCGCTTGCTGACCACCAGTTGGAGCGCATTGCTCATGGTGATCAGCCAGCGCTGGCTGCTGAGGGCGCTCATCTTGCGGACATGGTTCACATTGACGATGGCATTGCGGTGAACCCGCTGGAAGTGCGGCTCGCCGAGCCGTTCTTCAATGGCGCGCAGCGACTGCGTCGCCAGCAGGCGCTGCTTGGCCGTGATGATCCACACCAGCTCGCGCTCCGCCTGAAACGCCAGCACTTCGTCGGCGTCGAGCAGCACGTAATCCGCGCCGCTGCGTCCCACCACCTTGCGCGTCCTGGAACGATCGGAAGGGCCGCCGGAATCGGTGAGGCGGACCAGGTTGTTGGCCACCTCGACGGGCCGTCCCAGCAGATTCCTGGCGCGCTCCACCGCCTTTTCCAGGCGCGCCTGGTTGACGGGCTTCAGCAGGTAATCGACCGCTCCGGCTTCAAAAGCCTCGATAGCATGCTGATCGAACGCGGTGACGATCACGATCACCGGCAGGTGGGGGCCGCTGAGCGAGCGGACCACTTCGAAGCCGCTCATGGCGGGCATCTGGAGGTCGAGAAAGACGAGGTCCGGCTGGAGCCTCGTGATTTTCTGCAAGGCTTCCCTGCCGCTCTCCGCCTCGCCGGCGATGTCGATATCGGGAAAGACTTCCAATTCCTCGCGCAGGACCCGGCGCGCGACGGGTTCATCGTCCACGATCAGCGTTTTGATGGCGCGATGGCCCATCTCTGTTAGATCTAATCCAGATGACGGCGACTTCGCAGCGAAAACTGGCGAACGGCACATTTTATACCCATGAGCGGGCGGAATTGTGCCGCAGGCGGATCCCGCCCGCCCCGCGGGCCAACTCGCCCGCTGGCGCGGCATTGTGGGCCGCTGGTTGGATTCCTGCTGCGCGGAAGCCGCGGCTCGTCCATAATCGACTGCGAGAGAGAGGGAGCATGGGAACTGTCGCCGACTATGGGGCTCCGCTGCCTGCGGCCGAATTCCCGCGAGCGGTTTCGGGTGAGACGCCCGAGCCAGGCTCCGTGCATCCGCGGGATCTGGTTGCCGTTACCCTGGTCGGGATTGCCGCGGTGGTGAGTTGGCTGGGTTTCGTTCCGCGCATTCGCGGCATCGACGCACTGGCGGTGACGGCGGTGCTGGCCGGAGGATACCCCGTCTTCCGCGAGGCTTTCGATAACCTGCTTTCCCGGCGGATGACCATGGAGCTCTCGATGACCATCGCGCTGGTGGCGGCGCTGGCGATTCGGGAGTTCTCCACCGCGCTGTTCATCCTCTTCTTCGTTCTGGGCGCCGAGATTCTGGAGCACCTGACGGTGGGCCGCGGGCGGAAGGCGATTCGAGACCTGCTGTCGCTCCTGCCGAGAAGGGCGCTGGTGCGCCGTGGAGGCGAGGTTCGCGAAGTCGCGATTGACGAGGTCCGCCTGGACGACGTGGTGGTGATCCGGCCCGCTGCGGAAATTCCGGTGGACGGGGTGGTGGTGCTGGGCCACTCGGCGGTGGACCAGTCGAGCATCACGGGCGAGTCCAAGCCCGCGGCGAAGATGCCCGGGTCCGTGGTCTTCGCGGGCACCACGAATCACGCGGGAGCGCTGGAGGTCCGCACCGAGAGGTTGGGGCGCGACACGGTGTTTGGCCGGATCATCGATGCGGTGGAGAAGGCCGAGCAGTCGCGCGCGCCCATACAGAAGCTGGCCGACCGCCTGGCGGCCTGGCTGGTGTACTTCGCGCTGGCGTCGGCGGTGCTCACCTTCGCGCTGACGCACAACATCCGGTCGACCATCGCGGTGATCATTGTGGCCGGCGCCTGCGGAATCGCCGCCGGCACGCCGCTGGCGGTTCTGGGCGCCATTGGGAGGGCGGCGCACGGCGGAGCCGTCGTCAAGGGCGGCCGGTATATGGAGGCGCTGGGCACCATCGACACCGTAGTCCTGGACAAGACCGGCACACTGACGTTCGGCGAGCCGTACGTGGCCGCCGTTATTCCCTGCCCGGGCGTGGACCCGGCCACGGTTCTGCAACTCGCCGCCATCGCCGAGCAGCCGTCGGAGCACCCGCTCGCACGGGCCGTTTTGAAGGAAACGCGCCGCGCTCACATTCATGCCGACGAGCCCGAATCCTTCGAATATTTGCCGGGCAAAGGCGTCCGCTGTTTCTGGAGGGCGGGGGAGATCCTGGTTGGGAATCGCGCGCTGATGAGCGGCCTGGGCGACTTCGAGGCGCAGCTTCGAATGTTGCCGTCCGAAGCCGGCAACGTGTTGGTGGCGTACCGCGGACGGCTGGCCGGCGCGCTGCGCATCGAAGACGTGTTGCGGCCCGAGGCTGTGGAAGCAGTGGCGCGAATCCGGGGCATGGGGATGGAGGTCATGCTGCTCACTGGAGACCGCCGCGGCACTGCCGAGAAGGTCGCGCGTCAACTGGGAGTGGCGGACTTCGCCGCCGAGATCCTGCCGCACCAGAAGCTGGAGCGCGTGGAAGAGTTGATGCGCCGCGGCCGGCGGGTGGCGATGGTCGGCGACGGAATCAACGACGCGCCGGCGCTGGCACAGGCGACCGTGGGAATCGCCATGGGCTCCGGAACCGACCTGGCCCGCCAGAGCGCGGGCGTGCTGCTGATCGGAAACGACCTGGTGGACTGCGCCGAGCTGCTGAACACCGCGCGGCGCTGCCGGAGGATCATCCTGTTCAACTTCGCGGGAACGCTGCTGGTGGACGCGTTCGGCGTGGTGCTGGCCAGCGTGGGCATCCTGACGCCGCTTCTGGCCGCGACGTTGCACGTCACGTCCGAGATGGCGTTCATCTTGAATTCGGCGCGGCTGGTGCCAGGAGGCCTGGAGCGGAAGAGATCATTTGCTCCCCGCCTCGGCGAGCGCCTTGCGGGCGGCGGCTAGGCTCATGGAACAGGAATCGTGGTGATTGCGGCAGCTCGCCATGGTCCGCATGCATTCGCAGGGGCAGCGGCGCGAATTGAGTTCCCGGAGCAGCGCCTCTTTGCGGGCCGCCGGCAGGCCGGACAGGTCCACACCCGGCAAGTCCGTATAGAACGGTTCCACCTCCGCGGATTTCGGCTGATTCCACACCGTCGATTGCAGGACGAGGGCGCACGAACCTAAAATGAAGGCGGCGCAGAGCGCAACCCGGAGCGCGGCCCCGCGGCTGAGCCGTGCGAACGAGGTCTTCGGGCGGGGCATCCGGAGTCCAGTATCGGAGAAAGCGCCGGAACGCCAAACAGTTTTTTCACTGTCGAACTCATACCAGGGGCCAGCGGGCTGATTTCAGGCACCGGCGGACGCCGTCTGCCTCCGCCGATCGACGATGAGGGGGCGGAAGTGTCCGGCAGGCGGATTCCGGCCGCCCCGGGCGCAAGCTGGCCCGTCGGCGTTGTGGGCTGCCGGTGGAATTCCCGCTACGCGGAAGTCGCGGGTCAGCCCTCAACGCTCTTGACGTCGCGCTTGCCGTGAAGGACTCGGAGGATTTCCAGCGGTCTGGTATCTGGTCGATAGATGATGAGGTTCTCGACGCTGTCCCGCGCAGTATAGGACCAGATTTCTTTGACATCCTGACGAGCCTCAGGAGAGAGGCGGAAGCGATTCACCCTCGTCGGCGCTGGAGTTCGCGCTCTTCCTGCTCGAGCTCGGCGAAGAAGTCCTCACCATCGACACCCTCGCCACGCTCCAGAGAGCCGATGGCCTGGGAAATCATAGCATCGATTTCTTCACGGGTGTGCCCGAGGTCCTCACGCGTGACCAGAAAATGCCGCACCGCTGCGCCAACAAGCGCGGCTGCATCCTGGAAGCGGCCAGCCCGAAGTTCGTCTTCGATAAGGCGTTGAGTTTCTTTGTCGAGGTCGATGCTCACGGGCTTGTGTCCTTCATGCCTATGATAGCAACCTGATTCTACCGTTCAGGCGCCAGCCGCCAGGTGCGCGACAACGGAGCGCATGCGCTACGCCAAATTGCGCGACCAGCACTTGTTCGTCGGCACGGGCGTCATCGAAGCGGGATGCAAGGCCCTAATCGGTTCGCGCTGTAAGCAGTCGGGGATGTTCTGGACCGTCCGTGGTGCCAACGCCATCCCGGCTCTCCGCTGTTGCCAAGCCAGGGCTTCGGCGAACCAAGCGGAGCGAGTGTTTGAGGTCTTGGAGGAGGGATCCCATTGCCCGGAGGACTCCTTGTGAGAGTATATAGGACATCGCCACGAGGTTTCGGCGCTCAGGCACTTCCACCTCGCGGCGAACGGAGTACGAGAATGCCGGCACTCGACCAGCCTCTGCTGATCAACATCCTCGGTCATGCGGCCGGAGCGTTGATCTTCGCCATTTTCCTGGTGCTCCTGTACAGCGAGCGGGGTTGGTCGGGGGCGCGGGGACGGTATTTGCCGGGGTTGGCGGCGGGGTTGTCTCTGGCCTGGAATCTCGGCTCGCTGGTGGTGCTGACGTTTCCCGGCCTGCCGGTCATCGTGCTGAACTACGTGGTCGCATTCAGCTTTTCCGTGCTGAGCCTTTTGCCCGCGGTGCTGCTGCACCTGTCGCTCGGAGGCAGCCGCCGCGTCCTGGTGGGGGTGGGTTACCTGCTGAGCACGGTTGCCGTGGTGATGCACTTCCGGGAGATCTATGGCAACGGGCCGGCGCTGCATCAGACGGCGTTGTTAGTGATCACCGCCGGATTTCTGATCCTGACGGGCTCGGCGGTGGCGGAAGCGGCTTTCCGGAAGCGCCCGGGCGGGATTCGAATCGCGGCGTCGATGTGCCTGGCACTGTTCGCCACGTCGTTCGTCCATTTCGGACAGGGGCATGCCGCGCAGGTGTGGTCGAGCGAGCTGATCCTGCACCACGCGGGAATTCCGCTGGCGCTGTTCGTCCTCTTGCAGGACTACCGTTTCGTGCTGCTGGACGCATTCGTCCGGTTCCTGGCGAACGCGTTGCTCGCGGCGGTGCTCACGGGCCTGATGATCGAAGCGGCTTTCCGGCTGGTGCTCGTGGAGCGCGCCGCCCGGGAACCGCTCAACGAAGCGCTGCTGCTGATCAGCGTCTGTCTTTTCCTGGTGTTCTTCGCGTGGCTGCGCAACCGGGTACAGGCGTGGCTCACGCACGCGGTCTTCCGGCAGGGAAGCCTGGCCGGCCTGGCGGCACGCGTCAAGGACTACCCGGAGCTATCCGGCGAGGAGCATTACCTGGCCTGGGCGGCTTCGGCGATGGCGGCCGCGGTGAGAACCAAAGACTACACGGTGGTGAACCAGAGCGAGGTCAGCGGCGCGGAAGGTTTCGACGCCCCGGTGCCCGCCAACCGGCTTGCCGGATCGCCGGCATTGGCGGACTGCGGTTGGGCCGAAGCGGCAGTGCCGGTCCGCCTGGGTCCGGGCTCGAAGCTGATCCTGCTGGGGCGGCGCCAGGGCGGGCAACGCTATCTGGGAGAGGATCTGAATGCGCTGGCCAAGGCCGCGACGCGGATCGCCGAAAGGGTGGAGGCGCTGCGGCAGCAGGAGATGGACCGGCTGGTGAGCCAGGCGGAGCTGCGAGCCCTGCAATCCCAGATCAATCCGCATTTTCTGTTCAACGCTCTCAACACGCTGTACGGGACGATCCCACGGGAAGCCGGCCCGGCGCGGCGCATGGTGCTCAACCTGGCGGATATTTTTCGCTACTTTCTGCAATCGGACAAAACCTTCGTCCCGCTGGCCGACGAGATGGAGATCGTGCGCGCTTATCTGGAAGTGGAACAGTTGCGGCTGGTCCACCGGCTGAAAGTGGATATCGATGCGGACGAGGCTGCGCTCCAGGTGGCGATCCCGGTGCTTTCGGTGCAGCCGCTGGTGGAGAATGCGATCAAACACGGGGTGGCGTTGCGGAGCGAGCCGGGGTACGTGCGGATCCGGTGCGAGCTGCGCGACGAGCGATTGCGGATTCTGGTGGAAAACAGTTCGGGCGCGGGCTCGGAAGAGAGCCGGGGAACGGGCGTGGGACTGCAGAACGTCCGCCGGCGGCTGGAGATCTGCTACGGGCCGGAGGCGGATCTGAGCATTGCCTCGGGGCCGGAGAAGACCACCGCCCGAATTTCGATTCCGCTGGCCGGCGTGGTCCGGTAGGTCCTCAGCCCAGCAGGTCCAGCGCGGCTTGCAGCTCGTCGCGGGTCTTGCGGTCGCCTTTTCGGGTGGTGACTTCGATTCCGGCGCGGAACAGGCCGCGCGCCTCGTCGAGCCGGCCGAGACGCTCCAGGGTCTGGCCGCCGTGAAAGTAGGCCGCGGAGTAATCGGGGTTGGCCGCGATCACGGAACGGAATTCGGCGATGGCCGATTCCAGATCGCCCGCGTTGCGGTACTCCATCGCAAGACCGTAGCGCAGGAAGCTGTCGCCAGGCTGCTGCGCCACCATGCCCTTCAGGGCTTCCAAGCGGTTGCCTGCCATTCATGTGCTACTATACCTCCGAAATGGCGTGCCCTTATTTCGATCCGCGGGAGCCTCGCGCGCGGGCGTACGACCGCTCGAGCGCCATGCTGCCGCTGGGCGATATGTGGGCGGGCACTTGCAGAGCCGTCGCGGATGAGCCGTGGCAGCCGGACGAAACCAGGCTGCGGCGCCTCTGCAATCCGGGATACGCCCGCGACGCCTGCGCGCGCTTCCCGTCGGACGACGGCCCCGACGCGGTGCGCTTCGCCATTCGCCACGACAACGGGACGCGGCTCGGAATCTCGTGGGTCGCCGAGCGCGATCATCATCCGTTTGCTCACGGCGCGCTGGATTATTCGCTGGCCGAGGGGGCGTTCGTGGAGGGCGCGCCGGGCGGCGCGATTCTCCGCCAGGCGCGGGCCTACGTGGGAAGCTACCTGCGGCGCAAGGCGGAAGCCTCGGGAGAGTGAGCGGCATCAGAAATATGATGGAAGGCAAACCGGTCCGCGAGTCGATCTCGGAGTACTCGGAAATCGCGCTGCCCAACGACGCCAACGGCCTGGGCAACGTGCTGGGCGGCAAGGTGATGCACCTGGTGGATTTGGCTGGGGCCATGGCCGCGCTGCGGCACGCGCGCTGCCCGGTAGTCACGGCGTCGGTGGACAGCCTGCACTTCATCCACCCGGTGCGCATCGGGCAACTGCTGGTGCTGAGGTCTTCGGTGAACCGGGCGTTCCGCACGTCGATGGAAGTGGGCGTCCAGGTGGAAACCGAGGACATGCTGACCGGTAAAAAGCTGCACACCTGCTCGGCGTACCTGACGTTCGTGGCGGTGGACCGGAGCGGGAAGGCGGTTCCGGTTCCGCCGGTGATTCCCGAAACCGAGGAAGAGAAACGCCGCTACCGCGAGGCGGGAGACCGCAGAGAATACCGCCTGGCGCTGCGCAACCGGCTGAAAGGGAAAACGAAAGGGGCCGGTTAATCCAAGGACACTCCCGCGCCCTACCCTTCTTTGTACATGTACTTGATGGCCGGCTTATAGAGCAGCAGGTTGGGC
Organism: Bryobacteraceae bacterium; assembly: GCA_035638575.1. Taxonomy (GTDB): domain Bacteria; phylum Acidobacteriota; class Terriglobia; order Bryobacterales; family Bryobacteraceae; genus DASQZT01. Next base: position 26,685 of record DASQZT010000153.1, read on the forward strand.
CCGTCGGTGCGGTTCACTTTCAGACAACACTTGTCGTACCACTCGATGGTGCCGTGAAGCGTCTCGCCATCGCGCAGCACGAAGACCATGGCGGTCTTGGCCTGCATCTGCTTCACGTAGTAAAAATTCTCGGCGTTGGTCTGGTCCGGTGGAACCGGCTTCTTCTGCACAGGCGGGGCCCGCCGGGGAGGCGCGATCTGTTCTTTGATCTCGTTGAGAGACGGACGAATGAGTTTGCGATTGACAGCTTCCACGGGGCTCCATCCTTCGGAATGAAATTATGATTGAACCCTCGCTACCACAAAGCGAGGCGCTTTAGTTGGATCAAAAAGTCCGACTTGAACCCATAAATAACACAATGGCGGTGCCGCCGCAACGTGGGGGAACGGCGGAGGGGTAAAGCCACCCGCGTCGGCGGGGGATCCGGGTGATGACGGCCGGCGGTGGATGCCCGTGCGGTGGTGCGGAATCCCGTGTCTGGCCGGGCCGCGCGCGGCATTCTGCTAAACTGGATCGCGCGAGGTCTTGCCAATGGCACGCGCGCTAATCATGCTTCTCGCCGCGGTGGCGGTTTTCGCGGCTGACGACCCCTGGGCCAAGGTCAAGGAACTCAAGGGCGGCGCCGAGTTGCGGGTCTACAAGAAAGGCGCCGCACAGCCCCTTCTGGCCAAGATGGACGAACTGACGGACGACAACCTGATGGTGGTGGTGAAGAGCGGGCAGGTGGCGATCGCCAGGGATCAAATCGAGCGGATCGACTACCGGCCGGCGGCTGGACGGGTCACGAAGGAAACGAAGAGCAAGACGACCGACCCGGACACGCGGCCGGGCCCACCCGGATCCGGATCGCCGACGCCGGGAACATCGGTGTCGAGCGGCATCCACGTAGGTTCCAAGCCCGATTTCGAGACGATTTACAAGAGACCGGCTCCGCCCCCGAAGAAGTGACGGAGGAGAGGGCGGCCACAACTCCTGTGTCGGAGTTACCCACCCGTGTCTTACCGGCCAATGTGGGGCGGCGTCTGAAGCACCGACAAGAGCAAGCAAAACACCACCAAAACCGCGAGCCCCGCTGCGACCATCATAATGCCCTCAACCTCTACATATCGGCTGAGCAATTGAAATACCATAGGCTTGTCAGGCGGAGGGAACTATCGCGGGGGCGAATCTCAGCGGCTCCGTCCGGGACATGATCCTGTTCACGCCGGGCATCCGGTGGAACATCCCGCTTCACACGCGCGTGTCGTTATACCCGGCGATTGGCGTGGGGATCGGCTCATTCGGCAAGAACGAATCACAATTGGGGCCGGAATTCACGAGCTCGACTATCGGGCGAACCGAGAGCTGGGCTCTCCAATTCGGGGGCGGCATCGATTTCCGATTGACCCGCCTGCTGAGCCTGCGCTTCGAGGCTGGCGACTTTGTAACGCGGGCGCGATTGGGAGTCACGGACGGCCGCAATCACCCCATCTACAGCGGCGGGATCGGCCTGCACTTTTAGGGTTGGAAAAACGCGAGTGGGGCCAGCCGTCCAACCGCGGCCTCACCTGGGCAGGCGTCACTGTTTCTTGACGGCGGGCGTGGCGGTTTCCTCGGCCGGTTGCGGCGGCTTGCAGGCGCCCAGCTTGACGGCGAACGCGGCCACGCCGGTCCAGCGTGCGCCCTGGCGGTGCTCGATGTGGTACGACTGGGTGGGGCCGTCGGCGCGCAGGCGCCAGTCGGCGGATGGAACGGGCGGCTGGCGCAGACGCAGCGGCTTGTTGCTGGTCTCTTTGATAGACCACGATTCGCCAGCGTCGGGCGACCCGTAGGACTCGTAGCGGTCTCCGTCGCTTCCCTGCCCGCGGTCGACGATCAGGTTGCCGCTGTCTTTGGCGGTGAAGGAGAATTGCAGGATGGAGCCGAAGCGGTTCTCGCGGCTGTCGCCGAAGACGGGACGCTGGCGCCAGGTCTTGCCGCCATCCGAGGTCAGAAGCAGGAACGGGTCCTGCGGCAGCGGAAACAGAATCTGGCCGCTCACCCAACCGGTCTCGGAATCGAGAAACTGGATGGTTTCGAGCCCCGACCCGCGGATGTGCTCGTGCACTTCGCGCCATGTGCGGCCGTCGTCCTCGCTGGCGAGCAGCGCGGAAGAGAGAGTGACGGCGTTGGTGTGAATGTTGCCCGCCGCGAAAATCCGCGAGCCCTTCGATTCGACCGCCGTGAGCTCCAGATAAATCGGGCAGGGGTCCTCCTCCGAACAGGAGAGGCCGGCCCCCTGAATATCCTCCAGCGTGCACTGAAATGGCAGCGCCATCGGCTTGCCGGAATTCTCGAGCACCGGCGGGGGCGCGGGAGCGATGGGAGCGGTGGGAGCGGCGGGTGGCGGCGTGGGCACCGTGGGCGGCTGGTCCTGGCCGCGGCAAAAAGCCACCAGCGTCACCATCAGAACCGGCGCGGACAACCTCATCCTGGAATGAATTGTACCGTGTGGGAGGGTGGAGCGCTGATTAGCGGATGTGCAGCCAGCTACCTCTAGCTCGAAAGGGCTACCGCGAAATGCAGACGACACATGTAACTCAGCGGAGAATCCGGTCGTCTTTGGAATTAAATCCCCGTTACGACAGCGGGCGCTACTCACCCCTATCACCCAAACCTGCGCCCGCTTTTTCAATCTTCGGGAAGGCCCTCGAACAGAGTGGTGCTCAAATACCGCTCGGCTGCATCCGGCAGGATGACCACCAGGGTTTTCCCGGCAAACTCGGGCTGCCGGCCCAATCGCACCGCCACTGCTACCGCCGCGCCGCAAGATATCCCGCTGAGAATCCCCTCTTCCTTCGACAGGCGGCGCGCCATATCGATAGATTCCTCATTGGTTACGAGCTCCACGCGATCCACCATCGAAAGATCCAGCGTATCCGGTATGAACCCGGCTCCGATCCCCTGAATCTTGTGCGGGCCCGGTTTCATCGGCTGGCCGGCGAGGCGCTGGGTGATCACCGGACTGCTCACCGGCTCGATTCCCACCGACAGGATCTTTTTCCCCTTGTCATTCTTGATGTAGCGGGAAACACCGGTGATGGTGCCGCCGGTGCCGATGCCGGAGACCAGAACATCAATCCCGCCTTCGGTGTCTTCCCAGATTTCGGGGCCGGTGGTGCGGACGTGGATTTCCGGATTGGCCGGATTCTTGAACTGCTGGAGCAGCACGTAGCGTTGAGGGTCGGTGGACACGATCTCCTCGGCGCGCGTGATGGAGCCGGCCATGCCCTGCGAGCCCTCGGTGAGCACCAGGCGGGCGCCCAGGGCCTTGAGCACCTTGCGCCTCTCGATGGACATGGTCTCGGGCATGGTGAGGGTGATGGCGTAACCGCGCGCGGCGGCGACGAAGGCCAAGGCGATTCCGGTGTTGCCGCTGGTAGGCTCGATGATCTCCTTGCCGGGTTTGAGAATGCCGCGCTTTTCGGCGTCCCACACCATGGAGGCGCCGATGCGGCACTTCACCGAATACGCCGGGTTGCGCCCTTCGATTTTAGCCAGGATGATGGCCTTACCTCCCTCCGTGACGCGATTCAGGCGGACTAGAGGGGTACGGCCGATGCTGAAGGAATTATCGTCGTAGACTGTCAATTCAGATCTCCCAATTCAGGACGAACTTGTTCTGCTTTTCATTCCAGGTGCGAAGCAGGTCGGCGAAGGTGGTCCGGTCGATCACATCGGAGACGGCGCGGTCCACCCGTTCCCACATGTCGGAAAACGGCGTTTCGGTTTTGCGTCGCGCGCGGCCCTTCGCCTGGTGCGGGCCTTCGACGAAGCGGACGACTTCTCCGATGGTGATGGAATCGGCGGCGCGGGCCAGCAGGTAGCCGCCCTCGGCGCCGCGGCGGGATTCGACGAAGCCGCCCTGCTTCAAGCCGGCCAGTATCAGCTCGAGAAACTTCTGCGGGATCTTCTCCCGGTGGGCGATATCGGCGATCTTCACCGGCTCGCCGGGCGGTTGCGCGGCGAGGTCAAAGATCGCCTGCAACGCGTATTCAGCTTTGACCGAAATGTTCATGAGGCGAGGCGGGCGGAATCACCCAGGTCCCAGTAGAGATTGTAGGACAGGCGGGGGAGGGGCGCAAATGGGAGAGGCTGATTGGGGGGATTGGGCAAATGTCTCGCGCCTCAGAGGAGGAAGGGGAATTGGTCCCCGCTGAGAGGCCTTCGGGCCCAGTGCCGCACGTGAAGGACTCGGACCGTGCCGCTCAACGGCGTCTCATAATCGAACGTGTAATAGATTCTAAAGGCTCTGTTTTTCCTGCCGTGGAGGAGCAAGCGGACCTCCAGGCCGAGTTCCTCAGATTCAGGTGTGGCGGGATACCTGGCGGGCATGTCCTTCAAGGAGCCGATGTCGTCGATGACGCCGTGGAACCATCTCTCGGCGACCGTGAAGCTGCTCTTCTCCGTGATGTAGGCGGCTATGCCATCGATGTCGTCGAACGCCTGCGGCGCGATCTCAACGCGAAAAGCCATGCTTCTTCCGGAGTCGCTTCTCAGCTTCTTCCAGCGGAATTCCCTCACCCCGCCCAGTCTGCTCTATGCCCCTGCGAATGGCGGCCACAGTCTCCGCGCGTTCGAGCCGGTCGAGCATCAGCTGATAGCTTTCAGCGTCCTGAACGACAAGCTCGGCGCGGCCGTTCACGGTCAGCACAAGGGGCGTCTTCTTCTCCTTCAGACGACCGACGTAGTCTTTGATGTGACGTTGGAACTCGGTAACGGAACGGACCTCTCTCAAGTCGATCATGGGAGAACCTCAATCATGCTTAAAGCAGACAATTCCACGCTATCACAACCTGGCGATCCGAGTACCGGAGCCTTTGGAAAGTCACAACCGCACCTGACGCCTGAAGGCGGCATCATGGTGTTCCGCCGGCGCCTGCAACTAGCGGCCCGCCGGCGGGTTTGCATCATATTAAGTTAAGATAGTCCAATACTCGTGCGTTCTTTTCGGTGCTTTGCGTTCCTTCTCGGTGTGTGGGCGGCCGGCGCCCTGCACGGCCAGGTGCTGGTATCTCTAGGGGCCAGCACGGGTTGCGGTTCTCTCCAGGGCGGGCAAACGTGTACTTTGACGGCCCGCGTGACGGGGGCGGCCAACCTGGCGGTTACCTGGAGCTTCAGCCCGTCGGTGGCCGGCGCGGTGGCGGGCACAGGCACGGCTCCGGATTCCACTGGGCTCTCCACCAATACCTACAAAGCGCCTTCCTTTATCACCGTACCCCAAACGGTGACGGCCACCGCGACCAGCGTGGCAGACCCGAGCCAGGCGGCATCCGTGTTCATCGGGCTGATACCGGTGACCATCACGGTCACCGTGAGCCCGGCCGCCGTTTCGCTGAGCGCGGGGCAGTCGCAGGCGTTCTCGGCTGCCGTTTCCGGAACCAGCCAGACGGGCGTGACCTGGAGCCTCGGCTCGCCGGTCGGCACGATCGATCCCGCGAAGGGCGTTTATACGGCGCCGGCGCCCATTACGGCCAGCCAGAAGGTCACGGTCATCGCGACCAGCGTTTCCCAGCCGACCGCGAGCGGCAGCGCGACGGTGACGCTGAATCCGTCGGCGCCCATTACGGTAACGGTGTCTCCTTCAACTGTGACACTCGGCCCCAGCCAGACGCAGTTGTTCACCGCCAGCCTGGTGAATTCCACAAACGGGGTCACATGGTCCATCAGTCCGCAAATGGGAGCGATCGATTCCACGGGGTTGTACACGGCGCCGCCCACAGTGAGCAGCAACGGCGCCACGGTGCGAGTGACCGCGGCCAGCGTGGATGACCCCACCAAGACCGGGACGGCCACCATCACCTTGCAACCGGCGCCCACCGTGACAGTGACGGTGTCGCCGGCGACCGTATCGCTCTCCAACGGCCAGACGCAGCAGTTCTCGGCGGCCGTGACCAATGCGGCCCCGGGCGTGACGTGGTCGATCAGCCCGCAGTTGGGAACGATCGATCCGACGGGGTTCTACTCGGCTCCGGCGCTGGTGAGCGGAAGCCAGACGGTTACGGTGACGGCGACTTTGGTGGCGGACGCGAGCAAATCCGGCACGGCCAAGATCACCCTGAGCACCGTGGTGGATGTGGGGGTGGGCGCGCCGCCGTCGCTGGTGGAGCAGTTTGTCACGGCCTATTACCGCAACGGCTTCAGCTTTCTGGTTTCGCTTCCCCCTTTGGGCAATGTGAAGAAACTGGGTACCACCGGGTACGTACAGGAATTCTCGGATGCCAACAAGACCTCCGGCGTGAAACTCGCGCTGGCCACCCTCAGCCCGACGGTGAATACCACTCAGCCCGACGGCTCGGTGATCGAGATCGCGCAATTGATGGGCTACATTTACCCGTACTACAGCACGGTGGGCGCCTCGACCGCCGGCTACCCGTTGATGGATTCGCAGAACTGCCCCCCGTTCGATCCGGCGAACGCTTGCCAGTATGATTTCTTCGACAAGAGTTACGCGCTGTTTGCATACGCCAACTCGCTGGCGACGGGCCAGGACTTCGCCATCAACGGGGTCTTCTACACCGAGTGGACGAACCTGGGAGGAATCAGCGGACCGGGGCGGCCGGTGGATGTGCAGACCGCCATCACGGCTTTCACCACGACGGCGGCCACGGTGCAGACGTATGCCAACGGCGCGATCTACTCGGTCACTTCGGGGGTCAACAAGGGCAAGGTCTTCGGCGTGATCGAGCCGATGTACGACCTGTACGTGTCGCAGAACGGAGCGGCCGGCCCGTTGGGCTTGCCCACCAGCGACGCGTTCCAGGCTTCCACGGGCCTCTTCAAACAGACTTTCGAAGGCGGCAGCCTGCAATACACCGCGGGAGGCGGCGGCCCCATCGTGCAGTTGCCGGTGGCTTCGGTGGCATTGACGGGCGCCCCGGCCGGCGGAGCGACGATGAACCTGGGCCAATCCCTGACGCTGACGGCGACGCCCTCGGCCGCGAGCGGCGTGGTGCTGAGCGACCGGCCGGTGTCGTGGAGCTCCACCAACGGCAAGGTGGTCTCGATCGCGGCCAGCGGGCAATCGGCGGTGGTGACGGCCGTCGGCGGCGGCGCGGCCAGCGTCACCGCGTCGAGCGAGGGCATCACCAGCACCAAGGTGAACATCACGGTGATCGCGCCCTGCTGCCAGGTCGGGGCGGGGGCGCCCGCATCGGTGGTGCAGGCGTTTCAGGACGCGATTACGCGCAACAGGATCTCGGTCGAGTTGCCCGCCCAGTCGCCGGCCACGCGACAGGGAAGCGGGTACGTGCAGATGCTGCAGTCGAGCGACCAGGCCAATCCGGCGGTTTACATGCTGGCGCAGTCGGACCAGTTGGGCACGGCGTACCTGGTGACCGGCGCGATCCTGGCGCAGTATCAGAGCATGGGCGGGCCGGCGGGCACGCTGGGGTATCCCATCAGCGATCCGAGTGCGGGCGGCACGCAGTTGTTCGCCAACGGGTCGGCTCTGGCGGGCACTCCGGTGCGCGTGGTGACGGGCGGCATTCTCTCCAAGTGGGCGCTGCTGGGGTATGAAACGGGCGCGGCGGGCCCGCCGGTCTCGGACGCCGCGGCCTTCGCCACTTTCGGCGCGAACTCGGGGGCGACGCAGAACTTCAAAAACGGTGCGATCTACGCGGCCACCGCGGGAGCGCGCGCCGGGCAGGCTTACTTCGTCACCGGCCTGATTCTGGCGCGGTACAACGCGCTCGAGGGGGCGGCCGGCGATTACGGCATGCCCATCAGCGACGAGTTCGTGAGCTCCGGCCTGCACCAGCAGAACTTCGAAGGCGGCAACTTCACGTACTCGGCGGGCGACGCCGCTGCCGTGGAGCATCCGGCGCCCAAAGTTCCCACCGTGGTTGTGGCTCCTTCTTCGGTGACCGCGGGTGGGCAGGTTCGTGCGGCCTTCCTGGGCTTCGCCAACAACAGCACCGTGAAGGTATCCATCACGGGCCAGCCCGATTTTCAAGTGACCACGGCGAATGGCGCTTACAGTTGGCAGATGGCCATCCCGCTGGCCTCCAAGAGCGCAGCGCTGGCCATCCACGCGGCCGACACGAACAGCCCGGCGGCGGCCGATGGCACGCTCACCGTTCGCGGATTCGCCGACAACCGCGTGACCCTGGCCAAGATTCAGGGCGATAACCAGACGGGACTGCCGGGCGCGCTGCTGCCGCTCTCGCTGCGCATCAGCCTGACGGACTCGGCGGGAACGCCGGTGGTGGGAGCGCCCATCGTGTTCCAGCCCTCGACGGGCGCGCAGCTTTCGGTGGCGAGCGCGGTGACCGATGCCACGGGACAGGCCGAAACGTTCGTGCGCCTGCCCGGCACGGAGGGCGTGTCGGCCGTAACGGCGAATGCCCCGTCAATCGCGCAGGCGCCGGTTTCCTTCTTCGTGCGGGCGGCGGCCTCCAGCCTTTCCAACTTCCCGCAGTTGGTGATGGCCGGAACCGCGACGCTGGGCAACGGCTCCGCGACCATTGGGCGGAAAGGGGCGCTGCTGACGGCGGTGGCGTCGATTCTGCGCTATCACCAGAATCGCGGCGAGCTGCCTGCGCCCAACGGGACGGCCGACCCCGGCGCGCTGAACACGTTCCTCACGGCTTATTGCGGATACGATGCGGCGAAGAACGCCCAGCTCTGCGACGGGTACCTTTCGAATCCCGCTTCGGGCGAGCAGATCGTCAACCTGTGGCGCGCGGCCGAATTCACCGGCGGCGTGGACGTGAAGGCCCAGAGCCCTTCCGCATCGGCGATCGCGGACTTGCTGGCCCAGGGCTATCCGGCGCTGCTCTCGCTGGGGCTTTCGCTTAATGGCGCGCCGTCCGGCGGACACTTCGTGGTGGCGATCGGGATGGCCTCGGACGGGAGCTTTGTCATTCAGGATCCGAATCTGTTGTTCGCGCGAGCCAATCTCAACGACTATCTCAACGGTTTCACGGCGGCCGGCGGAACCTGGACAGCCACTTTGCGCGGCGTGGTGCAGTTCGCCCGCCGCAGTCCTGGCGGCACGCGATTCATGGTGGCGGCGTTGTCGCAGCCGCCGGACCTGATGAAGGGCTTCACTGACAGCGCGCAGTCGGCCGCGGGCGCGTGCGGCATCGCGCTCGACCTGCTGGATTCGGTGGATTCGCAAGGCACCGGAACCGGCGCCCTGACCTCGCGCATCCTGGTTTGCGACGGCCTGGAGCCGGCGTATACCATCGCCGTGGGGACCACCGGGAGCTATCGCGCCTTCGTCACCGACCTGGCCGTGGGCGGCTCCTCGCAGGATATTTCGGCCAGCGCGCCGGCCACTTATAAGGCTTCGCGGCCGAAGCTGGCGCTCACGCTCGCGCCGCAGGACGCGAGCTTTGTTGCGGATGGCGTGGTGAACGCGGCGACGTTCACCGCCGGCATCGCGCCGGGCGGCATCATGACCATCTTCGGGACGGGACTTTCGGGTCCGGGCGCCGCCACCCAGGCCGCCATGGATGGCGAAGCGGTGCAAATCCTGGCGGCTACTCCGTTCCAGATCAACGCGGTGGTTCCCGCGGACACCACGCCGGGGGTTCATGTTTTGAGCGTGACCTCGGCGTACGGAAGCGCGCAACAGCCGGTCGACATTTCGGCCATCGCTCCCGCGATTTTCCTGCTGGGAGAGCCGCCGGTGGGCGCGGTGGTGAACCAGGACGGGACGCTGAACTCGCCGGCCAACCCGCTGCCCCGCGGGCAGGTTCTCATTCTGTATGCCACCGGGCTGGGAACGGTTACGAAACAGGGTCAGCTTTGGGTGACCACGACGCCGGTGACGGTGGTGCTCAACGGACAGGAGTTGCCGGCCGCGTTTGCCGGTCTGGCGCCGGGGACCGCGGGCGAGTATCAGGTCAATGTCGTGATTCCGGGCGCCACGCCTCCCGGGGTCGGTGTTCCGATTACCCTCAAGCAGGGTGGGATACTGAGCAATACGGTCGCGGTGACGATTCAGTAGGAAAGGATTACCAGCCGCCGATGAACGCGGATGAACGCGGATAAGAAAAACAAGAAGGTGGCGGGCCGCGCGGCGCCAAGGCCGCGGCGGCCGCGATCCTTCTACGTTGCGATCGCCCTGTTCCTGGTGACCCGCCTCTATATTTTGCTGGTTGCCGATATCCGCGGCAGCTCTTTGCTGCAGGTGAATGTCGCCTACACGTTCAGTTGGCAGCTCGCTCAGGAACAGGGCGGCGGGTTCTATTCGGTGGCGAGCGAGGTGAAAAAAGCAGCAGGCAGCGGGGGAAGCCACGATCCGATCGAATATGCCGTGGAGTACCCGCCGCTGGCGATCGCCTGGATGGCGCTGCCCGGCGAGCTTCTGCCCGCGCTTTCGTCCCAGGGCGCCGTGCTGCCAGGCCTCGTTCAGCGGTATATCCAGGCGAATCGGATCGCCCTGGCGATTGTGGACCTCCTGGGATTCCTCCTGCTGGCGCGCCGGGGCTCCGCGCGGCAACTCCTCTTTTATAGCGCCGCCGGTCTCATCCTGATGCACATTCTGTACGACCGGTTCGATCTCCTGGTGGGCGTGATTCTGCTGGCCGCGCTGACGCTGCTTTGCGGCCGCGTTCGGTACCTGGCTTCGTTCGTCGTGCTGGCGGCCGCGATCAATCTGAAGCTCACTCCCATCGTGCTTCTGCCGGTGTGGGTTTTGGGCGCGATGCCGGCGGCGGCGCTGGCGCGCTGCCGGGACAAAGCCGGCCTGTGGCGTCTCGCGCTGGAAGCGGCCAGGAGGTCGGGTGAGATGCTGGCCCTGACGGCCGCCATGTTCCTCCCCTTTTATTGGCTGGGGGGCCGCCAGACCCTGGATTTCCTGCGATACCACGCGCACCGGGGTTTGGAGATCGAGTCTTTGTGGGCATCGCTGGCCTTGATCGCGGGCCGCATCTTCGGCCTTTCCACGCAGTCGGCGCTCAACTTCGGCGCGGTCCACGTGAGTTCGCCGATCACCCCGGTCTTGATGAAGCTGGTGCCCCTGGCCGAGGCAGGCGTGCTGGCCACGGCGGCGGGCTCCCTGGTGTGGAGCGCCTACCGCCGGCTGTCAAGCGGCGATACGGGCAACGCAGGCCGTGCGACGGTCGCACAGGCTGCGCCGGACCTGATCGCCGCCTACACCATCCTATTCCAGCTCCTGAGCATCGTCACGTCCAGCGTATTCTCACCTCAGTATCTCTTGTGGCTGCTGCCCCTGGCGCCGCTGCTCGATCGCGGCGGCAAACCCGTTCCGCGCTTCGTTCCGGGGTTCCTGGCGGTCTGCCTCATCACCACCGCCATCTTTCCGTACTTGTGGGCGGGCCAAATCACGCCGGCGCCGGCCGGGAGCGCGGCGATCCTGCCTCCCACGCTTCTTGGAATCAGCCTCCTGGCGATCCGGAATCTCCTGGTCCTGACGCTCGCCGTTGGACTATGGATATGGGTCTCCCGGACTCCGGTTCCCCCCGGCGTGGGGGGTTCACCTCCCCCAAACAGGGGGAACCATATTTAGCACGCCTGCTGTAACCCGATAGTTACAGAAAAATGAGACGATTCGGTGTGAAACTATTGACGCGGGGCGGACGATCATGGTTTAATCGGGCATCCTTCACGATTCGCTGGAGGCGGCGGTCAGATACGCTGTTCCGCATTGAAGGGAAAGAATTTCGCTTGACATCGGGCGTGCAATCGGGTTATGAATATCTTTACCGCGTCCGAGTTGATGTGCAATCGTCTGTTTGTACCTTGGTCGCACAGAAGAGCAGAATAAGAGCCCAATAGCATGTGCGGCGGGTAGGTTTTGAAGAAGCTCTTAAGATGGAAGCACTTCAGTAAGGCCCGGTTTAGGGCCGGGTAATCCGGTGGCCGGCTTGGCGGCTTCCGGAGGACAGCTCTCCGCCCGACACGGAGAAGTTCCCTAGGTAACTGAACGGTTTGTTTGGGTAGTTTTGAGGCTCAGGTTGGAAAGAGAACTTCGACCGATTCAATTTGCAATTTACAAGGAGAAGGAAATGGTAGATTTTCGCAGATGGATTACTGCGCTAGCCGTGCTGGCCCTATTCGTTGGGCTGGCCGGTGCGCAGGTACCAGGCGGTGGTTCGGCGAACGGCAGCTTGATCTGCAGCGCCACCGTTGCAGTGCCTCCCGCGCTGCGGGCAGAAGGCATGACGGAGGTTATCGGTGACATCTTGATCTCCTGCAGCGGCGGCGGCGCTCTGGCTGCTGGTTCGACGATTCCCACAGCCAACGTTACGGTCAGCCTGGGCACCAACGTGACCAGCCGTCTTCTGGGCATTGGTGGAGTTTCGAATGCTTCGGAAGCGTTGCTGATCATTGACGAGGCTGGAGCATCTGTAGCGAAGGGTGGAACCCTGGTTCCGCTGGTTCCGGGCTTCGGACCGGACGCGCCGCAGACGCTTTGCAGCACCCCGCAGGTAGGCGCCGGCATCGGCGGCTGCGCGGAGTTTGCGAACACGGTCAACGGGTATCCCGTGGCGGTTTCGGTCGCCGGTGGGACTACCCCGGCAGCGAACGTGTTTTCGGGACTTGCGAGCGGCAACCAGGTTACCTTTGAAGGTATTCCGATTCTGGCCCCGGTTTCCGCCAGCACGCAGCGCACGTTCCGCATCACCAACGTACGCGCCAACGTGTCCGGTTTGGGCGGCGGCGGCCTGGCGGGCACCACGCAGTTGCTGGCTTCGATCTCGATCAGCGGCAGCACCTCGGTGCCGATCAACAACCCGGTGCAGATCGCCGGCTTCATTCAGGCCGGTCTGACCACCGTGTTGCGCAACACCAACAACACTGGCAACCAGTCGAGCGGCGGCGCCGGCTTCAACCAGTGCAACGGCTTGAGCTCACCGAGTGGCGTTGCAATTCTGCAATACACGGAGAACTTCGGCACCGCGTTCAAGACCCGCGTACAACCGACGGCCGCATATAACGGCCAGTCCGGTTCGCCGGTTCAAAACGTTCCGGGTCAGATTTACAACTCGGAATCCAACTTTGTGTATACCGGGGCTGCCGGCAACGGCTGGACAGCCGGTCTGGCGGACTACGGCACTCGCCTGAAGGCCGTCTTCAACAACATTCCGGCCGGCGTGCGAATCTTCGTTTCGGTGACCAACCTCGCCGTCAACACGACCTCGCCGAATACGGCTGCGCCGACTGCAACCAGCAGCAGCTCGTATGCCGTCCTGGTTTCGAGCGAAGCTGCTCCGGATTCCAACGGCTTCCTGCCGGTGCTGACTCAGACGACCGGCGTCAATGGCACCCCGGCAACGACGGGCATCGTCGAACTCCCGCAATCCGGCGGAAGCGCGACGGCCGTTTGGGAAGTCGTCAACACCAACCCGAACCAGCAGGAGACCCTCCAGTTCGGCGTGTGGACACAGTACGCCGCCAGCGTGGCGACCAACTCGCCGGCTCCAGGCACGGCAACCGTCAACATGAGCTACGCGCCGACGCCGACCGTTCCGTTCAGCTCCAGCGCCGGATCCGCGGCTTCCAGCAGCTTGACGATACCAAGGTTTGCCGATACATCGACGGCCAAGAACCTTCTGGCAGTCAACATCTGCCAGACGTTACTCTTGTTCCCGTTCGTCACCAACCAATCCGGATTCGACACGGGTATCGCAATCGCGAACACCTCGCAGGATCCGATCGGCACATCCACCCAGGCCGGCACTTGCACACTGACCTGGTATGACGGGACGGGCAAGGAACCCGCCGTCACCACCGGCAGCATCGCGGCCGGCACGGTGTACACGACCCTGGCCTCGACTTCGGCCGCGGGCTTCCAGGGCTACATGTTCGCACTGTGCAACTTCCAGTTTGCTCACGGCTTTGCGTTCATCAGCGATCTCGGCGCGCGCAACCTGGCCATGGGCTACCTGGCGTTGATCATCAACAACAACAGCAACTCCAACAACCGGAACCAAACGATTACGACGGAGTCTGCGAACCAGTAAACGCGGTATCGGCCGGCAAATGTCTGGCCCTTAACCAAGAGGGGAGCTTCGGCTCCCCTCTTTTTTTTTGGCTTGTGCTACACTGAGATTCTCCCCCGCGTCCAACCGTATCCAATCGTGTTGGTAGAAGTAGAGGAGGCAAACCTTGAACAGATCTCGATTCATCGCAGTCCTGACGGCGTTGGTGTGCCTGCTGGGAGTCCAGGCGGCATACGCGCAGAACGTGGCTATCGTGGCTGGAAACGGGCAGGTGATCTGCCCGGGATGCCAGGGGGCCACGGCCGTGGGGTTCCAGTCCATGGTGGTGAAATTGACGGACGCGAATGGAAATCCGCTGAGCGGCCAGCAGGTGAACTGGACCACCACCGGAGCCACCATCGCCACTCCAACTACGTTTACCCAAACGGATGGCACATCCTCCAACACGCTCTTTGCCGGGGTGCAAACGAACTCCAATGCGTTCCAAAGCTACAACCAGTACACGGTGACGGCGCAGGCCGGCAATTCGACTGCGACCTTTTTCCTGACTCAGGGAATTCCGGACCCGTTTAACCAATTGGCTCCAGCGATCCAGGTGGTGGCCCGGAACGTACCCGTTGGGGGAGTTTTATCGGGCCAGATCGGAACCGCGTCGAGCACGGTGCTGCAGCTCAGCGTGTCGGAAGAGCACGGGTTCCCGATCCCCAACGTGGGCATGTTCCTGGTGAACACCCAGGATCCCACGGTTGGTCCGACGGTCCAATGCCAGGCGACTCCCGGGGCGGGCCCGAACGTGGTCCTTTCCGATGCCACCGGGTTTTTGTCGTGCACTCCTATTTTTGGCGGGACGCCCGGCAAGGGCCAATTCTCGGTGCTGGTCGGCGGGGCGTATCCGGGCGGCGACCCGACCCAGATTCCCGAAGGGATCTGGAATTCGCTGCCGCTCAATATCACCGCTACGCCCGGCTCTCCGGGAAGCGTCAACATCAAACAGGGCACCCCACAGACCGTCATTTCCGGACAGGCCGCGCCGCTCGCCCTAGTCGCGGAAGTCGATGGAACCGGCGGACAGCCCCTGTCGGGCATAGGGGTAAAATGGACAGTAACTCCCGCCGGCGCGGCGAACCTCTCCAACACCTCGACCGCGTCCGACCTGAATGGCCGGGTCTCGACCAACGTCAACCTCTCCGGCAGCGCCTTCGGCACGATAACGGTGACGGTGACGCTTACCAGCGACTCCACCAAATCCGCGACGTTCACCATCAACGCGGTGCAGCCGGTGACGATCACAACGATCCAGGCCGTTTCCGGCGGCAACCAGGCGGCGGCGGTGAACACGGCTTTCGCGCAACCGCTGGTGGTGCAGTTGACCGTCACCTCGGGCTCGCCGGCCGGTATCCCGGTGCAGTTCCAGGTGACTCAAGGCTCCGTATCGTTGTCCGCCACGACCGCAAGCACCGACGCGAACGGCCGCGCATCGGTGACTGCGACCGCCGGTTCGTTTACGGGGACGGCCAACGTGGTCGCCAGCGTGGCATCCAACGCCGGCATCGGCAGCGTCACGTTCGTTCTGTCGGTGGCGCCGTCGGCCCCGAACATCACCGCCGGGGCGTTCGTCAACGGCGCGGATTTCCAGGGGAACTCGCTTTCGCCGTGCAGCATCGGCGCGCTGGTGACCTCCGCCGGAACGCTGGGTGTCACGCCGCTTTCACCGGTGCTGCCTGGCTTGACCGTGCCGGCGCAGGCGCTCTCGATCTCGATCGGCAATATCGCGGCGCCGGTTTTGAACATCACCAACAATGCCGCCGGCCAGCAACTGGTCACCTTCCAGGTGCCGTGCAACGCCCCGGTGGGAGGATCAGTTCCGGTCGCCGTATCGGTTGGCGGAGGCACTTCCCCGGTGAACCTGAACATCCAGGCGGCCAGCCCGGGTGTTTTCCAGACCCAGATGTCCGACGGCATATTCCGCGCGGTGCTGGTGCGCCCCGACGGCTCCTTCGTGAGTCTCGAGAACCCGGCCCGCCGGGGCGAAACCGAGGTGGCGTACGTGACCGGCCTCGGGACTACCGCGCCGCCTTCCAACACCCTTTCCGTGGCCGCGCCCGGCGCCGCTGCGACGGTGCAGGGCAGTGTCATTGCCGGGATGAACGGCGGCGGCGTGCCCCTGAACTACGCTCAGTTGTCGGAGGATTTGGTAGGCGTGTTCGTGGTATCGATCCAGATCCCGC
This sequence comes from Bryobacteraceae bacterium, assembly GCA_035638575.1. Lineage (GTDB taxonomy): Bacteria > Acidobacteriota > Terriglobia > Bryobacterales > Bryobacteraceae > DASQZT01. The sequence continues at coordinate 42,847 of DASQZT010000153.1, forward strand.
CGGACATGGCGACCGGTCCGAACGTCACCTTCTCGGTGGGGCTGGTTCCAGTCGGCTCCACCACGCCAATTTACAGCGCTACGAGCAAGATCCCAGTCCAGTAAGCCTTCTCCGAGGGGTCGGGGGATTCACCCCCCGGCCCCACCTTTCTTCGGTAGTACTTCACCGCAGCCCCACCTTTCTTCGATAGTACTCGGGCATCATGAGGGCCTCCTGCAGGATAATTCCACAGGTTAACAGCTTCTATCTTCGCTTTTATTTCGCTATAGACACTACATATAGTGTGTTGCGCGATCAGTGTAGATCCGGTGGGGGGAAGCTATCCCCTCTGTAACTACAGACAAATCAGCAGCTTTCCCTCAAAAAGTTCTTGCGAATTCTGAGATTCTCGTGCACTATAGGTTGTGTGGATTGAATCTGGATATTGAGTGGCATATTCAGACCGATCCAGGGACAAAAAGTGGAAGTTCCCGCACAGATCGAGTTACCCAGGGGAATGTACCCGGCACGGCTTGACGACAAGGGCCGGATGAAGCTACCCCAGGCTTTCATGCTGTACTTTGCCTCGTTGCGGGAGAAGACACTTTTTGTCACGAGTTTGGACCGGTCCATCGCTGCCATCTATCCTATGGCAACCTGGCGGCAAAATGAAGAGGTTTTTGCGGGATACAAGGAAGATCCGGATGCGGCCGCCGACATCGCGTTCAACGCCCAGGACCTGGGCGCCGAAGCGGAGATGGACAGCCAGGGCCGCGTGGGGTTTTCGGTGGAGTTGCGGACCGCGTTGGGCATCGAGAATCGGCCCTTGAAGATTTACGCTCACAACGGGAAGGTCGTAGTTCTGAGCGACGAGATTTACGAGCAGCGCAAGGAGAGGGCGTCGCAAACGCCGGCGGAGAAACTTCGGAAGCTGGAGGCGGCGGGGCTCAAGTGACGATGTATGCATGTCCCCGTCATGCCCGAGGAAACGCTTACGCTGCTGGCGGTACGCCCCGAGGGTGCGTACCTGGACTGCACGGCGGGATTGGGCGGACACGCGGCGCTGATCGCGCAGCGGCTGACCACGGGGATTCTGATTGCGAACGATCGCGACCCGGCTTCGCTCGAGATGGCGCGGCGCAACACGGCGGAGTGGGGCGGACGAATCCGGTTTCATGCCGGGACGTTTGGGGCGTTGGCGGAAACCGTGGCGCAAGCGGGGCTCAGGAAGCTGGATGGGATTTTAGCGGACCTCGGCGTGAGCCGGTATCAACTCACCGAGCCGCTTCGCGGATTTTCGTTTACGGCGGATGGGCCGCTGGACATGCGCATGGATCAAACCACGGGCACTACGGCGGCCGATCTCGTCAACTTCACCGACGAAAAAGCACTCGCCGACCTGATCTATCAGCTCGGCGAAGAGAGGAGGGCGCGGAGAGTAGCCAGAGCAATCGTCCGGGTACGGCCCATACGGAGTACACTTCATCTGGCCGATGTGGTGTTACGGGCCGTGCCCAGGACGGGTCACCTTCATCCCGCCACCAAGACTTTCATGGCCTTGCGGATGGCGGTCAACGATGAACCGGCTGAACTGGACCGTTTACTCCGGATTGCACCGGAGCTGCTGAGGAGCGGAGGACGAATGGCCGTAATCAGCTTCATGAGCATCGATGACCGGAAGGTGAAGGAGAGATTCAGGGCGCTGGGCCGGGAGGGGCGTGCGACGATCCTGACGAAGCACCCGCTTCAGCCGAGCGAAGAAGAGATTGCCCGCAATCCGGCTTCACGCAGCGCCAAGCTGCGCGCGCTGGAGTGGCGCGATTAAGCGAGGGAAGAGAAAAACGATGGCGACGATGCCAGCATTTCTAAAAAGGTCAGACGCGCAGGGATACGTGGAGCACGCACGGATGGCGTCCGTGCGCGCGGAGAGGGATCCGTTTCAGCTGCGGGCGCTCCCGCACGACGACGTCTTCTTCTACTGCAAGAGAATCGACAATTCGCGCCTCGTGCGCGAACACGACGTCCGGGCCCACGGAGCCTGCTGGGGCGCCATCGGCGGGGCCGCCGCGGTTCTGGTGCTGCTAGCCGGTCTTTTGTCTTTCAGCGTGGCCAACACGGTGGCCGGGTACAAGCTGCAAGCGCTGCGCGCCGAAGAACGGAAACTGCAGGACGAATCGCGCACGCTGGATCTGCAGGCGGCGGAACTGCTGAGGCCCGACCGGCTGGTGGAGCTGGCCCGGAAGCAGAACATGGTTACGCCATCCAGCCAACAGGTATTCCACCTGGAAACCAGGGCCGATGGCACGGTGGCGATGGTGAAATAAACAGGGGCCCTGATATCCGGGGCTCCAGGGTGCGGCATGGTTGAACGTCGGCTGACATGGCTGGTCCGGATCGTGCTCCTCTGGGGCGCGGCCATTTTTCTGAAGCTGGTTTCCCTCCAAGTTCTGCATCACCAGGAATACGCCAAGAAAGCCAGGATGCGACAGGAGCTGGTGGTCCCTCTTCCCGGACCCCGCGGCACCATCTACGATCGCTCGGGCCAGCCGCTGGCCATGAGCGTGCCCACCGTGTCGGTCTACATCAACCCGCTGAAAGTGCCCGACCTGGAGGTGGCATCCGACCTTCTGGCGCGGGCGCTGCACATCGACCGCACCCCGCTCGACGACGCGATGAAGCTGGCGTACGAAAACAAGCGCGGCTTCCTGTGGGTCAAGCGCAGGATCGAACCGGACGAAGCCAAGTGCCTGCTGGACATGCACCGCGAGTGGATCTTTCTGGAGCAGGAACCGCAGCGTCACTATCCCAAGGGCACGCTGGCGGCCCACGTCCTCGGGTCGGTGGATTTCGAAGAGACGGGCAACGCGGGAATCGAGAAGTCCCTGGACGGGGACCTGCGCGGCGAAGACGGGCAAATGCGGATGCTGACCGATGTCAAGCGCCGCGGCATCGAATCGCAGCTCGACGCCGAAGCCCATCCCGGGGCGCCGATCACGCTGACTATCGATGAGCGCCTGCAGTTCGTCGCCGAGCGCGAAATCGCGGCGGCCGTGGAAGCGCACCATGCCGTAAGCGGCAGCGTGGTTGTGATGGTGCCGACTACCGGAGAGCTGCTGGCGGTGGCCAGCTACCCGACCTACGACCCCAACCTGCCGCCCCAGCCGAGCGAGAATTTCGCGCGTCAGAACCACGCCGTTTCGGTGCCATTCGAGCCGGGCTCGTGCTTCAAGGTGATCACGCTTTCGGCCGCCCTGGAGACCACGCACCTGACGCCGGAGAGCCTGATCAACTGCCACGGCGGCGTCCTGGCGCTACCCGGGCGCGTAGTTCACGACTCGCACGCCGGGCTCGGCATTATCCCGATGGCCATGGTGCTGGCCAAGTCGAGCAACATCGGCGCCATCGAAGTGGGGATGCGGGTGGGCCAGCAGAACATGATGGAGTATATGCGCAGGTTCGGTTTCGGGCAGAAGACCGGAATCGAGTTGCCCGCGGAATCGGGCGGAAAGGTGCGGAAGCGCTGGGGCACGACGTCGCTGGCTTCGGTGTCGATGGGCCAGGAGGTCTCGGTCACCACGCTGCAGTTGGCCCAGGCGACCTCGATCATCGCCAATGGCGGTTACCTGGTGAGGCCGCGGCTCGTGCTGCAAAAGGGCGGCCAGACCTTGCCGGCGGGCAGACAGGGCACGCCGAAGGTCCGCGTCTTGAAGCCGGACACGGTGATCACCATGCGCAACATGATGGAAGGCGTGGTGCTCCACGGAACCGGAACGGCAGCGCGCCTGGAGGGCTACTCCGTCGGCGGGAAGACCGGATCGGCACAGATTTTCGATTTCGCGTCGAAACATTACACGCATACTTACAACGGATCGTTCCTGGGATTCGCGCCTCTCACGAATCCGGCGATCGTGGTGGTGGTGTCGTTGAACGGCACCCACGGCAATGCCGGGTTCGGCGGAGCAGCCGCGGCGCCGGTGTTCCACACGGTTGCGGCGGAAGCGCTGCGCATACTGGAAGTTCCCAAAGACATCCCCGACGAACCCGTGCTGGTGGCCGCGAAGCAGGATACGGACGACCTCGCCATTTCCGAAGGCGACCCGGACGAGCCGAATATTCTGCAAGACAGCGACGAGGACGGTGAGCCCGCCGCCCCACCGGCGCCCATCGTGGGCCCGTTGGTTCCCGCCCCGCGAAATGGCGAGCCGGAAGCCGCCGGTCCGAAAGTGCCGGACTTCCGCGGAATGTCGATGCGGGAGGTGCTGGCGGAAGCCACGGCGAGAGGCCTGACGGTGCAGCCCGACGGCAGCGGCGTGGCCCGCGTCCAGAAGCCGCCGGCCGGAGCGATTCTGCGCCAGGGAGAGATCATCCGGGTGCAGTTTGCGAGATGAATGTGGGCGAGACGTACAGAATCGGGAGGAGTGCGGCGCACGTGCGCCGCGTCGGGATTGACAAATGAACCTCGGCGAGATGCTCACCGGCGTGCGGCTGCGCCAGCCGCTTTCGCCGGAGCTCGCCCGTTCGACGATTGAAGGGCTGGAGTACGATTCGCGGCGCGCGGGAAAAGGCTTTGTGTATTTCGCCTTCCCCGGAAGCCGCGTGGATGGCCGCGAATTCGCGCGCGACGCCGTGGCGCGCGGCGCCGTGGCGGTAGCCAGCGAATCGCCCGCGCCGCCGGAGCTGGCCGGCCAGTGGGTCCAGGTGGAGCATGGCCGCCAGGCCCTGGCCCTGGCTTCGCGCAATTTCTACGGCCGGCCCGACGAGCACCTGGGGCTCACCGGGATTACGGGAACCAACGGGAAAACAACCACCGCCTACCTGCTCGATTCCATCCTGCGTGCGGCGGGGTATACCACGGCGCTCATCGGCACCATCGAATATCACCTGGCGGGACGAGTGCTGCCGGCGGTCAACACCACGCCCGAATCGCTGGAGCTGGTGCGCCTCTTTTGGCAAGTGGAGCAGGCCCGCGGAACGCATGCGACGATGGAAGTTTCGTCTCACGCGCTGGCGCTCGGCCGCGTTTACGGCCTGCGTTTCCACACGGCCGTCTTCACCAACCTCACGCGCGATCACCTGGATTTTCACGGCACCATGGAGGCGTACTTCGCGGCCAAGCAGATGCTGTTCGAAGGCGCCGGTGGGCCTCCGCCGGGATTCGCCGTGCTCAACCGCGACGACACCTACGCGAGGCAACTGAAGCTCCACCCCCAGACACGCACGATCTGGTACGGCCTGGGGCAGGAGTCGAACCTGCGCGCGCTGCACATCTCATCGGGCTTCCAGGGGTTGCGCTTCGATGTACGGCTGGGCAAGCTGCGTTTCGCGGTGGAATCGCCGCTCATCGGCAAGATCAACGTGTACAACATCCTGGCGGCGTGCGGCGCGGGGCTTTCGTACGACATTCCGCCGGACACTATTGCCCGGGGAATCGCGCAACTGCGAGCCGTGCCGGGCCGCTTCGAGCGGGTCGATGAAGGGCAGCCCTTCACGGTAGTGGTGGACTACGCGCACACCGACGACGCGCTGCGCAACGTGATCGCGGTGGCGCGCGCGCTCGAGCCCAAGCGGGTCATCACACTATTCGGATGCGGGGGCGATCGCGACCGCACCAAGCGCCCGCTGATGGGGCAGGCCGCCGCCGAAGCCAGCGACTTCGTGGTGCTGACCAGCGACAATCCGCGGTCGGAGGACCCGCTGGCCATCATGAACGACGCGCTGGTGGGGATCCGCCGCAAGGACGTGCCGCACATCGTGGAGCCGGATCGCGCCACCGCCATTGGGCGGGCGCTGAAGGAGGCTCGCGAAGGCGACATCGTGATTCTGGCCGGCAAAGGCCACGAAACGTATCAGGTTCTGAAGGACAAGACGATCGAGTTCGACGATCGGGCTGTGGCTTCTGAAGTGCTGAGGGGGTATGGGTACCACAAACCTCAGTAAAACATGACTCTGGATTTGCAAGAGGTTGCGCACGCCATGCGCGCCAGGGGCGAGCCTCGGCCGGTAAAAGTTGCGGGTTGGAGCGTGGATACGCGGACACAGAATGTGGGCGACGTGTATTTCGCGCTGCGCGGCCCGAACCATGACGGGAACGATTTCGTGGCGGCGGCTATCGGGAAAGGGGCCGCCGCAGTGGTGGTGGAGCGCCCGGAGGCGGCGGATTGCGCCCTGGTGGTGGACGATACGCTGCGGGCGCTGGGGGAGTCGGGCGCGTGGGCGCGCGAACGTTGGGGTGGAACGGTGATCGGGGTGACGGGAAGCGCGGGCAAAACTACGACCAAGGATGCCATCGCGCAACTGCTGTCGGTGGAGTTCCCGGTGGGGCGCACGGTGGGCAATTTCAATAACCACGTGGGCGTGCCGCTTTCCATTCTGCGGCTGCCCGATGGCTGCCGCGCGGGCGTTCTGGAAATGGGAATGAATCACGCGGGCGAGATCCGCGAGCTGGCCGCGATTGCCAAACCGGATGTGGGGGTGGTGACCAACGTCGGATACGCGCACGTGGAGTTCTTCGATTCCATCGAAGGCGTGGCGGCGGCCAAGCGCGAGCTGATCGAAGCGCTGCCGCGCGACGGCGTGGCGGTGCTGAACGCGGACGACCCGCGCGTATTCGGATTCCGCGACGCGCACCCCGGCCGCTCGGTGACATTCGGTTTTTCGGAAGGCGCGGATGTGCGCGCGGAGGCCGTGGAGTACGGGGCCGCCCGCACGCGTTTCCGCTCGATGGGCGTGGATTACGAGACGGGCTTGACCGGCAGGCACGGGGTGCTCAATCTTCTGGCCGCGATCGCGGTGGCGCACGTATTTCAGATTGCGCCGGAGCGTCTGCGGGAAGCGGTGGCGGGATTCACCGTGGGCAAAATGCGCGGCGAGCGGCTGGAATATCGCGGCATGGTCGTGTGGGACGACTGCTACAATTCCAACCCCGAGGCCGCGCTGGCGATGATCGACGTGCTGCGCGAAACCGAGGGCAGCCGGCGCATCGCGGTCATGGGAGAGATGCTGGAGTTGGGACACGCCGCCAGCGAGTTGCACCGGCGCGTGGGGCGCTACGCGGCGGAGCACGGGGTGGACCTGCTGATCGGGGTTCGCGGCAGCGCCCGCTCCATGGTGGAGGAGGCGATTGCGGCCGGCCTCGCGCAAGACGCGGCGGTGTTTTTCGAAGAGCCGGCCGGCGCGGGCGAGTTCGTCCGCCAGGAAGCGCGCGCGGGCGACGCGCTTCTGTTCAAGGGCTCGCGGGGCGTCCACGTGGAGCGCGCGTTGGAGAGGTTACTGGCATAGGCGGTCATGTTCTACTTCCTCCTCTACGAACAGCTTCACCGGCACGCCAGCGTGTTCAACGTCTTCCGCTACACCACGTTCCGCACGGCCTTTGCCAGCCTCACGGCGCTGTTCCTGTGCATCGGGCTGGGGCCGTGGCTCATCCACAAGCTGCGCGAGTTTCAGATCGGCCAGTACATCCGCGAGGAAGGTCCCAAGTCGCATCAGAAAAAGGCCGGCACTCCCACCATGGGCGGCGTGCTGATCATCATCTCGATCGTGATCCCCACCTTGCTGTGGGCCGACCTGCGCCAGGGCTACGTGTGGATCGCCACGGCCGCGCTGCTGGGGTACGGATGGATCGGGTTCCTGGACGATTACGCCAAAATCACGCGGAGGCGGAATCTCGGCCTGAGCGGCAAGCGCAAGCTGGCGTACCAGTTCACCATGGGGTTCGCCTTCGCGGCGATTCTGCTGGTGATGCGGACCTACGGCAGTTTCTCGACCAACATGAACGTGCCGTTCTTCAAGCAATTCCAGCCCTCGCTGCTGCTCGAGTCGCTGCTGCGGAATCCGGCTACGTACCTGATCGGCGTGGCGCCGTTCTGCATTTTTGTCGCGCTGGTGGTGGTATTTTCTTCCAACGCGGTCAACCTGACCGACGGGCTGGATGGCCTGGCGATCGGGCTGATGGTCATCGCCGCCGGCGCGCTGACCGTGCTGACTTATGCCGGCGGCCACGCGACACTGGCCGAGTACCTGCTGCTGGCCCGCAATCCCCGCACCTCGGAGCTGACCATCTTCTGCGGCTCCATGACGGGCGCCAGCCTCGGCTTCCTGTGGTACAACGCGCACCCGGCCGAGATCTTCATGGGCGACGTGGGCTCGCTGGGTCTGGGCGGCGCGATGGCGGTGGTGGCGGTGCTGATCAAGCAGGAAGTGCTGCTGGTGTTCATCGGTGGGATCTTCATCCTGGAGGCGGTTTCGGTGATCCTCCAGGTGGGGAGCTTCAAGCTGCGCCACGGCAAGCGCATTTTCAAAATGGCCCCGCTGCACCATCATTTCGAAGCGCTGGGGTGGACCGAATCGAAGATTATCGCGCGCTTCTGGATCGCCGGGCTGGTGCTGGCGCTGTTCGCGCTGACCACGCTGAAGCTGAGATGACCATGGAACTGAGGGGCAGTCGCGCGTTGGTCGCCGGCATGAAAAAATCCGGCATGGCGTCGGCGGAATTGTTGGCGCGCCATGGCGCCACGGTGCGCGCGACGGATTTGAAACCGCTCGACCAGCTTCCGGAAGCGCGCGACCTGTTGGCGCGGCTCGAGATCCCCTTCGCGCAGCAGACGCCCGAGGTGTTCGAAGGCTGCGATCTCATCGTGCTGTCGCCCGACGTGCCGGTCGATCTTCCGCCGCTCGTCGAGGCCCGCCGGCGCGGAGTACGGGTGGTGGGAGAAGTGGAGCTGGCCGCGCCGTTTCTCGAGGGCCGCAACATCGGCATCACGGGATCCAACGGCAAGACCACCACCACCAGCCTCATCGGCCACATCCTGGGGGCGGCCGGCCTAGCGGTGCAGGTGGGCGGCAACATCGGCACGCCGGTCACGGCGATGATCGAAAGCTCGCGCGCCGACGGCTGGAACGTGCTCGAGCTTTCCAGCTTCCAGCTCGAAACCATCGCGGAATTCCGCGCGCAGATCGCGCTGGCGCTAAACGTCACGCAAAATCATCTGGATCGCCACCACACTTTCGAAAACTACGCCGCGGCCAAGGGCCGCCTGTTCGAAACGCAGCAGGCCGGCGACTTCGCCGTGCTCAACGCCGACGATCCTGTTTGCGTGAGCTACGCGGAACGCACCGCCGCCACTCCGCAGTGGTTCAGCGGCAGCCGCAAGGTATCGCCCGGCGCCAGCCTGTGCGGCGACAAGCTGATCCTCGACGGCAGGCTGCTGATGGAGACGGGCGAGATTCCCATACGCGGCCGCCACAACGCCGAAAACGTTCTGGCGGCATCCATCGCCGCCGCCCGAGCCGGCGTTTCGCGCGAAGCCATCGCCGCCGCGGTGCGCACCTTCCGCGCCGTGGAGCACCGCCTGGAATTCGTGCGGCGCCTCGGCGGAATCGATTTCTACAACGATTCCAAGGCCACCAGCGTGGACGCCACGCTCAAGGCGGTGGACGCGTTCCCGGGCGGCCTGTGGGTCATCCTGGGCGGGAAGGACAAGGGCCTGGATTACGCCGCGCTGCGCGGGCCGCTATCGGCGAAAGCGCGCGCCGTGCTGCTCATCGGCGCCGCGGCCGGCAAGATCGCGGACCAGTTGCAGGGCGCCGTTCCACTGGTGGACGCGAAGACCCTGGACGCCGCCATCGCGCACGCGTACGGCCACGCCGCGGAGGGCGATACCGTTCTGCTGGCCCCTGCCTGCGCCAGCTTCGACCAGTTCCGCAGCTTCGAGCACCGCGGCGAAGTTTTCAAGCAGATCGTGAATCAATTGGAGGAGAGAGATTGAGATGTCGCAAAGGCTCAAGACCGACTGGGTCCTGTTCTTCACCGTGCTGGTGATGGTGTCGTTCGGTTTGCTGATCCTCTACAGCGCATCGTCCATCATGGCGAAAATGGATCCACGTTTCGGCTCGAGCTGGCACTTCGTGATGCGGCAGGCCGAATGGGCGGTGTTGGCGATCGCGGCCATGATGATGTTGAAGAAGATGAGCTACCGCAAGCTGCACAGCTCCTCGGTGGCCTTCACGGTGATCGGCATCGTGCTGATGCTGTTGGGCGCGGTGCTGCTGGCCGATCGCGCCCACCATCGATGGCTGCGGCTGGGCGGCCCGGTCGGCGTACAGCCTTCGGAGCTGGCCAAGCCCGCGCTGGTCATTTTCCTGGCGTTCTTCGTGACGTGGCGGGCGCGCGCCATCAACAACCGGCGCTATACCCTGGTTCCGGCTGCGATCCTGGTGGGGCTGGTGATCCTGGCGGTGGTGGTGGCCGATCTCGGCACGGCCGTGGTCCTCGGGCTGACCGCGGGGGTGGTCTTCTTTGTAGCCGGCCTGGAGTTGCGCTACTGCGGAATCGTGGGGGCGGTGGCGGCGGTGGGGGTCATCATTTTTATAGTGGCGGAGCCCTACCGGCTGGCCCGCGTGGTCCACTTCTTCGATCCGCAATTCAAGATCATCGCCAAGTTCGATCCGCACGGCAAGATCCGGGCCCGTATGGAAAAATCGCTGGTCACGCGCGATCCCAACTACCAGGTGGAGATGGCCAAGATCGCGCTGGGCGACGGCGGCCTGGACGGCCTGGGCGTCGGCAACGGCAAGCAGAAGCTGCTGTACCTGCCGGAAGCGCACACGGATTTCATCTACGCGGTGGTGGGAGAGGAGATGGGGCTGATCGGCTCGGCGGGCCTGCTTATCGGCTTCAGCGTGATTTTCTGGCGCGGCATGCGCGCGGCGTGGCTGATGCGCGACGATTTCGGCCGCTACCTGGCGTTGGGCGTGACGATCGTGGTGGTAGTGCAGGGAATGATCAACATGAGCGTGGTGTTGGGATTAATGCCGACCAAAGGCATTCCGCTGCCGATGATCAGCTACGGCGGCAGTTCGTTGCTCAGCACGCTGGTTTTGTTAGGAATCCTGATGAACGTCGCGGAACATGCAGGATAAGAATTCGGTGGGGCGGACCCCTTGGTCCGTGGCCTTCGGGACACTTCCTGGGTCCTTCGGCAAGCGGCTGGGGGTCAGCCAGGGGGCCGGCTGCGGGCCAGGGGGCCCGCCCCACCGGACGTTTGTGATGGCCGGCGGTGGAACGGGCGGACACGTGATTCCAGCGCTGGCGGTGGCTCGCGAGTTGAGGCAGAGGGGGCACGGAATCGTTTTTATCGGGACGGAGCGCGGGCTCGAATCCAAGCTCGTCCCGGCGGAAGGTTTTGATTTGCGAACGATCGATATCGGCGGCTTGAATCGGGTGGGGCTCGGGCAGAAGCTCGCCACGCTGGTGCAATTGCCGCTCGCCACCTGGCGATGCGGGCCTCTCGTCCGCGAGGCCTCGGCGGTTTTCAGCATGGGCGGCTACGTCGCCGGCCCGCCGGTGGCGGCCGCGCTCGTGCGCCGCATTCCGGTGGTGGTGATGGAGCCGAACGCCATGCCCGGCTTCACCAACCGGGTGATCGGGCGTTTCGTCTCGCGGGCGCTGATCGCGTTTCGAGAAACCGCCGCGCACTTTCCCCGGGGACGAACCGAAGTGACCGGACTTCCCGTGCGCGAAGAGTTTTTTCAAATCGGTCCCAAGCCGCGCGGCGGCGTGCTGAACCTGTTGATCACGGGCGGCAGCCAGGGTTCGCGCAGGCTCAACCAGGCGGCGCGGGAGAGCTGGCCGCTGTTTCGAAAAGCCGGGTTCCCGGTTTCCATCGTGCACCAGGCCGGCCGCGCCGATTTCGAAAGCCTGCGCGGCGAGTTTGCGCAGTCCGGCCTGGAGGGCGAAGTCGTTCCGTTCATCACCGCCATGCCCGCGGCCTTTGGCAACGCCGACCTGGTGATCTGCCGCTCGGGCGCCGGCGCCGTGTCGGAGCTGGCCGCGGCGGGCAAGCCGTCCATCCTGGTGCCTTTTCCCTTCGCGGCGGACGATCACCAGGCCCGCAATGCCGAGGCCCTGGAGCGCGGGGGAGCGGCGCGGCTGGTGCGCGACGGGGAATTCAGCGGCGCGGCGCTGGCCGCCGCGGTCATGGAACTCGCCCGCCTGCCGGGAGCGCTGGAGCGAATGGGCGAATCCGCACGGCAGTTTGCCCACCCGGGCGCGGCGCGGAGGGCGGCGGAAGTTCTGGAGGAGGCGGCTGGTGGCAGGTGAACCGCAGATTTCGATTGACAGTTGCGCCGCAAGCCGAAACAATGGCATAAGGAAATGTTTTTTCGTCCACAGCACCTGCACTTCGCGGGCATCGGCGGTATCGGTATGAGCGGAATCGCCGAAGTGCTGCTGAACCTGGGATACCAGATCAGCGGGTCCGATTTGAAGCTCTCGCCGATTACCGACCGCCTGGCCGCCATGGGCGCCCGCATCTACGAGGGACACGACGCTTCCAACGTCGCCGGCGCGCGCGCCCTGGTGGTGAGTTCCGCGGTGGACGAACAGAACCCCGAAGTTCAGGAGGCCCGGCGGCTGCAGATCCCGGTGATCCCGCGGGGCGAGCTGCTGGCCGAGCTGATGCGGCTGAAGTACGGAATCGCGGTGGCCGGGAGTCACGGCAAGACCACCACCACCTCCATGACGGCCACCATCCTGAACTACGCGGGGCTCGACCCCACGGTGGTGGTGGGCGGGCGCGTGGGGACCATGGGCGGCTCCAACGCGCGCGTGGGCCGCAGCGATTTCCTGGTGGTCGAATCCGACGAGAGCGACGGCTCGTTCCTCAAGCTCGCTCCCATCATCGCGGTGGTTACCAACATCGATCGCGAGCACCTGGACCACTACCCCTCGCTGGAGGCCATCGAAGCGGCATTTATCGAGTTCGTCAACAAGGTGCCGTTCTACGGCGCGGTGATCGTGTGCCTGGACGATCCCAACGTGCAAGGCATTCTTCCCGCCATCCGCCGCCGCACGATCACGTACGGCACCACCGCACAGGCCGACATGGAAGCGACGGAAATCGGGTGCGGCCATTTCTCGAGCGATTTCGGCCTGCGCTACCGCAACGCCGATCTGGGCCGTTTCCAGCTGCGCATTCCGGGCCGCCACAACGTGCTGAACGCCATGGCGGCGGTGGCCACGGCGATGGAACTGGAGGTGAAGCCGGAGACGATCCGGGAAGCGCTGGCCACCTTCAGCGGCGTGGATCGCCGTTTCCAGGTGCGCGGCAAGGAGCGCGGCGTCACAGTGGTGGACGATTACGGCCACCACCCCACCGAGATCCGCGCCACGCTCGACGGCGCGCGGCTGTGCGGGTTCCGGCGCATCCACGTGCTGTTTCAGCCGCACCGCTACACGCGGACCTTTCACCTCATGGACGAATTCGCGCGCGCCTTTCATCAGTGCGACAGCCTGTTCGTGCTGGATATTTACGCGGCCTCGGAGAAGCCCATCGAGGGCGTGACCGCGGAGGCCCTGGTGGAGCGCATCCGCCAGTTCGGCCACCGGGGCGCGGAGTATGTGGGTTCGATCGAGCGCGGCGTGGAAGCGCTGCTTTCGGTGGCCCAGGACGGCGACCTGGTGTTGACGCTGGGCGCGGGAAGCGTGTGGCAGGCCGGCGAAAAACTGCTGGCGCGGCTCAAGGAGGAAGCGGAGAACTAGATGGCGCGGGATTCGAAAAAGGCCGAGGGCGGGATCCGGTGGCGGCGCTGGCTCGGGCTGGCCGGCCTGGGCATCGCCGGCGTGTCGACGGCCGTGGCCGGCTTCAAGGTCCGGGATTACGCCCTCACCGATCCGCAGTTCCTGCTGTCGCGCGACGTGAAAGACGCCATCACCATCCAGGGCTCGAACTATGCACCCCGCGCCAAGGTGCTGCGCATCTTCTCCGGCGATTACGGCCGAAGTGTTTTCTCGGTGAACCTGAACGAGCGGCGCCGCCGCCTGCTGGCCATCGACTGGGTGGAGGACGCCTCGGTGTCGCGGATCTGGCCGGACCGCCTGGTGGTTCGCATTCGCGAACGCAAGCCCGTGGCATTCGTGTCCTTCCGCAGCGGCGTCCTGCTGATCGACGCCCACGGCGTGCTGCTCGAACAGCCGTCGCAGGCGCAGGTTGCGTTCCCGGTGCTCAGCGGAGTGCGGGAGGACGAGCCGGAAGAACGCCGCCGCGAGCGGGTGAGTTGCCTGCTGCGCGTCCAGGAAGAACTCGGAAGCATGGCCAAGGACATCTCCGAGGTGAACACCGCCGATCCCGACAACGTCCGCATAACCACCCAGGTGGACCGCCGCACCGTGGAATTGATCATGGGCGACACGGATTTCGCCGCGCGCTACCGCAACTTCATGAGTCACTACCAGGAAATTCAAAGGCGCCTGCCGGGCGCCAGGACATTCGATGTGCGGCTAGCGGACCGCATCACCGCGGAGGACTAGGACCGCATGCGAACGAAACCCATGTACGCGGTTGGACTGGATGCCGGCGGGCGTCAGGCGCGGATGGTGATCTGCGCTCTGGAAGAGGAGCGGCTCCGCTTTCTGGGATGCGCCACGGTAGAGGCGCACGGCTGGGTGCGGGGCAAGATCGCCGATCAAAAGGCGGTCGCCGATTCCATCCTGGCGGTCTTGCGCGAGGCCGAGGCGTTGGCGGGGATCTCGGTGGAATCGGCCGTGGTGGGCGTGGGAGGTCCGACATCGCGCGGCGCCAACGCGCGGGGCGTGGTGGAACTGGGCCACGTGCGCGAAGTCGAGCAGCGCGATGTGAACCGCGTGGTGGACCGGGCGGCCCGCGTCCAGTTGCAGGAAGACCGCATGATCCTGCAGTTATTCCCGCAGGACTTCGTGGTGGACGATCGTCCGGGGCACCGCGATCCGCGCAAGATGCTGGCCGCGCGCTTGGAGATCAACGTTCACCTGGTGACGACCTCGATCCAGGAGCACAACGCGCTGGTCGGCGCGGTCAACCAGGCGCACCTGGTGGTGGAGGAAACGGTTTTCGAAGCGCTGGCCGCGTGTTATGCCGCGGTCCTGCCGGAGGAGCGGCGGGAAGGCATCGCCGTGTTGGATATCGGCTCGCAATCCACCGAGCTGGTGATTTATTACGGCGACGCCATTCACCTGGCATCCACGCTGCGCATTTCGGGGGACCATTTCACGCGCGACCTGGCGCAGGGCCTGTGCCTCAGCTTCGAAGATGCCGAGCAGGTGAAGCTGGAGTTCGGCTCGGCGCTCGTGGAAAACACCCCGAACAACGTTTTCCTGGAGCTGCCCTCGCTGGAGAACCGCGAGCCGCGCCATGTGCGCCGCCGGTTCGTCAACCAGATTTTGGAGGCGCGCGCCCGGGAGCTGTTCCGTTTTGTGAACGCCGAGGTGGTGAGAGTCGGGATGGACCGCGCGCTGCTCGGCGGCCTGTTTCTGACGGGCGGTGCGGCCAAGCTGCCCGATCTCTGCGATGTGGCCGAGCAGGAATTGCAGTGCCAGGCCCGTTACGGCCTGGCTTTCGGGATTCAGAACTGGCCGGAAACTCTGAACGATCCGGAGTGGTGCACCGCCGCGGGCCTGGCCATGTATTCGGCCAAGCTGAAGGCCCAGACGGAGCATCAGCGGGAAACAGCCGGTTGGCTGGGAAGGATTCTGCGGTAAGGGAAGGCGGCCACGATGGCGTGGCTGGAGAATTCTTGCAGGAGGTTATATGGGGCTCATGGATGCGGACATGCACAATCTGAAGTACGAAATGGAAGAAGAAGCCCGCAGCGGAACGCGGATCAAAGTGGTCGGCGTCGGCGGCGGCGGTTGTAACGCAGTGGCCCGGATGGTGCAAGAGGGCCTGGACGGAGTGGAGTTCTACGCCATGAACACCGACCTCCAGGCGCTGACGGCATGCGCGGTGCCCAACAAACTCCAGCTCGGGGCGAAGATGACCGCGGGGCTGGGAGCCGGGTCGAACCCCGAGATCGGCCGCCAGGCAGCGCTGGAGAATACCGACCATATTGTCGAAATGCTGCAAGGCGCCGACATGGTGTTCGTCACGGCCGGCCTGGGCGGCGGGACAGGCACCGGGGCGGCGCCGGTAGTGGCGTCGCTGGCCAAGGAACTGGACGCTCTCACGGTCGCGATCGTCACCAAGCCGTTCGGGTTTGAGGGGCCGCGGCGCATGCGGGTGGCCGAAGAAGGACTGCACAAGCTGGCCACCACCATCGATACGGTCATCACCATTCCCAACGACCGGCTGCTGACCCTGGTGCCGCGCGGCACCAGCTTTTTCGAGGCCTTCAAGGTGGCCGACGACCTGCTCCGGCAGGCCGTGCAGGGGATCACCGACATCATCATCACGCCCGGCCTCATCAATCGCGACTTTGCCGATATCAAAGCGACGATGGTGGGGATGGGCTACGCGATGATGGGAACGGCCATCGCCAAAGGCGAAAACGCGGTGGTGGAAGCGGCCCGGCAGGCGATCAGCTGCCCGTTGCTCGAAGACACCCACATCGCCGGCTCGCGCGGTGTCTTGATCAACATCATCGGGTCCAGCCACCTGGGATTGCACGAGGTGAACGAAGCCTGCTCCATCATCCGGCAGGCCGCCGAGTGCGACGAGGTGCAGATCAACTTCGGCGTGATCCTCAACGAGTCGATGGCCGATTCGGTGAAGATCACCGTGATCGCCACCGGCTTCCAGCCGGAGCACGTGCGAGCCGCGGAGGAGGCGCGAGCCGAACGCCCGGCCACCCCGCCGATCGTCCAGCGGGCGGCGCCGCGCAAGGCCGAGCCGGAGCCCCAAATCGAACCGCCAACCTACGCCGAGCCGGAACCCGTGAGGGAACCCGAACCCGAGCCGGCGATGATCGCCGCGGAACAGGAGCCTCTGCTGAAGCTGGACGAACTGGATACACCGGCGTATATGCGTCACAACGGCCAGTTGGTTCAGTAGGACGGGAGGGCGCCGCGCGTCACCGGCGGCCGGCCAGCCGGAAGTACTCCGCCGGAGCTGCGCCCTCGAGTTCGGTTACGGGGAGCGAAACGACCTCGCCGTCCACGCCCCCGATCACGCGCGCCGTATGGGTAAACGCCGCGGGGTCGCCGGTCACGAAGTGCACCACGCGGCCCTGGGCGATCGGCCCAGGGGACGCCGGCGCGAATGACGCGCTCACTGTTTCGGCGGTCACCTCCGCGCTGTCCACCAGCGTGACCGCGTCCCCCACCGCCCGCTGGAGCGTGTTGCGCAGCAGCGGGTAATGCGTGCAGCCCAGGATCAGGGTGTCGATGCCGGGCCTGCCCGACAGGTAATGGCGCACCAGGACCTCGGCCTCCGGCGAATCCGCCAGCCCCTCCTCCACCACGTGCACCAGCATGGGGCAGGCCTGCGCCCACACCCGCAGCCCGCGCGAGGAGAGCCGCCGCTGATAGGCTCGGCTGCCAATCGTTCCGCGAGTGGCGAGCACTCCCACCCGGCCGGTGCGCGTCACGCGTGTCGCGGCTTCCACACCCGGGTCGATAACTCCCCACACCGGGATCGCGCAGCGCCCGGCGAGGCCTGGCAACGCCACCGCGGAGGCCGTGTTGCACGCCACCACCAACCCCTCGATGCCGAGCCCGCACAAGAAGTCCGCAATCCCCGCGGCAAACCCGGCCACCATTGCCGGCGGCTTGCGGCCATACGGAACGCGCGCCGTATCACCCAGGTAGACGAAATCGCGATGCGGCATGCGGCGCCGCAGCGCCTGCAAAACGGTAAGCCCGCCCACACCCGAATCGAAAACCCCGATGGCGCGGCGCAGGGAAGGTCCGAGTGTCATGCCTCTCGCAGGGCACGTCGCGGGCCGTTGCCGTGAGATAATCGAGTTTCCATGAAAGCCCGTGTCTTCGTGTCGTTGAAATCCACCGTACTGGATCCACAGGGCCAGACTGTCTGCTCGGCTCTCCGCGGTCTCGGCTACCAGAGCGTGTCCGCTGTCCGCCAGGGCAAGTTTTTCGACATCGCCATCGCCGACGGCACCACTCCCGAACAGGCGCGCACCGAAATCGAAACGGCCGCGCACGAGGTGCTGGCCAACCCGGTGATCGAAGAGTATCGCGTAGAGTTATTGGACTCATAGGCCGTCCAGTACTTGCTCCACTCCCCCATCTCAGCGGCGGGAATCCCGTCCCCCCTATAATGATTTCATGTGCGGAATCGTAGGCTACATCGGGCGCCACAAAGCTGTCCCTATCATCCTGGAAGGCCTCAAGCGGCTGGAGTACCGCGGGTACGACTCGGCCGGCCTGGCCGTCTATTGCGACGATCAACTGGTGGTTCGCCGCGCCAAGGGCAAGCTGCGGAACCTCGAAGAGGCCATGCGCCTGAACCCGGTCGACGGCACCTTCGGCATCGGCCACACCCGCTGGGCTACGCACGGCCGGCCCACCGAGGAGAACGCCCATCCCCACCGCGATTGCAAAGGCGAGATCGTGGTGGTGCACAACGGCATCGTGGAGAACTACCTGCCGCTGAAGCACCAGCTCCAGTCCGAAGGCCACGTGTTCAAGACCGAGACCGATACCGAAGTCATCGCCCACCTGGTGGAACGTCACTTCAAAGGCAATCTGGAAGAGGCGGTGCGCGCCGCCGTCAAAGAACTCACGGGCGTGTTCGCCCTGGCGGTAATCTCGCTCCGCGATCCGAACAAGATCGTGGCCGCGCGTTCCGGCCCGCCGGTGGTGATCGGCATCGGCGACGACGAATATTTCGTTGCATCGGACGTGCCGGCCATCCTCACGCACACGCAGGACATGTTCTTCCTGGCCGACGGCGACGTGGCCATCCTGACGCCCGAGGGCGTGCGGCTCAGCGATTTCAACGGGCGCCCCGTCACGCGACAGGTTTCGCACATCCTGTGGAACCCCATCGAAGCGGAAAAGGGCGGCTACCAGCACTTCATGCTCAAGGAGATTTACGAGCAGCCGCGCGCCGTCCGCGACACCACCCTGGGCCGCGTGGGACAGGAGACCGGCCGTATTTTCCTCGACGAGATGGACATCGCGCCGGCCGAGTTCGCGCGCTTCCGCCAGGTGAAGATCATCGCTTGCGGTACGAGCTGGCACGCGGGCCTGGCCGGCAAGTTCATGATCGAGCGGCTGGCGCGCCTCCCGGTGGAAGTGGACTACGGCAGCGAATTCCGCTACCGCGACCCCATCGTCACCGAAGACACCCTGACGGTGGTGATTTCGCAATCGGGCGAGACCGCCGACACGCTGGCGGCGCAGCGCGAGGCCAAGCAGAAGGGCTCGAAGACGCTGGCCATCTGCAACGTGGTGGGCTCCATGATCACGCGCGAGGCCGCGGGCACCATTTACACGCACGCCGGTCCGGAGATCGGCGTGGCTTCCACCAAGGCGTTCTCCTGCCAGTTGACCGCGCTGTTCATCCTGGCCATGTACCTGGGGCAATCCAACGGCAACCTGGATGAGAGCGCGTCGCGCTGCCTGGTGCAGGAGCTGCTGCACATCCCCGGCAAGCTGGAGACGGTTCTTTCCAACGACGCGGTTTACGAGTCCCTGGCGCGGAGCCTGCACCACGTGAAGGACGCGCTCTTCCTCGGCCGCGGCGTGCACTACCCCATCGCTCTCGAAGGCGCGCTCAAACTGAAGGAGATCTCGTACATCCACGCCGAAGGCTATCCGGCCGGCGAGATGAAGCACGGGCCCAACGCGCTGATCGACGAGAATCTGCCGGTGCTGGTGCTGGCCACGCGCGATCCGTCGAGCGCGGAAAGCCGCATTCTCTACGAGAAGACGCTGTCGAACATTCAAGAGGTCAAGGCCCGCGAAGGCGTGGTGGTGGCGGTGGTCACGCAGGGAGACGAGGAGGCTCGCAAGACGGCCGACTACATCATCGAAATTCCGGCCACCACGGAGCTGCTCTCGCCCATTCTGGAGATCGCGCCGCTTCAGCTCCTGGCCTACCACATCGCCGTGCGCCGCGGCTGCGACGTGGACCAGCCGCGCAACCTGGCCAAGAGCGTCACGGTGGAGTAGGTGGCACGGGCCTTCCGCCTGTGCTAGGCTGCGGAGGGGGTCCTGAATGCCTATTTCACGACGCGATTTTCTGGGTTCGGCGGCGCTCGGCGCCGTGGCTGCTCCGCTCGTCTCGGCCGCCGGCATGCCGATGCGGGCCCTCGGCAGAACCGGCACCAACGTCTCCATTCTCGCTTTCGGCGGCGGCAGCCGCTTCGTGCAATACGGCGAGGAGAAGGGCATCCAGGTCTTGAACCACGCGCTCGATCTCGGCATCACCTACATCGACACCGCGGACAGCTACGGGACCAACGGCGAAAGCCAGGTGTTCATCGGCAAGGTGCTCAAAGCCCGCGGCCGCAAGGGCCTGTGGCTGGCCAGCAAGATCGGCCCCCGCAAGTACGACGACTTCCTGCGCACGCTGGACGTCAGCCTCAAGCGCCTCCAGGTGGACCACGTGGACCTGCTTCACATCCACGCGCTGATGGGCCCGGACGATCTCGAAGCGGTTTCCGCCAAGGATGGCGCCTACGCCGCCGCGGTGAAGGCGCGCAGCCAGAAGATGGCGCGGTTCATCGGCATCACCTGCCATGCCTATCCCGACGTGCTCAAGACCGCGCTCGAGCGGCACGATTTCGATTGCACCCAGATGGCGCTCAACGCCGCCATGCGCGGCCAGGTCGCCGGCGCCACCTCCAGTTTCGAGACCACTGCCTTGCCGGTGGCCCTCGGCAAGAAGATGGGCGTGACGGCCATGAAGATCTTTGCCCAGGATGCGCTGGTGGGACAGGCGCCGCCCGAAAAGCTGATTCAGTACTCCATGTCGCTGCCGGTCGCGGCCACCGTCATCGGCATGCCCAAGCCCGAGCACCTGGAAAAGAACATCCAGGTGGCCAAAGCGTTTCAGCCCATGCCGGCCGGCGAGATGAAGCGCTTCTCAACGGAATTGTCGGCCAAGAACAAGATGGCTCTCGACCACTTCTTCCGCCATCACATCGACGCGTAGGACGGAGTGGGCAGGCCGTCGTTTTCCGGCCTGTCGGCGGGGCGCCCGCTCAACCGTTGAGCCCGCCTGCACCGGCACATATAATGTCTGCGGAGGTATTAATGAGTCTAAAAGCAAACGTGCGCCGGGCGGGGGACGTCGCCATCGTCGACCTGTCCGGCCGCATCACGCTCGGAGAAGGCACCGGGCTGGTGCGAACGACCATCAAAGACCTGGTGAATTCGGGTCAAAAGAACATTCTGCTCAATCTCAAAGAGGTATCCTATCTCGACAGCTCCGGCCTGGGCGAGATGGTAGGCGCCTATGCCACGGTCACCAATGCGCAGGGCAGCATCAAGCTGTTGCACACGCAAGCCAAGGTTCACGACCTCCTCCAGGTGACCAAACTCTACACAGTATTCGCCACCTTCGACGACGAACAGGAAGCGCTGCGCAGTTACGCCGCCTCCGCTTCGGGCAACCGGCTGTACCTTTGAGCACACGTGTCGCCGGCCCGCCAGTCCGGGTTCACCCCTGGGGGGCAGTTTCTTCGCCCTCGTAGGGGAACCGGTCGATCGCCCGGATACATTCGGAGAGCGCTTCCAGCAGACTCTTGCCCCAGCCGCAGGGCCGGTAGGGCGCTGTCCGCTGGTTCGTGTATTTGTCCGCCTGGGCGAAGTAGTGCATGGTCGGCTCGGCGGGGGTGACGAACTCCTTCACCGTGATGACCAACTCTATCTCGCCCTGCGCGTGCCGCTTCTTGATCGAAAAGTGATGCAATTGCGCCAGTTCCTGCGACGCCGTGGTTTGCGCGAATCCCCACTCTTTCATGGCCCCACCATTATAAGCGGCGCACGCTTCAGCGCGCCACGCGCGAAACGGCATTTACCAGCTTGCGATACGGCGGATCGTCGAAGCTGTCGAATGCCAGCCACTCGCCCTCCCGCCAGCTGGAGTAATACCAGCGCGCCAGAAGGGCCAGGTACTCCTGGCGCTCCCGCACCATGGGCTTGCGCCGGGGGGCGGTATTGCCGGCTTCGATAACGGCGGCGAAGGTTTCGCGCAGCCGATGGTCCAGCGATACCGTCTTGCCTTCCCGCACCTCGAAGGCGAATCTCCGCGGCTCCTGCCACCAGCCGTCGCGCACGAACCACATCTCCACCGCCGAAGGCGCCAGCGACCGCGTAATGGCCACGCCGTTGAGCCGGTCGACGTCGCGCGCCAGCTCGTCGCGCAGCTTCAGCACCTCCTGGATCTTTTCAACCCGCTTGTGCTGGCGCGCGGCCTCCTCGAACATCATCTCCTCGCTCAGGCGGTCGCGGGAATGCGCCACCGCCTCCAGCAGCGAGCGCCCATCGGAGCGCAGGAACTCCGTCACGCGCGCGACCTCGTGGCCGTACTCGGCCGGCCCGACCACCTGCTGGCACGGCCGCAGGCACATCGCCATCTCGCCGTAGATGCATCCGGGGTGTTGGGGAGAAGGAACCAGGTCTTCCTGGCAGCGGCGCATCTGAAACAGGTCCAGGAACTGGCTCTCGAACCGTTCCGCCGAGACGCGCGACCGGAACGGGCCGAAATACAGGCCGGCGGCGCGCGCCAGGTGCGTGGTGATGTGGCTGCGCGGGAATTCGTTGTTGAGGACGATCTTGACATAGGGCGGCATCCGCAGCTTGAGCAGCTCCAGGTAGCGGTCCGGAAAGTGCTGGCGCGCCTGCTCGAAGAGGACCACGCTCGATTCGAGCGCCGAGCCGGTCAACTGGTATTCGATGCGCACCGCGGTTCCGCGCAGGTTGAGCAGGCGGGAGGGCTTCTCGCGCTCCTTCAGCAGCCGCATGAGACGCCGCCGGAGCAGCGCGGTCTTCGAAAGATACGGCTCGCCCTCCCTGGGCCAGAGCAGGAAAACCGCCGGGCTCTGCGGCAGCGATTCGAGCGCCACATCCAGTTGGATCGGGTCCGCGATTTCGATGGCCGTCATCAGCGGTACAGCCTGAAGTAGTCCTCGCGCGCCAGCGGAGGAACCGCGGCCATGCCGAGATTCTCGCGCACGTGCTCCGCGCGCCCCATTCCCACCAGCGCCACCGAGATGCCGGGGGTAGACCGCGTAAACTGAATGGCGCGCTGTGCGTCGCTCTCGAGGCCGGGCAGCAGCTCCCGCACGGTATCGGGCATGTGCGCCAGAACCTGGGCCTGGAGCAGGGTGGCGCTGGCGATAGTCACGATTCCCAGCCGCTCCGCCTGTTCGAGCACGCACCCCGGACGGCCCACGAATGCCTCCACCATTCCCAAGTTGAACGGCATCTGGATGAAGCGGAAGCGATGCCCGGGTCCGCCCTCCCCGGCCGCGATTTCGGCCAGCCGCTCAAGGCTGAGCGCTTCTTTCTTCCGAAAGCCGTCCCAGGTGGCGGCGCCGTACCAGCGAATCTTTCCTTCGTCCGCGAGCCCCTCCAGCTTGAAGAACGCGCGCCGGATCCGCGCCTCGAATTCCTCCCGCGTGCGGAACCCGAGCTGCGTCTCGGGGTTGTGGAGATAGAACACGTCGATGGTGTCCACCCCCAGGTTCATCCGGCTGCGGTCAATCTGGTCGGCCAGGAAGTGCGGCGACATCGAGTGCATGCCGCCCACCACGTCATCCGGTTCGAGCGAATCGGGCACGGCGCCGGGCGTGAGAAAACCGGCCTTGGTGCACACCACGATCTCGTCGCGCTCGAGCGTTCGGAGCGCCGCGCCGATCGACCGCTCGGAGCGCTGGCGCCGGTAGTTGATGGCCGAATCGAAGAAGTTAATGCCGCCTTCGCCCGCCGCCGCCAGCGCTTCGATGTAAGCGCGGTCGGCCGCATCGTCGTCGGCGCCGAGATAGGTGCCGATCCCCAGGCTGGAAACGCTGAGGCCGAGAACCGTGCGGTAGAAGCCGGCGGCCCGGTACTCCGGATGGCGTTCGGCGTACCGCGTGGTGCCCTCGGCCGTGGCGTGCATAGGCAATCCGGCGCGGAGCGGCCTACTCCGATACGGCTTTCGTCTCGATCAGTTGCCGGATTCCATCCAGGAACGCGTCGAGCGACTGGGCGCCCTGGTCCCCGTGCTTGCGATTGCGCACGGCGACCTGGCCGTTCTGCTGCTCGCGGTCGCCCACCACCAGCATGTACGGGATCTTCTGCATCTGGGCCTCGCGGATTTTGAGATTCACCTTCTCGCTGCGGTCGTCGATGGCCGCGCGAATGCCGGCCTCCTCCAGCGTCTTCCGCACGCCGCGGGCGTATTCGGTCTGGCGATCGGTGATGGGCAGCACGATGGCCTGGACGGGCGCCAGCCAGACCGGAAACGCGCCCGCGTAGTGCTCGATCAGGATGCCGAAAAAGCGCTCGATCGATCCGTACAGCGCGCGATGCACCATCACCGGCTGATGCGCCTTGCCGTCTTCGCCGATATACTCCAGCTCGAAGCGGCGCGGCAGCGTGAAATCGAACTGCACGGTGGAAAGCTGCCACGGCCGGCCGATGGCGTCCACCAGTTTCATGTCGATCTTGGGACCGTAGAAGGCCGCTTCGTCGGGCACCACCTTGGCCTTGATGTTCAGGCGCTCGGTGGCGCGGCGCAAGGCGTTTTCGCCTACCTGCCACTGGTCCGGCGTGCCGTCGTATTTGCCGCTCGCGCCGCCGTCCCAGGTGGAAAGCTCGGCTTCGTACTGGTGGAATCCGTAGGTGGTGAGGGTATCGACGGCGAACTGGAGGCAAGCCACCACTTCGTCTTCGATCTGCTCGGGAGTGCAGAAAATGTGGGCGTCGTCCTGGGTGAAGCCGCGCACGCGGAACAGGCCGGCCAGCACGCCCGAGCGCTCGTAGCGGTACACCGTGCCCAACTCGCCCAGACGCACGGGCAGATCGCGATAGCTGTGCTGCCGGTCCTTATAAATCAGGATGTGGAACGGGCAGTTCATGGGCTTGAGCTGGTATTCGGCGTCGTCCAGCTCCATACGGCTGAACATGTTGCCCGCGTAGAAATTGGCGTGGCCCGAGGTCTTCCACAGGTCGAAGCGCGCCACGTGCGGCGTGTAGACCAGCGAATAGCCGCGCCTGAGATACTGGTCGCGCATCCAGTCTTCGAGCAGCTTGCGAATCATGCCGCCCTTGGGGTGGAAGAAGATCAGCCCGGGGCCGGCCAGCTCCTGGATGCTGAACAGGTCGAGTTCGCGGCCCAGCTTGCGGTGGTCGCGCTTCTTGGCCTCCTCGACCTGCTTGAGGTACTCTTCCAGCTCCTTGGGAGTGAAGAAGGCGGTGCCGTAGATGCGCTGCAGCTGCTTGTTGTGCTCGTCGCCCTTCCAATAGGCGCCGGCGATGGAAAGCAGCTTGAAGGCCTTGATTTTCGAGGTGTCGGGCACGTGCGGGCCGCGGCAGAAGTCGATGAAGTGGGGACCCAGGGTGTACTCGCTGAACACCTCGCCGGCGCGCTCGGTGATGAGCTCGCACTTCATCCAGGCGTCGCCGTATTTGCGAAGGCCGTCATCCTTCTTGGTGTAGATGCGCTCGTAGGGGAGATGGCGTTTCTGGATCTCCCACATTTTCTGTTCGATCTTTTCGAGATCCTCCGGGGTGAAAGGAGTGGCGCGGTCGAAATCGTAGTAGAAGCCGTTGTCGATGGGCGGCCCGATGCCCAGCTTGGTTTCCGGATACAGCTCGAGGACCGCTGCGGCCAGCAGGTGGGCGGTCGAGTGGCGGTAGACCTCGAGCGCTTCGCGATCCTTCGCGGTGAGGATCTGGACGGTGGCGTCGCTCTCGATGGGACGGGTGAGATCGTACAGTTCGCCGTTGACCCTGGCCACAATTGCCGCATCCGCGAGGCGCGGGCTGATGCGCCGGGCGACCTCGATTGCGCTGGTGCCCGCCGCGGCCGGCTGTTTGCTGCCGTCGGGCAGGGTAATCTCAATGTCGCTCATAGGGAGAATTTCAGCGTAACATGCGGGGAGTTCCGCCCGCCGCCGCGCTATGATGGGGAACAGACCCATGCCCGTCTCCAGCCAAGCCGGAATCGACGAAGCCGTACTGGTCGCGCAGGCGCGCGAGGGCGATGACAAAGCCTTCGGGGAGCTGGTGAGGCGCTACGAAGGCAAGATCTTCCGCCTGGCGCAGCACGTCACGCAGAACCGCGAAGACGCCGAGGATGTGCTGCAAGAGACGTTCATGAAGGCCTACGAGCACCTGGACCAGTTCAAGGGCGATTCGAAGTTTTACACCTGGATCGTGCGCATTGCAGTGAACCAGGCGCTGATGAAACTGCGGCGGCGGAAGTCCGACAAGTCGGTTTCGCTCGACGAAACCATCGACACCGGCGAAGACACCCTGGTCCGTGAGATCGCCGCCTGGGACGAGAATCCGGAGCAGCGCTTCACCCGCGAGGAGCTCGGCGGCATCCTGGATTCGGCGATCGAAAGCCTGGAGCCACCTTATCGAAGCGTTTTCGTGTTGCGCGACATCGAAGAACTGTCGACCGAGGAGACCGCCGAAGCTTTGAACCTATCCGTTCCAGCCGTGAAGAGCAGACTGTTGCGGGCACGCCTGCAACTGAGGGAGAAGTTGACACGCTTCTTTAAGCGCAAGGGAGATGACGCCTTTGCTTACCTGTAAAGACTTTCTGAAGGAGCTGAGTGACTACCTGGATGAGTGTGTAGACGCGGAAGTGCGGTCCAAGCTGGAACAACACATCAGCGAGTGTCCTAACTGCTGGGTGATCACCGACACCACCAGAAAGACCATACAGATCTACAAAGGGATGGACCCGTATCCCATCCCGAGCGACGTCGAGTCGAGGCTGATGAAGGCGCTCGAGCGGAAAATGGCGGCCAAGCAGAGGTGACGGCCACGCAGGCGGGCAGCCCCGCACCGGTTACTTCACCGCCAGCGTCACCCCCGGCTGGCTGCGCCGCGAGTTGGCGGCGCTGCCGATCGATACGGTAATCGGAACGGCCGTTCCGGCCGCCACGGTCGGAGGCACGATCGCGTTGACCTGCACCAGGCCAGCCACGGCCCCCGGCGACGTGCCGGCATAACTGACCACCGCCGGCTGTCCGGCGATATCCACCCGGCAGGTGTTGTCGGCGAGGCTCACCGCGGCCGTGGCCACCTCGCCGTTGCCCACACTCGTTCCGGCCTGCAGATCGCCCAAGCCCGTTGCATAAATGGCAATGGTGGATCCTCTGGCGGCGGCGGTTTTGGTTGAGTTGATCGTGTAGGCGCCGCTGCTGTCGATGTTCAGCACGGCTGACTGCCCCTGGCCGAGTCCGCCGAATGTGAACATGCCGGGATCCTCCGGCACCACGGTGACGGCGAAGGGGTTCGTGGGGCCGGCCGCATTGGTCACCGTAACGTTTACCGGAGTGACGCTCCCATCGACTTCTTTCGGCACGATGCAGTTGATCTGGTTGGCGGAGATCATCAGGAGCGGCGCGAGGTAAGTCGTGGTGTTGGGCGACGTGCCGGCGACAAACGTCACCTGCACCGCCCCGACGGTCGTCGGGTACGCCGGCGGCGTGCCGGTGGGAGCCACCGGTGTGGCCGAAGAGGGTCCCAGGTTCTGCCCGAAGATCGAAATGATCTGGCGTGGCGACAGCGACACGGCGCCAACGGGCACGGGATTTGCCGCGGTGCCGGTCTGCACGGCGGTGGGAAGATAGCTCGCCGAATTCACCACCGAGCTGATCCCTGGGAGCGTGGGATCGGTGACGTCGAATTCCGTGGTGGCAAGCGCCGGCACGGGATTGCTGGGGGGCGCCGGATTCATCACCGTGAGAGTCCATTTGATCGGGTAGGTCACGGCGCCGGCCGGCACCGCCAGGTAAGCCGCCTTGATGGTGGCCTGCATGACCTTCCGGCTCAACAGCGTGGCGGTCAGGGTGATGGGTAAGGTGGCGCCGCTCTGAGGCTGGAGAGTAACCACCGACGTGCTGAAAAAATTGTCGCCGTAGATCGTGATGACCGGATCGAGGGCCGGCCCGGCGATCACGCTGGCCGGGAAAATCGGCAGAGTCTGGTTCAAGACCGGCGCACCGGCCGCTACCACCAGGTTGACGGTGACGGGGACAGTGCCGTTGACGGCGTTGTTGGCGGCTATCGTGATCGTGCCGGTATAGCTGCCGGGATTGAGCGTCCCCAGAGCGACCATGTCGATCGAGACGGTGATCGGCACGCTGGAGCCCGAAAGTGCCACCCCGCTGGTATTGAGATTGGGAAGCTGGCCGGACTGGTTCACCCGCAGCCAGACCGGAGTGGTTCCGCTTCCGCCGCCTGTACCTCCTTTGGCGGAGGCGTTCGCCGCCGTGACACCAAACGGGATTACGTCGCCCGTGGAGGTCACGTCCAGTTCGCTCGAGCCCGGGATAGTGGCTAAGTCGCCGGTGGTGTAGCTGAACGTCAGGGAGGCCGGAGCGGTAGCGGTCGCCGAAGCGTAGTTGGACGAAGGAGAAGTCGCCGAAATGTTCGAGGGAGGGTTCGAAACCGCCAGGCTCACTGCCACCGACACGGTGGCGGAGGCGGTGGCGATGTCGATTCTGCCGGCGTAGTTGCCGGGCGCCAGACCGGTGGGGTTGACCGTGACCGACAGGGCCAGAGGCGTACGGCCGGTATCCGGAGTCGCGGCGAGCCATCCCTGTGGGGCCGAGGTTGCAGTGGCCGTCATCACCACCGTGCTCATCGAACTGGGGAGCGAGGCGGTCAGCTTGGCTGCCGCGGGATAGGTCGAGCTGTTCACCTGGTAGGTGAAGCTGAGAGAACTCGGACTCACCGTGGGGGCAGTCGATTGCGCCGCGCCCTGCCACACGCAAGCCGGCAGCAACGCCAGGAACATGGTTATAGGAGCGCCGAACTTCATCATGCGCATTAGATCGGACGGCTCCCCGGAAAACTTTAGGGGCGGCGGGCTCCGTTCCGGGTGTAGTTGGGTGACTTTGGGAGGGTGAATGAGGGGTTGGGGAGGGATTCGCGCGCCGGATTGTCCGGCCCCGCGAACGTTGGGATAGAACGAAACCGCGCCGCCCGCCTTGCTCCAGAGGTCATGTCAATATACAGATCGGCCGGTTGTGGAAAAACTGTAGCCGCCCCGCGGCGCAACGCGCGCATGCCGTGGCGGAGGTCGGCGCCCAGATCCTCCAGCGGCCGGATGGCGATCACGTGTCTATAGACCCCGGGAGCGGCGGGAAGTTCCCACCCCGCCAGCCCGCCGGAAACGCCACTCCCCGCACCCCATGTTATGCTGGGTCCGGATGTTCAAACGCCAGCGTAAAGCCCGTGTTTTGTTTGCGCTGTCCGACATGGGCCTGGCCGCTGTGGCGTTTGAGGCGGCCTACCAGAGCCGCGAGTTCCTCCACCTGGGACGCCTCTTCTTCCTGACCGTGGAGACGAAGGCGCTGGTGCTGGGTTTCGTGCTCGTGGCCTGGGTCTCCATAGCGGCCTGGCTGGAGATATACGAAAAGCTCGATTCCGGCCACCCGCCCGTCATCCTGCGCGATTCGGCCCGGCAGTGCGCTTACGGCGCCATCTGCCTGGTGCTGTTCGAATACCTGCTGCGGCTCGACCTGAGCCGTCCCTTTCTGGGCCTTTTCATCGCCTATGACTGGGTCCTGCTGCTGACGTTCCGGCTGACGGCGGGGCGCGTGGTGGGCGTCATCCGGCGCGAATTCGCGGCGCCGCACTACGTGATGGTGGTCGGAACCGGCGAACGGGCCATCCGCATGGGGCGCGCGCTGGAACAGTCGGCGGAGTATGGCGTGCGGCTGCGCGGGTTTCTCGACGAGCGGCCCGGAAGCGCGCCTCGCGATCTGGCGCTGGACGCCGTCTACCAGGTTCAGCCCATCCGGGAGCTGCCGTCCATCCTGCGGCAGCACGTGGTGGACGAGATCGTCTTCGCGGTGGAGAGCGAGAGCCTGGCGTCGCTCGAAGAATCCTTCCTGCTTTGCGACGAGGAAGGCGTGCGCACGCGGGTGGCCGTGGATTTCTTCCCGCACGTCAACAGCACCGTATCGCTCGACCGCTTCGGCGCGACGCCGCTGCTCACTTTTTCCGCCGCGCCCTACGACGAAATCCGCCTGCTGTTGAAGCGTCTCACCGATGTGGCCATCGGCGCGGCGGGACTCGTCGTGCTGGCGCCGTTCATGGCGGCGATCGCCCTCCTGGTCCGGTTGACCTCACCCGGTCCGGTCATCTTCAAACAGGTGCGCTGCGGATTGAACGGGCGGCGGTTCCTCTTTTATAAATTCCGCTCCATGGTGGAGAATGCCGAAGATCTCAAACCGGGACTGGCGCATCTGAGCACGCGCGAGACCGCCTTCAAGATTCCGGACGACCCGCGGCTCACCCCCGCCGGACGCTATCTGCGCAAGTTTTCCATCGACGAGTGGCCCCAGTTGTGGAACGTGCTGCGGGGCGATATGTCGCTGGTGGGGCCGCGGCCGGCGGTTCCGAGCGAGGTCGACCAGTACCAGCGCTGGCAGCGCCGCCGCCTGCGGATGAGGCCCGGGCTGACCTGCCTGTGGGCCGTCTCCGGCCGCGACCGCGTGGATTTCGAGACCTGGATGAGGATGGATATGCAGTACATCGACAATTGGTCTCTGGCGCTCGACTGGAAGATCCTGTTGCGCACCATCCCGCGCGTCCTGACGGGCCGCGGCGCGAATTAGAGATGGTGGCCCGCCCGGTGATACCGTTAAGCTTATGCACCTGATCCCGACTCAAGAGGAAGTCGTCGCCCTGCTGCGCGAGACCGGCGCTCTTCGCGACGGCCATTTCGAGTATCCCAACGGCTTGCACTCCAACGAGTACCTCCAGGTGCCCCTGGCGCTGCGGCACTACCAGCACCAGCGGCTCCTTTCGGTGGGTCTGAGCCGGCGGCTGCGCGCCAACCCGGAAATCCGCGCCATCATGCCCGATCTTTCCATCGTGGTGCCGGCCACCGGCGGGCTGCCCGTGGCCTACGGAGTTTGCGAAGCGGTGCGCGCCCGGCTGGTGTACTGGGCCGAGCGGGAGCACGATGACGAGCCCATGCGTTTCCGCCAATACGTCGAGCCGCAGCCGGGCGAGCCGGTGGTCCTGGTGGACGACATTCTCCGCACCGGAAGCAAGCTCGCGGAACTGAAGAGGCTGCTGGAAGCGAGCGGCGCCATCGTGGTCGGGTTAGCCGTCGTGATCTACCAGCCCACGCCCAGTACGGTGAACTTCGGCTCGCTCCCGCTCTACTACCTGGCCAAGCTGGAGGCCAGCTACTATGCCGATAGCGCCCATTGCGAATTGTGCAAACGGGGAGAGCCGATGGAGAAGTCCTGGGTGTAGCACTTCGGAATTCCCTGATATCTTCGGTTAATCAGCACGCTTCCACCTCAAAGTTATTAAGGCTACAGATTTTAAACGGCAGCGGACCCGATTTGCTGAATCGCAGTGCAAAATATAACAAAGCCATGAATGCAGGATTGGTTACGGAATTTGAGACGTCGGATTTCCACAGGCTTTTGCACAAAGGCGTGGAAAACCTTCCCCCGCATTCGCGCCTCAGCCGGACACAAATGGTGGTAAAGTGGTTACCGATTCGATCAAGGCCACGAGCCATGCGGAAACTGTGTGTGATCGCCGCCCTTTTCTGCGCGGCCCTTCCCGCCCAGAACTTTGACGGCGACAAGCTGGCCCCCTACTATCCCACTCCCGAGACGATTGTCGAAAAGATGCTCCAGCTCGGGGGGCTCAAAGCCGGCGAGAAAATGTTCGACCTGGGTTCGGGCGACGGGCGCATCGTCATCATGGCGGCGCAGAAGTTTCACGCCGAGGCGGTCGGCGTGGAATTGGACCCGGATCTCTGCCGGCGGAGCATCGCCAGAATTCAAAAGCTGGGCCTGGAGAAGAACGCGCGCATCCTGAACGGCGATTTGCTGAAGCAGAATTACAACTCCGCGGACCTGGTGACCGTGTACCTGCTGCCGGAATCGATCGACAATAAGGTTTATCCGCTGCTCGAGAAGCAGTTGAAGAAGGGCTCCCGCGTAGTGGCGCACGATTTCGAGTTCAAGGCGTGGACGCCGGAAAAAGTGGAAAACATCGCCGATGATGGCGAGGGCCGCAGCCACACGCTGTACCTGTACCGGAAATGATGGTGTGATCTCCCTGGCGAAGTTCCCGTGGTCCCGATCGATCCCCTGGGTGCGGACCGCACTGGCCGCCGCCGCTCTGGGACTCAGTTTACTGTACCTGCCGGAACTGTCCCTGCCGGTTCGCGGCCTTTTGGCGCTGTTTCTGGCTTTGGCCCTGTTGCTGGCTATGCGCCGCAAGGGCCTCAGCGGGTTGCTGGGTCTGCTGGCCCTCTTCGCCGACACCGTTTTCTTCCTGGTCCTGGCGAGCATCGGAACCGACCGCCTGGTTTGGCTGGACTCCATCTTCTACCTGTATTTGCTGGCCGAGGCGCTGATGTTGTACACCGCCATGCAATTGGTGCTGATCGCGGGCATTTGCGTGATTTTCTGTTTGGCGCTGCCCGGCAGGGCCATTGTCCTTCTGCAACCGACGATCATGGTGGGCGGGATCGTGGCCAGCGCCTTTGCCCTCCGGCTCCAGCGGGACTCGGCACGAGTGCAGCTCCTGAACGAAAAAGTGAACGAGGCGCAGAAAACCGCCGAGAAGGCTCGCGAGGTGGAGCGCCAGCGGATCGCCTCCGATTTCCACGATGGCCCGTTGCAGAGCTTCATCAGTCTGCAGATGCGCCTGGAGGTCCTGCGCAAGCTGCTCGAACGCGACTTCGAAGCCGGTATGGAGGATTTGAAGCAGCTCCGGACACTGGCGAGCACGCAAATCCGCGACCTGCGCGTGTTCCTGCACAGCATGCGGCCCGTGGATGTGGATGGGGCCAACCTGGTGGCTACCGCCCGGCGCACCTGTGAAGCCTTCCAGAAGGAAAGCAGCATCCCGTGCGCCTTTCTGGGCGCCGATACCTCCGTGGGCCTGCCCCAGGAGATGACCGCCGATGTCCTGCAGATGCTGCGCGAAGCCCTGGCCAATGTGCAGAAGCATTCCGGAGCCTCGCGCGTAGCCGTGGCCATCGAAAAGAGCCCCAGCGGACTGGAAATTTCGGTGGACGACAACGGCCACGGCTTCAACTTCGCGGGCACCTACACTCTCGAGGAACTGGAATTGCTGCGGCTGGGACCGGCCAGCCTCAAGAGGCGCGCGCGGTCGCTGAACGCCGACCTGCTGCTGGAATCGCGGCCCGGCAGGGGGGCGGGCCTGAAATTCCGCATACCCCTGCAATGAGGCGCGCGTGGCTGGTGTTGACACTGGCGTGCGCCGGCTGCGGCCGATACGCCGATTTCACACTGCCGCGGCTTGCGGGCGGCGATCCCGATCTGACGTTTACGTTTGAGCAGCGGGCGGAACCGGTGCTCCCCCGCGGCGAGGCGCGCGACGTCCTCAAACCGTCCGTGGTGGGCGGCCGCGACATGTTCTACTCCGAATTCGATGGCCACACGTGGCGCACGGCGCACGCGCTCTCCGATGGCCATGAGCATTGGCGTAAGCTGGGCACGGTCCTCTCGCCCGATCCGCGGACCTGGGAGGGCTCGTACATCGCGGCCAACGGCTCCGCGGGCCGGTACGCGAACCAGGTCTTGTATTGGTACGTGGCCGGTCCGAAGGAAAGGCCGAGCATCGGTTTTGCACGCGACTGGCGCAAAGAGGCGCGTCCCGTGCTCGAACCGGGGCCGTACATGAGTTGGGACGAGATGGGCGTGGCGGATCCGAACGTGATTCGCATCGCGCCTTATTTCTATCTCTACTACCTGGGACAGGATCGCGCGCATCGCCAGCGCCTGGGCGTGGCGCGATCGCAAGACGGCATCCATTTTCAAAAGTTGCGCTCCAATCCGATTCTGGAGTTGGGCGATGCCGGGGCGTTCGATGAAAATGGGCTCGGCGAACCCGCCGTGTGGATCGCGCGAGATTCCTACTGGATGCTCTACACCGGGCGGGACGCCGCCGAGAATCGCCGCCTGGGCCTGGCGCGATCCGGCGACGGCGTGCATTGGCGCAAGCTCCCCGCCGTCTTCGGCGGGACTGCGAGCTGGGATTCCAAAGTCATCTGCGACCCGGCGGTGTACGGCGGGGCCGTCTACTTCGGCGGCGGCGACATCGCCCGGCCGGATGAAAATCTGAACGGCCAGATCGGCGCCGGTATCCTGCGCCCCGATAATGCTACGTTGGGGAAGTGAACGTCGGCATCACCTGCTATCCCACTTACGGCGGCAGCGGGATCGTGGCCACGGAGTTGGGAATGGAGTTGGCCAACCGCGGCCACGAGGTCCATTTCATCACCTACGCCAATCCCATCCGGCTCGACCCCGGCATTCCCCGCATTCACTACCACGAAGTAGAAGTGTCCAACTACCCGCTGTTTCAGTATCCGCCGTACTGCCTGGCGCTGGCTTCGCGCATGTCCGAAGTGGCGGAGTGCTACAACCTGGACCTGCTGCACGTGCACTACGCCATTCCGCACTCCATCGCCGCCATGCTGGCGCAGCAGATGCTCGCCGCCGCGCGGCGGCTGCCCTTCATCACCACGCTTCACGGCACCGATATCACGCTGGTGGGGACCGACCGCTCGTACTTTCCGATCACGAAATTCTCCATGGAGAAATCCGACGGCATCACGTCGATCAGCGAATACCTGCGGAAGGAAACGGTGGAGGTCTTCGGGATCTCCAACGAGATCCGCGTGATCCGCAACTTCGTGAACTGCGATCTGTACCATCCCGACGATGCCAAGGCCGGGGCCGCGGCCTACGCTCCCGGCGGGGAGAAGCTGCTGATCCATCTTTCGAATTTCCGTCCGGTGAAACGCGTGCTGGATTGCATCCGGATTCTCTCCGAGGTGCGAAAGAACGTTCCGGCGCGGCTGCTGATGGTGGGCGACGGCCCGGACCGGAGCCCGGCCGAGCACCTGGCGCGCGAGCTGAAGGTGGACCGCCACGTTCTGTTCCTGGGCAAGCAGAACCACGTGGAGCGCCTCATCCCGCTGGCGGACGTGCTGCTGATGCCCAGCGAGCTGGAGTCGTTCGGCCTGGTTGCGCTGGAGGCCATGGCCTGCGGCGTGGTGCCCGTGGCCACCCGCGTCGGCGGCGTGCCGGAGCTGATCACGGATGGAGAAGACGGGTTTCTGGAAGCCGCCGGCGATATCCCGGCGCAGGCCGCGCGCGTGACCGCCCTGCTGTCCGATGGCGACCTGCACTATCGCATGCGCAAAGCCGGCCGCTGGAATGCGGCCGAGCGCTTCTGCTCCGAGAAGATCATCCCGCAATACGAGAAATACTATCGGGACGTGGTGGGTCGCTGAGCCGCGGGCGCGCCAAACCCGGCACCGATTCCTGTGCCACGGTACAATAGCCCTTCGAGCCATGCAGGTTCTCCAGGCGGGCCAACACAAGCTGATTTACCTCGAACTTCAGCCGGAGATCGTTACCCACGTGGCGCGGCAGGCGGGGTTCGACACCCGGCTGAAGGACGGGGAGAGAAGTATGCACCTCGACCTCAGCACTCCCGCGCGCGAGGGGCCGCTGCTGCTGTTCGATGCCGCCGATCCGGCCAACCTGGGCTGGTTCTCGCGGTGCCAGTTCTACGTGGAGGGGCGCACGGGCCTGGTCATGCAGACTCCGCTGATCCTCGCCAACAAACGGGACCGCGGCGGCAAACCGCAGCGCAATTCGGTGCGGCTGGTGATCTCCAAAGAACTGCCCGTGACCTTCCGCTTGCCCGGCAAGCAGCCGCTGACCGAGCAGGTGTTCTACCTCCTGCTGTCCAACTTCCTGACGGCGCTGATCAAGACCGGGGTGGCGGTGTGCGGCGCGGGCTCCGTACAGCCGCTGGCGGGACGGACCGAAAGCGTGGGATCGCGGAATTAGCCGGTCGCGCGTTTGGTGTGGCGCAATACACGTCACGGTCCTGTAACTGCAACGCAACGGGCCCCCGGTGAATCGTATCCCAAGAGACTGGGGCTGGAGATCGATTTCGGGGGGAACCGTCTTCAGTCTCGGGTCTCGTCTATCAAGCCGGCTCTGCGGAGCCGGCTTTTTCGTTGCGGCCGGAAACCCGCGCCGCCTCCCCCCGCCACGTCAACTAACTCCAGACAGGATTGCCTGTGCCACACTGGGGGTGACGATAGCGACATGAAAACCGCCGAACGGCAGTTCACGACCATCAGCGGGGTCCCCATCGAGCCGGTTTACGGGCCTGGGCACCTGGCGGGCTTCGACGCCCGCCGCGACCTGGGCGCGCCGGGCGAATTTCCCTATACCCGCGGCATCCATCGCGACATGTATCGCGGGAAGCTCTGGACCATGCGGCAGTTCTCCGGCTTCGCCACGCCGGAGGAGACCAATCGCCGCTACCGCTACCTTCTGGAACAGGGGCAGACCGGCCTTTCCGTAGCGTTCGATCTTCCCACCCTGATGGGCTACGACGCCGGCCACCCCATGAGCCTGGGCGAGGTGGGCAAGTGCGGGGTTTCCATCTGCTCGCTCGAGGACATGGAGACTCTGTTCCGCGGGATTCCGCTGGGCGGCGTCACGGTGTCCATGACCATCAACTCGCCCGCCGCCGTGCTGTGGGCCATGTACCTGGCGGTGGCGGAGCAGCAGGGCGTCGACTGGACGCAGGTTTCCGGGACCATTCAGAACGACATCCTGAAAGAGTACATCGCGCAAAAGGAGTTCATCTTTCCGCCCCGGCCGTCCATGCGGCTGGTCACCGACACCATCGAGTTCGCGGCGCGCCACACGCCGAAGTTCAACCCGATATCGATCAGCGGCTACCACATCCGCGAAGCCGGCTCGACCGCCGTGCAGGAGCTGGCGTTCACCCTGCGGGACGCGATCGAGTACGTGGATTGGGCACTGGAGCGCGGCCTCGAGATCGACGAATTCGCTCCGCGCCTCAGTTTCTTCTTCAACGCCCACAACGATTTCTTCGAGGAGATCGCCAAGTACCGCGCGGCGCGCAAGATCTGGGCGTACGTCATGCGCGGCCGCTACGGCGCGCGAAGCGAGCGCAGCGCCAGGCTGCGATTCCACGCGCAGACGGCGGGCTGCTCGCTGACCTGGCAGCAGCCGTACAACAACGTGGTGCGGACGGCGTTGCAGGCCATGGCCGCGGTGCTGGGCGGGGCGCAATCGCTGCACACCAATTCGCTCGACGAGGCCTACGCGCTGCCGGGCGAGCACGCCGTGACCATCGCGCTGCGCACCCAGCAGGTGCTGGCGTACGAAAGCGGCGTGGCGGGCGCGCCCGATCCGCTGGGCGGCAGCTATTTTCTGGAGAAGCTGACGCTCGAAACCGAGGCCGCGGCCAACCATTACATCCGTCGAATCGACGAGATGGGCGGGATGATCGCGGCCATCGAGGAGGGCTTCCCGCAAACCGAAATTGCCGCGGCGAGCTACCGTTACCAGCGCGAGGTGGAAGCCGGGGAGCGCATAATTGTAGGGGTGAACCGGTTCCAGTCGGAAGACCAGCCGATCGAGCTGCTCGAAATCGACGAGTCCTCGGCCCGGCGCCAGGAGGCCAGGCTGGCGGCGCTGCGGAAACGCCGCGATTCCGGCCGCGTCCGGCGGGCGCTCGATGCGTTACAGCGCGCGGCCGAGGGCACCCAGAACACCATGCCGCGCCTGCTGGACGCGGTGCGCGCCTACGCCACCCTGGGCGAGATCTGCGACGCGCTGCGGGAGGTCTTCGGCACGTACCAGGAAACGTCACACATTTGAGCCATGTCACAACCGATTCGAGTGTTGGTAGCCAAGCCGGGCCTGGATGGCCACGATCGCGGCGCGAAGATCATCGCGCGGGCGCTGCGCGACGCCGGCATGGAAGTGATCTACACCGGGCTCCGCCAGACGCCCGAGATGATCGTGAACGCCGCTCTGCAGGAGGACGTGCAGGTGATCGGCCTGTCCATCCTTTCGGGCGCGCACAACGCGATTGTGCCGCGCGTGCTGGAGCTGCTGCGCGAGAAGGATATGGCCGGCGTCAAGCTGATCGTCGGCGGAATCATTCCCGACGACGACGCCGAGGCGCTCCGCCGGCAGGGCGTGGCGGCGGTCTTTCAGCCCGGCGCCTCGCTGGACGCCATCGTGACCTTCATCCGGCGGACGGTGGAGGCGCCGGCTTGAGTCGCCGTGCTTCGCGGCGTCGGCGGCCTGCTCCGCGGTTTCGCCTGCGCGACGGGTCCTTCCCAGGCAGGGGGTTGTTGCGGAGACTCTCCTGGACGGAAATCCGTGCGCGTATCTACGAGGGATGCGGCGAATGATCGCGGCTGGCCGGCCGCGATTTCGGGCGGCTGCCTGTCAGAATTGGCCACGTACATCAACTATCGAACCGGCAAGGTTTACATTCGCCACGTGATGACGCACCAGGAATACAGCAGGGAGGATTGGAAGAAGCGATGAAACATTCCGTGCTCGAAGTGGATCCAAAGCGCTACGGCCGTCTATTGGCGCGCAAGCTGCCGGCGGTCATTCGTACCGAGGAAAATGAGCGCCTCATCGCCGAATTGGAGCAGTTCGACAAACGCTATGACGAACTCACCCCGGAAGAGCGGGAGTACTCCGAGCTCCTGACCGTGCTTATCGAAGCCTTCGAGGATGCCAACTACGCTCTCGAAGGATCAACGTCCGACAGCCGGTTGCGCAGCTTGAGGGAAGAGCACGGCCTGCGCCAGCGCGATTTGCTCGGCGTGTTTGGTTCCCGCGGCATAGCCTCTGAGGTTGTGAGCGGAAAGCGAGCCATCAGCAAGGCGCAGGCGAAGAAGCTCGCGGAGTTGTTCCACGTGACTGCCGACCTCTTCCTTTGAGATGGGGAAAGGAAAAACGCTATTCTGGGAATATCCATAATGTCGAAATGCTCTCTTTCCGCAATTAGTGCCGGCCTGTTGCTCGCCGCTGGTCTGGTGTTCGGCCAGGCGCCCGCCGCCGGACCGGCTTTCGAAGTCGCCACCATCAAGCCCGCCGCGCCCCTCAATCCGGCAATGGTCGCGTCGGGCAAGCTCCACGTGGGCGTGTCCATCGACGCAGCCAGGGTGGATATCGGCTTCTTG
Source organism: Bryobacteraceae bacterium (assembly GCA_035638575.1). GTDB lineage: Bacteria > Acidobacteriota > Terriglobia > Bryobacterales > Bryobacteraceae > DASQZT01. The sequence continues at coordinate 81,768 of DASQZT010000153.1, forward strand.
TCCCTGTCGGACCTGATTCGCACGGCGTACCGCGTGAAGACATACCAGGTCTCGGGGCCGGATTGGATGGCCACCGAGAGATTCGACATATTGGCCAAGATGCCCGAGGGCGCATCCAAGGACCAGGTGCCGGAAATGCTCCAGGCGCTGCTGGCGGACCGGTTCAAGCTCACCATCCATCGCGATAGCAAGGACCAGCCGGTGTACGCCCTGCTGGTGGGAAAGAACGGGCCCAGGCTGAAAGAATCCCCGCCCGACACCGATACTCCAGCGGCCGCCGGCCCGGACGGCGCGCCTTCCGGTCCGGCGGCGCCTGCCGGTGGCGGCGGCGTCACCGTGAACACCGGAAACGGCCCGGTGCGAGTCAGCGGCAGCATGGAGGGCAAAGGCATGGTGGTCTCGGGAGGGCCAAACGGGCAGACGAAGATGTCCATGGGGCCGGGCGGCACCATGCACCTCGAAACCTTGAAGATGACCATGGCGGGGTTTGCCGAGGTTCTGTCTCGCTTCGTGGACCGGCCCGTGGTGGACATGACCGGCCTGAAAGGCAACTACCAGGTGGCGTTCGACCTCACCATGGAGGATCTGAAGAATGTTGCCAGGGCATCCGGCATGATGGTTCCGGGAATGGGCGGCGCCGGCGGAGAACCCGGCAAGGCGCCGGCGGATGCCGCATCCGATCCGGCCGGCAGTTCGATTTTTTCGAATGTGCAGCAGCTCGGCCTCAAGCTGGAATCCCGCAAGCAGCCGGTCGAGCTGATCGTGGTCGACCACCTGGAGAAAACGCCCACGGAAAACTAGCTGCCGGACCCGTGCCGGGGGTTCACACCTGTAGTCCGCGCCACTCCTTGTCGAGTCTTCGAACTTCCGGTAAAATAAAGCTTTACATCTTCTGAATCCGGCTTTACGAGTGGTGTCTCCCGTGCATCGCAGAAACCGTCATCGCACTCGCCACGGGCGAGCGGCAGAGTGGAAAGGTTTGTCGCAATGATATTCCTCAGGCGCATCCGCCTCGTTGTTTTATCGGCCTGCCTCTGCACGGGAGGCATGATGCCGCTGGCCGCGCAGACGGGAGACCCCCAGGGCCAGCAGCAGCCCCCCCAACAGCAGCAGCCGCCCCCCGCCCAGCCGCCCAAGCCGGCGACCCCTCAGGCCCCCGCGAGAAATCCGTTTGAGACCGCGCCTCTCGTGCAACAGCCGTCGCAGCTCCCGCTGCAGCAGCCCGCCCAGCCGCAAATGGAAGCCCCCAAGCCCACCGTCCAGGCCCCTCCGCCCGCGACCGGCCAGACCATCGAAGCCATCGAATTCCGCGGTGCGCGCCGCGTCCCCCAGGACACCCTGAAGGCCATGATCTATTCCAAGGCCGGCGACATCTTCAGCGAAGATGCGCTGCGGCGCGATTTCATGGCGCTGTGGAACACCTCCCGGTTCGACGACATTCGCCTGGAGACCGAACCCGGAAAAACCGGTCTGATCGTCACCTTTGTGGTGACCGAGCGGCGCGTCATTCGCTCCATCAACTACGAGGGCATCCACACCGTTACCGTCTCCGAAATTCTGGACCGCTTCAAGGAGCGCAAGGTCGGCTTGTCGGTGGAGTCGCAGTACGATCCCGACAAGGTTCAGCGCGCGGTCGTGGCGCTGAAGGACTTTTTGGCGGAGCGCGGCCGCCAGTACGCCACCGTCGAGCCGCAGGTCGAGCAGATTCCGCCGTCCTCGTTGAAAATCACGTTCAACGTCAAGGAAGGGCCCAAGGTCAAGGTCGGCGATATCGAGATCCAGGGCAACTCGGCGTTCAGCAATGAATGGGCGGTCCGGCAGATGAAGGAACTCCACCCCTACGGCGTTCCCCACTCGATTATCCTGGAGAGCCTCTTCGCCAAGACCTACGACGAGGCGAAACTGGAAATGGACAAGCAGCGCCTCGTCGAGGCGTACACCGATCACGGCTACTTCACCGCCAAGGTGCTGGAGGAGACCGTTTCCATCGTTCCCAAGGGCGGCAAAGGCTGGCGTCTTCCTTTGATCAAGACCAACAGCCAGGGAATCTACGCCGATATCACCCTGCCGGTGGAAGAAGGGCGGCTCTACCACCTGAACAACGCCACCTTCGCCGGCGTCAAGCTGTTCCGCGAGCCTTCCGTCGTGCTGGGTTTCTTCGGCATGAAGAAGGGAGACGTGTTCTCCACCGAAAAGCTCCGCAAGGGCATCGAAAACCTGCGCAAGTATTACGGCATGTTCGGCTACATCGATTTTGTTCCGGAGCCCTCTTTCGAACCGGTTCCCAACACCGACAACATCGATCTCACGATCACCGCCGACGAGGGCAAGCAGTTCTTCATCCGGCGCATCGACTTTTCCGGCAACACCACCACGCGCGACAAGGTCATCCGGCGCGAATTGCTGCTCGACGAAGGCAACATCTTCAACACCCAGTTGTGGGATTACAGCATCCTGCGGCTGAACCAGCTCGGCTATTTCGAGATGCTCAAAAAGGAAGACGCCGCCGATATCAAGCGCAACCCCCAGTCCAACACCGTGGATATCACGCTCAAGGTGAAGGAGCGCGGCAAGAACTCCATCGGCTTGAACGGCGGCGTTTCCGGAATCGCCGGCAGCTTCGTCGGATTCAACTATTCGACCAACAACTTCCTCGGCCTGGGCGAAACGCTTTCGCTCGAATCGCAGCTCGGCACGCGCATGCGCAACGTGAGCCTCGGGTTCACCGAGCCGTATGTCTTCGACCGCCAGATCCAGCTCGGCTTTGTGGTTTACCTGCGCCGGTTCAGTTTCGACCAGGGGCGCGAAGCTTCCATTCTGGCGGGCCAGAACCTGATTCCCCTCTACAACCAGCTCGGTTCGCAGAACCTCCTGAACTACGTTCAGAACAGCCACGGATTCTCGGTTTCCGCCAGCACCCAGCTGCGGCGCAGTTTCGCCCGCGTGGGGATCACCTACGGGTACGATATCTCCAACGTGACGACGCTCACCACCGCGGCCAGCAACTATTTCCAGTACATCAACTTCAGCGGCGTGGCCGGGCCCAATTCGCTGAACGGTATCCACACCAGCCACATCGTGCCCTCCTATACCTACAACACGGTGAACCATCCCATCACGCCGACGGCCGGCCACAGCATATTCTTCTCCCTGGATTTCGCCGGCGGCCCGCTGGGCGGCAATGTGGACACCCTCGGCGCCACGGTGGACGGCAAGTATTTCAAGCAGGCGCCCTGGCATAAGGGCCACATCCTGGCGTTTCACGGAATGTCGTCGGTGGTCACCGGATATGGCGGGAGGTACATCCCGCCCTTCTCCCGCCGCTGGATGGGAGGCGAGCAGGACATCCGCGGCTTCGAGATCTGGGGAATCACTCCCATCGCCTTCATTCCGACGGCGTCTTCGGTCAACGTGTTGAACTCCGATGGAACGGCGCGCACCCAGAAAGTGATCAGTAACGGCGCCATCATTAGCGCTCCGGTCACCATGGCGATCCCCTCGTACCAGTTGATCACGCCGGGCGGCGACACCCAGTTGCTGGGGAATTTCGAGTATCGCATCCCCATCGTCGGCCCCGTGGTCCTGGCGCCGTTTTTCGACGCGGGCGTGGACCGGATTCTACGCGCCAGCCAGCTCACCGTGGAATCCAGCCGCATATCCGACCTGAATGCGCAGTTTCCCCAGGCGGGCTTCGACGGCAAGGTGTATATCGCGCCCGGCACGCAGAAACCGCGGGCTTCCACGGGCCTCGAGATTCAAGTGATGCTGCCCGTGGTCAACGCCCCGTTCCGTGTTTACTTCGCGTATAACCCGTCGACCGTGCGCGAGTATCTGCAGCCGCCCATCGTAGCCGACCGCTCCTCTTTCCCCAATGCCGCCACCTTCACCAACGCCGTGGCGTCTTACGGCCAGCAATATCCGTTTTTCGAGAAGCGGACGATGTTCCGCTTCACCATCGGCAGGACGTTCTGATGCGGCGCTGCGCTCCGATGCCGCCCGGCGGGCTGATGCGGCCCGGCCGCGCCTGGCGGAGAATTAACATCGGAGGGCCCGCTTGACGCCCCGGACGATCCCTGGGCCCCCGCCGGTTTGAGACAATTAATGTTAGTATCCACACTGTTAGGAGTACCCAGCTTGAAGAAACGTTTTGCTGTTTTCCCCGCCCTGCTGGTGGGAATGACTGCCGTGGCGTACGCCCAGGCAACCCCGACGAAGGTAGCGATCATCGCCGTTCAAACCGCCATCCTGGGTACCAAGGATGGTCAGAAGGCTACGGCGGACCTGCAAAACAGGTTCAGTCCCAAGAAGGCCGAGCTGGACAAGAAGCAGGCCGATCTTGCCTCCCTTCAGGACCAGTTGAAGAAGGGCTCCGCCACCATGAGCGATGCGGCCAAGGAAAAAATCACCAGGGACATCGACACCCTCAACAAGTCCATCACCCGCGACGGTGAGGATTTCGAGGCCGAGGTGCAGCAGGAAGAGCAAAAGATCATGAACGACCTGGGCCAGAAGATGATGGACGTGATCATCAAGTATGCCACCCAGAACGGTTTCGCCCTCGTGGTGGACGTGAGCAACCCGCAAACGCCGGTCCTGTGGGCCGACCAGTCGATCAACATCACCGAGCCGATCGTGAAGCTGTACGACCAGGCGCATCCCGGTGCGGCTCCTGCCGCCCCGCCGGCTCCCGCCGCGGCGAAGCCGCCCGCGCCCACGCCCAAGCAGACGCCGCCCTCCACACCCGCGACGAAGAAGCAGTAGGAGTTTCCACCTTTGACGAAGAATATCGTATTTCTTGCGGCCCTGGCCGCCCTGGCGCACGCGCAGGCCCCCGCTCCCGCTCCGGTGAAGATCGCCACCATCCACGTGCAGAACGCCATCATGAGCACGCAGGACGGGCAGAAGGCGGCGCAGGCGCTTCAAACCAAGTTCACTCCTCGCAAGCAGGTTTTGGACAAGAAGCAGTCCGACCTCCAGGCCATGCAGTCCCAGTTGCGGGCCGGGACCGCCACCATGAGCCAGGCTGCCAAAGACAAGCTGAACCGCGACATCGACACCGGCACCAAGGCCTTGCAGCGGGACAGCGAAGACTTCCAGTCCGAAGTGCAGGCCGCCGAGGGCCAGATCATGAGCGATCTGGGCCAGAAGGTGATGGAAGTCATCCAGAAGTTCACCTCCCAGAACGGCATTGCCCTGGTGGTGGACGTGAGCAATCCGCAATCCCCCGTGCTTTGGGCCGACGCTTCGATCGACATCACCAACGAGATCGTCAAGCAGTACGACCAGGCCCATCCGGCCGCGCCCCCGCCAGCCGCCCCTGCTGCGGCGAAGCCCGCCGCCGCGCCGCCCGCCGCTCCCGTTACGAAAAAGCAGTAGTGCACGCCCGCGCCCCCGCCGCCGTCAATCCTGCTGGAGGCCGGTTCCGCGGGATCGCTCGGTCACCACTGGCTTTACCCGCGGCGGTACAATGCGGACATGAGAACGCTTGTCGGGTTTGCGATTGCGCTGTCGGCGGTTACGGGGCTTGCGGCCCAGAATCGGAGTGGCTTCGTCAACACCTTCCCATCACGCGGGCTTTCGGCAACGTCGTCTATCCCGGCGGCACCTCCGCGCTGCCGGGCGTGCAAAGGACCACGGGCAACGTGGTGTATCCCGGTGGCGGCGGCCCGCAGATCGGGGTGCCCGCGCCGGTGGCCGGCTTCGGCTTGCTAGGCAGCGGCCAGGGCTTTGGCCGGCCCGCCGCACCCGTCCGCCGCGGCCGGTCGACCGTGATCGCCTATCCGGTTTACGTGGGCGGATACGGCGGATACGGCGGATACTACGACGGCTCCTACATGATGGATCCTACCACCCTGATGTCCCAGCAGCCCAACGTCACCGTGATCCTCCCCCCGCAGCAGCCTCCGGTCATCATCAACCAGTTCGGCGCGGGCCAGACCCAGCAGATGCAGCCCATGGGCATGTACCCGCCTCAGTCCGACCAGCCGGCTGATGTGCCCCAGGCGCAGGTCCCGGCGTCCGAACCGGCGCACTACCTCATCGCGTTCAAGGACCATACCATCTATTCCGCCATTGCCTACTGGGTGGATGGCGACACGCTGCACTACTTCACTACCGGCAACACGCACAATCAGGTGTCGGTTTCCCTGGTCGACCGGGAGCTGACCGACCGCCTGAACCGCGAGATGGGTGTCGAAGTGAAGCTGCCGGCGCCGAAGTAACGCTGCCGCTCCTCCCCTACTCCCACTCGATCGTCCCCGGCGGCTTGTGCGTCAGGTCGTAGAACACGCCCGCGATCTCTTGGGCCTCCAGCAGCTCGCCACATAGCCGGCCGAGCAGGTCCTCCGGCATGGTGACGGATTGGGCCGTCATTCCGTCCACCGACTCGACGGGACGCAACACCACCGAATCGGGCGACTCCGCCGTGCCCAGCGGTATCAGGATCACGGGGAATTGCCAGACCGTGCGATCGAACCCGCTTTCCGCGCTCAAGCGGCGCACCGTGGCGTCGGCCCGGCGCAGGCGCGCGATGCGTTCGGGCGTCAGCGCGCAGGCGCGCACCTGCATCTCCCCTGTCGGAACCCGCGTCTCCACCGCGGCGATGATGCGGTTGACGCCCGAGAGCCGGTTGGCCAGCCCCGTGGCCCGCGCGTGGTCCAGCGCGTCGATGGCCAGCACCGGCGCATAGCTCCGCGAATCGCCTTGCACCCCCACCGAGCTTACCGGGATCACCCAGCCTTCCGCGGTGGCGCGCACCGGCGCGTCGAATTCCGAGCACAGGCAGCGGATGGCCAGGCCCGGGCCTGGGAACGGATGTCGGTCCAGCAGTTCCGCGGGCAGGCCCAGCTCCCGGCCGATCTCCCGCACCTCGTCCTTGTAGAACGATTTCAGCGGCTCCACGATGCGCCCGCACTCCATCAGCTTCTGGATGCCCGCGACCCGGTTGTGATGCGTCTTGATCACCGCCGCCTTGGAAGTGCCGCCCGATTCGATAGTGTCCGGATAGATGGTGCCCTGTCCCAGGATCCAGTGCTCGTCCACCAGGCGCCGCGTTTCGATCACCCGCTCCTGCACCGCCACGAACTCCTCGCCGATGATGTGGCGCTTCTGCTCGGGGTCGGTGACGCCCGCCAGCGCGCTCAGGAACTGCTCCTCGGCATGCTCCACCGCCACCCCCGGCATGCGGCGGACGAATTCGGTTTCGCCTTCGCGCATCAGCCCGGTATCCACATACACGCCCCGCACGCGCTCCCCGCCGAGCGCCCGCGTTGTCAGCGTGAACGCCACCGAGGAATCCACGCCGCCGCTGACGAAGAAGAACACCTTGCGGTCCCCCACCGCCTCCCGGATCTCGCGCTCGATCAGCGGCACGCGATGGCGCGGGTCCCAGTCCTTCCGGCAGCCGCACACGCCAAACACGAAGTTCGCCAGGTACTCTCCGCCGCGCGCCGTGTGGACCACCTCCGGGTGGAACTGCAGGCCGTAGAGTCTGCGCTCCGGCGCCGCCATGGCTGCTACCGCGCACGTGTCGGTGCGCCCCACCACGCGGAAGCCTTGGGGAACGGAGCCGACCACGTCGCGGTGGCTCATCCAGATCTGCTGGCGTCCGGAAAGGCCCGCGAACAGCGGGTCGGCGGTCTCCTCCAGGTCCAGCATGGCGAGGCCGTATTCGCCCTTTTCCCCCTTGCGCACCGCGCCGCCCAGCAGGTGCGCCATGACCTGCTGGCCGTAGCAGATGCCCAGCACCGCCTGGCCTTGCGCGAAGATGCCGGGATCTACCGTCGGGCTGCCGGGATCGTATACGCTCGCCGGACCGCCCGAGATGATAATGCCCTTGGCGGAGGCCAGTTCGACGGCGGGAGTCTCACTGGCGCGGACTTCCGCGTAGACGCCCAGGTCCCGCACTTTGCGGGCCTCCAGGTGGCAGTATTGGCCGCCCGCATCCAGAATGATGATCTGGGGTTCGGGGTTCAAACCTCGATGTTACCAGGAGTGTCTCCCTATTTCTTCTTGGGAGGCGCCACTTTTACGCAAAGACAGACTGCGTACTCGATTTTCTTCTTCTTGATCTGATCCAGCGTCAGGCTGTACTTTACCGTCTCGTCTCCACCCGTGGCGACCAGAAACTTCAAGGTGCATTCCGGCCCGCACTTCTTGAGCTCGTCTTTCAGGCCCGCCTGCTTCTTTTCCGCCTCTTTCTTCTCGCCTTCCGCTCTCTTTTTGTCGGCTTTTGCCTGCTCGTGTTGCGGCTTCTTCTTGTCGTCGCCGATTATCTTGTCGTCGTCCTTGATTGCCTTGTTGGCGTCATCGATTTTCTTCTGCTCTGCGTCGATGTCTTTCTTGAGTTTTTCCTTCTCCTTGTTTGTTTCCTTATTCTTTTCGTTGCACTTGTCGGTGGGGACGCAGGCGAAGTTGACCCCGTACACCGTTATCGTTTCTTCGCCCGACCCCACCTCGGTCTTGTAAAGTTCAAAGGTGATCCCGCAGAGATCGTCGTCAGCCGGCATCCCGGGGACCTTTTGACCATCGTCCTTGCCGATGTATCCGGGTTTTCCGGTCGTCCCATCTATCTGAATGTATTTTTCTGGCATAGTGAGGAGAGAATAAACGCACTCGCTCCTCAAAGCAAGCTTTCTGAGATCCGGGGAATCCCTGGCTCCGGGCCGCTTCCCGCCGAGCCCTTACTGCCCCGCCCGCGGGCTCATCCTCTCCGCCATCACCTTCTTGGCGTTCTGCACCAGCGCGGCGGCCTTGGGCATGGCGTCGATGGCCTTCTGCACCTCCGGATCGGTGCGGACAAAGACGCGGTCGCTTTCGTCCACATCGAAAGCCCAGAGGTACATTTCTTTCGTGAGGTAACGCTTGATCCAGTCCTGGTCGCGCGTGAATTCTTCCTCGGTGAAATTGACGCCCGCGCCCAACAGGTAGTCGTGCAGCTCGTTCGACACCGCTTCGTCGGGCATCCAGCCGTTGGGCAGCTTGCTGCTATGTTTGGTGAAGTAGGAGCGAGTGAATTTGAAGAGCCCTTCGCGATAGAGCTGGCTTTCCAGCCGGTCCATCTTGGGATACTCGAACTTCTCGTCCGGTGCGATGCCGCCCCCGCCGTAGACCGTGCGGCCGCTGTCGGTCATCTTCACGTCCAGCGGATTCTGCGCGTTCTCGTCCTTGTGGAAGTAGTAATCGTAGAACGAGGTGTTGGAGTAGTCGCGCTGGATGAGCCGTCCGCTGGGCGTGTAGAAATGCGCCGTCGTGAGCGCCAGCGCGGTGCCCTCCGAAAGCGGATAAACGGTCTGGACCAGGCCCTTGCCGAAAGTCCTCACCCCCAGGATCCAGGCGCGGTCGTGGTCTTGCAGCGCGCCCGAGACGATCTCCGCCGCCGACGCCGATTGCTGATCCACCAGCACCACGATGGGATAGTCGCGGCCGCGGTTCCCGTTGCGCGCGAAGTACGGCCTCTCGGGTGACGAACGCCCGTGGTGCGAAACGATGAGCTGGCTCTTTTGCAGGAAATGGTCGGCCACCGCGACGCCCGCGTTCAGCAGGCCGCCGGGATTGTCCCGAAGGTCCAGCACCAGCCCCTTGATGTTGTTTTCGCCCAGCCGCTTCAGGTTTTCCTCCAGCTCCTTGTGGGTGTTCTCCCCGAAGCTCAGAATCTTGAGGTAGGCGATGTCGGACTTCAACCAGAAGCCGTCCGGCACGGTCTTGCGGCTGATCTCGTCGCGGATCACCGCGAACGACATGTAGTCCGGCTCGCCTTCACGCGAAACCACGACCTTCACTGGGGTGCCGCGGGGCCCCTTCAAAAGGTCGGCGACCTCCGTGGTGTTCAGGTTTTCGGTGGGTTTGTCGTTCACCGAGAAGATGATGTCGCCCGGCCGCAGCCCGGCCTTGTAGGCCGGAGAACCGGGGAACGGGGCAATCACCACGGTTTTGCCGTTGCGCGTCGAGACCGACATTCCGACCCCGTAGTAGGTGCCCTTCTGGTCGTCCAGCAGCATCCGGTATTCTTTGGGATCGAAGAAGTTGGAGTGCGGATCCAGGGTGTGGAGCATTCCCGGAATGGCCCCCTTGTAGAAGGCCTTGTCGGCGCTCACCCGGTCGGCGTAGTTCTCTTCCACCAGGGCGTAAACCTTCGCCAGGCTGTCAAAGTCTTTGCTGAGACCGATTTGCTCCGGATCGGAGGACGAAGCCGCCGCCGCCACCTGGACCCGAGTGCCGTAGAGGCCCCCCAGAACCGAGAAAAGCAGTACAATTACCGGCAAAATAAACAGGGAACGCCACTTCACGCCCATTCGCGAACCATCCTTACACGGCAAAGTATACCCCACCTGTCCATTTAGACGTGTGAGGAAGGCAATCGGCTTCAGCGCCCTCACCCCCAACCAGACTCCCGCAGTCTATGGGCCCGCCCCACCCGTCCGCGCCGGATCGGCCTGCGGCAGCCCCCGGTGGATGGCATCCAGCACGCCGTTGACGAACTGCACGCTCTCTTCGTTGGAATACCGGCGCGCCAGTTCCAATGCCTCGTCGATAGCTACCGCCGCGGGCGTCCCGCCGTGCGACATCTCGTAAACCGCCAGGCGCAGAATGTTGCGGTCCACCGCGGGCATCCGTTCCATGCGCCAGTGCTCGGCGTGCTTCGAGATTTGCTGGTCCACCTCCGCCACGCTCTCCACCGTGCCGCGCACCAGGTCGGCCACGAACGGATCGCGCTCCGGGTGCTCCTCGGAATAGAGCGTGTCGTAGTATGCGTCGATCGCATCGGCCACGGGCTGCCTGCGGGAATCCCAGAGGAACAGGATTTGGAGCGCGCGCTCGCGGGACCGGTGGCGGGAAGGCATCAGGGGGCCTGCCGGAGCGCGCGCAACAGGTTCGCGGTTTCGATGGCGGTCATGGCGGCGTCGAATCCTTTGTTGCCGCTCTTGGCCCCCGCGCGATCGATGGCCTGTTCCAACGTGTTGGTCGTCAGCACCCCGAAGGCCACCGGCACGCCCGTTTCCGCCGCCACGTGCGCCAGGCCCTTGGCGGCCTCCGCCGCCACGTAGTCGAAATGCGGCGTCTCTCCGCGGATCACCGCGCTCAGGCAGATCAGCGCATCGTAGCGGTGCTGCCGCGCCGCTTCGCCCGCTACCAGCGGAAGCTCCCACGAGCCCGGGACCTTGATGACGTCGATCAGGTCCGGGTCGGCGCCCGTGCGGTTCAGCGCGTCCATGGCCCCCGCCAGCAGGCGCTCCGTGATGAAGCTGTTGAATCGGCTCACGATGACGGCGAACCGCAGGCCCGCGGCCGAAAGCTGGCCTTCCAATACTCGCGACATGGTTCACTTTCCCGCGAAGGCCGGGCGTCTCTTTTCCAGAAACGCGCGCGTGCCTTCGCGACGATCTTCGGTTGCGGCGCTGACGCCGAAAGCGGCGGCTTCGAGGCGCAGACCCGCTTCCAGGTTCGCTTCCAGCCCCGCGTCCACGGTCTCCATCACCAGCCCGAGCGCCACCGGACCGTTGGCGATCACCTTCACCAGCCAGGCCCGGCTGTAGTTCAGCAGTTCCGCCTGCGGCGCCACCGCGTTCACCAGCCCCATGCGGTGCGCCTCCGCGGCCGTCACCGGTTCTCCCGAAAGGAGCAGTTCGAGCGCGCGGCCCCGGCCCACCAGGCGCGGAAGCCTCTGCGTGCCGCCGTAGCCCGGGATGATCCCGAGCTTCACTTCCGGCTGTCCCAGTTTGGCGTTTTCCGCTGCGAACCGCACCGTGCATGCCATGGCCAGTTCCAGTCCGCCGCCCAGCGCGTAGCCGTTGACCGCGGCCACCGATGGCTTCGGCATGGTCTCCAGCGCGCGGAACACCCGCTGCCCGCGCAACGAGAATTCGCGCGCTTCCACGGCCGACAGCACCGCCAGTTCCCCGATATCGGCGCCCGCCACGAACGCTTTCTCGCCCGCGCCGGTGACGATCGAGGCGCGAATGGCCGCATCGCGCGCCACTCGCTCGAAGGCGTCTTGCAACTCCAGCACCACCGCGCCCGAAAGGGCATTCAGCTTATCGGGCCGGTTGACCGTGATCGTCGCGATCCCGTGCTCGTCGGCATCGAACAGGATGTGGGCGTACGACATTATGGATCAGTGTAACATTCAGGATCCGGTGCGAAGCGCTGCTTCCACGGCTCGCCGCAGTTCGCCCGCCGATCCTCCGCCCAGTTCGTGGAATACGATGCGGCCCTGGCGGTCGATCACGAACGTCGTCGGATATCCCGTTACGAAGTATTTGCCCGAAACATCCGGCTCCGCGCCCAGCAGCAAGGTAAAGGTGTAACCCTGCTTTTTCGCGAACTTCGTCACCGTCCCGGCATCCTCACCCACGTCCAGGCCCAGAACCACGAGGCCTTTGTCCGCGAGTTCGCCGTGCATCTTTTCCAGTTGAGGCATGGACGCCCGGCACGGCCCGCACCACGTCGCCCAGAAGTCGACGATGATCACCTTGCCCCGCAATCCGCGCAGATTGACCGGCCGCCCGGCGCCGTCCGGGAGAGTGAAATCCGGCGCTTCCAATCCCACGATCGCCGTCGGTTCCGCCGCTGCCGCATGCGCCTTCGCCGGCGGCCTGACAGCGAAAAGCGTTTCGGGCAAGGGCTCATTCCACTTCACGATCGAATACAGCGTGACTTCGGTAACTGTAGACGAGTACGTGCTGACTTTGTGCACCGCGAAGCTCTTCTTATCGATGCGGTACATCGCGTATTGGGCGCCCGCAAGGCCGCCTTCCGGCCACTGGTCGCGAGCCACCCGCACCACGTAGACCTGCACGGGCTTCCCGTTCACCGCATACTGCTCCTCGCGCGCGATCTCCGCGTTCTTCACGTGTTGATCGATCTGTTCGAAGGCGCCGGCGCTCGTCCCCGCGGCGCTGTCCGCCACGCGCGCTTCCCCGGGCGCATCCTCGTCCTCCCGGCGATACTTCCCCAGCTTCAAGCCGGCTTCTCGAAGATGCCGTTCCGACACCTTCGCGCCTCGAATCGTTTGGACAGTGACCCGGAACTCGTAACTTTGCAGAGCCCGGTATGTGCCGGCCGTGTGCTGCAACACCTCCATAGCAGAAGGGGCAGCGCCGAAGCCGATGCACGGAACCACCAGCGCGAACCAAAAGACGCCTGACTTCATGCTTTAAATTATGAGCGCCGAACTCCCCCGAATCAACTTCCGAAGCGAGTCCAACCCAGCCAGGTCCTCGCGGATTCGCGAAGCCTCTTCGCCACCCGAGGCGATCAGCCTCTCGATGCTGGCGATCAAGCCATCCAGCCGCCGTACGGAATCCTTCTCCAGGTCGAGCAGCGAACGGTTTACGGCGGTTTCCCACTGCGATGCCAGACGCGAAAGGTTCACCACGACCGCATTCTCGACAGTGCGTTCGAAGTGCTTCCGGACCGCGCCCCTGACGATCCCCATCGGCACGAGAAAGGAAACCAGTTCCCAGTTGTGATCGAAGATCTTGCCCACGCGCACGTCCGGCGACCTTGGCTCCTCCGTGCGAAGTTCTGGTTGCGTGGTCTTCAATGGCACGCCGAGGGCCTCCAACGTCCGTTCCGAGACTCGATTCCGGAAGTCCTGCAGCCCTTGGGAAAGCTGGCGGCCCACGCGTTCAACGGGCTCGACGAATTCGGCCCCGTGCTTCTTCGACAGGGCGGTCATCTCCCCGGTGAGAACCGCGCCGAGCCAGTCTTCCAATCGCGTGATCGCCACGCCGAGGTTGCGCGTCCAGGACGGAAACTCGCGGTCGAGACCCGCCAGCAGCCGTTGCCGCACCGGCCCTTCGTCGTTTCGCAGGAGATCCTCAAACTGGGAACGGGCCATCCCGGCGGCATGCCGCACGATCAGCCGCAATGCCAGCCGCGTGTCGTCCAGAGCGGCCTTGTCTCCGAGGATTGTGCGCCGCAGCCGCTCGCGGTCGGAATCCGCCGCTGCCGCCGCCTTGAGCGCCACGTTGAGATAGCCCGCGCTTTCCTCCAGCAGCGAGACGATCTTGTGACGCAACACAGCCGCGCGTTGGCCCTCGTTCTCCGCGTGGACCCCCGAGAGGAGCCGCTCGTCGAGGGCCGTGCGCAGCGATTCGAATCCCGGCCGGATCGAATAAGGAAGGATCTGCATCGAGCCGTCCCCATGGTGTTCGAGCTGCCTCCGGAGGAACTCCGTGACCTCGTCCCTTTCACCTTCGCTGAGAATGTCGGCCTTGGTCAGAAGGAGCGAGACATTGGGTGTATAGCGGCGCAGGTTCCGGATCAGCTCGAGATCTGCCTGCGACAGCGGCGCGTCGGCGCCCACCGCAACCAGCGCCAGCCCCACTCTCGGCAGCCACTCCAGGGATGTCTCCGTGTTGTGCTCGAAGGCGCTTTCGAGGCCCGGAGTGTCCACGAAGCGAATCCCGCGGTATCGCCCCATGGACGGTGATTGGACGCGCACCAGGGCGACGCTCTTTGAATTCGACGGGTTCTGGCTCTCCGAAATGTAGTCGCCGATTCGTTCGAGTGGAATCGATTCCGAGCGGCCATCCAGGAAGCGCGCCTCGGCGCTATCCACCCGGCCGTATTCGATCTCCGTCACCGCCGACGTGACCGGGATCACTCCCACGGGCAACAATGGCCTGCCGATGAGGTGATTGAGAAAGCTGCTTTTTCCCGCCTTGAATCTGCCGAAAATCGCGATATTGAGGCTCTTCTCCTGAGCGAAGGACCGGCAACTCTCCAGGAAATCCTGAAGCGCCGTGATCCGATAGCGCTGGCACAACTCCGTGGCCGTGCGCAACGCGCCTTCGGCCAATTCTTCGGTACTGGACTCAGTCGCCCTTTCCATCCTGTGCCGGCGCCTTCTTCTGAACGCGGATCGCCCTGACTTCGGAAACGGCCATCAGGCCCGTGTCCATCATCTCCTCCACTACCGGGGTCAGGCGCGCGATATTCTCGCTCGAATCGACAATCGAGATGAGGATCGGCTGATCGTGCCGCGCCAGGTGGTGCCGGTGCATCTCCGCCGTCCCGCCGTAGCCCTCGAGGCCGCGAAACACCGTGGCGCCCGCGATCTTCATCTCCCGGCACTTCTCCACGATGGCTTCGTAGAGCGGCTTGCCGTGATACCGGTCGGTTTCGGAGATGTGAATTCGCAGCAGCTTAGCGGGGTTTTCCTGTGACATCGGATGTCTCCGCCGGGGTTCTGCCCCGGACCAGCCTGACCATTTCCACTTCGGAAGTCACGATCAACCCGTCCTCCAGCATTCGCTCGATCGCCTCCGCCGCCTCGGTGATTTTCTCCGGTGCGTCGATCACCGAAATCATGATGGGAAGATCGCGCATGGGGTGGAAGACGCTTCTCTTGTGCTCGTGGCCCTTGGCGCCGTAACCCAGGATCCCGCGATACACCGTGGCGCCGGCGATGTCCATCATCCGTAACTGCTTCACGATGGCGTCGTAGAGTGGTTCCTCGTGCCACTTGTCCGCCTCGCCCATGAATACCCGCAGGAGCTTCGCCGGCCCCTCTTTGTGCTCGTGCGCCGGCATGGGCTCCGGCTCGTCGGACCGCCGGGTCAGTTTCACGACGGTCGTATCCTGCACCTCGATGAGGCCGTCCGTGACCATCTCATATAAGGTTGGCAGCAGCTCTTCGACCTTCTCCGGCGTCTCCACGAACTCGATCCGGAGAGGCAGGTGCTGCGTCAAAACCTCGATCTTGTGCGTGTGCAGCATCTGGTGCCCGCCGAAGCCGGAGTAGGCGCGCGTCGCGGTGGCCCCAGCGACTCCCTTGTGCATCAGGAAGGTCATGATGGAGTCGTGCAGCGGCGTCATGTGGTGCTGGGTGTCTTCGTTGATGAAAATTGTGACCCTTTTCGCGGGGCCTTTCCTCAGCATTTCGCCTCCTTTGTACCGTCCAAATCCTATGATGCCCCTTCCCGCTTGTCTCAGGGTTCCAGGTCCCCCACTGGCTCGCCCATGACGGACTTCTGGAACGCGCTCTCCCGCCCCGGAAGCAGGTGCTTGGGCAGAAACCGTGCGTTCGCGATCGCCGTGGGAATCACGGCGCTGCCGATTACCGTAGCAACCAGGTGGGAATACTGAGTCTGGTCGATGATCCCGTGGTTCAGGCCGAACAGCGCGGAAATCGTGCCGAACGTCAGCCCCGTGGACATCATCAGCGAGTAGTACACGCCGTCGTGCCCGTTGTATCCGAACGCGCGGACGGTGGGCAGCAGGCCGGCCAGCTTGAAGCCCATCTTGGCGAAAAACAGCGCCACCACGACCAGCGGCGCGGCAATCAGCGCCGGCACGGAAACGAAGCTGCCCGCGCGGATGAAATAGAACGGCGTCAACAGGCCGAACGTCAGCGTGCGCAGGCGCCGGATGAGGAGGTGGTCCTTGCCGACCGTGCCGGCGAGAACGATTCCGACGATGTAAGCGGGCAGCACGGGTTCGCTGCCGGCCCATACCGCCAACCCGCCCAGTCCGAACAGCAGGAACAAAAGGTACTTCGTTTCCAACTCCGAAACCCGGCCGCCGTACCGCTCGAAGAACCACGGCGTGACGAACGGCAGGGCCCCGAAGATCAGGACGCCGCCGCCCAGGAAGGTAAGCGCCTTCACCGTAAACGGCGAGAAGATCAGGCCCAGTGCAATTACCGTCCCGAGGTCGTTGATGAAGCAGGCCGCCAGGATGGCCTTCCCGTAAATCGTACGGTTGAAGCCGAGTTCGAGCATCACGGCATAGACCACCGCGACCGAAGTGGTTGACAACGCCACGCCCGCGAGCCAGCTCGGACGCCAGCCCCACCCCAGGACAAAATGGGCAACCATGGTAGCTCCCAGGAACGGCATGAAGAAGCCCACCAGGCCCACGGCGGTAGACTCTTTCCACTTAGCGCGAAAGACCTCCGGATCCAGTTCGGCTCCCGCGAGGAACGTCAGCACGATCGCGCCGGTCCCCGCCAGAAAGGTGATCCACGGCGCCTTGGCGCCCAACGCCTCGCCGCCCAGCGTCGCGCCGATGATGAGTTGCGCCACCGTCCCCACGACAATCTCCGAGAGGGCCGTGGACACCCGAAGCCAGTTCCCGATCAGTACCGCCGCCAGTGCCAGCAGGAGCCAGAGAGCGGCAACAAACCAGACCTTCTCCATCGAAGGAACTCCCGATTCAAATGTATTGTGGTTTGCCGGAGGCGGGATCCGAACCAACTCTCCCACAGCGAAACCACTGTAGGAGTTATTGGCCGTTCGGAACGGCGTTAAGCGAACTCCACCGCTATCATCAGCCTACAATGGAGCGTTCTCACCACGCAACTGGGGGCGCACATAGGCCCGAGTGCCGTTTCGATCATCGCTGGGCGTAAAATAGATGAGGAGCTGGATAGGGATGATGCCGGCCAACGAATACGTCGAGGTTCACGACTGCGGGTACTACGTTGCTGGCACGCGCATTGGTCTTGACGTTGTGGCTTACGATTTTCGGAACGGCCGGTCCGCCGAGGCCATCTTCGATGCCTACCCATCCATCGGCTCGCTGGCGAAGGTCTACGGCACGATCACTTTCATTTTGGAACATCCAAAGGAAATCGAGGCTTACCTGGCGGAACAAGATCGCCGCTACGAGGAGATCAAGACCCGTCATCCTCTCACGCCTGACATGATCGAGCGTTTTGAACGGGCGAAGAGCGAAAGATCAGTGAAGCCGGCTTGAGCATCCGTTTCCAGGCCGACGCCGACCTGAACCCGGAGATCGAACGAGGCCTGCGGAGGCGGGAGCCGGCGATCGATTTTCGTGGTGCCACCAGCGTGATTCCAGACGGCACTTCCGATCCAGACGTCCTTCGGTTCGCCGCGGACGATGGTCGCGTTCTGGTGTCCCGAGATGTCTCCACAATGCCCGAGTTTTTCGAGCGATTCATTTCGGAGAACGAATCTCCCGGTCTCCTGTTGATCCCTTCACGGAGATCGATCGGAACAGTGATCGAAGGGCTGTTGATCGTCTGGCTGACTTGGACGCCGGAAGATCTGCGCAATCAAGTGCGGTGGATTCCGTAGGAGCCCGCACGAAACTCCCCCTCTGGCGAATCCAAAGGTCGCACGCCGCCGTCGCACTCCGCCCCGTGTGGGATAATTGAACGAGCATCCCCACACTTCATGGACCGCGAATTCATCCGCAATTTCTCTATCATTGCGCACATCGACCACGGCAAATCGACTCTGGCGGATCGTCTGCTGGAGATCACCGGCGCCCTGACGCAGCGCGAAATGATGGAGCAGGTCCTCGATACCATGGACCTGGAACGCGAGCGCGGCATCACCATCAAGGCCCACGCCGTGCGCCTGAATTACCGGGCGGATGACGGCAACCTGTATCAGCTCAACCTCATCGATACGCCCGGGCATGTGGACTTCTCGTACGAGGTGTCGCGCAGCCTGCAAGCCTGCGAGGGCGCCCTGCTGGTGGTGGACGCGTCGCAGGGCGTGGAGGCCCAGACGCTCGCCAACACCTACCTGGCGCTGCACCACAACCTGGAAATCATTCCGGTCATCAACAAGATCGATCTTCCGGCCGCCGAGCCCGAGCGCATCCGCGAGCAGATCGAGACCATCATCGGGCTGGATTGCCGCGACGCCGTGATGACCAGCGCCAAGCAGGGCATCGGCGTGCACGAGGTTCTCGAGGCCATCGTTCACCTCGTGCCACCGCCCAAAGGGTCGCCCGATGCGCCCCTGCGCGCCCTGATCTTCGATTCCTGGTTCGACCCCTACCGCGGCGTGATCATCCTGGCGCGCGTGGTGGACGGCCGCCTGCGCATGAAACAGAAGATCCGCCTGTGGTCCCACGGGCAGACCTTCGAAGTCGAGGGACTCGGCTACCAGGCGCCCAAGGCCACGCCCTGCGACGAGCTTTCCGCCGGCGAGGTGGGATTCCTCTTCGCCAACATCAAGACCGTGTCCGACGCGCAAATCGGCGACACCATCGTGGAGCACGAGAATCCGCCTGACGAGCCGCTGCCCGGCTTCGAGGAGATCAAGCCCATGGTGTTCGCCGGGCTCTACCCGGTGGAATCGCACGAGCATGCCCTGCTGCGCGACGCCCTCGAAAAGCTGCGGCTCAACGACAGCGCCTTCAGCTTCGAGCCCGAGAACTCGGTGGCGCTGGGCTTCGGATTCCGCTGCGGATTCCTCGGCCTGCTGCACCTGGAGATCGTGCAGGAGCGCCTGGAGCGCGAGTTCAACATCGATCTCATCACCACCGCGCCGGGCGTCCGCTACGTCATCACCACCACCACGGGCGAGCGGATCGCCATCGAGAACCCCACCAAGTTTCCCGATCCATCGGAGATCAAGCAGATCGAAGAGCCCATCATCGACGCCACCGTGATCACGCGCGAAGAGTACCTGGGCGGCATCCTCAAGCTGCTCGAAGAGAAACGCGGGACGCAGAAGAAATTCGAATACATCGGCGGCGGCCGCGTGATGCTGCTCTACGAGATGCCGCTGAACGAAATCGTGATGGACTTCTACGACCGGCTGAAATCCTCCTCTCGCGGCTATGCCTCGCTGGATTATCACCTGTCCGGCCACCGCGTCTCTCCGATGGTCAGGCTGGACGTGCTGGTGGCCGGCGAGCCGGTGGATGCGCTCTCCATGATCGTGCACCGCGACTTCGCCTACGATCGCGGCAAGGAGCTGATCTCGCGCCTGCGCCGCCTCATCCCGCGCCAGATGTTCGAAGTGGCCCTGCAAGCCGCCATCGGCAACAAGATCGTGGCGCGCGAGACCATTTCCGCCATGCGCAAGAACGTGCTGGCCAAGTGCTACGGCGGCGACATCACCCGCAAGCGCAAGCTTCTCGAAAAGCAGAAGGAAGGCAAGAAGCGCATGAAGCGCGTGGGCCGCGTGGAGATCCCGCAGGAGGCCTTCCTGGCGGTGCTCAAAGTGGGGCAGGGCGAGGAAGAAGAGTAGGCGGACAGCGCGTGATCCCGTGCGGACTACCGCGCTTATAGTAGATGGCCGGGGCGGGCGCCTGGAGCGGAACGAAGGTGCGTGCGCGGGTACGGGGTCAGTCGCGACTGGTTCCCCCTTAAAGTGGGGTCGTAGCCCGGAACGGTACTGAACCTTGGCCCGTGAATCCAAGCTGCGGATGGCCGCGCGAATTGTGGAGCATCCTGCGGTCGGGGGAGTGCGTCTAATCCGGCCAATGCGTTACGCCCCGGACTGATGTACGGTGATTTCTTATACAATTGAAACTGTTGCGGAGGAAGTATGGGAATCGCGAAGGGCGCGCGGATTCTATGTGTATTATTCGCTGCGCTCTCTTCCTTGCCCCGGGTGCGAGCACAGCAATCCGATGCGGCGAGGATTTACTCCAAGTCTTCAAAGAGCGTGTTGCTGATTTTCGTGAAATCCGCTGAAATGGGGTATTTACTTGACTCAGGTGACCCCAAGATGTAGTATGGCGTTCCATGGAGGATTATCCGCGAAATCTGGCGGAATTCGAGGCCCGTTTCTCTACAGACGCTGCGTGTCGGGAGTATCTGGTCCGGCTGCGGTG
>DASQZT010000154.1:0-8627 GCA_035638575.1 Bryobacteraceae bacterium
CACGGAAATCCTCAAGACACACGGCGACGAAGCCTGGGTCGAACCCTTCAGCGATTTGCGGGATCTCGAGAACGACCCGATCCCACCCCACGCTGAAGAGATGCGGCACACCAAGGAGTATTAGCGGATCTGCATCTACCGTTCGCGTTACCGCGCCATCTACCGCGTGCTTTACGCGAAGCGAATCGTGCTCGTGGAGCGTGTGGGGCCGAGAGGATCGGTGTATTTGAAGGGCGGGTATGTTCGCTGGTAGATCCTGGAACGGAAGATCCTCGCACTTTCGCCCGTGCCTGCCGTCTGCCATTCGGAGCCCAACCAAATCTCAGCCTCAGCACGTCGGCAATTTCGTTGACAATGGCCGGAGATACCAGCAGTTGGTAGCGGCCGGACAGGGCCTGGCGCCAAAGGTGAAAACTCCAACCTTGCGGATAAGTGAAGGCGGCGATGTAAACGTTGGTGTCCAGGACAACCCTAAGCTCTCCGGGATTTGCGGTGCTCATGGATCAGGCGGTTTACGTCTTTGGGCGTGATGCCGAGCTTCTTGGCCTGGGCGGCGCCATAGCTGGCCAGGCGCTCGTCCTCGGCCAGCATCTCTGCTGTGCTCATGGGGTTTTTGGCCTGCTCGGCTTTGGCTTTCTCGATGAGGCTCATAATCCAGCGATCCTGGTCGCGATCCCGCTGCTGGCGGTAGCGACGGTAGACGCGCACCATTTCCCGAAACAGTTCACTCTTGGTCCTGCATTCTTCCTTGGCCAGGGTTTCCCCCTCCCGGACCACGGTCGGCGGGACAGAAAAGCCCATAATTTTGGTCTGCGCCATCGCGCTTCCCGATCCAATCATCGTGCGCCACCCCGGCTCACTGCTTCAAGGCGCCTGAGTTGGGGGCGAGTTGGGCGGTCGCGGCTGCCTTGGTGACAAGGTACTAACGGGCCCTCCACCAACTCGTCTAACCTGCTGAATGGCACAAGATCTCCGTTACGGGCTCCGCCTGTTGCGCAAGAATCCCGTCTTCAGCTCGGTCGCAGTGCTTTCGCTGGCGCTCGGGATCGGCGCCAATACCGCCATCTTCAGCCTCATCGACGCGGTGATGCTGAAGCTCCTGCCGGTCCGCGATCCGCGGGAGCTGTTGATTCTCGCGAAGCAGGCCGAGGGCGGCGTGGACCCCGCTTTCTACTATGAGACCTACGAGCGCCTCAAGAAGGAGCAGCCGTTCTTCCGCGAACTGGCCGCTTATTCGCCGGTGCGCTTGAACGTCAGCATCGAGGGCCAGTCCGAATCCTCCATGGGGCAGCTCGTTTCCGGCAACTTCTACTCGGTGCTGGGAGTCGGCGCCGTGGCCGGCAGGACGTTCACCGCGGATGACGACCGTGTGCCCGGCGGGCATCCCGTCGCCATGATCAGCTACCGGTACTGGCAGCGCCGCTTCGGCCTCGAAAGTTCGGCCGTGGGAAGGAAGGTGCTGATCGATGGAACTCCCTTCACGATTGTGGGCGTGACCCCTCCGGCATTTTTCGGCCTGGAGGCCGGGACCTCGCCGGACGTCAGCGTGCCGGTCATGATGCAGCGGCAGGTGATGCCGGATGCGGAGAACTGGCTGCAACGCTCGACCAACACGGTGGATTGGCTTCGAATCTTCGGGAGGCTGAAACCCGGGGTCGCAGCGGCACAGGCGTCCAGCGGCATGGCCGTGATCTTCGGACGCGTGCAGAGCCGGCTCGCCGCGGAAATCGATTCCAACTGGCAGAGCAAGTGGCTGAAGGAATGGGCGGCGGACCGGCTGGTCCTGGTGCCCGGAGCGACCGGACTTTCGAGCCTGCGGCGGCAGTTTTCCAAACCTCTCTTCGTGCTGATGGGGGTAGTGGCACTGGTGCTGCTGATCGCCTGTACCAACGTCGCCAACCTGTTGCTGGCACGGGCGGCGGCGCGCCGGCGGGAGATCGCTTTGCGGATGGCGATCGGCGCCACGCGGACTCGGCTGGTTCGCCAACTGCTGGTGGAGAGCCTGCTGCTCAGCTCGCTGGGCGGCGCCCTGGGAATCGTGTTCGCGTTCTGGGGCAGCGGGCTGCTGGTCCATTTCCTGTCCACGGGCGGGCCGCTCATCCAGCTCGATCTCACGCCGGACCTTCGCATCCTGGCGTTCACAGCCGCCATCTCCGCCGCCACCGGAATTCTGTTCGGGCTGGCGCCGGCCATGCGCGCCGCGGGGATCGATCTGACGCCGGCGCTCAAGCAGGGCGGCCGTTCGGCGGGCGGGCGACATTCTTTGGGCAGAGCGCTGGGTTTTGGCAAGGCGCTGGCCGCGGCCCAGGTGACGCTCTCGCTGGTGCTCGTCATGGGCGCCGGCCTGCTGGTTCGCAGCTTGCAGAGGCTGGATGACGTGGATCCCGGATTCCGGCGCGACCGGGTCTTCACCGTGGGCCTTGCCCCGCGCGGAAGCGATCAGAAAAACGGTCCGAACGCCCTGCGGCTCCATCGGCTGTACCTCGACTTGCAGGAGCGGATTCAGGCGATCCCCGGCGTGATCGCCGCGAGTTTCGCGGGGATGCGGCCCACCATGCAACTCCAGCCGCGAACTTTTTCGACGGCCGATGGGCGCCAGTTTCGCGGGTCCTGGACGCAGGTCTATCCGAAGTTCTTCGCCACCCTGGGTGCGCCCATCCTGCGAGGGCGGGATTTCGGTCCGTCCGATATGGCCGAGGGCGCGCCGTTCGTGGCGGTGATCAATGAGACGCTGGCGCGCCGTGTTTTCCCGAACGAGGACCCCATCGGAAAGCGGATCGTCTGCAACCGCACCAGCGCTTGCGAAGTGATCGGCGTGGTCCGCGACATCGCGTATTCGACGCTGAAGCGCGAGCCGGAAAGCACGCTGTACCAGACGTTTCTGCAGGGGCCGACGGGCCGCGGCCAGATGGAGCTGCACGTGCGCTTCGCGGGCGATCCGGTGGCCATCGCCGCGCAGGTGCGCCGCGAGGTGGCGGCCACCGACCCGAATCTTCCGGCGTTCGTCATCCGGACGCTGGCCACCGAGGTGGATGCGGCGCTGATTCGCGAGCGGCTCCTGGCGCTGCTCTCCACGGTTTTTGGAGCGCTGGCGGTGCTGCTGGCCGGAATCGGCCTGTACGGCGTGATCGCGTATTCGGTGGGGCGGCGCACGCAGGAAATCGGGGTGCGCATGGCGTTGGGCGCATCGCGCAGAGAAGTGTGGCGGCTGGTGCTGGGCGAAACTCTGTGGATAGCGGGCGCGGGAATCGCGTGCGGAGTGCCGGTTTCATTGGCGGCCACGCACCTGATCGCCGGCTTCCTTTATGGCGTAAAGGCGGGCGACCCGTTGGTGCTGATGGCGGCCGCTCTGTTCCTCGCGGTCATCGCGACGATCGCGGGTTACGTGCCTGCGCGGCGGGCCTCCCGCATCGACCCGATGACGGCTTTGCGGCAAGAGTGAGGATCAGCTCCAGTTCAAGGGTCTGATGTGATTGAAGTTCAGAGCGTCCGCTCCGCGACTGGCCAATGTCACCTGCAGATCGAGGTCGTCCGTCAAGACCAGCCGCCCACTCAGGCAGACGGTCGCGACCGCGGCATCGGCCAATCCGAGACGGTCGAAACATGCGTCGGTGACCAGGATCCGGCCCTCATCAAATTGCTCGGTCATGCCTTCAATGACGGAGCGGAAGCACTCGCGGATGGGTTTCAGTTCCTTGCCGGCAAGAACGGCAAGGTCGCTCGTCTGGCTCAAGACATGCGGCGTCGTGACGATGCCTCCGAACCAAGAGATCAGCCGTTCCAGCAGCTCGAAATCCTCGATGGTGTAGTTCTGCGTGCGCTTGAAGTCCAGTATGCGGCGTTTGTTCACCTTTCCGACGCGGTACAACACGAGAAGGTTGGTGTCAACCAAGACGCCCTTCGAGCGGTGCTTCTCGATCAACGCCCTTGCATCAAGCATCATGCGCCGGCCAGTTCGCGGATCTTCATGGAAAGGACCTCACCGTCTTCCTTTTGAACGGCAAATGTCTTGTAGTCGCGGCCCACCCCGGCGAGCATCACGGTCACATGATCTGGAGCGGACACGCTCAGCGTAATGAGCCAGACAGGCTTACCGTCCACTAAGCTGCTATCCACTTCTTCGAGACGCAAGGTTTTGAACTGGTCTGGCTCCAGGACGCTTCGCGCAAATTCCTTTGCCGCCATCGTTGCTTGCTTGATCGACACCATATCTGAACGGTAACACGAGCGCCTGTGCGCGTCGCACTGAGGTCTGGCGGGATCACGCCACGCGGCGGGACGGAGGTTTCTGCATTTCGCTGGTCATCCAGTCCCACCAGCCATCCGGCTTGGCGAACGGGCAAAACATTTCCAGCGCGTCCGTGTCGGGACCGCACGCTGCACGGGCTTGGCCAAACAGCCGTTGAAAGGCAGCAAAGTCGAGTGTACCGGCCAGAGAGCGGTCGGACAATTCATTGCCGATCCTTTCCAGTTGGCCGTAATCTGCTACGTCTGCCATGCGATCCTCAATAACGCTTCAATCATATGGTAGCCCTCGGGATCGCGGTCGGCAAGCGTGGCTTCAAACCGGTATGCCGCATAGGTCTCAGCGAAATATTCCAGAGGGCCTGCTCGGGCCCTCTGAGAGACGGGGCAAGTTCTCCCGGCTCGCCGCAGCGTTTGCACCTCGTGAATCGCTGCGGGACCGAGTATGTCCAGCAGATGGTGTCCCAGCTCATGGTAGAGGCTGCGTGCTGTCGCTTCGATCTGATTTGGTCCGGCCGCCGAGACCGACGTCAAATCCGGTGAACCAAATTCTTGGCCGTAGCTGGCAGGCAAACGGAATCCGTTGACTACCAAAGTCCGTGTTACGGGATGATATAGCCCGTGCCATTTGGGATCCGGAAGACTTCCGGAGATTTCCATCCGGCCCAAGGGATGCCTTTCGAGAAAGGCCAGCAGGTAGTGGTCATCGATCAGTGGGGCGGGCATCCTCTTTGTCGGCCCCTCCAGTAGAGCCGACCAGAACTCGTCGACATGCCTGCCGACCGGCTATCGGCGATGCCCACTCCGGGCGTGGGGTTGGTTCCATCCGCAAAACGAATCGTACCATTGCTGAAATCGCCGAAGCCGTCGATGGCAAGCGTCACACCACCCCCGCCCCTGTGATACCCTCGTCACAAATGCACTTTCGCACTCTATCCATCCTGCTGGCGGGATTCCTAGCCGCTATCCCCGGCACTGCCCAGCAGCGTTTCACCACCGCCGACTACGCGCGCGCCGAAAAGGTTATGGGATACAACACCACGCCGCTGGTCTACAATTCCGGCGTGCGCCCCACCTGGCTGCCCGACGAACGCTTCTGGTACCGCAACACCACGGCCAATGGGACTGAGTTCGTGCTGGCCGATCCGGCGCGCGGAACCCGCCAGCCGGCCTTCGACCACGCCAAACTGACCGCGGCCCTCAACGCGGCGGCGGGCACCACTTACGACCCACGCCGCCTTCCGTTCACCGAGCTGGACTTCTCCGCCGACGCGCAGAGCGTCACCGTGAGCGCCGGCGGGCGCCGTTGGAAGTGCGATGTACAGGGCACCCAGTACAGTGCCAATACCAGCCCCGCGCCCGCGGGTGGACGCGGTGGGCGAGGCGGGCGAGGGGGCCGCGGCGGCGCTGGCGGCGGGCGCGTCGAATCCATTTCGCCCGACAACAAGCGCTCCGTCTTCATCCGCGATTTCAACTTGTGGGGCCGCGACATTGCCACCGGCAAGGAGACCCAGATCACCAAAGATGGCATCAAGGATTTCGGCTACGCTACGGACAACGCCGGCTGGACCGGGAGCGACCGCCCCATCGTGCTCTGGTCTCCCGATTCGAAGAAGGTCGCGACCTTCCAGCAGGACCAGCGCGGCGTCGGCGAGATGTACCTGGTGGATACCAAGGTGGGCCATCCCACCCTGCGCGCCTGGAAGTACCCTCTGCCGGGAGACGACGTTGTCACCACCATTCAGCGGGTGATCGTGGATGTCGACGATCCGCACGTTGTGCGGCTCCAGATGCCGCCCGACCAGCACCGCTCCTCGCTGTGCGACGACATCTCCTGCCGCGGGGGCGAATGGGCCGACGTGCAGTGGAGCCCCGACGGCAGCCAGCTTGCGTTTGTCTCCACGTCGCGCGATCACAGGGTCGAAACGCTGCGCGTCGCCGATACGGTGACGGGCGCGGTCCGCGATATGCTGCAAGAGAAGGTCTCCACCTTCTTCGAATCGGGCAACGGCCGCGTCAACTGGCACTATCTTCCGGCTTCGAAGGAGGTCATCTGGTTCTCCGAGCGCGACAACTGGGGCCACCTCTATTTATACGACCTGGAAACCGGCAAGCTGAAGAACCAGATCACGTCCGGCGAAGGCAACGTGACCCAGTTGCTGCGGGTGGATGAACAGAACAGAATGCTGTATTTCCTCGGCGTGGGCCGCGAGAAGGGTCGAGACCCCTATTTCATCCACTTCTACCGCGTGGGATTCGACGGCAGGAATCTCGCGCTCCTGACGCCCGAAGACGCCAACCACGAAGTCGCACTGTCCACTTCCGGCCGCTACTTCGTCGACGTGTACTCCAAGCCCGACGTACCGCCGGTTTCGGTGCTGCGCGATGCCGGCGGAAAAATGATCGCCTCGCTCGAGAAGGCCGATCTCTCGAAGCTGACAGCGGCCGGGTGGAAGCCGCCCGAGCCGTTCACGGTCAAGGCGCGCGACGGCGTCACCGATATCTACGGGCTGATGTTCAAGCCCTCGAACCTGGACCCGGCGAGGAAATATCCGATCGTGAACCACATCTATCCGGGACCGCAAACCGGCAGCGTGGGCACCCGGTCGTTCTCGGCGGCCCGCGGCGATTGCCAATCGCTGGCCGAGCTGGGATTCATCGTCGTCGAGATCGACGGAATGGGTACGCCGTGGCGCTCCAAGAAATTCCACGAGGCGTATTTCGGCGACATGGGCGACAACACGCTGCCCGACCAGGTGACCGGCATGAAGCAGCTCGCCCAGCGCTATGCGTGGATCGATATCGACCGGGTCGGCATTTATGGCCATTCGGGCGGCGGCTACGCGACGGCCGACGCGATGTTCCGCTATCCCGATTTCTTCAAGGTGGGGATCTCCGAATCCGGCAATCACGACAACCGCGAATACGAAGACGATTGGGCCGAGAAGTGGCAGGGTCTGCTGGAGCGCAAGCCGGACGGCACCAC
The DNA here is from genome assembly GCA_035638575.1 of Bryobacteraceae bacterium. Classification (GTDB taxonomy): domain Bacteria; phylum Acidobacteriota; class Terriglobia; order Bryobacterales; family Bryobacteraceae; genus DASQZT01. The sequence continues at coordinate 7,232 of DASQZT010000154.1, forward strand.
GAACTACGACAGCCAGGCCAATCAGAACTTCGCCAAGAACCTGAAGGGGCACCTGCTGCTGGCCCATGGCACCATGGACAACAACGTGCCGCCGTACAACACGCTGCTGGTGGTCAGTGAGTTGATCAAGGCCAACAAAGACTTCGACTTGATCATGTTTCCGAACCGCGCGCACGGATACGGCGAGGATTCCAACTACATGACGCGCCGGCGCTGGGACTACTTCGTCCGCTACCTGTACGGCGCCGAGCCGCCGCCGGGATACGAGTTGCATTCGCCTCCGGGGGGCGGCCGCGGCGCGCCGCCGCAGTAAAGGGCCGGTTGAAAACCGGCCGCAGGATGAAATCCTGCCCCACAACTGGAAGAGAGACACTCTTCGAAAAACATTCGGCCTTTGGGTCGGCTCGAAGAAGCGCCGAGACGAGTCTCGGCGCGGCACGCAGGAGTGCGTGCGCCACGTTTTTCGTCGGCTTTGGTGACCGATCCCGGCTTCGCGCGGGCCACTCGCGATTACGGTGTGGCTGTCTGCTTGGCGAACACCTGGACAATGTGGCTGGGGCCGCGGCCCGGCACGTTGGCGTCCGATTCGCAGTGAAGGATGTAGCCTTTGTCGGTCAGGGTCAGTTTGCCCGGCTCCGGTGGATGATTCGGACGCTGCAGAATCAGCTTGTACTCGGTGGGGGAAGTCTTGCTCAGCCTGGCGACTCCCAGCGGGGAGCCCTTAATGTCCGTGATGACTCCCGGTGTGCCGTCCGGGTGCACCGTGAAGGTCCTTTGCAGCAGCATCTCACGGTTGACCATGTAGTCGAAACGCAGTGCGCCGTTGGCCACGGATACGCGCAACGCCAAAGGGGCCGGAGGTACGCTGGATTTGCCGATCTGCTGGGAGATCATTTGCCATAAGCCCTCCAGTGGTTCGGCCCCAAACGCCGGCGCCGCCGCCATTATCAGCCAAAGGCCTGCTGCCATCCCTGCGATTCTTTTCACTTGCGATTGCACTCCTTGCGCATAATAACATTCGGCGCGGCACGATCACATCCGGCGCCGGGGGTGCTCAACCGGTCTGGGGAAATCGGCTCCCGTCGGACCGCTTCCTGACGGGGTGCCCTCTGGGCCCGGCTCTGTAACTCGCTGCAAACACGCGATACCGAAACAGAGCCGCGACCGTCAGAAGCTGTGAAGAAAAGCGCTTGGGCCACGAATGCACACGAATAAACACAGCGCGAAGCCGCAAGCAAAGCTGGCTGAACCGGTGCGATGCAGACGAATGGCCGAAAATGAGAGAAGCCGATCTTATCCGCGTTCATCTGCGTTCATCTGCGGCCCATATTGCCTGGCTGAGGCGACGCGCAGATCCCAAGAAAAGCAGAATTGGCCGCAGATGAACGCAGATGAA
>DASQZT010000155.1:0-15401 GCA_035638575.1 Bryobacteraceae bacterium
ATTGCTTCCGCTGCAGATTTTCAGCAGCGCAGCTTGCCCCGCGACTACATTGGGCGGTGTCGTCCAAACTGGACCCTCGAAATCGCTATAATACTCGCTACCAGGGATCGCGCGCTCTCCATTTCACGCTGAACCAGCACATGCCATCCTAGCCGCGGCAAGGCAGCCAACAATTGTTTCGCCTTGACCGGTCGTCAGTGGCTCATGCCGCTGAAAAGACCTTCGTGAAGGGTTCGGGAACTTCCTCACCGTGATCGATGCAATCGGCGGCAACGCGCAGCGCAAGCGCTCGTACGGCGGCAATCGCCGACTCGCGGGTTTCTCCGTACGCCATCACTCCCGGCATCGACTCGATGTCGGCCCACCAGCGGCCGTCCTCCTCCCGCCCGACCACTATCGGAATCGATTCTAACGTGATTCCCTCCATCGATCTCTCTCCCACATTATAGTGCCGGAGACTTCATCAGTGCCCCCAAACGCAATCGTTCCGGGTCGCCGAACCCGGCTGCATCGGAAGAGCCTTCGTAAGCGCAACAACCAATTCAACTTCGACTTTGCTGCGCGCCCAGGCCGGAATTTTCTTGCACTCAGCCCAAATCAGGGTCACAGCACTTCGAACTATTTTTTTCGCCCCCTAACCGCCTCACATCCTTCAACTTGATCGAATGCGCCACTCGCCGCCGCCCCCTTTTTCTTTGCACCCATGAGAGACAATGGAGTTGAAAGTGGAAGCGCGCGCCAGCCTCTCCTCCGGATCTTCGATACAGAGGGACGGTAACCGCCTGGATGCAGGCGGTCATCCGGGGAGCAAGTCCTTTCCCTTCAATAAAACTCGCTGAAACCACCGCCTGGATCCAGGCGGTCGGGCAGATCCGTATGGCACTGCCTGCCACCCTGTCGCGTTGTGCGGCGCGGCGGGTAGCGGGCACGACCGCGGGACTAGCTCGCGCCGCGTGTTATTAATAGATTTTCAGGTCTGAATTACCAAAATTCCACTTTATTCAGGACGGCTATGAGCATACGTTTATCCAACGGATCCGAAATCCCGATCGAAATGCACAAGGTGCGCATCGTGCAGAAGGTGCGGCTGATACCCGCGCGCGAACGGCTGAAAGCCATGGAAGAGGCGGGCTACAACACTTTCCTCCTCCGCTCCCGCGACATCTTTCTGGACATGCTCACGGATAGCGGCACCAATGCCATGAGCGACAATCAGCAGGCCGCGATGATGCAGTCCGACGATGCCTACGCCGGGTCGGAGAGCTTCTACCGGCTGCTCGAATCGGTGCGCGAGATCTTCGGCTACCAATACGTTCTGCCCACCCACCAGGGCCGCGCCGCCGAGCACCTGCTGGCCAAGACCTTCATCAAGCCCGGCCACATCGTGCCCATGAATTATCACTTCACCACCACCAAGGCGCATTTCAACCTGGCGGGCGGCAAGGTGCTGGAACTCTACGGGCCCGAGGCCCTGAACACGCAGAGTTGCTCCCCGTTCAAGGGAAACATGGACCTCGACCGGCTGCGCGAGTCCATTGACCAGGCCGGCCCGGGCAACGTCTCGTTCGTGCGCATGGAGGCCACCACCAATCTCATCGGCGGCCAGCCGTTCTCCATGGAGAACCTGCGCCAGGTCAAGGAGCTGATCGAGCCGCTGGGCATTTTTCTCGTAGTGGACGGCAGCCTGATTTCCGAGAACGCCTACTTCATTCACCAGCGCGAGCCCGGATACGGGAACACGTCCATCCGCGACATCATCCGGGAAATGATGAGCATCGCGGACCTCTGCTACCTCTCCGGCCGCAAGAGTTGCAGCGTTCGCGGCGGCATGATCGCCACCAACCGCAAGGATCTCTACGAGGCCATCCGGCCCTGGCTTCCGGTGTACGAGGGCTTCTTCACCTACGGCGGAATGTCGTCGAAGGAGATCGAGGCAATGGCCGTCGGCATCCGGGAGATGACCGATCTCGAGGTCGCCGGCTCCTCGGCGGACGCCATCCAATACTTCGTCTGCCTGCTGTAGCAGAAGGGTGTGCCGGTGGTCACGCCCGCGGGAGGGCTGGCCTGCCATGTCGATGCGATGCGTTTCATCGACCACGTGCCGCAGTCCGAATACACCGCCGGCGCCCTGGCGGCCGCGGTCTACATTACGTCCGGCATCCGCGGCATGGAGCGCGGCTCCGTATCCATGGATCGCGACGAAGAAGGGCGCGACGTTCCCTCCGACCTCGAACTGGTCCGCCTCGCCGTCCCCCGGCGGGTCTTCACCATGTCGCACTACCAGTACGCCGCGGACCGTTTGCAGTGGCTCTACAAACACCGCCGCATGATCGGCGGCCTCGAGTTCTGCGAGGAGCCGCCCGTGCTTCGCTTCTTCGCCGGACGGATGAAGCCCAAAGTGGATTGGGGCGCCCACCTCGTCGAGGCGTTCGAGAACGACTTCGGCACGGCCTGCTGACGCGCGCCGGCGCGCGGTACCGCCCGTAACGGCGGAAGCGCCTCGCCCGCCGCGCGCCCACACGCCCGCCACCCTGGTATTCCGCCGCGCGTTGAGTGAGAATCGAGGGACATGGAACCAAACTCCTGGCACAATCCGGTGCGGGCGGCGCTCCAAGCCGGGCAGCCCGCTTTCGGGGTCACCATCACCACGCCCTCGGTCGAGGCCGCCGCGCACGCCGCCACCTTGGGCTTTCACTTTCTTTGGGTGGAAATGGAGCATTCGCCCGTCACGCTCGAGACGCTCCGGCTGATCGTGTTGGCTACGCGCGGACTCCCGGCCGCGGTCTTCGCGCGCGTTCCCGTGGTCGAATTGTGGACCGCGAAGCGCGTCCTCGACCAGGGCGTCAGCGGCGTGATTTTTCCGTTCGCGGGAACGGAGGAAAAGGCCGCGTGCGCCGCCGCCGCGTGCCGGTATCCGCCGGCGGGCCGGCGCGGCTCCGGAGCGGGCCTCGCCATCCGCACCTGGCCGCTGCCCGGCAACTACCACGATTCCGCCGACGAAGAGGTCATGACCATCTGCGTCATCGAGGAGGCATCCGCGCTCCGCCAAATCGACGACATCACCGCCACTCAGGGGGTCGACGCCATCTTCATCGGCACCAGCGATCTCTCTTTCTCGCTCGGACTGCGCGGCCGGCAGGACGAGCCGGCGCTCGATGCCGCCATCGCGCGCATCGTGGACTCCGCGCGGCGTCACGGCAAGTTCGTGGGGCGGCCCGCCACCACCCCCGAGCAGGTGCGCCGCTTTATGGAACAGGGCTTCCTGTTGTTCCAGGCTGCCACGGAAATCAGCCTGATGGAGTCGGGCGCGCGGCAACTGCTCGGGCCATTGGGGATCGGCCGGTGAAACCGCCGCTCCTGCTCCTCCTCCTCGCGGCCGCGTCCATCTGCGGCGCCGCGGATTTGACCCACGCCACGGTGGTCACCGATGCGCGGATCACCGGACCCGAGCGCAAAGCCGTCGCCCTCCTGATCGACGCGGTCGAAGAGCGCACGCGTCTGCGCTGGCCGGTCGCGGCCGCCGTGCCGCAGGCCGCCGGACCGGTCGTGATGGTGCGCCGCGCCCCGCCGGGCGGCGGGCTCGCGCCCGAGGGCTACCAGATTCGCTCGACCGCGTCGCGCATCGAAATCACCGGCAACGACGAGCGCGGCGTCCTGTTCGGCATCGGCGGCCTTCTCCGTGCTCTCGAAATGCGGCGCGATTCCGTCACGCTCCCGCGCGACCTGAACGTCACCACCGCTCCCAAGTACGCGTTGCGCGGCCACCAGTTGGGATACCGCCCCAAGACCAACACCAACGACGCCTGGGACGCCAACATGTGGGAGCGCTACATCCGCGACCTCGCGGTGTTCGGCGCCAACGCCATCGAGCTGATTCCGCCGCGTTCCGACGACGCTGCCGACAGCCCGCACTTCCCGCTTCCGCCCATGCGCATGATGATCGAGATGTCGCGCCTCGCCGAGGAATACGGCCTGGAATGCTGGATCTGGTATCCCGCCATGGACCCGGATTATTCCAATGCGGCCACGGTCGACGCGGCGGTCCGCGAATGGGCCGAGGTCTTCCGCCAGTTGCCGCGCATCGACGCGGTCTTCGTGCCCGGCGGCGATCCCGGCCACACCGAGCCGCGGGTCCTCATGGCGCTTCTCGAAAAGCAGGCCGCCAGCCTGAAGCGCTACCACCCCAAGGCAACCATGTGGCTCTCGCCGCAAGGCTTCAGCCGGCAATGGATGGAGCAGTTCTTCGGCCTGATGGACCAGCAGCCGCCATGGCTCGCGGGCGTGGTTTTCGGTCCGCAGGTGCGCGTCAATCTGCCCGAGTTGCGCGCGCGCATTCCCAAGCGGTACCCCATACGCCACTACCCCGACATCACCCACAGCGTGAACTCGCAATTCGCCGTTAACGATTGGGACGTGGCCTACGCCCAGACCGAGGAACGCGAGGTCGTCAATCCCCGCCCACTCGACGAGGCTCAGATCTTCCGCGTCCTCCAGCCGTACGCCGATGGCGGCTTCATCACCTATTCGGAGGGCTCGAACGACGACGTCAACAAGGCCGTCTGGAGCGCCCTGGGATGGAATCCCGAAGCGGACGTCACCGAAATGCTGCGCGACTACGGCCGCTATTTCATCGGTCCGGACGCGGCCGATGCGTTCGCGCAGGGGCTGCTGGCGTTGGAGCGCAACTGGCGCGGGCCGCTCCTCACCAATACCGGCGTGGATGTCACGCTGGCCCAGTTCCGCGAGATGGAGCGCCGCGCCACGCCCCAGCAGAAGCTGAACTGGCGTTTTCAGCAGGCGCTCTACCGCGCCGATTACGACGCCTATCTCCGCGCGCGCCTGGTGGACGAAACCGGGCGCGAGCGACGAGCCCTGGAGCGCCTGGCTTTATCGCGCGAAACGGGCGCGCTGTGGGCCCTTACCGCCGCGGAGAACGAACTCGCCGTCGATCCGTTGAGCCGCGCCGGCAGCACGCTTCGCGCGCGCGTCTTCGAGTTGGCCGAAGCCCTCTTTCAGAGCGTCCGCATGCAGCTCAGCGTGCCGCGCTACGCCGCCATCGCCGCGGGACGCGGCGCCAATCTCGATCTCATCGACCGCCCCATCACCAACGCGGCCTGGCTCCGCCGGCGCTTCTCCGAAATTCGCGCGATGGAGAGCGAACCCGCGCGCCTCGCCGCCATCGACGAGATCCTCAACTGGACGAACCCCGGCCCTGGAGGCTTCTATGACGATCTGGGCGACCCGTCGAACCGTCCCCACCTCGATCCCGGCCCAGGCTTCGAGAAAGATCCCGCGTTCTTCCATACCGTGCGCACCGGGTTTGCCTCGCGCGGAGCTGCGCCCTGGCGGATCTCCTGGCACCGCCACGCCGAGACCCTCTATGGCAACACGCTCCGGCTCCGTTACAGCGGCCTCGACCCGTCGGCGCACTACAAGATTCGCTACGTGGAAGCCGGCGATTCCACTCCGCGAGCCACGCGCCTGGTGGCCAATGGCAAGTTCGAAATCCACCCCATGCAGAAGAAGGGCACGGAGGTGAAACCGGTGGAATTCGCCATCCCGCCCGAAGCCACCGCCGGAGGCGCCCTGACCCTCGAATGGCAGCCGGATCCCGATGAGTCGGGCAACGGCCGTTTCGTCCAGATTTCGGAGGTGTGGCTGGTTCGCGCGCAGTTATGAAACCGGACACCTCAGTGTCAAAATCGGACACTGGGACGCGGATTGTTGCGCTTGGGATTCGGCTCGGCAAGGACATAGTTGCTGGACCCGCGATTGCTCATCCCCACTACCGAGCCAGTCCGCTTATGCGAATCAGTGTCCGAAGTCTTCTCGTTCTCTTTGCGCCGTTCGCGGCCCTTTTCGCGCAGTCGTCTGAAGTCTCGATTCAGACGCCCAAGCCGCCGCCATATGTGGGCCGCTTCCTGAGGCCTTTCCATCTCGAGAAGCGCGTCGTGCCGCCGCCGAAGCTGGCCAACTCGGCGCGGCTGGAGTCGCTGGTGCGCAGCGGCAACCTGTACCTCTCGGTGCAGGATGTCATCGCGCTGGTGCTGGAGAACAATCTCGACATCGCCGTCCAGCGCTACAGCCCGTTCCTCGCCCGCGAGGTCCTGCGGCGCGCCGAGGGCGGTGGAATTCTGCGCCAGGTGGACACGCCGCTGGTTGCCGGACCCACCAGCGTCAGCACGGCGGGCATCAGCACCAACGCCAACGGGCTAGCCGGAGGCGGCGGATTCGGCGGAGGAGGCGGCATCGTCACGGCCGTCGGTCCGAACCCTCCCAGCCTGGATCCCTATTTCGCCACGTCCGCTCAAATGGGTCACCAGACCACGCCCTTGACCAACACGATCCTGAATCAGACCACCGCTCTCACCAGCGACTTCCGGTACATCGGCGTCCAGGTCGGGAAGCAGTTCATTACCGGAACCAGCGCCTACGTTACTTTCTCGAACAGCCGGAACCTGGTCAACAGCTCCACGCCTCTCTTCAATCCTTCCATCAGCGGGACGTTCGATATCACGGTCAACCAAAACCTGCTGCAGGGCCTCAGCGTGGGAGTCAACAACCGCGATATCCGCGTAGCCCGGAACAACATGAAGGTCAGCAACCTCCAGGTGGAATTACAGGTTGCCACCACGGTTGCCGCGGTGCTCAATCTCTACTGGGACCTGGTCACCTTCAACGACGCGGTGCGCATCAAGGAGAAGGCTCTGGCCACGGCGCAGCAGCTCTATGACGGCAACAAGAAACAGGTCGCGATCGGAGCGCTGGCGGGCATCGAAGTCACCCGCGCGGCCGCCGACGTTTCGGCCAGCAAAGAGGACCTGCTCATCGCGCAGACCAACCTGGCGCAGCAGGAGATTGTCCTCAAGAACGCGATCAGCCGCAACGGCCTGGAGAGCGCCTGGCTGGACGAAGTGCGCATCGTTCCACTGGACCACATCGAAATCCCCAAAACCGAGGAGGTCCGGCCGGTGCAGGACTTGATTCAGGAAGCCACGGCGAGCCGCCTGGAAATCCAAAAGAGCAGGACCAACCTGGAGAGCGGGAAGATCATGATGGAGGGCACCCGGAACGGGCTGCTGCCGAGCTTGCAGGCGTTCGTCGAAGTGACCGGACACGGTTTGAGCGGCCCCGCCAACCCGCTGTATACCAACTGCTGCGGCGCTCCCAACGCGTATTTCCTGGGTGGCGACGGCACCGCCCTGGCGCAGATTTTGCGCCGGAATTTCCCGGACTACTCCGCCGGATTCTCCCTGAATATTCCCTTCCGCAACCGGTCGCAGCAGGCCGACTACGTGACCGATCAGCTCCAGCAGCGGCAGAACGAGCTGCAACTGCAGCGCGAGGTCAACCAGGTGCGCGTGGATGTCAAGACCGCGCTGATCGGCCTGGAGCAGGCCCGCTCGCGCCACCAGACGGCCGTGGATACGCGGGTTCTGGCGGAGCAGAGCCTGGAGGCCGAGCAGAAACGGTTTCAATCCGGCGTATCGAGCGTGGCCCTGGTCATTCAAGCGCAAAAGGACGTTGCCACGGCCGAGGACGGCGAAGTGCAAGCCATGGCCAACTACACCCACGCCAGGATCTTCTTCGACCAGGCCATGGGGCGAACGCTCCAGGTGAACCACATTTCGATGCAGGAAGCCATAGATGGGCGCGTCCAGCGGGAATCCGTGATTCCGGCTTCGGTTCCGACCGCGGCGCGGATGCCCGGCGACACGCCCGCTCCCGCAAAGAAACCGGAGATACTCCGATGAAGGGCCGAACACGATTCACCGCGCTGTCCGCCTGCGCCTGCCTGCTTCCCCTGTCCCAGGCGCAGGACCAGCCCTACTCGGTCGCGAAGCCGAGCCTGATGATTCCGCTCCGGTCGTATGCGCCTCCCACGGTTCCTCCCATCCGGCTGACCAACTCGAGCCGCCTGTACACCCTGATTCGTGCCGGCAACCTGTACCTGAGCGTTCAGGACGCGCTGGCGCTGGCCATCGAGAACAATCTCAATCTGGAGATCGACCGCTATGGGACGCTGCTGGCGCAGTCGGCGCTGGAGCGGGCCAAGGCCGGAGGGCCGCTGCGCGGCGTGCCCAGCGGCACCGCGCAGGTTTCGAGCGTCGATGCCGGCGTGGGTGTAAACGGCAGCACGGCCAGCGCGGGCTTAAGCAGCGGCGGTGGCGGTGGCAGCATTGGCGGCAGCGGCAACGCCACCATCCAACAAGTGGGCGTCATCACTCCGAACCTTGATCCCAACCTGCAGAGCACGGTGACGTTCTCGCACTTGACCCAGCCCCAGGCCAACACCATCCTCAGCCAGACCAATGCGCTGGTGGATTCGGTGCGAACCTACAACACCGTGCTCCAGCAAGGATTGTTGACCGGCGGTTATGTTCAGTACCGGGATTACGAACAGCATCTGCTGGAGAACTCGCCGAGCGACGTCCTGAATCCGGTGTCGGCGCCGCGCATGGACTTCATCATCCGCCAGAACTTTCTCCAGAGCTTCGGCGTCAAGCTCAACGACCGGGGCATCCGCATCGCGCAGATCAACACCGTCGCCGCGCGCGAGACCTTCCGCGCGCAGTTGCTCAACCTGGTGGGGAGCGTGCTCAACCTCTACTGGGACGTGGTGAGCGCCGGCGACGAATTGAAACTGCGGCAGCGCATTCTGGAAATTACCGGGAAGTTTCGCGACGACACGAAGTACGAGATTTCGATTGGCGCGATCGCCGGGTTTCAATTGGCCAGCGCCGAAGCCGAGCTGGCGCGCCGCCGGCAGGACGTGGTCATCGCGCAGTCCACGCTGCGCGATCGGACGAACCTGCTGAAGGAGGCCCTGAGCCACACCGCGGATCCGGCGCTGGAAGCCGCCGAGATCATCCCGCTCGACCACATCGAGGTTCCCGACACCGAGGAACTGCCTCCCGTGCGGCAGTTGCTGACCGCGGCCATGGCCAAGAGGCCCGATGTGGCCGTGTCCCGGTTCAAAGACCAGACCGACGAGATCAACCTTGCCGGAACGACCAATCCCCTCCTGCCGACTCTCCAAGGCACCTTTCAGACTTACAACCGCGGCGTCGCGGGCACGCCCCAGGCCAGCGGCGGCGGCGCGAATCCGTATTTTGTGGGGGGCTACGGCAACGCGCTGGGACAGGTCTTCCGCCGCAACTTCCCCAACAACATCGCGACTCTTTCCTTTTCGATCCCCTTCGAAAACCGCCAGGCGCAGGGCGATTACGGAATCGACCAACTGCAATACCGCCAGTCGCAGCTCCAGAGCCAGAGGGACCAGAACCAGATCCTGGTGGATATCTCTAGCCAGGTCAGCGCGCTTCGGCAGGCTCGCGCCAGATATGCCACGGCCCAGGACACGCGGGCGTTGCAGGAACAGTTGCTGGCTGCCGAGCGGCGGAGATCTTACGGGACCTCCACGTTCACTTACATCATGGCCGACCAGCGCAATCTGGCGGCGGCCCAGATTTCGGAGTTGAATGCCATGACGGCCTACGCCCACGCCCGCGTGGCCCTGGACCAGGTGCTGGGCGAGACGCTCGACAGGAACAACATTTCGCTGGACGAGGCGCTGAGCGGCCGCGTGGGAAGGGAATCCAAACCTCCCGAGATTGCCGGCGCGCCGAAGAACTGAAGGGTCTCACTCGACCCTCCAGACTTCAAACACATTGGCGTCGCCCTTCGCCCAGACCCACGGCAGATAGCCGTATACGTTCGAAAAGAAGCCGGCGCCCGCGTCCATATCCATCACCCGCCCGCCGCTGTCATAAGCGACTCGCTGAATCACCCGCTTGCGGGTCCAATTGCGCGCGAAGGCCGGCACATCGATCAGGCTTACCACGATAATGTCGCCGGTATTCGGCGTGATGCCAAGCCACACGGCCGGTTTGGCGCCCGCGGCTTCCGCATACCAGTGGAAACCCCATTGGCCGGCGAACCACACGGGTTCTACCGCGAGGGTGCGCGGAGCCACCAGTTCCTGCGCGGCGCGGCGCTGTGCCCGGGCCAGACCGCGAATCCCCGAGAGCACCAGGATGCTGACGATCAGGCCAGCCATGACCGCCGCCCCCGGCAGCCAGCGGCGCACGGCCGGCCGGGCATCGGGTAGAATTCGCGCTATCAGGATAGCCGCCGCCGGGATCAGCGGCACAACGTACCTGGAGGGCAGGTCGGCATAGATCGCCAGCGCCAGCGCGGGCATCAGCCATAACCCGAGCGCAAGCCGAACCCGGTCCCTGTGGCGAACCGCGTTCAGGAATATATCGCCAAAGACCAGCGCCGTCGCGGCTGCCAGGTACGCCGCCCAGCCTAATTTCGGCGCGAGAGCCGTGGCGCATCCGATCGCGAAGACGGCCAGCCGCCAGGATAGGTTGCGCCACCGCAGGACCAGCCACGAAACGGTGAGCGGGGCGGTCAGGAACCAGTGCGTGAAGAATGCGCACACGTTGGCCGCGATGCGAAACAGCTCCAGGTAAGTCTGCCGCACGGTGACCCGGTCGAACAACGCTTCCGGATCGGCGGCCAGCCGAATCGCCAAAAGCACCACCAAAGGCACCGCGGCGACGGTCACGAAGCGGGCCGGAAAGTTACGGAACGACGAGCGGATATCGCGCGCCCTAATGCCGTCCAGCAGAAACACGAAGGCCGGGGCGAGCAACAAGACGGTGTGCAAGCGGGTGAGCGCGGCGAGCGACAGCCAGACGACGGCCAGCAGTCCCCGATGCCATTTTCGCCGCTCCCGCCACGCCAGAATCCGCTCCATTCCGAGGACGGAATACATCATTGCCGCGACATCCGGCATGGCGGTTCCCGCCATCCCCAAAACTGCCGGCGCGGTCCCCGCCAGGAGCGCCGCGACGGCCGCGCCGCGGCGGTCCACACCCAGCCGCAAGGCCACCAGCGCCGTGCCGAACAGCGCCACGGCCAGCAGCGCAATCTGCGTCAGATGCGCCACCCATTCCTTATTTCCGGAGAGCACCGTTGGAATCAGGATGTACGGCGCGGCGAGCCCACCCGCGAGCAGGTTGGATGCGCGCATCTGCAGGCCGGCGGACCAAACCACGTCGAACGCCTGCGGATGCAGGGGATCCTGGATGGCGTGCCGCGCCTCCTGAAGAAACAGCGGATCATCGATGGTGAAGGGCGTGTTGAGAAACGGAAGGAGGGCGAGCGCGGCGACCGCGATCGCCGGCCAGGCGCATTTCAGCGCAACCAGGGATAGATTCGCGGCCCGCGGAGTCTCCTGCACCTCGGCGCTGGCCATCTCAGTCCATGGTACTTCGCGGCGATCACCCGCGGACGGTGGCCGGCGCCTGGGGCGCGGTGTGCCCGCCGCCTTCGTTCACCTCGAGGCGGAACACATCGGGCCGCGCGTAGTGCCCCACGACGTCCAGATCGAACTTGCCCTCGGCGATTTCGCCCGGATCGATTTCCGCTGTCAGGATGCACTCGCCGTCGTAGCACGGCCCGGCGAGCACTTTGCCCAGCGGGCTCACGATGAGGCTTCCGCCGCGGATGGGCATTTCGCCGGCCTGGCTGTACTGGCAGGCCGACAGCACGAAGCAGCGCCCTTCGAGGGCGATGTGCCGCATGGTGACGGCCCAGGTTTCGCGGTCGTCCACGGTAGGCGCGCAGTAGAGCTGAATGCCCTTGGCGTACATCGCGGCGCGGAGCAGCGGCATGTAATTCTCCCAGCAGATGACCGCGCCGACTCTGCCGAAGCCGGTGTCGAGGACCGGCAGGGTGGAACCATCGCCGAATCCCCAGATGAGGCGCTCCATGCCGGTGGGCATGAGCTTGCGGTGTTTCGCCGCCAGCGCTCCGCCGGGCGCGAAGAACAGCGCCGTGCAGTAGAGGGTGCCGCGATCACGCTCGATCACCCCGATCACCACCCACAAGCCATGGGCTTTGGCGGCTTCGCCCAGGCGCGCGGTGGCAGGACCGGGCACGTCGATGGAGCTTTCCCAGTACCGCCGGAACAGCTTGCGGCCCTCGGGGGTGCGGTTGCCGACGCGCGCGCCGAAGTCCTCGCCCTTGGGGTATCCCGAAACGAACGCCTCGGGGAAGACGACGAGCCGGGCACCGGCGCCCGCCGCCTCCGCAATCAGAGCTTCGGCTTTGGCGAGCGACTGCTCGCTGTCGAAGAGAACCGACCCAGCCTGGACCACCGCCACGCGCACCATACCTCAAGGATGGTATCACGCAGGAAGAAGCCCCTTGCCAAAAGGCGAATAAAAAGCGAAAATGAGGTATGGCACTGGTGGGCATAGCGCGGCTGGCATCGGAGAGCGAACTGCTGGAGGCCAAGCGCTCCGTGCAGTATTTCGAGATCCCGGCGCGCAGCATTCTCAACCGCACCAAGCCGAACATGCCATTCCGCTGGACCATCAACCCGTACCGCGGATGCGAGTTCGGCTGCAAATATTGCTACGCCCGGTACACGCACGAGTTCATGGAATTGAACCCCGCGGACTTCGAGGACCGCATCTACGCGAAATCGGCCGCCGCGCACCTGCTGCGGCAGGAACTGGCGCGCGCCGACCGCAAGGACCACATCGCCATCGGAACGGCCACCGATCCTTACCAGCCGGCCGAGCGGCGCTTCCGGCGCACGCGCTCGATTCTGGAAGTGTTCGCCGGCCAAAAGGGCTGGCACGTGGGACTGATCACGAAGTCGGACCTGGTGCTGCGCGATGTGGACCTGCTGCGGGAGGTGGCCCGGGCCAACGTGCTGGGCGTCAGCCTGACGATCACCACGCTCGACGAGAAGTTGGCGCGGCTGCTGGAGCCGCGAGCGCCGCGTCCGGCCATCCGGCTGGAGACGGTACGGCGCTTGCGCGCGGCGGGGATTTGCGTGAGCGTCATGCCCAATCCGATCATGCCCGGATTGACCGACGGCGAGCGGCAACTCGACCGGCTGGCGAGGCCCGCGCGCGAGGCGGGGGCGCTTTCCTTCGGCGGCGGCCCGCTCTTTCTGATGCCTTCGGCACAGAAGATTTTCTTTCCGTTTCTGGAGCGGGAGTTTCCGTTGCTGGCGCCACGCTATCGGGCGCTGTACGAACGGAGCGCGTACCTGGGCGGGGCGTACAAGGATGCGCTACGCGAGCGGGTGCAGAGAATTCGCGACCGGTACGGACTGGCCTCCGGTCCTATCGAGTACCGGCCGGAGGTGTGGGTGGAGGAGCAGGGAGAGCTGTTTCCTACGGACTGACTTTGTTCACGATCTTACTCTTGCTCTGGAAGAAGACCGCCACCACCAGCAGAATCGCAAACGCGCCGGCGGACGAACTCAGCCAGAAGCCGGTCCAGTTGCGCGTCACCGTGGCTCCGGAAGTACTCGTGAAGAAGTCCACCGCCACACCCGAGAGGTGCGACCCGATGAACATGCCCACTCCGTAGGTCACAAACGTCAAGAACCCTTGCGCTGTCCCGCGCAGTTGGGCGGGAGCTTCCTGGTCGGTGTAGAGCTGGCCGGTCATGAAGAAGAAATCGAAGCAGATGCCGTGCAGGAGAATCGCCACATAGAACATCCACATGCCCGCGCCCGGGTTGCCGTATGCCAGCAGGCCATAGCGCAGCGACCACGCCATCAGGCCGGCCACCAGGATGGCTTTCACGGTGACGCGCCGGAAGATGAACGGCATCAGCAGCATCGCGCCCACTTCCGCGACCTGTCCCAGGGTCATCTTCCCGGCTGCGTTCACCACGCCCACTTCGTTCAGGTACGTGTTGGTGAAAGTGAAGTAGAAAGTGAGCGGGATGCAGGCGAGAATCGACGCCACGATGAAGACCAGATAGGCGCGCCGCTTCAACATGATCAGCGCATCCAGGCCCAGGATGGTGCCGATGGTGACGGGCTGTCCTTTGCCCAGGGGCGGCGTATGCGGCAGCGTGAGGCTGTAGGCGCTCATGGCCAGCGACGCGACGGCGGCGAGCAGAAACATGTGGGAAGAGGTTTCCAATTTCAGCCACCCGATCGCCAGGCCAATGACGATCCAGCCGATGGTGGCGAACACGCGAATGAGGGGAAACTCGGCACCGGCGTTTTTCACCTGCCGCAGCGCCAGCGCGTTGGTGAGAGCGATGGTGGGGAAGAAACAGAGACAGTACGCCAGCATCACTAAGTACACCCCTCCGAAGCTTGTCACCCTGGTTACGAGGTAAAGGAACACCGCACCGATCAAGTGCAGCGCGGCGAGGACCCGCTCGGTGGAGAAGAAGCGGTCGGCGATGAGACCGATGAAAAACGGAGAGACCATGGAGGCCAGCGCGGTGGTGGCGAAAACGGCGCTGGCTTGGGTCCCGGTGAACTTCAAGGTGGCGGTGAGGTAGGTGTCCAGTGTCACGTACCAGGCGCCCCATACGACATAGTTCAGAAACATCATCAGGCTGAGGCGCATGTTGACCGACCTAGGCATAAGTTGCCAGTGTAACCCTGTTTTGCATAATTCAGGCGTTTGTGCGAATCGGCACATGCGGGGGAACGCCACTGCCCGGCACTACGTCACATATACCGTCTAAAGTGCTAAGGTCAAAACAAACAGCTCCGGTTCTGTGGATGCGGTTTTTCTCGTTCAGGGTTGATGCCCGGAGCCAAAGAAGTACGGAGGACGAATTTTGCGTCCACAGGTGATTGCGCCGTCGGACATTCCGTCGTTTCTATGGAACCCGCCCCAGTCGGCGGTAAGCGCGGCGTTGTCACACGCCGTTCTGAGCGAGCTTCGCGCAAACGTGATGGGCGGCGGGCGCGCGGGGGCCGAGGAATTCGGCGGCATCCTGCTGGGCTCGGTGGAAAGCTACGGCGACGGGTTTCGGACTCGCGTCGAAGCGATCGAGCCTTTTCCCATCGAGCACCGCTACGGCCCGACGTTCCGCCTTTCGCCGCGCGATCAGAAGCGGCTCCGCGAGCGCGTGGAGCGCCTTGCCAAAGGGCGGCGCCGGCCGGTGGGACTCTACCGCAGCCATCAGCGGCGCGGCCTCTACCTCGATGAGCGGGATGCCGACATCTTTCGGAGCGAGTTCAGCCACCCCTCGTCCATTTTCTTGCTGGTGCGTCCCAGCGAAACGGAGGGAGCCAGGGGCGGCGTGTTCATTTGGGAGGGCGGGGACATGCGGCGTCACGCCAGTTACCTGGAGTTTCCGATCGACGGCGCGCCAATCGTGCCTGCCGCGCCTGCCATTCCGGCCGTTCACGCCGTGGTTGCGGTTCAAGCCGTTCCGGCCGTTCACGCCGTGGCTGCGGTTCAAGCCGTTCCGGCCGTTGCGGCCCCGCGTCCCATCCTGGTCTCGTTCTCCCGGCTGAAAATTGCCGCGATGCTTCTGGCGGGGTTGGTTCTGCCGCTGGCCGGCTTCTATATGGGGCGGACCGTGGCGCTGCGGGACCGGGACGAAGAATACGT
>DASQZT010000156.1:0-21285 GCA_035638575.1 Bryobacteraceae bacterium
CTCCAAGCGCCTGAAAAAGATCGAAGAAAGCCTGTCGGCCCAAGGCATCGAGCTGACCTTCATCCGGACCAACCAGCAGCGCTCCATCCGTCTTCGTCTGCCCGCACCTCCGCCCCCCGAAACCTCCCCGTCACCCTGTCACCCCGTCACTCCCGAGCCCCTGCCGCCTCCGCCCCCCGAAACCTCCCCGTCACCCTGTCACTCCGTCACGCTGCCGCAACCCCATCCCAGGCCCTCGTGTGCGCCCGAGGCCGCCCCCGCGCACCTCTGCGCTATACTTGCAGCCTGTGACCGAACTCCGCCGCGAGCTGGGCCTGCGCGACCTCACCCTCTTCGCCATCAGCGGCATGATGGCCACGCGCTGGATCGCCTCGGCGGCGCATGCCGGGCCCGGATCCATCACCCTCTGGCTGCTCACCGCCGTGATGTTTGTCGTGCCCCTGGCGATCGCCGTGGCGGCGCTCACCGTCAAGTATCCCGGAGCCGGCGGGCTGTACCTCTGGACGCGCGGCGATTTCGGCCCCTGGCAGGGCTTCCTCTGCTCCTGGGTCTACTGGATGGGAATCGCCGCGTGGTTCCCCAGCGCCGCCATGTTCTACATGGGTGCGGCGCTCCACGCCCTGAACGTGCCGGGCAGCCGATTCGCCCTGCTGGCGGCCTCGCTCGCCGCCATCTGGATCGGCCTCGGCACCAACATGGTGGGGATGAACATCGGCAAGTGGACCGAAAACCTCGGCGGCGCTTCGGGCTGGGTCTTGAGCGCCCTGTTCGTCCTGCTCGCGGCCCTGGTGTGGAACACGCGCGGCGCGGCAACCCCGCTCCACATCATCCCGAAGTGGAACTGGGACACGCTCAGCTCCTGGGCCACCATCGTGTATGCCATGTCCGGATTGGAATTGGCCGGAATGATGGGCGCCGAAGTGCGCGATCCCGCGCGGACCTTCCCCCGCGCCGGTTGGATCGCTTCCATCGGCATCACCGTCTTCTATTCCAGCGCTACCATCGCGCTTCTCGTGCTGCTTCCCCCCGCGAGGATTTCGGACCTCAACGGCCTGGCAGAAGCGGGCGACGAGGCGGCGCGCGTGCTGCACGCGCTGTGGCTGGTTCCGGTGATCGCGCTGCTCGTGGTCGCCAGCGGCATGGGCCAGCTCGGCGGAATCGGCACCGGCGTCTCCCGCCTGCCGTTCGCCGCCGCCGCCGACCGCCTGCTTCCGGAAGCCTTCGCCCGCGTGCATCCCCGCTGGCGCACGCCGCACGTTTCGATTCTCGCGCTGGGAGCCGTGGCCACCTTCCTGCTCGTCGCCATCCAACTGGGCGATACGGTCCGCGCCGCATACCAGGAGCTGATTTCTCTGATGGTGATCACCGGCCTGTTGCCTTACCTGTACATTTTTGGCAGCTCGTGGAAGGCCGGCCATCGGCTCAGCGCCATCTCCGGCTGGGCCATCATCGGAGTGGCCATCGCCTGCGCCGTCGTGCCCACCTCCGAGATCGGCACCGTCTGGCTCTTCGAAGGCAAACTGGCCGCCGGAACGCTCGCGGTAATCGGGTCCGCTTGGATGGTTTACCGGCGGCAAAGGAATATAATCAAGGTTCCTAAATGACCGCCAACCTCGCCTTCAGGCCTGCGACGTCGCACGTCCGGTGGACTGTCTGTGCCCTGCTCTTCTTCGCCACCACCATCAGCTATGTCGACCGCCAGGTGCTCAGCATGCTGGCAAAGACGCTCGAAACCTCCATCGGGTGGAACGATATCGAGTACAGCAACATCACCTCCGCTTTTGCGGCGGCCTACGCCGTCGGCCTGTTGGGCGCCGGGCGGCTGCTGGATAAGTACGGAACGCGACTGGGCTTCGCCGTTGCTCTCGCGGCGTGGAGCGTCGCGGCCATGGCCCACGCGGCCGCCACTACGGCCTTCACGTTCGGAGTTGCCCGCGCGTTCCTCGGATTGGGCGAAGCCGCCAATTTCCCGGCCTGCATCAAAACCGTGGCCGAGTGGTTCCCCAAGAAGGAGCGCGCGCAGTCCACCGGTATCTTCAACTCCGGATCCAACGTGGGGGTCACCGCGGCAATCCTCGCGGTGCCGTTTCTGAAGGATCGCTTCGGATGGCAATCGGCCTTCGTGGCCACCGGCGCGATCGGCTTTCTCTGGGTCGTGTTCTGGCTGAAGATGTACCGCAAGCCCGCCGGCGACGACCGCGTGTCCGAGAAAGAACTGGCGCTGATCCAGAGCGACCCTCCAGACCGCGTCGAAGAGATGCCCTGGGCGCGCCTCTTCCCGCACCGCGAGACCTGGTCCTTCGCCATGGGCAAGTTCATGACCGACGGCGTGTGGTGGTTCTACCTCTTCTGGCTGCCCAAGTATCTGCAGGAGACTTTCCATCTGTCGCTGGAACAGATCATGGTGCCAACCCTGGTGGTGTACAACGGATCGAGTGTCGGAAGCATCGTGGGAGGCTGGCTGTCGTCGAGCCTCATCAAGCGCGGATGGAGCATCAACGCCGGCCGCAAGACTGCCCTGCTCGCCTGCGCCGTGGCGGTCCTGCCGGTGCTCTACGCGCCGTATTCCAAGAGCATGTGGCTCACCGTGTGGCTGGTCACCCTGGCGACGGCCGCGCATCAGGGCTGGTCCGCCAACCTCTTTACCACCGCTTCGGACATGTTCCCGCGGGCGGCGGTGGGCAGCGTGGTGGGGATCGGCGGCACCGCGGGAGCCATCGGCAGCGTCCTGGTGCAGAAGGCCGCCGGCTACATCCATACCTGGACCAACAGCTATTTCATCGTGTTCATGATCTGCGGCACGTCCTATCTGCTGGGGTTGGCGATCATGCAACTGCTTTCGCCCAGGATGACCCCGGCCAACCTGGACTGACCCGTGCGCACGCGTTGGCGTACCGCGGCCGCGCTCGCATTTCTGCTGGCGCTCACCATCGGGCGGTTCTGGAAGCTCACGATGTCGAGCCGCTACACCTGGCTCGAAAATCCCGACCAGGCTTTGCAGGTTCGCCCCTGGCTGGATTACCAGGCGCGCGAATTGCATGCCGGCCGGCTGCCCCTTTGGGATCCCTTCCAGTGGGGCGGACAGTCGCTCATCGGGCAGGTGCAGCCGGGCCTGGTGAATCCGCTCAACTGGCCCCTGTTTGCCATGCCCCTGCGTGGCGGCCACATTCCGCTCGCCGTGCTGCATTGGTATTGGGTCTTGATCCGCTTTGTCGCCGCGGCCTTCTGTTACTGGCTCTGCCGCGACTTGGGCGCCAGTGGGTGGGCTTCCGTTCTGGGCGCGTCGATCTTTGCCTTCGCCGGCTTCATAGGCGCCTCCGGGACCCCGCAGTTCCTCATGAGCGCCGTCTGGATTCCGGTGATCGTGCTCTTCTTCGCCCGCGTGTTTCGCCTCCAACGGCCGCTCGCCTCCGCGGCCTGGTGCGGCGCGGCGCTGGGCGCCGCTTTTCTCGGCGGCCATCACAACGTCCCCATCTACACCACGGTTTTGCTGGGCGGCCTGTGGCTCTGGTTTCTCGCGGGGCGCCTGCGCGACCGGCGCGCGTGGATGGCCGCTGCGCTGTTTGCCGTTACGGCGGCGTTGGTCGCCGCGGTGCAAGTGCTGCCTGCTGTCGAATACGGCCGCCAGGCCCTCCGCTGGGCCGGAGTGCCGGACGCGCTGCGCTGGAACGACCGCATCCCCTACAGCGTGCACGCCGAGTACTCGCTGCACGCGCGCTCCGTTCCCGGCATGGTGATCCCCGGGCTCGCCGTGCATGCCAATCCCTTCGTGGGGATCGTAGCTCTGTCGCTGGCGCTGGCAGCCGTGCGCTTTGGGTGGCGCGCCGACCGCACCGTCCGACTGTTGTCGGCCGTGGCACTGGGCGGCCTGCTGATCGCTCTCGGCGCCGACACGCCCGTCCACCGCGTGGCCTACACGATTCTTCCCATGGTCGAAAAGGCGCGCTATCCCGCGATGGCCGTAGTGCTCTGCCAGGCGGGAATCGCCGCCCTGGCCGCGCTCGGCCTCGACGCGCTTATTGTCGCTTCCTGCAGGCGCCACGCCCGCTGGATCGCGGCCTTCGGCCTCTCCATCTTCGCCATCTACGGCGTGCTCGCCCTGCTGCACCGCGCCCCGGCGAATCATCCCGTGTGGATCGTCGCCGCGGTTGCCTTGGCCCTTGCCGCCGTTCTGTGTTGGGCCCGCGGCGCGCCCGCGGCCGTTCTCGCCCTGTTCCTGATGGAATCCCTCGCCGTGCCGCCGCCCATCCAACCGCGCGACCCGCCCGGCTCGCTCCTGAAACCCGTCGCCGATCAGGCCGGCATCGCCGATTTCCTCCACCGCCAGCCCGGATGGTTTCGCGTTGACTTGGACCAATCCGCGGTCCCTTACAACTTCGGCGACTGGCACGCGATCGAGCAGTTCGGCGGCTACACCGCCTCCATGCCCGAGGCTGTGCAGCGCATCCTGGGGCATCCGCAAACCCCGCGCCTGTTCGGCGTCGAATACCGCGTGGCGCCCCCGCCGGCGCGCCCGCGCGAAGTGGAGGTCTTCCGGTCGCCGAGCGGCCTCGTGGTGTATCGCGACCCGGTCATCGGCCAGCCGCTGTGGGCCGTTCCTGCTTCTTGCGGCCCGCCCGGCAGCTTGCGGGTCGTCAGCCGCGTGGCCGGCGAGATGGTCGTCGAGGCTGATCTGGCGTGCCCCGCCCTGGTGGTCGCCGGGGACCCTTGGTTTACCGGCTGGCGCGCCTGGGTGGACGGCCGCCGCGCGCGCATCGACAAGTTCGAGGACGTGGTGCGCGCCGTGCATGTGGACGCGGGCCGGCATCGCATCGAGTTCCGCTATCGCCCCGGCTCGGTCTACTGGGGCGCCGCCCTGAGCCTGCTGGGCCTCTTGCTGGCACTTGCCGCATCCGCCACCACCCGCTAGAATCAGGGTGCCATGTCTGAAATGGACGCTAACCAATCGATTCTCGTGGTCGATGACGAGCCGGACGTTCGCAAGCTGGTCGGGGCCATGGTCAAGCAGTTGGGCTATACCGCGATTACCGCCGATAGCGGCGATCACGCCCTGACGCTCTATCGCCATCGAACAGGGCCGATCGTGATGCTCATTACCGACGTGGTCGCGCCGGGTATGAGCGGTCCCATGCTGGCGGACAAGCTGACGGCGCTCGAGCCCGCCATGAAGGTGCTCTACATATCGGGCTACGACAACACCCACGTCGTGCAAAAGTACGTCGTGGAAAAGGGCCACGCGCTGCTGGCCAAGCCGTTCACCAAGGCGCAACTGCAAGCCAAGGTGCGCGAGCTGCTGCCCGCTCCCGATCCCGCGCGACCCTGATCTGACGGAGCGCGCCCGTTTCCGCGCCGCCACCCGCGCCCGATTCCGCGCCGCCACCCGCGTGCCCATTCCGCGCCGCCACCCGCGCCCATTTCCGCGCCGCCACCCGCGCCCATTCCGCGCCGCCACCGCCCCGCCGCCGCCCCCACGCCCTGGTTCCGGATTTCGATATCCTGAAGTCGTGAAGAACATCGGTCGCTGGTTGAACTGGACGGCGTGCCTGCTGGTGGCGGCCGCGATCGCACGGGGCGACGAGGGGAAATGGACCCCGCAGCAACTCCTCGAATTCGATCCCGCCTGGCTCAAACAGCAAGGACTGGAACTGCCCGTGTCGCGGCTGTGGGACCCTCAGCGCGGCACCGGACTCCTGGCCGGAACCGTGAGCACGGGCGGCTGTTCCGCCGGCTTCGTCTCCGCCACGGGTCTCATCCTCACCAACCACCACTGCCTGTTCGGCATCATCCAGGAGCATAGCCGGCCGGGCCGCGATCTCATCACCAACGGCTTCCTTGCCGCCACCCGCGAGGAGGAACTCCCCGGCAAGACCATGCGGATCACGGTCCCGCGCAGGTTCACCGATGTCACAAAAGAGGTGGAAGCGGCCGTGCCCACGGGCGCCGGCGACCTGGCGCGCGCCAAGGCGATCGAAGCCCGGCAGAAAGCTCTGGTGGCCGCGTGCGAGAACACTCCCGGCGCGCGCTGCACCGTGGCCGTCTTCGATGGCGGCCTCCAATACGTGCTCGTGGAGAACTTCGAGCTGACCGATGTCCGCCTGGTCTACGCGCCGCCGCGCGCTATCGGCGAGTTCGGCGGCGAGGCGGATAACTTCCGCTGGCCGCGCCACACCGGCGATTTCGCCATGGCCCGGGTCTACAAAGACGGCAAGCCCTACCAGCCGGAGTTCTACTTCCCGATCTCGCGCGAGGGCGTGAAGCCCGGCGATTTTGTCATGGTGATGGGATACCCCGGCCGCACCACCCGGTCGTTTTTGGCGCGGGAGATGGCCAACGAGCGCGACTATCGCTTCCGCTTGCGGATCGAGGTTTACGGGGAGTGGATCCGCCTGCTGGAGGAGACGGCGAAGAACAACCCGCAGGCCGCCATCACCGTCGCCGCCACGCTCAAAAGCTTGAACAACTCGCACACTAACGCCGAAGGGCAGTTGGCCGGCTTGGCGAGAGGCCGCATCATCGAGAAGCAGAAAGCCCAGGACGACGCGGTGGCCGGATGGATCGTGCTACACGAGGGATTTCGGAAGGCGCTCGATGCCGGGACGGAGCTGTACGCGCTGGCGGAACAGTTCTCTCGTACCGCCAACCGCGACTTTCTGCTCCAGGCGATCCGGCCCGGTCCCATCGCGCTCCGGCAGGCCACCACGCTGGTCCGGCTGTCCGCGGAGCGCGCTAAGCCAAATGCCGAGCGCGATGCGGACTACATGGACCGGCAGATCCCCGCCATGCGCAACACGCTGGAGCGCGAGCAGCAGAGCTTCTTCCAGCCTGCCGATGAGGCGATGTTCGCCGTCTGGGTGGAGCGCGCGCTGAAGCTGCGCCCCGACGAGCGGATCGCCGCCATCGATCAGGCCGTTCGCCCCGGTCGCGTCAAGGAGACGGTGGCTTCGCTGTACGCGGGCACGAAAGTTACCAACCTCGGGGAGCGGCTCAAGATGTTCGAAGAGACCACCGCGCAGTTGCGCGCCCGCAAGGATCCGCTGCTCGACCTGGCCTTCCGGTTGGAACCCGAGCTGCGGGAATGGCAGACCGACACCCGGACGCTCGAGGGCGCCGTCGCGCGGCTCCGCCCGGAGTGGCGCAGAGCGGTGATCGCCCACGCGGGCAAGCCCGTGGCCCCGGACGCCAACTCCACGCTGCGCGTGAGCCTGGCGCACGTGAAGGGCTACGTGCCTCGTGACGGCGTGTTCTACACTCCGCAAACCACGCTCGCGGGCATGCTGGAAAAGCATACCGGCGAGGAGCCGTTCGCCGTGCCGCCGCTGATTCTCAACGCGGCCGAACACGTGAAGCCCGAGACGATCCCTCTCGATTTCCTGTCCGACGCGGACACCACCGGCGGGAACTCCGGCAGCCCCGTAGTGAACGGCCGCGGCGAGCTGGTCGGACTGAACTTCGATCGCGTGTGGGAGAACGTGGCCAACGACTTCGGCTATAATCCCGACGTGGCGCGCAACGTCAGCGTCGATATCCGCTTCTTCCTCTGGCTGCTGGAGGACGTGCAGCACGCCGATGGCATCTTGAAAGAACTCGGGGTCAAGCGGTGACCGTGCGTCGAAGAGATCTTCTCTCCCTGGCCGCCGGTTCGCTGGCATACCGCGCCGCCCGCGCGGCCGCATCGCGAACCGAGGTCTCGATCGAGGGCGACGGCTTCCAAGTCAACGGCAAGCCCACCTACGCGGGCCGCGCGTACAAGGGCATGCGTATCGAAGGCCTGTTGATGAACTCCCGCATGATCCAGGGCATCTTCGACGACCGCAATGCCGGGACCCGCGCCAAGTGGGCCTACCCCGATACCCGCCGTTGGGACCCCGACCGCAACACGCGCGAGTTCGTAGCCGCCATGCCGGAGTGGCGCCGCCGCGGACTGCTCAGCTTCACCGTCAACCTGCAGGGCGGCAGTCCGGAAGGCTACTCCAAGGCGCAGCCCTGGGAAAACAGCGCGATCGCGCCGGATGGCTCGCTGCGGCCCGACTACATGGGGCGGCTCCAACGGATCCTGGACTGCGCCGACCGGCTCGGCATGGCGCCCATCGTCGGCCTGTTCTATTTCGGCCAGGACCAGCACGTGCGGGACGAGGCGGCGGTCAAGCGCGCCGTGGAAAACGCCGTGCACTGGATCCTGGGCCGCGGCTACCGCAACGTTCTGCTGGAGATCGACAACGAGTGCAACGTCCAGGCATACGACCACGAGATCCTCAAGGCCGCGCGCGTTCACGAGCTGATCGAAATGGCCAAGGGCATCCGGCGCTCGGGCCGCCGCCTTCTCACCGGCGTCAGCTACGGCGGAGGCGCCGTTCCGCTGGCCAACGTGGTCAAGAGTTCCGACTTTCTCCTGATGCACGGCAACGGCGTTAAGGACCCGGCCCGGATCGCGCAGATGGTGGCGCAGGCGCGACGTGTGGAAGGCTACCGCCCCATGCCGATCCTGTTCAACGAAGACGACCATTTCGATTTCGACCGGCCCGCGAACAACATGATCGCGGCAGTCGGCGCTTATGCCTCGTGGGGCTATTTCGATCCCGGCCAGAGCGACTACATCGACGGATACCAGTGCCCGCCGGTGAATTGGGGCATCAATACCGCGCGCAAGAAGGCGTTCTTCTCGCTCCTCCAGGCGGTGACCGGCTCGTGAGTCCGCGGACCCGCTATTACTTTGCCGCCTTCCTGAGCGCTTCCCGGATGTAGTGGTGGGCGAGGTTTCGATCGGGCAGCAGGAGCCCGGCTTCGAGCCGCGCGCAGCGGCGGCCGCTTCGAGACGGGCGGTCCAATCGGCCTGGCGAAAGTCCGGCAGGCTCCGCGCCAACTGGTACGCGAAGACCAGGTTCGCGGGATCGCCGGCCGCGGTGATGCGCCGGAGTCTCTCGGCTGCCGCCTGCGCCCGGCCGCACCGCGCTTCGGCCTCCCCGAGCGCCGCCTCGCAGCGTCCGTTCGCGGCGTTCCACGCGGCCTCGAGCGCGCGCACCCGGATCCACACCTGGCGCACGTTCGTGCCTTCCCTCCTCGCAGCGGTTGTAGAACAGCGCCTTGGCCTTGTCGAAGCGCCCGGCTTCTGCATTGCCGAGCGCCGAAGCGTAAACCAGCGCGGCCAGGTGCTCCTCGGCCGGCCGCCGCGCCTTGGGCGTCGTGCTTCACCAGCAGCAGCGTGCGCCCGAGGCTCGCGTCGAGGACCGGAATCCCGGGGTTCAACTGGTGCGCCGTCCGCCACTCGCCGATCGCGTCGTCGGCGAGGCCCGACGACAGCCGCAACATCCCGAGCAGAAAATGCGCCGTGGCGTCCCGCGGTCTCTCCCGCGCCGCGTCCTCCAGCACCGCCAGCGTCTGCGCGCCGTTCGGAAACACGTACGCGGTTGGCAGCTTCCGGGCGATCTCGTAGTCCGCGGCAGCCGGCTCGCCCAGTTTCTTGCGGCAGAAGGCGCGATAATACGCCACCATCGGGTGATTCTGCGGCAGCGGCAATCCCGGCTCGATCTCCTCCGCCCGCGGCGCCGGGTACGAGCGCGAAAGCACGGCCAGGGCATCGCGCCACAGGCCCAGCCGCATGTTCGATGGCGAGCACGCGCTCGGGGTCGGAGCCAGTCTCCCGCGACAGAAACAAACTGAGGGCCGGCGTGGGAAGCGCGGCCGGCCGGTCCAACGCGCGGTTTAGGGCGATCAGCTCTTCCAGGGCCCGCTGGTCGTACGGCGCGCTCCTCAGCGCCTCTTCGAGATACCCGGCGGCGCGCGCCTGCGCCGGCTCGAGCCAGCGCGCGGCATCCTCATAGCGCAGCAGCGACGCCGCCAGCCGGCCCGCGGCCACGCGGAGCGGGAAACTCCCGGCCGATTGCCCAAGCGCGCGGGTGTAAGTCTCGTACGCCCCGAGCAGATTCCCGTTCAGCTCCTGATCGATGCCGCTCTCGAGCGGCTCCTCCGGCGCATTCCGCGCTTGCGGACCCGTGTGGATCTCGTTCGCGGGCGACCAGTCGTATTCTCCTTCCGACTGCCGCAGCAGCGCGCGGCCGTGGATATCCAGCAATTCGAACGAGAGTTTTTCAGCAGGAGGACTCGTCAGGTCGTAGGTCCAGGTGCGCTCCGGCGAAAGATCCGCGGCGGTCTCATAAACTGCGCGCGTGCCGGCGAGGATGCGGATCCGGGCGCTCGCGACGGCCTCGTTGACATTAAGGGAAGCTGTCAGTTTTCCGCCCTCCCGGCGCAGGTTCAGAACGCCCGCGAGATTGGCGCGCGCGATCCCGCCGGTGGCCCGGGCGGGCATCCAGTACTCGGTGAAGCGGATGGTCTCTCGCGGCTCCAGAAACGCGTAGGTCTCCTGGTTGCGCATCGGCCCCGCCTGGACCTCCACGTAAGCGCTGTTGTCGTCCGAGAGCGCGCGGCGCCAATCCAGCCGTCGGCATCCACGCCCCAGGACCAGATTTTCTTCCCGGGCAGGTCGCCGTAGTCGGCGTAATCGGCAACGCCCGTGTCGGTGTGCGGATGATACACGCCCATGAACGGCTCGCGGCTGCCGTGCACGAACCGCGAGACGGTCCCCGCCGTCTGATTGCGGATGACGCTCTGATCCACGGCGAATTGACCGGCCACGTGTCGACATCGGTGAAGCCGTGGCTGGCGGTCCAGCGCATGGGATAGCAGATCTTCGAATCGTCCCACACGCGCACCCCTGAGTTGTTCCACCAGTGGAAGCGATGCCGCACGTCGCTGCGGTTGTACAGCGCGACGTGCTCCTCGAGCACGGTGCTGCCCGGGCGCAGGCGCAGTTCGACGGTCCACTCCATGCCGTACGGCCGGTCGAATATTCCCGACGAACACCGACGCGCTCCCGTCATGGTTCTTGGCGAAAGAGAAATCGACCGGTGACATGGAGACCCAGTTGTGCGAGACCGGAAAGTTGAACTCGACGCCGAACGCGGCCCACGCCCCGCGGTAGCCGATTTGCGCCTTCTTGATGGAGGGATTCGCATAGAACATCGACTGCCCGCTGATCTTATCGGTGCACGTGTACAGGTGAGGCCGTGTCGACCCGGCGGTCCTTCCCGATAAGTGGGGAGCGTCAGCGTGTCCTGCCACACGCGCACTTCAGCCACCGCCGGCGTCAGCCACACGGCTGCGGCCAGAAGGAACAGATTACCGATGCGCATAGCGCGAAAGCAGGCCCAGTCCGGAAAGGCCCGCCAGCAGCAGTACAGCCGTGGAAGGTTCCGGGGTTTCGCCTACGATGGTGATCGTGGTCTGGGCCGTCCTGGGGATGGTGATGGCAGCGCCTGTGTTCGAAGCATCTCGAATCGCGGCTTGAAGCTCACCCGTTGTGAGAATGTCCTGAACTACTGTTGGAAAACAAGCATTTCCCGTCAACGTAAACGAAAGCGTAGGAGTGCCGCTCTGAAATCCGTTGAGCGAAAACCCCGTGCCACAGAACGACGGAGGGGATCCCGAGCCCAGCCACAATCGTTCCTCGCCAAATCACACTGTCAAAAGAGAAGCTGATCTTTGTGGCCCCGCTGAATGAAGGCGACAAATCAAGTGACGGGACGCCAAAGCCCTTGAGAAAATTACCAAGGATCTCCAGGCCGACGCTCAGATTGACCTCCTGCGTTTTCGTGCCTGAGACGCTGGGCATGGTAGATTGAAGTATTTGGGGCTTAGTGAAGGTTGTCGGCTTGGTCAAGAGAGGGAGGATGGCCCCTCGGAACGAGGTCGTATCTTTGGATGCGGCGACAACTACCAAAGGCTCGATTCGAGACTCAGGAATCTCGACGACGTTGGCATGAAACACGTTTCGGAGAGTGTCGACGACCGTGTCGTGGTGGCACAAATTCAGCATAAGCGAAGGCCTCCTTTTACGGAAACTAGATTACACCCGCTGGGCACAACCCTACAAGTTGGGTCAAACCCCCTATGCTATTTGCTTAGGGTTTCGCTCCGGATTGCCTTGATCGCGATTCCTTCGTTCGCCTCGTAGGTGCCGGTTTCCCCGTTCAACCGCGGCATCGCCGAGCTGGATGCATGATGTAGGCCGATGAGAGTCCAGAAGTCCTGGTCGAAGACCGGACTGCCCGAACTGCCTTCCTCGGTTGGTGTTCGATAGTGCAGGAGGCGGTCGTCGGTGTCGAGCCAGATGCTGTCCTGGAGCGAAACCGATAGACTGCGGCCAAACGGATGGCCGATAACGTATAATCGCTGTGTTCCGTCGCTAATGAAGGCCCTCGGTTTCGGTTGAAGCGGGCATATTTCACCAGGAGTCGGGCAAGTTTTCAGCGAGACGAAAGACACGTCGAGGTCGTTGATAGGGCGATTCCAAACAACAGAGTCCAGCTTGACGGGGAGATTATCGAGAGCTTCGAACACCACACGACCGGCACCAGCTTCAATTGCCCGACCCGTGGCTTGCCCGTCGGGAGCAACGACGTGATTGTTGGTCAATAACAGCAACTCATCGCCTCCGTTGACGAAAAAATCGCCGCGGCGAACGAGGAACCCGGTGCCAACTGGTTGTCCGGTAATCGACTCCACACGGCCGATCGCTTTGCAACGTTTTAGAGCGGTTTCCATCCAAAGGAGTGACTGGAACTTGTCGGCGCCGAAGATAGCCTCTAACGTCCTTTTAGCCTGAGCTACCTGTGTCGCCTCCTCTTTGATACTACTGGACGTCAATAGCGTGGCACCTCCCAACTTCATTCGTAGCGTCGACTTGAGAGTCGGCAGGATGGTCACACCCGGTTCGGAATTGACGTCTAGCTGCCAGACCTCGGTGAGCTGGCGGTAGAGGCTGAAGCATTCAAAGGCGTCTACCTCCGGATCGATCGTGTAGTAGAGCAGGTGGTTGTAGGCTTCGTGAAACTGGCTGAGCGCGATAGCATTCTCAATGGCTGTAGCGCGATCCCAGTACTTGATACGTTCTAAACTGTTGAGACTTTCAACGATTTGTTTCGCAATCTGCGCACTATCTGGGTAGCCCTCGACGGTGATTCCGTCTTTTCTAGCCCGCATCAGTAGAGCCACGGCGTTGATGCCTTGCCAGGTGAAGCTAGCAGGATTAGTCTTGTAGGTGTCGTAATAGTGGATGATTGCCTGGCGAAGGTTTGCCTGTTGCTGGCGGCTAGCAGGGTCCATAGCATTCACGTAGAGTTGTTTATAGATCCGACCAAGGAGTCCGTTGGCTTCGGCCTTTTCCCGGGCGGGGGAGGCTTCGCCGTCGAGGATATTTTTCAGCAGTACCTTCGCACCGTCCAGGTTGTCGCTATCGATCATGGCCTGAGCGTAGAGGCGCCAGATTTGCGCATCCCTTTGATCACCGCTGATCATTGCAACAGCAAGTTGGGTCATTTCTCCAAAACGTCGCTTGCGGCGTAGTGCATTGAGTAGCTCCTTTGCGTCAACCAGGGGAAACGGCTCAGGCGTCACCGTCAACGACGCGGTGAGTTGGTTGGACAGTTTCGAAACGCTGTCCCAATCAAAGCGATTGAGGGCCCGAACGATGGAAGTGACAGTTGTGGCAGCATTCTCCCAATGGCCCATGTCGTGGTCTCCTCATGTCAATTCTACATGACGGGAACACGGACCGCGACCTCGCAGCTTGGGGTGCGGCAAGGGCTCGGGGAGATGCGGCTGATCGGAGCAGATCGGCAACACGGCCTGGCGGTTCTTGAAGGCCTGGCCATGCTCGTTTATCAGGGAGTGATCGGCTTCGAACTGTGGAAATAGGCAAGGTGCCGGAGTCGGTAATAAAGGGCGCACTGCGGCAGGCGTTAGGATTCGTGTGAAGGCCCCTGGAAGCCCCACCCGTAGATTTGCTAACACCGACCCCTGCCCGAACCCAGCTCAGTCTGCCAATTGAGCCGTGACGCCGTAACGCCCGTTAGACGCTGCCAAGAACCATCGCGTCGACTATGGTCCACGCTCTGTTCCATTACCGGGGCAGATCGGATTGGAACCGAAAACCACGTCGCGTCGGATTCGCGAACCGGCCTTCGGTGCCGCCTTCAGCGGCGCCTTCAGCAAAACATCGTTGTCAGCCGTTTCTCGGCCTTGCTGACATCTCTGCCCCGGCTGCTTCTTACGCCTTGGTCCGCTTAGCCTCGGCTCTGACCCGCGCCCAACGCGCCTTTGTCGCCGCGATAATCCGCTTCCTGCCGGCGGCACTGAGCTTCCGCCGCCTCCGAGCGGCTGGTGCCGGGGTCGTCGTTTGTGCTCCCCTCTTCGACTCGGCCCACCTTCTCCTTTGCCCTTCAGCCATCCTTGCTCGGGCCGCGGCACTCAACTTCCGCCGTTTGCGCCTTGGAGTTTCGGGCACGGCTGCTGGTTCTGGGCGGCCACCGTCGAGCATTTGCCTGAGTTCGGCAATCTTGGTGTCGATTTGTCTCTTCTGTGATTCAAAGCCTTGAATGGCGGCAGTGAGTACCGCCCCACTGAACTTCGGCATCGAACATACGAGTTGGCATCAACTACTCGGGGTCCACATAGTCGAAGTTATCGAAGCGCTCGCGTGTGACCCTGCTGCTGTAACCAACGCCGCAGCAACTCTGGACCAAAGGAGTAGCTCGGCTCAGGCCCCCTCTTCTCTTCACTTATGAGCTGAGTGAGCACTAACAATCTCACAATTTCCCTAAAATGTCCCAAGTCCCTCAGACCAGCGCGATCTCTGCATGTTGTGGCCAGCTCGCTAAAACTTACAAATTGGCGTTCGCCCTTCGCAACGGAAGCCAAACATAGAATCACTCTCCACGGTTGACCACCATCAAGCTTGTTGAAATCTTCATATAAGACACTGAATCTCGCTTCGTTGATCTGCGCCGCGACAATCTCGTCTGCACAGTCATCTACGTCTTTTCGGCGCACCTGCCGCGTACGAATCACTCGTTGCCGTGTGAGTAGCTCATATCCGACGTATTGAATGAAATAAGGAAAACGACCGGTGAATTCAAGTACTCGCTTAACTGACTCTTCGTCATAGTGTATTGAATCTGCAACTGGGTCTCTGATTAGAGATCGAGCAGACGATTCATCGAGAGGTCCTAGGTCGATCAGTTCCAACAGCTTAAACAGTTCCATTCGTTCACGTTGCTCCAGATCTTTCGCCTGAAACCGGCAACATAAAACAACCTGAAGAATGTTATCTCGATCCTTGATCAGAGAGCCCAGCCATCGTATTACGCCTGAGTCGAATGACATTGGGATGCCGCGATTAGCTGCGCGCTCGAATGCCCGCTCGACCTCCTGAAATTCGTCGATGAAGAGGACAATGGGCCGACCGATAATCCTCTTTGACTTTCGTAAAATGCCACGAAAGGTGTCCTGAAGATGATACTCCGAGAACGAACTGCCATAGGCTTCATTGAGTAATTTTTGAAGAGTTACAACTTCTGTGCCTTCAGCCTTCGCCAGCTCATTTGCTATTACATTAAAAAAGTCGAGAATGCTCTTGAACGACTCCCATTGCGAAAACATGTCGATCCGAATGATGGTAGGCGAGTCCTCAGGATGTATAGCGGTTATTTCAATCGCTCTCTCCACTAATGAGGTCTTACCCACTCTCTGTAGTCCAAACACTGCGGCACTCTTCCCACCGTGTATGGCCGCGCACAGCCGATCGAGCTCCTGGGTCCTGCCGCGAAAGAAGACCGAGGCTGGATGCGTAAAATCGTACCTATTTGGGCGGACCGTGGTTTTTTTCCCAACGGTAGCATTTTGAAAGGCTAGCGGTTCATCGGCTTTATGCTCGGAGGCTGAAGTCGTAGCTGGTAGCGCCTGGACGATAGCCTCGGGTTCCGGCGCAACTGCGGGGACTGGATGGCGGTCCTCCATTTCAGAGCGCTTGCCTGCAACTGTGGTTGGGCCAGCATGGGCGGCAGACTGGGTCAATGGAGCGGCTTCCATTTGACAAAACGCTGCATCAGGAGCGTGAGCATGGATCTCTCGAGGGAGATCACTTGTTGGTTCTGGATGGACTGCTAGAAGCTCCTCAATTGCTTCCCTCAATTTGCTAGTGATATTGACGTAGGCATCATCGCGATCTGGCCACTTCGAAACTGGTCTACCACCCTCCGGTAGTGCTTGGAACACGGAAAGATTCGTAGCTTGCCAATCGACCGGTCGTATCAGGACTGGCACCAGAAGCACATCGCCAGCAGCTACCCTTTCAAGTGCTCGCTTCAGCTCGACGTTGACGCAAAAAGTCGAGTGAAAAAACAGTGGGCTGATTAGCGGTAGTATGATATCAGCTTCATCCAGTATGGCGGCTATCTCGTTCTGCCAATTCGAACCAGCACGAATGTCTCGGTCTTGCAGGATAATGATCTCTCCCGAGATCGTGAGAGCGGCCAGATGCTGGGCCAACTCTTCGCGGAAGGGCTCATCCGGTCGGGCGTAAGAGATGAATACTCGAAGCGGCCCGTCACGTTTGGGGACAGCCATAACGGCTCTATTCTATTACGTGGCGGTCGGTTCCGCGTTTGAGCAGGAGTTTGGCAGACATTGCGCCATAGTAGGCAAGACCGGCGACTTCAGACGTAAAGTGGTCAGAGATCTGGTTCTTCCTAAGCACAGGTCGTTGTGAGCGTGCCTCGCGCGATTAGGTCATCGAAATGGCGCTCGACCTGCCTGGAGAGGGTGCCACCGTGGATGCAGACACCGAGTTCCATGTTGATGGACATCGCGTTACCGCTGAGGTTGGCGCTGGTCAGGAACAGATGCTCGCCGTCGGCGACGGCGCATTTGACGTGCATGAGGCCTTGGTTACCGGCATTGTCCCGCAAGCGGCTTTCCAGCGGCCAGTGGTAAAGGACGAAGTTCTCCGGCAGAGCGCGCCCGAAAGCCTGCTGGTTGCGCCAGTCCAGCCAGTCGGCATCCGCCGGCCTGTCGCCCAAGATTACCCGGACGGCTACACCGCGCGCAGCGGCGGCGCGTAGGCCTTCGCCGATCCGCGATACCGGGAACACGCCGAAGCTCGACAACGTCAGCGCTCGACCTGCCCCGTCGATCATCCCTGCCAGAAGTTCGACGGTCTGTCGGGCGGGCATGGAAACAGTGGCGGGACCAGTCCAAACGAGTTCGATTCGTTGACGCCGGCGGTGATCCTGCTCGGTAGCAGCAGCGGATAGCAGCGCCATCGCCGCCTCGGAGGCGGTCACGCTTGGCGCTTCAAGCCGCCAGACCTCCACAAAATCGCCGGCCAAAGCCCGATGCCTGGGATTGCCGATGGCTTGGGCCGCATCCCGCGCGCCCTGTGCTGCACCTACCGTCAGCCGGCCCCAGATGCCGGCAGCCAACTGCTCCACCACGTCAGCCGGCGCCGTCGCGGCGAACCGCACCGCCGCCTCGATCAACTTGCGCTCGCTCGCGTCCATATCACTGCCCGAAGAATGACCAGCCACGCCGCTCCACGGTCTCGACCAAGACAGAGCGGTCCAGGTATCGGTTTCCGCGCTCGCAGGACGTCTCAGGCGCGAACAGGCAGGCGTGGCAGGCTGAGCCGTGTAGCGAAAGGAACTGTTGTTCCGGCACGCTCTCGGCGCACAGCGGATCCGACGCGCACAACTCCAAGCTGTCAAAGGCTGCTTGAAGGTGGCGGCCTAACTCCCGGGTCTCGCCCAAGCTGACCAGGCCGCCGAGCTTGCCTTCGCTATCGGGGGCTGCTGTGTAGATCAGGATGCCGGCCATTGGAGCCTCCTGTCCAGGGGGCCGCGAGTATATGCGCTCCCGCAAGCTGGCCATGGAGTAGCCGCACTCCACCGAGAACTGCCGGATCACGGCATGGGCAAAGGAGTGCAGAAGCACGAACCGGAGGCCAGGGTAGCCTGTGTCGGGGTCCAGCCCACGGCTCCTTCGCCAGCCGGCGTGCGCGCGCTGAAACTGTCGATCGAGGTCACCGCACCGAAGGCCCCAATTGACAATCTGGGACTCATTGAACTGGATGAAAATGCCTTCGCCACGCACCTCGGCCGCAGGGACCCATCGCGGGGCGTTACGGCTGATGGGCGCGCGCATCGCTTGGCCTTCCTCGCCTGGAGGGTCGATCCGGGTGAAAGCAACCAGCGCGCGCACCTCGCGCAGCCGTTCCACTAGCAATACCCGTTCGATCCAGCGGCTGTAGGCTGGTGGTGGCTGAACCGGCCGGAGTTGCAGGTCAGGACTGTTGCGAATGAGATTCGCCGCCGAAAAGATCTCCCACTCCGCCACCTTCAGGTCGCGCTCTTCCTGCGCATCGCCGCCCTGGCGCATCCTCTCTAGTGCCTCCCAGATCTGGCCGTCCGTGAAATCGGCGAAGTCGCGGAGGCCCTGGAAGGTGCGCAGCAGTTCGATATCCCGCCGCTCGCGGATTCGTTCGAAGGCCGACCACTGCTGCTCCAGAAGTTGTTCCAAACGGCCAGACTGGCTCGGTACGGAGAGCGCCGAAAGGAGGATCGAAAACCAGCTATTCGAGGCGCCCAGCAGGATCGGTTTCACGGTCTCCGTACAGCCCTGCGGGTCATAATCGCGGAGGTGCGGCCGGCGACCCCGGCACGCCGGCATCTCGCTCTTGCCCTGATCAGTAAACACCAGCGCCATAGACCGGGCCGTCTTGCAGGTGTCACACCTCACCTGGACGTCGGCTGCCTCGCCGGAGGCGCCGGTCTCCAGGAACCGCAACGGCCCGTTGCACTGCGCGCCGCGGTGGACCCAGTCAAGCCATGGGAAATCGTCCAGATGACCTTTCGGACAGGCCACGAGGAAACGGGCCGGCAGAGCCTCCGGCGGCCTGCCGGGACGAGGGCAATTGGCGTGAATGAACCGCGCGCGATCCGGCCGATAAGGCTCCGGCTCGAACGTGAAAATCCCCGAGCTGATAGGCGCCAGGATTCGGCAGTACGGACACATCAGCCAGCGCGGGAAATGCGCCACCGGCACGCCGATCTTCCACTCATCGTCAAACGGGTTAAACGGGCGGCCGGCAGTGTCTGGCACTGTGGGCGGTGCAAGCAGCTTTTCCACCTGCCCCCCAAGTTGTCGGCGCACTGCGCGCAGGAGACGCTCCTCGGAAATTGCGACCGCGCGAGCGGCCGGCCAATCCTCCAGACCCATCACCATGGCCGACAGGTACGGCAGCTCAATCACCGAGCCCACGCCGTACGTCAGGATGAGCTGGTTGGGGCGCACTTCGCCCACATTGGTCCTCTGCGGCGGGGGCATCAGTCGTCTCCTCCCGCGACGATGGGTGCAACGGGCGGCGGCTCGTCCATTCCAAAGTCCGAGAACACCAGGTTTACCGGAGGCTCCACGTCGCGCAGCGAGTTGAGGCAGGTGAAGTCCGTCCAGCTTTCTATTCCCGGTTTGCGCAGGAGCGGCACGGTCACGCCGTCCCTGGACCCCTGGTAGCCCAGCGTGCGGCCGCCAGCGATGTTGCCCGCCTCCCGCAGCCAGCCATCCACGCGCCGCTCAAGCAACGCGGCCACCTCGGCCTCGGTGTCGCGGCCCGAGCCAACAAGCCCGGCTCGCCTGGCGATCTCGGCGATGGCCTCACGCACAAACGGATGGTCGCGAGCGACCTGGCCGGCCGTTGTGTTGGCGTTGAACGCCGTGCCCATGAGTCGTACGCACGAGACAAAGATGCCGGTCAACCCGCGCGCCACGGCCCCAGGTGCGAACGGCGTCACAGACAGTGCCTCCACATGTTTGTAGAACGTCGCATGGTAGTGCAGGAATGTCTCGTAGTGCGACAGGTCCCGGGGCCGCGTCCAGTTATAGACAGTCAACACCAGCCCGGGCTTGCGGCGCCCGACGCGGCTTGTGGCCTGTATGTATTCCGATGTGGCCTTCGGCTGCCCGGCAACCACCATGAGCCCCAGCCGCTGCACGTCCACGCCCACGGAGATCATGTTGGTGGCCAGCATCACGTCGAGCGGCCGACGCAGCAGCTCGCGATCCCGTGCGCCGCCACCCGAGCGGTCTCGCCTGCGTGCCTCCAGCGCGGGGTCGAACGGAATGCCCATCCGGTCCAGGATGTCGGGAATCTCGGTCGATTGCTTGCGGGAGGTCAACTCCTCCACAGCGCTGTACGAGTACAGGTCACGCTTGGAAAGACCGCGCTCGTCCATCCGGCGCAACCGACTACGC
This sequence comes from Bryobacteraceae bacterium, assembly GCA_035638575.1. Taxonomy (GTDB): domain Bacteria; phylum Acidobacteriota; class Terriglobia; order Bryobacterales; family Bryobacteraceae; genus DASQZT01. Next base: position 20,140 of record DASQZT010000156.1, read on the forward strand.
ACGTCGTCGTCCACCAGGCGGCGCATGCCCCCGAGTTCCCGGAGGGAGTTGAAATAGCCAACCAGCGTCATCCACGGGTCCCCTTTGACGCCGACGCGGGCGTACACCGTCTGTGACGACGCGAGCAGCGCCACATAAACCCGGATCAGCGCCGCTTTGAGCCGCCGGCCGGGCGCGCAGATACCAAGGTATAGCCGGCCCGGCATGGCCTCCGAGATTTCGCGCTCGCGTGCGAAGAAGTTATCCGTGGCGTCCAGTCCGGGCGGAGGGAACACGTTGACCTGCCGCTGGAACACTGCGCTCACCTGGTCACGCGCGCGGCGGATCGTGGCCGTCGAGGCGATCACCTTCGGCCGGACGCTATGACCGTCCACTTCCCACCGGCACAGCTTGTCCACAGCCGTTTCGTATAGCCCCACCAACGACCCGAGCGGGCCGCTGATCAGGTGCAATTCGTCCTGGATGATCAGGTCGGGGGGGCGCAACAGCGGTGTGGGCGTGGTCCGTGCTCGCGGCATGCCTCGATAGACTGGATGTGACTCCGCGTCGTCCAGGTCCGGCGAACGGAAGCCGTGCCGCTCGCACCAGCCGCTGACCTGCCCGAAAAGCGCCTGGATGCGGCCGTTCCAGGGCATCTGTGCAAACTTGTCCACGGTGGCGATGATCATCGCCGGCACACGCCGGTAGATTTCTTCATCTACAACCACCACGGGCAAGCCTTCGTTCGGTGCCTGCCGCGGCGTGAACGGGCACTGCCCGCCCTCGTCGCCACAATATATGAATGTGCGCGCCTCGGCGGGATACTTCTGCACCTTGATGTGTTGCTGGCGGGGGTCGATCTTGGCGCCGCACCACGGGCAATACGTCAACTGGTGCGGCGAGCCGACCCCTGCCGCGCCGCCCGCGTCCCGGTTGCCCAGGCCCCGGGCTACCACCTCCGCGGAGTCGTCGGTATAGTTCGGAGTGGTTTTCTGGCCTACCCATAGTCCAAGCCGGAATGGTTCCGTCCACGATCAATGCCCGCGTGGCGGTCGCGGATCGCGCCCTACGCAACGAGTTCCCCAACGCCCCCTGCCAGGTCGCTCCCGGCTTTCATCAAGCCTTTCTACGGCGTGGGCCGATGGGCCTTGGCCGGTCGCGGGTGGC
>DASQZT010000157.1:0-4088 GCA_035638575.1 Bryobacteraceae bacterium
CTGGATATTTGCCATCGTCGCCGCACTGCTGGCGGTCAGCGTGTGGGCCCAAGTCAGCGGATCGACGGTCACCGGCGAAGTGAAAGACATTTCCGGCGCTGTGTTAGCGGGCGCCAAGGTTGAATTGAAAAACGAAGCCACCGGGGTAACCTATACGGCCACCACAACCTCCGTGGGAAATTATGCGTTTCCGTCAATACCGCCGGGCTTGTATTCCGTTACTGTGTCCCACCAGGGATTTGAAACCTATGTCAGCACTCATAACGTGCTGACGGTAGGCCAGCCGCTGGTTGTGGACGCCAGCTTAAAAGTCGGCGCGATGACCACCACGGTCGAAGTGGCCAGCAGCTACGAGCGGGTCAACACCTCCGACGCGACCATCAGCGACGTGGTCACCGAAGAGCAGGCCAAGGAGCTGCCGCTGAACGGGCGGAATCCGCTGTCCTTGCTGACGCTGGAGCCGGGCGTCGTGCAGCGGACCAACGGGAACACCGGCTCGGGCACGCACGTGTTTGGCTCGCGGGATCGCTCGCACAACGTTACGATCGATGGTATCGACGCCAACGAGTCCACGGTGCCGAGTCCGCAGACCAACCTCCAGCGCCTCACTCCGGATAACGTCCAGGAGTTCCGCACGGTCACGCTGGACGCCACGGCGGAAACGGGCCGCAACAGCGGCGCCAACGTCATGATCGCGACCAAGACCGGTTCCAACCGGTTCCACGGGGACCTCTTCGAGTTCAACCGCAATCGCGACTACAACTCGAACGAGTGGTTCAATAACTACAACGGCCAGCCGCGGCCCGACCTCAAGCTGAACCAATATGGAGGCGACGTCGGCGGGAGGATCGTCAAAGATAAGACGTTCTTCTTCTTCAGCTATCAAGGTAACAATCAGAATCAGAGTGCGCCGATTGCCCAGGTTCACGCAACGCCTGCGGTATACACCTCCAGTATGCGCAACGGGATCTTCCGTTTCGTCCGTGGAACGGTGACGGCGAATGGCAAGAGCTACACGCGCAATTCCTCCGCCTTGGTCGATGCCAGTGGCAACTTGCTGCCCGGCATTGCAACGTGCAGCCAGGGTAACAATTTCGAAAACTGCGTTGACAGCTACAACATCTTCGCCAATGACCCCATGGGAATTGGCGGCGATCCTGCCACCATGAAGCTCGTCCAGAGCTTGCCGCTGCCCAACAATTTTGGAGCTGCCGGCGACGGGCTGAACATCGGCGGCTACAGTTGGAATACGCCCGTCAAGTTTACGGGTCCGTATATCATGGCCCGCGTGGACCACACCTTCGGGCCGAACGATAATGTGTTCGTGCGCTGGCTCGAGAGTTCCCGCAATGCCAGCGCCGACTTTCCCGATGGCCGCCCCGCGGTCCTACCCGGGTTTCCGCCGCTGGGCTCAACGCTCAGTTTTGGCCGCAACTTCGCGGCCGGCTACCGCCATACCTTCTCGACTACCCTGATCAACGAGCTGACGGTGGGATACAACCGGTTCGGATACACCTTCAATCTGAAGGAAGCGAATCCCAACTCGGGCAGCCTTCCCGCTTTTGACGATGGCTGCTTCCTGGTCTCTTTCAGCAACATCACCGATCCTTATTGCACCACGCCGCACACGCAGCGCCACGTAACCACGCCGCAGCTCGTGGACAACCTCACCAAGGTGCACGGCGCGCACACCTTCCAGGGGGGAATCAACTTCCGCGACTACATTCACAACGACAGCCGCGGGTTCTTCGGTTCCAACGGCGTGACGCCGATTGATCTTTTCCGCGGCGCCAGCCGGCAGGGCAACTTCAACAATATTCCGGCGCAGATCGGAACGGACGCGGCCACCGCGCCCTTTTCGAGCGACATCGCCACGCTCCAGCAGGCGATTGTGGAAGAAGCCGGGATCCCCTATGAGATCGCGCAGGCGTTCCCGGCCAACTTCACAAACAATACCTACGGCCCCGCCAGTTTCGCCACCGTCTACACGCGCCTCCACCAATACGACAGCTACGTGGAAGATTCGTGGAAGGTGCGCGCGAACGTGACCGTGAACGCGGGCCTGCGTTGGGAATTCAACCCCGCGCCCTATGATGCGCAACAGACCTTGGTTCCCAACGCGCCGCTGGATGGTTCGCAGGGACCGGCGACCTTCGTGAAGGCCGATCATTGGTTCAAGAACAACAACATTGGGGCTGTCGGGCCGCGGCTGGGCATTGCCTGGTCCCCGGACCCGAAGACATCGGTGCGGGCCGGCTATGCCATGATGTTCGACACGCTGTCGAGCTTCCAGGTAACGGCGATGGCCGGCAACGTTCCGGGCTTCATGCTCGGTTGCGTCACCACCACCTCTACGACGGGCATCGTCGCGTCATCGGCGGGTTGCTCGACGCCCTCGGGCGCCGCCAACCGCATCTCGACCGGCTACCCGACCAGCATCCCAGCTCCCACCGCGACGCCTACCGCGGCCCTGGCTCAGCCGGCCGCGCCCAATGGGTTGGCTCCCACGGTTGGCGCCTTTGATCCTAATCTCCAGGACCCCACGGTGCATGAATGGAACCTCACGATCCAGCGCGAGTTGCCGGGGCGCATCGTGGGCCAGATTGGTTATGTCGGCAAGCGCGGTACGCACCTGTACCGTGCCTACAATCTGAACCAGATCTCGATCGATCAGCCCGGGTTCGTGCAATCGTTTGACATGGCGCAAGCCGATGTCCTGGCCGGGTGCAAGGCCGATGGAACGGGTTGCCCCGCCGGTGTGACCGGCCAAACGCCAACGCTGCTGCTGAACCTCTCATCGAGCGCATTCCTCACCACCAGCACATCGCTGTCGGACCTCCAGCGCGGCAACATCGGCGACATGGCGACGCGGCTGGACCAGCAGACCGGGGCGAGCGCGATCACCGCCCATGGATTCCCGGCAAACTACTTCCGCCCGAATCCGCAATTCACGACCATCTACTATCAGGACGCGGGCGGCGACTCGTACTATCACGGCTTGTTCCTCACCATCAGCCGTCGTTTCGAGAACAACCTGTTGTTCAATTTCAACTATACGTTCAGCAAGTCCATTGACGACATGTCGGTGGACCCCACCGCCGCCACCACCGGCGCCAACATCAGCGGAACCAGCTTCTCCCGCACGCCGACCGACATTCACAATTTCCGCCTGGACCGTTCGCTCTCGGATTTCAACAACACCCACGTGGTCATCGGGAACGTGGTCTACCAGTTGCCGTTTGGCCATGGCCAGCGTTTCCTCGGGAACGCGCCCAAGTGGCTGGACGAGATAGTCGGCGGATGGCAAGCCACCATGATTTACACGTTCCAGAGTGGCGAGCCCTACACGATTAGCGCCGGCGAAGCCACCGAGAACGGCTATCACGCCAGTGCCGCGCTCATTGAGGGGCCGACCAACCGCGGCAGCCTGCAGTTCGTCCCCGGCGTCGAAGGTCCCGTCATGTACCAGACCGGCGGCCTGATTACCAACGCGAGCGATCCACATTACAACTGCGTCAATGTGACCGGGACCCAGACTTATTTCTGCATTCCGCCGCCCGGCTCCATCGGCAGCGGACGAAACCAGGCGCGGGCTCCGATTTTCTGGAACCTCGACTCGGGTTTTCTGAAGAACTTCACGATCACGGAGCGATTCAAGCTGCAGTTCCGCGCGGAGATGTTCAATATTCTGAACCATACGAACTTCTATTCTCCGCTGGCGGCCAGCACCGGCTCACCCAGCATTGTCAGCACCGTTTTCGGCGAGACCTGCTGTGTGTCTGCATCGCTGCCAAGCTCCGCGAACGTGGCCTCCGCGGGCGAGGCGAACCGCGTCATTCAATTCGGCCTGAAGCTCAGCTTCTAGCCGTCGGCCGCGGACCAGGGGGTCCGCCCTACAAGCATCCGTTTATGCCTAAAGTAAGCGGCATTGGGCGCTTTCGCCTGCCCGCAACTGACCACCTACGAGAAGCTTTCGGAGTTGAACCGGGAAGGGATTTCCTTCATCACTCTGCGCCGGCGTTCCGATAAGATGAAGCGCGAGATCTACAGTCAACCGGATTCCGCCTGGCGGCGGATCAGTTTGCCGG